>NZ_CP093443.1:2773111-3466389 GCF_026168515.1 Brevibacterium spongiae | reverse complement strand
GTCGTCGTCAATGACATCGATTCCCAGCCGGGGCTGCTGACCCAGTGGATGATCAGCGAGAACGTTGAGTTCGATCTGCGGATCGGCGGGGTCTCGCCGCTGCCGCAGCCGGCCGAGCTCGACGCCTATGACGGGCTCGTCATGCTCGGCGGCGGATACATGCCCGATGAGACCGATCGGGCACCGTGGCTGGCCGCTGAGGCCGAGCTCGTTCGCCGCGCCCTGGACACGGACCTGCCGCAGCTGGGGATCTGCCTCGGCGGGCAGCTCATCGCCCACGTCATCGGCGGCGATGTGCGGACACGGACCGGCGCTCCGGAAAAGGGGTACACACGCATCGACACCACCGCCGAGGCGGCCGCCGACCCCGTGTTCTCCGCGATCCGGGAGCAGACGTCGTTCGTCGAAAGCCACGTCGATCGGATCGTGGCGCTGCCGCAGGAAGCGACGCTGCTGGCCAGGAGCGAAGCCTGCGAATTCCAGGCGTTCCGGGTCGGTCGGGCATGGGGCACGCAGTTCCATCCGGAGTCGACGCGGGCGAACATCGAACGCTGGGACGCGGCGAAACTGCAGACATTGGGGTTCGACAAAGATACCCTGTTGGAAGAGGCGACGGAGCTCGGGCCGGAGAGCGAACGTGATGCGAAGGCCCTGTTCTCGGCGTTTCTCGCTGTGGTCCGAGACTGAAACATGTGTCTGAGGCTTGAGTCTGAGGCATACTGGGCGAGGCTCTGACCACAGTCAGGGTTGCCAGGTATGCGGCACAGCAGCCGCATTGGACACGGAGGAATCGTGAGCGATAAGGAACCCACGACCACAATCGACCCCGGTGACGGCCAGCAGCCGGAGACCCTCAAAAGGGTCATGGGGCCGAAGCTTCTGCTTCTGTTCATCGTCGGAGACATCCTCGGAACCGGCGTCTATGCGCTGACCGGCAAGGTGGCCGGGCAAGTCGGAGGTGCCGGATGGGCACCGGTGATCCTCGCCTTCCTCATCGCGCTGATCACCGCGTTCTCCTATATGGAGCTGGTGACGAAGTACCCGCATGCCGCGGGTGCCGCGCTGTACACACACAAGGCGTTCGGCATCCACTTCGTGACGTTCCTCGTCGCCTTCGCGGTTCTCAGCTCAGGAATCACCTCAGCGTCGACGGCATCGAACGTCTTCGCCGCGAACCTCGTGGCCGGCTTCGGCTGGGACATATCGGGCACCGGGGTGATGTGGATTGCGCTGGCCTTCCTCACGCTCATCGCGCTGATCAACCTCCGCGGTGTCGGGGAGAGCGTGTGGTTCAACGTCGTCCTCACCCTCATCGAACTCAGCGGCCTGCTGCTGGTCATCGTCGTCGGGTTCTTCGCACTCGGCTCCGGCGATGCCGACTTCTCGCGCGTGATGATCTTCGAGACCGAGGGCGATAAGAGCGTCTTCCTCGCGGTCACCGGCGCCACTGCGCTCGCCTTCTTCTCCATGGTCGGCTTCGAGGACTCGGTGAACATGGTCGAGGAGACGAAGGACCCGAGGGTGTTCCCGAAGATCATGCTCTCCGGGCTGACGATCACCGGCATCATCTACGTGCTCGTCTCCATCGTCACCGTCGCGGCCGTGCCGATCGGCGTGCTCACCGAGAGCGAGACTCCGCTGCTCGAGGTCGTCCGCGAGGGTGCCCCGGGCCTGCCGATCGATACGATCTTCCCGTTCATGACGATGTTCGCCGTCGCGAACTCGGCCCTGATCAACATGCTCATGGCCAGTCGACTGCTGTACGGAATGGCGAAGCAGAATGTGCTCCCACCCGTGTTCGCGAAGGTCTTGGCCGGTCGCCGCTCGCCGTGGGTGTCGATCATCTTCACGACGCTCATCGCCTATGCGCTCATCTTCGTCGTCACCACGATCCTGCCCGAGAGCGTCACAGCCTCCTTGGGCGGCACCACCTCGCTGCTGCTGTTGGCGGTGTTCGCCGTCGTCAACGTCGCTGTGCTCATCCTGCGCAAGGACAAGGCGGGCAAGGACCACTTCAAGGCACCGACGATTCTGCCGTGGATCGGCATCATCACGTGTGTGTTCCTCGTCGGTCCGTGGGCCCGCCTCGACGACCTCATCCAGTATCAGATCGCGGTGGCGCTCGTCGGCATCGGCGTCGTCCTGTGGTTCGTGACCTGGCTGTGGAATCGTTCGACGAAGGGAACGAGCACCCGGTTCCGCAACCCCGAAGAACTGACGTGAACCCGTCCCCTCGCCGAGGCGGCCCACCGTCCCGCTCCGCCGTGACCACGGCGTCGTGTGCGGTTGGCGGAGGCTGGGCCGCGCTTTCGGGCACGGTCTGTCCGCCGTGTCAGCGAGACTCGTTATCCTGAGGTGGTGGGTTCCCGGCCTGCGCACTCGGATCTGTTCAGCTCAACCCAACGAAGGTGAAAAATGACAGTACTCGTCGGTTACGTCAACAACCCCGCCGGACATGCCGCCCTCGACGCCGGCATCGAGCAGGCGAAGAAGGACGGTTTGGAGCTGGTCGTCGTCAATGCCTCACGGTCGGCCCAGCGCAATGACTCCTACCGTCTCGGCGAGGGTGAGCTCGCGTCTGTGAAGGACTATCTGGGCAGGTCGGGAGTGGAATTCCGCGTCCTGACGATGGGCAGCGAATACGACCCGGCCGAGCAGATCCTCGACACCGCCACCGAGGTGGGGGCCGAGCTGATCGTGCTCGGAACCAGGAAGCGGACACCGGTCGGGAAGTTCCTTCTGGGATCGACGATCCAGAAGGTCATCCTCGACGCCGTGGTGCCCGTGCTCTGCGTGAAGGCCGCACACTGACGGAGTGAGTCTTGGTCTCAGCCGAGCTTTTCCATGATGAGATCGGCGTTGACATGCGCGCCGGCGAGCACGCCGCTCGCTGTGCTGGCGACGACCATCGCCGACATGTCTGCGCTGTTGCCGACCGCCCACACGCCCGGCACATCGGTCTGGCCGGCCATCTGCGTGGGAATGAAGCTGCCCATTCCGCTCGGATGGTCGATGACCTCGCCGCCGAGCTGGGAGAACAATTCGGCATTCGCTCGCGCATACGTGCCGACTGCCAGCGCGTCGAAGACGAGCTCATGCGCAGCGCTGGCTGTGTGGGTTGGTCCTGCTGCCCCCACCGAGACGATGGTTTCCGAATCGGTGCGGGCCACCTCGGTGATGGCGGCGTCGACATACTCGATGTCGAGCTTCTCCAGCATCTCCGACTGCTGCGCATCAGGTGCGGCAGCATTGTGACGAACAAACGTGACAGTGTCGCTGAGCTGGGAGAACAGCATCGCCTGGTGGTAGGACATAGCGGTCGTGCCGATGATGCCGATGCGCTGCCCGCGCACCTCGTACCCATGGCAGTAGGGGCAGTGGAGGACGGTCTCGCCCCACTCTGCGGCGAGCCCCGGGATGTCGGGAAGCGCATCGCTCAATCCGGTCGCGATGATGACGCGGCGGGCCGCTATCACCACCCCCGCCGAGGTGGTCAGTTCGAATCGATGGGACGGAGCCGCCTCGGCGGGGTGATCACTGTCTTCGATCGTGCTGCCGGGCAAGTTGTCTGTGGCACCGTTCGGAACGGCTGAGGCACCGTTCGGATCGGCTGCGTGCGCGTGGGTCACGGTCGCGTCGATGAAGCTGACTCCGTACCCCTCCGCCTCGGCGCGGCCTTTCGCGATGAGTTCTCGCGGGTTGATGCCCTCCTGGCCGAGGACGTTATGTGCATGCGCGCTCGGCGCATTGCGCGGCTGACCCGAGTCGATGACGACGACGGAGCGCAGTGATCGTGCCAGGGCGACCGAGGCGGCGAGTCCGGCGACCCCTCCGCCGATGACGGCCACGTCGAAGGCTTGGCGAGCGAGGGAGTCAGGGGAGTTCGAGGCGGATGGATGTGAGGTATCGGGTGCGGCCGGATTGGCTGGGGTGCTCGGTGCGGCTGCGTTATCGGGGTTGCGTGGTGCGGCTGCGTTGGCAGGGGTGCTTGGTGCGGACATGATGCTCCTTGGAGTGGGTGATCGAATCGCACAAGGCGCTTCGATCGGATTCGTGGTGTCTATGAGCATGTGACACCCAGACGCAACTCTGCAAACTGGTTTGCAGAATCGGCAAATTCTGCGATGCTATGAGCATGACTGAGCACAACCATTGGGAGAATCGGGCCGGTATGCGGGCGGTGGGATCGACGCCCGTAGCAGGAACGGCATCGGCATCGGGTTCGGCTGCGGTGGTGGGATCGGCCGCGTCAGCAGGATCGGCGCCGGAGGATCCGCAGCGGGCCATCCAACAGTCATTGGCCGGAGTCGGTGCGCGACTGCGCGGTCTGCGGCAGGGGCAGGGGCGCACCCTCGACGAGGTGGCAGAGCTGTCCGGAATGTCGACGAGCACTCTGTCTCGGCTGGAGTCGGGCAAGCGCAAGCCCAGCCTCGAACTGCTGCTGCCGCTGGCCGGAGTCTACGGGCTGCCGCTCGATGAGCTGGTGGGGACTCCGCCGATCGGGGATCCGCGCATCCACATCTCGCCGAGGAAGTTCCACGATCAGACCATCCTGCCGCTCAGCCGTGGAGCCATCGGTGTGCAGGCTTTCAAGCACATCGTCGACGGGAAGCAGACGCCGAAGCTCGGTTCCCTGAAGACTCATCCCGGATTCGAATGGGTCTACGTGATCAGGGGGAGGCTCACGCTCATCCTCGGTGACCGGACCATGACCCTCAGTGCTGGCGAAGCCGCGGAGTTCGACACCCGGACTCCGCACTGGTTCGGGGGAGCGGACGAGAACGGCGTCGAATACCTCAGTCTCTTCGGCCCGGAGGGGCAGCGCGTCCATATGAAGAGCTGACGACGGAGGGTCTTCGCGCGAGATCGTCTCGCTTAGTGTTCTCATGAGTCGACCGCGAGCGGCTCTGTGTCAGACGACCGGGGGCGGCCCTGCGCCGGCGACAGGCGACGGCTCTGTGATGCTCCTATAGATGTCAAACTGTTTCGAGCAGATATTTTCGGTACTCATCAGCTAATTCGTCATTGCGAGTCAGTCCGCGTTCGAGCCGTGAGATCGTGGTCTCCCACGTACTGAAATACTCGGCAACTGTCTTCAGCGTTATCTTCCTCGACTTCCGCAACGGCCGCAGATCGTCAATTGTTGGCACGGCAGGTGGATCGGTGATCAGGGAATACACCTCGTTGGCGACGTATCGCTTCAGGCACCGCATGCTTTCCTTCTTTGTCTTGCCCTCTGCTATCCGACGGGCCACATACTCCTTCGTGCGCGGATCATTAGACATCCTGGACTTCACGATGTCGTACAGCGCACTGTTGGCCTGCCTGTCACCACCCCGGTTGAGCCTGTGGCGATTCGTTTTCCCCGACGAGGCTTGCAACGGACTGGTCCCGCACAGGGCCGCGAACGCAGCCTTCGACGTAATGCGCTCCGGGTTCTCGCCCGCGGTCACTAGCAACCTGGCAGCGGAGACCGGGCCGATGCCCTTCGCCGCTGCTAGTGCGGGGGCGACGTCTTTCGTGAGGGCATCGAGTTGGTCGTACGCGGTGTCGATCTCGTCGGTGAGGAACTCGATACGCAGTGACAGCCGGCGCAGGGCTATTCCGAGGTGATCATCGATGACTGGTTGGGTTGCGATGAGGGCGGCGTGGAGGTCATCACCGGTCAGTCCGGCGTATTGCTCCCGGACGACGGCTGGTGCGGTGGTGAGGAAATGGATGATCTGTGTGGTGGCGGCTGTGCGTGCCTTCATCGCGGTCGTCCGGGCCTTCAAGAGCATGCGGATGCCGTCGATGGCTCCGCCGAGGAGCTTGGGGACTGGGAGGTCATCGCCGTCGGCGGCGACGGTCTTGGCTGCGGAGTAGGCGTCGATGGGGTCAGACTTCCCGCCCCGGCGGGTTTGTCTGTTGGGACGAATGACTTCCTTGACGGTGATGTTGTGTGTGCGCAGGTAGGCGGTGATGCCGGCACCGTAGGAGGCGGTGCCTTCGATACCGATGGCGATGATGGTGCCGAAGGTGAGGACGAAGTCGAGCAGTGCTTGGTATCCGGTGCTGGTGGTGGGGAATTCTTTGTCGGCGAGTTTCTTGCCGACTTCGTTGATGATGCCGACGTGGTTCGTGTTCTGGTGGGTGTCGATACCGGCGTACACATTCGGTTGTGGTGCTGTCATGATGGTGTCTGCCTCTTCCATTGGACTGGTGGGGGTGAGGGCCAGTCGGTCGGGCAGACAGGACGTAGACGAGACTCCGTGGTCGCGGAGTCACGCTCCTATGAGGTCATGTCCCCACCGGCTGGTTCTCTTCGGTGGGTGACAAAGCTCCCGGTGGACTGATCACAGGAAAGACACCACGGGGTGGGTCAGTCAGAGCCTGGGTCACACCGGGAACCTGTCTCTAACATTCTCTACGTCAGTGCCGCCACGTAGGGTGGATTCCACTCAAGCGACGGACGCGCCGTCACCTGCACCGAAGTGGCTGAATCTGCGATCCGCGTCGCGGTTTGCAACCATCTCGCCTCGCCGAGAACTATCTTCAATCAACCTCTCTAAATCGTATCTACTCGAACATTACGAAAAATAATTCAGATAAACAGATTGAAAGTATGGTATTTGTTCGAATCATGAATTAGAATAAGACTAGCCGAAGACATCAACGATGATGAACGGACACAGAGAACATGGCTCTCATCCCCGACCGTAGGCATAACGAACAGAACGACGATGACGCTCATTCGGCGTCATCTGAAGCAGCTCAATCCGTTTCCCTAGAACCCGCTTGTTCGGAAGCTGCATCCCCGGAAGCGATTGGCGACACTGGCCCGACCTATCGTGAGCTCCTCGAGCAGGCCGGCCTCGACCTGACCGGGCACCCGCTCGCCGACCGTTTCGACGGCATCGCCGACGAGTCGGAAACGCTCGATCTCACTTCCGAACTCGACCCCGCTTCTGGCTTTGTTTCCGACTCCACCTCTGGTGTTGCTTCCGACTCCGCTGACAATGACTCGGCAGGAAGCCGGTCGACGCTTCAGGGCAGCGACTTCCGCAAAGGAGAAGGCCTGTGGACGCGCAGGCGGACCGAGCCTCAGACGGAGGCCGAGATCAAAGCATGCGTAGAAGAGATCGAAGCGCGTCAGGCCGCATGGATGAAGAAGAAGCGCGAAGAGGGAGAGACCCCCGAACAGCGTGCCGCGCGAGAAGAACGCGAGGCACGCGAGGAACTCGAGGCGGAGCTGCGTCGCGAGGCGATCGCACGCGAAGGCGCAGAGCTGGACGCCAAATTCGCCCGGTTCGATGAAGAGCAGCAGAAGAGGCGCGAAGCTGAGCTTGCGGCGGAGGAAGAGCGTGCAGAACGGTACAGAGCCGTGACCGAACGCCTCGAGTCCGAAGGCGCTGCAGCGGTTTCCGACGGGGCCTCGACCGCAGCGGTTGAGACTGCGGGCACCGGCGACAACGGCGCGGTGGTGAACACGCACCCGCTGCTCGACGAGTACCGCTGGTCGGACCTCAAGCACATTGCTCCCGAGGTCACTGACAGCGTCGAAAAGCTGCAGCGCATGCTGGGCGAGCTCAGCGATTTTACTCGCCCGATGGGTCCTGACGATGCTGTGGTCATGCTCGACGGTCTCGAGACGCTCGGCCGCCTGACTGAATCCCTGTTCGTGGTAACGCTTTCAGTGTTCGAGCGCGTCGGGACTCCGCGCGACTACGGTGCCAAGTCGACGAGGATGCTGATCCAGCACCGCCTCAACGTGTCCGCACAGGAAGCCAGCCGCAGAACCCAGCTCGCCGAGCACCTCGGCAAGCGCACCGCCATGAGCGGGGAGTCGATCGAGCCGGAATTCCCGACCTTGTCCGCGGCCCTGCGGGATGGGGCTCTGTCGTCCAACCAGGCGACGACGATCATCAAGTGTCTGAAGTCTCTGCCGCCCAGGGTCTCCGGCGAAGACCGGCTCAAGGCCGAGCGTCTGCTCGTGGAAAAGGCGCCGAGTGTTCGAGTGCGTGACATCCACGCACTCTTCGAGGAGATTCTCGGCTGGATCGACCCCGACGGGCAGGAGCCCCAGGACGCAGCCGACAGGGAGGACTTCAACGTCAACCTTCGCCAGCTCAAGGACGGAACCTGGACGCTCAAAGGCCGTCTCGACGCGGAGACCGGTGGAGTCCTCAATGGACTGCTCACCTCGAGGATAAAGGCCGATGGCAAGTCGGAAGCAGGCACCGGTGAAGAGGGAGTCGAAAGCAACCCCGAGACAACCGACGCCAGTGACGAGCCAGCAGACAGCGATCAGCCCATCGTCGACACGTTCAACGAGGTGCTGAGCGGCGATCGCTCCGACTGCCTGGACCCCTCGCTCGACTTCACACAGCCGCAGATGGGCGGGAACGGCGAGATTCCCAAAGGGGCCGGGGTACGGGAGGATGGCACGCTCGTCGCAATGGCCGAGCAGCAGCCGAGCGTGCGCCAGCGCATCTACGAACGCTTCTCCAGCCTCGTCGGAAGCATCGAGATGAACCGGATCAAAGCCGGCGCAGCCTATGCTCTGGTTGTCAATGCCAAGGCAGAAGACCTCGCTACCATGACCGGCAAAGCCGTGACCGGGGTTGAAGCTCCGTTCCCGATAACCTCGGCCGCACTCGAAGGCCTCAACGGTTCGGTGTTCTTCCACCTTATGGGTGAGAAAGCCAAGTCGATGGCGCTGGCAACAGAACGGAGGCTGGCGACCGAGAAGCAACTGGCGATCCTCGCCAGCCGCGATCAAGGATGCACCTTCCCCGGATGTGACACGCCTCCCGGATGGTGCGAAGCCCACCACATCGTCCCCTGGGCGGACGAAGGCAAGACGGACGTCAACAACCTCACGTTGGCATGCGGCGCCCATCACCACCTGATCGACAAGTCCGATTGGTATTGCGAAATGCTCTTCGACGGTCGGCCGGCGTGGGTGCCGCCGGCGTCTCTTGACCCCGCGAGAAAGCCGATCCTCCACGCACGCTTCATCGCGCGCGAGATCGGAGAGACGCTCTTCAACTGAACACCGACGGCACGTCGTTCGGTCGCACAGATGTACGCCGGACGACAACTTCCCTCTGCCCGGAATGGTCCTGCCTGTGGTTGGCGCGTTGGCGGAATGAACCTGCCAGCAACACTGTTGACCCGGTATGAAGCTTTCCATCCTTGACCTGATCTCTGTCCGCAAGGGACAGACCACCGCAGATTCGTTCGCTGCATCAAAGCAGATCATCGAAACTGCTGACAAGCTCGGTTTCGTCCGCTATTGGGTCGCAGAGCACCACAACATGCCGTCCATCGCGTCGACGATGCCGGGGCCGGAACTCATGTATCTCGGTCAAGGAACCGAACGCATCCGTCTCGGATCCGGCGGAGTCATGTTGCCCAACCATGCACCTCTGGCCGTAGCCGAACTCTTCGCTCTGCTCTCTGCGGTCTATGGGGATCGCATCGACCTGGGAATCGGTCGTGCACCCGGGACCGACCCCGTCACTTCAGCGGCAATGCGCGGCCACCTCGGTGAGGGTCGGATGGTCGACCGTGAAGGAAATACGATCGACCCGGTGCAGCAGTTCCCACAGCACGTGATCGACACTCTCAGCCTGATGCAGCCCGACGGTCTGCGAGTCCCGCTGCATGGTGGACGCGAACATGTGCTCAAAGCGACTCCCGCCGCAGTTCCCGGCACACAGCCGCTGCCATGGCTGCTCGGATCCTCCGGATACTCGGCCCGACTGGCAGCCGAGCTGGGCATGCCCTACGTCTTCGCGAACCACTTCGCCTCCGGTGCGACCACCGGAATGAAGATCTACCGCGACAACTTCACCCCCGGCGCCTACGGAGACGAACCACAGACCTTCGTCACCGCCAACGTCGTCGTGGCACCCACTGAAGAAGAAGCACAGCTGCGTTCAGAGCCGTTCATGCTGCAGATGTCACGCATGCGCACTGGTGGGCCGATGGAGAAGCTGCACTTGGCAGGCGAGGATGTCCGCTCCGTTATGAGCGACGGTGAGCGCATGGTCGGCGAAGAGCTTGCGAGCAACTGGATCATCGGCGACCCGAAATCCGCAGCCGCCCAGCTCGAGGAACTCGCCGAACGATTCGAAGTCGATGAAATCATGATCCAGCCGATCGCCGGAGCCATGGACGGTGAAGACCTGCGCGAAGACCCGGGTCGAACCCAGACGATCGAACTCCTCGCCGATGAGCTTCTCGATCCCGCAGATGCGCTCAACACCAAGGAACGGCTCAACACCGTGGTCGACGCCTGAAGCGTTGAAGCCTGATGCCAGCGCGCCCCACCTGAAATCAGCGTGCCCCGTCTGACGCCAGCGCGCCCTACCTGCCGCCAGCGTATCCCGCCTGAAACCAGTGCATCTCGCCCGAAAAACCAGTGGGCCGAGTCGTTGAACCTCAGTCGATCGATGCGGAGCCGAGGTCTCGGCTCCGCATCGATTCGAGCAAGTGGACTTCAAACTGCGGGCTGATCGGGTTATCCTGTCACAGTGTCATGATTGCTGGCAGTCATCAGACAGCCAGTAGAATTGCCACCGTGCTGTGACTCGAAGTCGGCGCGATCACCCTCTCGAGGGAGACCGCGTCAGCAGCGAAAACAGTACGCCGAGTGCGCTTGCGCAACTTCGGAGACTTCCCCCACGCGGGCCCTGCGTCCGCAGACCGAAAGAGAAATAATGCGTACCAAAATTGCTGTTTCGGCAGCACTTGGGGTCGGACTGGTTTTCGGCGCCGGTGCTCCCGCAATGTCGAGTAGTCTCACCAAGGCCGATGCCGAGAAGACATCTGACATCTCGGCGGGCGTCGTTCCCGGCCAAGAACTCGAACGGATCACCGACGGAAAAATCGAAAAGGGCGAAACGGCATACGTCGATGTCACAGTGGCGACGCTGTGGACCGACCCGAAGGCCCCACGCAAAGTGGACAAGCCTGCCCTCAGCCACCCCGTCGACCTCGATAAGTGGAACAAGAACCTCAAATCCACCGATGTGCGGCGCGGACTGACCGGCAAGACCGAAACGCAGGCGACTTACGGTTCGGAAGTCACCGTCCTCGAGACCAAGGGCAGCTGGGCCAAAGTCGCCGTCGCGGACCAGAAGACCCCGAAGAACAAAAAGGGCTACCCCGGCTGGCTGCCGACGAAGCAGCTGGTCGAGAACGATCGCTTCGGAAAGCTCCGCGATGAGCAGCCCCGCGCCGTCGTGACCACACCCAAGAGTGAGCTCACCGGCATCGAGTTCACCAAGGACACCGGTGCTGACATCAGCTTCAATGTCGACTTGCCGCTCATCGCTCAAGACGTCGATGACGTCCGCGTTGCCCTCCCCGGAGGCGGAGCCGCCTGGGTCGACATCGACGATGTCGATGTCTACGACGTCGATGGGAAACCAGAGAAGCCCAGCGGCAACGACCTCGTGAAGACCGCGAAGCAGTTCGACGGACTCCGCTACCTGTGGGCCGGTGTCTCCGCCTACGGTTACGACTGCTCCGGATTCACCTACTCGATCTACAAAGCCCATGGCATCGACCTGCCCCGCGACTCGGGAGAACAGGCGAAGGCCGGCAAAGCCGTGTCGTCATCGAACCTCAAAGCAGGCGACCTGCTCTTCTTCTCGACTCCTTCGGGCACCGTCCACCACGTCGGTATGTACATCGGCGATGGCAAGATGATCCACTCGCCGAACGCATCGAAGGACGTCTACGTCACCGATTGGAAGAAGTGGGATTCGGGCAACGAATTCTCAGGAGCCCGCCGAATCCTCTGATCCCACGATCACCGCTGGTACACAGTCCAGCCGACGCCGAAAGCTGACTCACAGTCGGCAGTCACACCAGATGGCCGGTGCCCCAAAGTGGGGTACCGGCCATCTGGTGTCTCAGCGACGAATAGCTTCAGCCGCGAAAAAACTCATTGCCGAAAAATCCCGGCGATGTGAAGCCTCAGTGCTGAAAAGCGGCTGCATTGAGAATTTTCGGTGCCGAAAAGCCTCAGTGGCGAGAACTCTGCGTCGACTTGAGGAAGATTGCGCGAGCCAGGTCGTCGCGGCGTTCGATCACCAGACGGCGCAGAGCTGCAGGCGCATCAGGGTTCGCTGCCAGCCAGATATCGGTCTTCTCGACGACGTCATCCTCGTAGACCGACCACTTCGGGTAGAGACCCAGCACCAAGCGACGCGCGATCTCGATCGAATTGTCCGTCCAGAATCCCAGCAGCCCCGCGAAATACTCATCGACGTAGTCTTCGATGAGCGGCAGCGCACTCGGCGCGATGAACCCGGCGATGATCGCCGAGAGCACATCATTGCTCAGCGCGCCCGCCTCGCGGATGGCCTCCCATGCGCGGATCTTGACGATCGGCAGGGGCAGAGCGGCGCTGGCCGTTTCGGCGTGAAGCCTGCCCGAGGAGCTCGGATCCGACTGGTTCTCCCGCGCAATGTCCGTCTGATCCGCCCATCCGAGGCACACGAGTGCAGTGAGCGCATTCCACCGCAGCGCATGATCGTTGACGAGACCGCGGAACGGCAGCGTCGCAGTCGAATGCTCGGCCCCGCCAGAGCCACGAGCCCCGCCAGATCCGCCAGAACCACCGGCCCCGCCAGATCCGCCAGAACCACCGGCCCCGCCAGATCCGCCAGAACCATCGGCCGCCTCGGCGTTCTGACCAGGAGCCTGCGGATACATGCGGTCGATCTCCTCACCGACCGGCACAGCGAGGATCTGACTGGCGAATCCGCGCCCCATCGCCACCGCCGAACTTCCGTCCGCGCACCGCGCCGTGCGCGAAGTCAGCGCCAGCACGAGGTTCGCCAGATGCAGCTGAGCATCGGATCCTGCCTTCGCTGCCGCCAGCGCATCGAGCGCCGCCCCGAGCAGACCCGTGATCGCAATATCGAAATTCCGATCCGCCACCCACTGATCGATGCAGGTCAGAGCCGTTTGACTGAGACCGGCCATGATCCCCGCGTGGCTCTCCTTGCCGAGGCTGCGAGCATAGGCAGTCAGATACTTCTGCACCGGCATGAGGCCATCGCGGACCGCATTGTCCAACGCCGACCACACCAGAGCCCGCGACAGGGGATCGGTGATCCGTGACGCCGAGGTGACCGCCGCCTCCGTCGATTCCGGGTCCAGTCGCACACGCGCATAGTCGAGATCGCTGTAGTTGAGCAGAGTGATCACGCCGGCGCTGCGCCCGATGAGAGGCTCGACCTCGGCGGTTTCGGTGGAGAACTCGAACCGGAACGTATCGAGCGGCACGATCTCCCGTCCCGACCGGCCGAGCGTGGCGATCTCGAATGTATGCGGACGCAGCAGAGCCGCACCCTCGGCCGAATCGGCCTGAGTGATGGTGGCGCGAGTGATCGTCTCGGACCCGGTCCGTCGCCGAGGCGGCTCGACCTCTGCCTCCGGCGCGGAGTTCCCTGCCCGGGAGTTTCCCCGCACGGAACCGTCCGACGCAGCCCCGTCCGTCCTGGCACCGGCCGCATTCTCGTCAATGTCGGGACTGCGCAGCCGCGCTCCCGTGCTCGAGGCTACGCGCACCCCGCTTCTCGCACCGTACGCCGGGGTCTGAGTCCCGTTTCCGGTCGATGCCGACGTCGAAGCCGACGTCGATGCTGACGACGAAGCCATCGACGAATCGGACGTGGTCAGCTGCAGGGACAGCTCGGATACTCCGGAGGTGCCCAGCCACGCGCTCGCCCAGCTGGCGATGTCACGGTCGGGAGCCGCCTCGGCGAGGCATTCGAGGAAGTCCGCGAGCTCGGTGTTGCCGTACTCGAACCGCTTGAAATACAACCTCGACCCGGCGAAGAACTCGTCCCGGCCGACGAACGCGACGAGCTGCTTGAGCACGGACGCGCCCTTGGCGTAGGTGATGCCGTCGAAGTTGAGCTTCGCGGCCTCGACATCGGGGATGTCGGCGACGATCGGGTGCGTCGTCGGGTACAGGTCCTGCGTGTACGCCCACGCCTTGCGCCGCAGCGCGAAGGTCACCCAGCCGTCGGTGAATCGGGTCGCCTCGGCGAGTGCCAGCCCGCCCATATAGTCGGCGAAGGACTCCTTGAGCCACAGGTCGTCCCACCATTTCATCGTCACGAGGTCGCCGAACCACATGTGCGCCATCTCGTGCAGGATGACGTTCGCGCGTGACTCGTAGTTCGCGTCGGTGACCTTGTCCCGGAAGATCAGCGAGTCGGTGAACGTCACCAGTCCCGGATTCTCCATCGCGCCGAGGTTGTACTCGGGAACGAAGATCTGATCGTACTTCCCCCATGGGTACGGGTAGTCGAATTCCGAGGTGAAGAAGTCGAGGCCCGCCTTTGTGATCGCGAAGATATCGTCGGCGTCGAGGTGATCGACGAGGCTGGCCCGCGTCCATGCGCCCAGCTGCACGGTCTGCCCGGTGTTCGGGTCCGTCCATTCGTCGGTCGCCCCTTCATAGGGTCCGGCGGTGATGCAGGTGATGTAGCTCGACTGCTTGAGCGTCGGTTCGAAATGGTGCGTGACCGCCGACGCTGACCTCGTGTCGTGGGAGCCCGCCGCCGAGGTGGTCCCGGCCGAACCGCCGGCCGGTTGAGTGCGCGCTTCGGCCCGATTCGACAGGACCTGGAAGTGGGCGGGCGCTGTCACGGAGAACGTGAATGGGGCCTTGAGATCGGGCTGGTCGAAGTTCGCGAACACCCGCCTGGCATCGGTGGGTTCGTACTGCGTATAGAGGTAGACCTTGCCGTCGGCCGGGTCGGTGAAGCGATGCAGGCCCTCACCCGACGTCGAATAGCGGGCCTGCGCCTCGACGGTGAGGCTGTTGCGGCCCGCGCGGACGGGGAACGTGACACGCGCACCGTCGAACACCTCGGTGGGGGAGAGGGGCTGACCGTTGACATAGACGGAGGAGACGGAGTCGGCGATGAGGTCGATGAATGTCGAATCTGCGAAACGAGCGGTGAAGTCGACGACCGTGCGCGTGAGGTAAGTGCTGTCATCGGTCTCGGCATTGCTGACATCGATGTGAACCGTATAGGCATCGACCTCGAGCAGCTGTGTCCGGCTCTGCGCTTCGTTTCGTGTGAGATTCGTTGTCATTCAATAGCCTCCTCGGCGCACAGACTTTAGCATGCCACATTTCCGGTACTCTGAGTACAGCACCGGCGAACGGCAGAGGGGACTGATGGCGGAGACTCGAGTCAGCGAACTGCCTCGGCGGGGTTTCAACATCGTCTCCCACCGCCTGCGGTTGGGGTTCAAGCGCGTGTGGGTGAATTCCGGCCAGCTGATCCAGATCCCCATCGCTGCGACCGCCGCCTATGCCTTCTGCGTCTACGTGCTCGGCCACCCATATCCGTTCCTCGCCGCAGTCGCCTCCGCCGTCGGCATCGGCCCTGTCGTCGACCGGCGACTGCGCCGCGCTCTGGAGATCGGCATCGGCGCGACGTTCGGGGTGCTCGTGGGCGAGATCCTCGTCAACGTCTACGGAACCGGAATCTGGCAGCTCGCGCTGACTCTGATCATCGGCCTGGTGATCGGCACGATCCTCAACTCCGGCGGCATCTTCATCACCCAGATCGCAGTGCAGTCCGTCTACGTCGTCGTGGTCCCGGCCACCGCCACGTCCATGCCGTTCCCGCGCACCCTCGACGCGCTGACCGGATCCGTGTGCGCGATTCTGCTGGCTCTGCTCATTCCGCGCGATGCCAGAAAGGTTCCCCGACGCCTGGCCGCGGACATGCTCGAGGAGGTCGACGCCATCCTCAGGATGATGAAACGGGCTCTGGGCGAGGCAGATTCGACGATGGCCAACCGGGCCCTCGAACGTGCCCGCGAAACCCAGGACATCATCGACTCCTGGGGCTCGTCGCTGCGGGTCTCCCGTGAGGCTGCGAAGATCAATGCGCGTGCCCGTCGCCATGCCGCCGAGGTGACCCGACTGTCCCGCGCCCACACCTTCTCCGATCGGGCGATGCGCACCATGCGGGTGATTGCCCGCCGCGTCGTGGGTGTCACCGAGCTGGGTGTCGGCAAACCCGTCATCGCCGACTATGTCGGCTCCTTGGCCGACGGGGCGAAGAAGCTCGAGATCGCGTTGCGTCGCGGTACCGATCGTTCCCTCGCCGAGGCGGCCCTGTCCGAAGCGGCGGGCACTCTGGATCCGCGGGCGAAGTCCGATTGGGACATCCACGACGAATCGATGGTCCTGCTCCTGCGGACCGTCGCCGTCGACCTGCTTCAGGCCGCTGGACTCACGCGTGAGGAAGCGCAGTCTCGACTCCCGCCACTGGCCGAGAACGCCGATGATGAGTCAGGTCCGGCCGTCGAATAGTCGTCGAATGGCTGAGTCGAGAGTCGGACGGCTGTCCCGAGGCAGTTAGGGAGCTCCCAGAGCGATGGGGTTCCGGGTCAGCTGCTCTCGACGACGAAGACGGCATTCGTGCCGGGTTTGAGTGCCGTGAAACGATGCGGCTGATCGCCCGGATGCGTGAGGTAGTCACCGACACCGAGCTCATACGTCTGACCGAGGACCTCGATGCGAGCAGCCCCGTTGCCGAGGATGACATGTTCGATCGTCCCCTGCGGATGCGGTTGGGACGTCCTCGGCTCACCCGGTTCGGCCTGGATGAAGTAGATGTCGCGGCGTGCGTTCGTCGGCGATGGTGACAGCAGCGTCGCCACATAGTTCGCTGTCGTCGACGGCAGGCTCGGCATATCTCCGACGTGCTGCAGCGCGATTTCGTGTGTGGGCGGGTCGAGGAGGCGGGCCAGGGGGATGTCGAGTGCGGCGGCCAGCGCCCACATCGTCTCGAGGCTCGGGTTTCCGCTGCCGGTTTCGAGCCCGGACATCGTTGACTTGCCGATGCCTGCACGCCGCGCGACCTCCGAGAGCGAGAGACCGGCGCGCAGACGTTCCCGCTTGAGTGCCGCGGCGATCTGCTCGCTGGGCGAGAGCGTCGGAGACGACTCGAAACTGTCCGGCAGAACAGCGGCGTCCTGTGGCACAGCAGTGTCCTGCGCGGGGTCGTGGCGTCGTGAACTCATGTGTTCACTATAACGTCAAAGTCGTTCGAGTTGACGAACGAACGGCAGGAGTGCACTGTGTAGAACATGGGTTCATTATTTCGTACGGCTGAGCGGGCGCGTTCGCAGACTCGACAACGCGGGGTCGAGCGGACACTGCCGGGGTCGATCTACCGGGCCGTCGCGATCGTCACCGTCACGATCATCGCCGTTGCGCTGTCGTACGGGGCGATCTCCGCGGTCTCCGGCTTCGCCTGGTGGCAGACTCTGCTGTTGGCGATGTTCGCACTCGGCGGTGCTGCGGAATTCACTTTCGTCGGCGTCATCGCCGCCGGAGGTGCCCCGATCCTCGCCGTTCTGGCAGGACTCCTCGTCAACTCCCGCAACTTCGCCTTCGGCGTCGCCGTCGGCCCCTTCTTCCCTCAGGACTGGCGGGCCCTCATCGCCTCTCACTGGATCAATGACGAGTCCACGGCGATTTCGCGCATGGGACAGAATGATCGAGCGAAATGGCACGCCTTCCTGCTCATGGGGGCTGCGATCGCGCTCATGTGGCCCAGCGGCGCCATGGCCGGGCAGTGGCTCGGCAATGTCATCGATGCTGACATGCTCGGCCTCGACGCGGCGTTCCCGATCATTCTCTTCTGCCTCATCCGCGGTGACCTGAAAAATCGTGTGACGCTGTCTCTCACTCTCGCCGGCATCATCGTCGCCGTGTGCCTCACCCCGGTGCTGCCGCTCGGCCTGGGCGCGGTGACGTCGCTGTCCGTCTTCGTCTTCGTCGCCGCAGGATGGGCGGTGCGGTCGATGCGCCGTCGCCGTGGGACTCACCATGAGGCTCAACATGAGACTCGGGACAGGTTGATGACTGGCACGGCAGATGTGGGCCACTCCGCAGGCCGGCACGATGCCGAACGCAGCGAACCGGGTCATCACGGATCGGGCCTCCACGGATCGGACCATTCGAGCGCAGCGGGGGAGGACCGTCGATGAACGCAGGAAGCTTTCTCATCGCCTTGGCGGCACTGAGCATCGGAACGTATCTCATGCGCTTCGCCGGGGTGAAACTCGGAGCCGCGATCGCCACGAAGGGGCGTCGACGCACCCCGGCGACCGCCTCGGTGGGGGTGGACGGATCCAGTGCAGACGCAGGCTCCGGCGCCGTCGGAGGTTCCGGAGTCGAGGCGGAGCATCGGACCGAGGTGGCAGCCGGTGGCGCCGTCGACGAACCTGCCGACTCGACCGAACGCGTGACCAAGTGGATGGACCGCGCCACGGTCGTGCTCATCGGCGCGGTGTTCGCGACGACCGCGGTCTTCGACGGCAAGGACATTGCGGATCCGGCCCGCCTCATCGGCGTCGGAGTCGGTGTTCTCGCGGCGATCGTGCGCGTGCCGATGCTGCTGGCGGTTCTCATCGGCATGGCCGTGTGCGCGGTCATCCGTATGACCGGGATCCTCTGAGATCACCCCGGCAGGCTGGGTCGCCGGTTCCTTGCTGCCCTGGCCCCCGCGCAGGTACTGCCCTGGCCCCCGCGCAGGTACTGCCCTGGCCACCGCGCAGACCAGCGTCCCCGCATCCACGCGTGCGCGTTCCCCACGGGCGAGCCCGTCTCCCCGCTGAAAGCCAGGTGGGGCTGAGAGCCCGGTGGGACGCGGATGGGCACTTGCCCAGGATCCGCCGCCGGGTCCTGCCCCGTCGCGGCGCGGTTGCTAGGCTGTACAGATGCAATACATCGCGGGCTTTCAGCAGCTGATCTTTCTCGCCCTGACGGTGGCCGCATTCGTCGTCCAGCTGTGGGCGTTCATCGACTGCCTCCGCTTCAAGGACGAGAACTACCGCGCCGTGGACAAACAGAGCAAGAAGTTCTGGGTCATCCTCCTCGGCGTCGGACTCGCGCTCGCCATCATCGCACTGCCCCCGATGGGCATGAGCATGATCTTCCTCAACATCATCGCCCTGGTCGCCGGCCTCGTGTACCTCACCGACGTGCGCCCGAAGGTCCGCGCCGTCGACCCGCGCTACCGCAAGCGGTGAGCACGCTTTTCAGACGAGCCCACTGTCCCGATGAACCCACTTCCCTGAAGAGCGCACTTTCCACATGAGCACAGACCTCAACGTTCCGGGCCCCGAGTCCGGCTTCATCGCCACGTTCGGCACCGGCGAACCGCACACCCTCTTCGGCCACGGATTCGCCGGCGCGATCCGCGACACCCGCCCGTTCGGCACCGGCATCACCGGCACCCGCCACTTCCTCCACCTGCCCGGACACGGCGGCCGCCCCTCACCCGGTCCCGGTTGGAACTACCCGCAGATCGCCGAGGTGCTCGCAGAAGCCGTCGAGACCACCTCGGCGAGCCGTGCTCTGGGCGTTTCGATGTCCGCAGGAGGGCTGCTCCACCTGCTGAGCATCGCCCACCCCGCGATCCGCGATCTCGAAAAGATCGCGCTCGTCCTCCCCGCCTCCTTCACCGGATTCCCCGCCGAGGTGGCCGCCGCCAACCGCTCCCACCTGGAGAGACTGCGTGGTCTGGTCGCCGACGAGGACATCGACGGCATCGTCGAACTCATGCTCTCCCGCGAACCCGCCGAGGTGGCCCAGATGCTTCCCGCGCGGGCGTGGACGAAGGCGAAGGCCGAGAACCTCGTCCACACGGACATGTCCGACGGACTCGGGCTCGCCCTCGAGATCGCCGTCGACGATACGGCTGAGTCCGCCGAGAATCTGCGCAGCTTCCCCGGCGAGGTCCTCGTCCTCACCCATGAGGACGATCCCGCGCACCCCGTCGCCATCGCCGAGGCGGTCCACGAGGCCATCCCGAGCTCCCGACTCGAGGTGCTGCCGGCCGGGTCGATCCTCTGGCGCGGACGTCACGAAGTCCGCCGCATCCTCGGCGAGTTCTTCGGTTAGGCACCGGTCAGCCGTCGTTGGCTAGACTGTCGTCGTGCGTATCAGTGTCCTCTCCCTCCACACCTCACCCGCGGCCCAGCCGGGTCAGGGCGATGCCGGGGGGATGAACGTCTACGTCGACCAGTCCGTGCGCGCGTTCGCCGCCGCCGGCCACCGCGTCGACGTCTTCACCGCTGATCCGGGCGGACTCGACGGAACTGGCGCGAACGCCGGCGCGACCGATGGCACTGGGACTGCCGGCAGGACGATGGAGATCTCCGAGTCGATCACCCTCCACCACCTCCCGGTCGGCGCGTCGACGAAGGACGAGCTCGCCGATGCCATCGACGAACTCGCGCAGCTGCTTCTCGCTCACCCTGACTATCGGGCCGCCGAGTTCATCTGGACCCACTATTGGATTTCCGCCGAGGCGGCCCTGCGCGTCCGTGAGATCACCGCCGACCCGTCGGTCGGCGGTCCTCTCACCGCAGGCTCGCTCACTGCCGCCGGCCCGCTCACCGGCGCTGACCCGTCGGCCCAGTCCGCCCCCGGCGGGTCCGTCGCCGAGTATCTTCGTGCGCCCATCGCGGTGAGCATGCACACGATCGGTGCCGTGAAGAACCGCGATTCCGAGACCAGCCACGAGCGCCCCCAACGATTGGAAGCCGAAGAGCGGATCGCCGCCGAAGCGGACCTGCTCGTGGCGGCGACACCCGTCGAACGTCGTGACCTCATCACCGAACTCCGTGCCGACCCCGATTCTGTCGTCGTCGCCCGCCCCGGCGTCGACCACACCCTCTACACGCCGGGCGCGAAGTCGGCGGCACGGCAGAGGCTCGGCTTCACCGATGACGAAGCCATCGTCCTCTACGTCGGACGGATGCAGTTCATCAAGGGCACGGACGTCGCCGTCGACGCCCTCGCCGACCTGCGAGAACGCGACCCGCACCTGGCATCACGGACCCGTGGGATCCTCCTCGGTGCAGCGTCCGGTGCCGATACCGGAGTCGGAACCCGTTCGGCTCTTCCGCGAGAAGGCAGTGCCTCCTCGTCCTATCTGCGCGAACTGACCTCGGCGATCGCGGCCGAACCCAGCGTCGAGATCCGTCCGCCGGTACCCTCGCGGGTCCTCGTCGACTACTACCGGGCCGCGGATGTGCTCATCGTGCCCTCCCGCAGCGAATCCTTCGGACTCGTCGCCGCCGAAGCCGCGGCCTCAGGACTGCCGGCGATCGCCTCAGCGGTCGGCGGTCTGCCCGAAATCGTCGAACACGGCCATTCGGGCCTGCTCATCGCCGACCACAACCCGCACCACTGGGCCACGGCCATCGAAACCCTGCTGCACGACGAGATTCTGCGCACCGAACTTGCCGAGCACGCCGTCCAGCGCGCCGATCGCTTTGACTGGGGCCGCACCGTCTCAACCGTCCTCGACGCGCTGCCCCGTACGGCCGGCGCAGCGCAGCGGCAATCCGAAGCCCTCGGAGCAAGCTGAAGGACTAGGGGCAGGCTGAGGGCCCGGGAGCAAGCTGAAGGCACGGGGGCGCAGGCTGAAGGACTAGAGTCGGCGGTGAGCATGAAAGCCGAACGAGAGGCGTGAGAGCATGACCACCGACACCGAGGCGATTCTTGCGGGTGTGCGCACTTGGGCCGAGGACAACGACGTTCCCGTCGACTCGGTGGAGGACACAGAGATCGTCGTCACCCTGCCGGGCGAGAAGAAGCTCAAGACGAACGTCGCCATCAGCGTCTTCGCGCGCACCGCACATCTGCAGGCCTTCGTCATCCGCCACCCGGATGAGAACGCCGCCGAATTCAACCGATGGCTGCTGCAGAAGAATCTCAAGCCCGGTCCGGTGGCGTTCGCGATCGACAGCCTCGGCGATGTGTACCTGCGGGCGAGCGTGCCCAGGGAGCATCTGCTCGACGAACTCGACGCTCTGCTCGGAGCGATGCTCTCCACTGCCGACTCGTCCTTCAACGAACTCCTCCTCATCGGATTCCTCACCGGGATGAAGAAGGAATGGGCTTGGCGAGTCGCCCGCGGAGAGTCGACCCGGAACCTCGCCGCCTTCGAAAGCGTACTCAGCGGCGACGACAACGAATTCCTCGGCACCTTCGGCGACGGCGAGACAGACCATCCCGAAGTGGTGCGACCTGAGACTGCGGTTGAAGCGGGGAGCCCGCAGGCGGCTGCGCGGGCTCGCCTCAATCGAGGGGGAGCTTGAGCCCTTCATGGCTGGCGACATAGCCGAGCCGGGAATAGAACCGCTGCGCATCGGTGCGTGACCGGTCGGTCGTCAGCTGGGCGAGGCCCGCCCCGAAACGACGACCGCACTCATGCGCCCATGTGAACACCGCAGTGCCGAGCCCGATTCCCTGCGCCGCGGCACCGACTCGCACCGCTTCGATCTGCAGTCGCAGAGTGCCGCGCCGCGAAAGGCTCGGCAGAAGACTCAGCTGCAGCGTCCCGACCACATCGGATTCCTCTGTGACGGCGACGAGCAGCTGATTGGGGTCGGCTGCGATGAGGGCGAAGGCACGATAGTACGCGGCAGCATCCTCGGTGGTCGTTGTCTCGGTACTCGTATCTGCGGCATCTGAGCCCGAAGCGCCCGTTCCATCGGCTGTCGAGACCTCTGCCTCACGCTTTGCCCCGAGCGCGTCGTCACGCAGCAGAGCGACGAGCGCGGGCACATCGGATTCGCCGGCCCGACGGACGGTGAACGTCCGTCCCCCTGCCTCCAGGGTCTCGGGACTGAAACCGTCGAACCCTCTGCTCGGTGCCGCCTCGGCGCTCATCGGGTCGACCCGGCACCCGTGGCCGCAGTGTCGCGTGCGATGTGGTCGACGGGAGGCTTGCCGTAGGGGCGGCGAGCGAAGATCGAGGCGAGCAGCGCGCCGGAGACGTTGTGCCACACGCTGAAGACAGCGCCGGGCAGGGCCGCCAGCGGCGAGAAGTACGTCGTGGCCAGAGTCGAGGCGAGCCCGGAGTTCTGCAGTCCGACCTCGAAGGACAGCGCTCGACGCGTCGGGGTGTCGAGACGGCAGGCCGCCGCGACCCCGTAGCCGACGCCCAGTCCGAGCAGGTTGTGCGTGACCACTGCCAACAGCACGAGCACTCCGGCGGTGGCGATCGACCCGGCCGAACCTGCCACGACGATGGAGACGATGTAGGCGATGGCGATCGACGCCAACCACGGCAGCACCGGTGAGATCTTGTCGACGAACTTCGAGGCGAACACACGCACGATGACGCCGACGATGACGGGCACGAGCACCGTCTGGCAGATCGAGACGAACATCGACCAGAACGGCACATCCATGTACGACCCTGCCAGCCACAGAGTCAGCAGCGGGGTGAGCACGGGCGCGAGCAGCGTCGACAGTGTGGTGATCGACACCGACAGCGCAGTATCGCCCTTGGCCAGATACGTCACGACATTCGACGCCGTGCCGCCCGGAGCGCAGCCGACGAGGATGACGCCGACGGCGATCTCCGTCGGCAGAGAGTAGACGGTGACGACCAGGAGACCGAGCAGAGGCATCGCCACGAACTGGGTGACGACGCCGAGCACCGCGATCCACGGACGCTTCGCGATCCGGGTGAAGTCCGGCAGCGTCAGCGTCAGCCCCATGAAGAACATGACCACGCCGAGTGCCCAGGTGATCGACGGGGCCAGGGGAGTGAAGGCGTCCGGAAGGAGGAATCCGAGGACTCCGGCGATGACCACGAGGACCGGCAGAGCTGTGACGGCGATGATCGAGCTGCGATCCGCGGCGGGCGCGGTGCCGTTCGTCGAGGATGTGTGTGCTGGTGCGTCTGGCATGCGCTCAGGCTACTCCAGGCGTCTTGTGACTCGAGACACTGCGCCAATTGCTGAGACGATCAGGTGGGTGCAGGAGGCGCCGGTGGACGGTCGTGCCAAAATGGTGCCATGACGCATAACCTCATCCTGCTGCGCCACGGCGAGAGCGAATGGAACCAGAAGAATCTGTTCACCGGATGGGTCGACGTGACCCTGACCGAGAAGGGCCGCGCCGAAGGTCAGCGCGCCGGTGAGCTTCTGCGCGAAAAGGGACTCATCCCCGATGTCGTGCACACTTCGCGGCTCAAGCGCGCGATCCTCACCGCGAACCTCGCGCTCGAGGCCGCCGACCTCTCCTGGCTCGACGTCCACCGCAGCTGGCGACTCAACGAGCGCCACTACGGTGCGCTGCAGGGCAAGAACAAGAAGGAGATCCGCGAGGAGTTCGGCGAAGAGCAGTTCATGACCTGGCGCCGGTCCTTCGACACCCCGCCTCCGGCGCTGGCCGACAGCTCGGAATTCTCGCAGGCCGGTGAGGCGCGGTACGCGAACCTCGGCGCTTCGATGCCCCGCACCGAATGCCTCGCCGACGTCATCGACCGTCTCCTGCCCTACTGGTACGACGTCCTCGTCCCCGAACTCACCGTCGGCAAGACTGTGCTCGTCGCCGCTCACGGCAACTCGCTGCGCGCGCTGGTCAAGCACCTCGACGGAATCTCCGATGCCGATATCACCGGGCTCAACATCCCCACCGGCATCCCGCTGCACTACGAACTGACCGAGGACTTCACTCCGGTCACGCCCGGCGGCACCTACCTCGACCCCGAGGCGGCCGCAGCGGCCATCGGCCAGGTCGCCAACCAGGGGCGCTGAGTCCTATATGGATACGCTCAGCACTTCACGGCGCTGAGCCCCTCACGAAGCTGAGCCCTTCACGAAGGCACTGGGCTGAGCCCTTCATGAAGACGATGATCGCCGAGGCGGCACGTCCGCCTCGGCGATCGTCTTCATCTCCCTGAGCAGGAGCCCGATCGCCGGTGAGGCCGACATCGACTGCCTCCACACGAGGTGGATGGTACGGGCGATGGACGGATCGTCCAAGGGGACGTGCATGACATCCTCGGGCAGGTGCGGACGCCCCAACCTGGGCACCAGCGCGAGCGCACCCATGGCGCGAACGAATTCGATCTGAGTGTCATACTCGTAGGCCAGATAATCGATCCGCGGCTCTGCGTCGAGGTCGACGAACAGGGCCTTCAGCCACCGATGGCAGACGCCGTTGTGCGGGGCGGAGACGAACACCTCGTCGACGAGGTCACGCCGCCCCAGCTCGGCTCGATCCGCCAGGTGATGGTCCTGGCTCATGATGATGTCTGCTCGGTCAACGGCGATGAGCTCCGAATTCACCGTCGACGGCAGGCGCAGAGACGAGCCGTTCCAATCGAAGACCAACGCGGCGTCGATGCGCCCGGCCGTGACCATCTCGAGCAGCTCATCCGGCTCCTCCTCGGTATTCGACACCGTGAGCTCCGGAGCCGAGTCGCGCAATCGCGGCAGCGCCGGCACCAGCAGTCCGCGGATTCCCGTGGAGAAGCCGCCGACCGTGATCCGTCCCCGCGGCACCCCTGACCGGGCGCGGAGGTCGGTCTCCAGACTCTCGAGGTCAGCGAGCAGTCCTGCGCCGCGTCGACTGAGCTCGCGCCCGATCGGGGTCAGGGCGATGCCCCGCCCGATCCGCTCGGTCACCGGCGTTCCGAGCAGGCGCGAGAGCTTCTGCAGCTGATGGCTCACCGCGGCCGGCGTATAGCCGAGGGACTCAGCCGCGGTCGTCACCGAGCCGAGCGAATCCAAAGCGACGAGAGTGCGTAGTGCGACGATATCAATCATGAAATAATCGTAAAGAGTCGACGCAAAGACTTTCAATGGATATTTGATTGCCGGGCTGAAATGCTTGTCCTATGCGCACCGTTCACTACCTGCTCGCACTGCTCGTCGTCGTGCTCTGGGGAGTCAACTTCGTCTTCATCGACTTCGGGCTCCAGGACTGGCCGCCGCTGCTCCTGGCCGCCGCCCGCTTCACTTTCGTCGTGCTCCCGGCGATCTTCTTCGTCCGGTTCCCGCGCGGCTCCTTCCGCCGCATACTCTTCATCGGTGTGTTCATGTCGGCCGGGCAGTTCGCACTGCTCTACACATCCATGGCCCTCGGACTGCCGGCCGGGCTGACCTCGATCGTCATTCAGATTCAGGCGGCATTCACGGTCGTGGTCGCTGCCGTGGCCCTGCGGGAGTTCCCGGCCCGACGGCAGATCATCGGCATCCTCATCGGGCTGACCGGCCTGCTCGTGATCGGGCTGAGTCTCCAATCCGATGTGCCAGTGCTCGCCTTCGTCGTGGCTCTCGGCGCCGCCCTGTCGTGGTCGATCGGCAACGTCGCCGCCCGCGGAGTCAAAGACGGAATCAACGGCGTGCAGATGACCGTGTGGTCAGCGATCGTCGTTCCCCTCCCGCTGCTGGGCCTGTCGCTGCTCTTCGACGGGCCCACCGCAGTCGCCCACGCGCTCACGCATCCCACCTGGGGAGTCGTGGCCTCGGTCGTCTACACGGCCGGCGTGGCCTCGCTCGTCGGCTACGTCATCTGGAATTCTCTGCTGGCCCGCTTCCCGGCCTCCCAGGTAGCTCCGTTCACTCTGCTCGTTCCGGTCGTCGGAGTCCTCTCGGCGTGGGTGGTCCTCGGCGACCGGCCGACGGTCCCGGAGATCATCGGGGGTGTGCTCCTCCTCTTCGGAGTGGCCGTGACGACCGGTGTGCTCAAGGCCATTGCACGAGGAGCCTCGCGCAGGGCCAGGGGCGCCCGCATCGGCCGGCGCCGGAGGGTGGTTGTCAGTGAGGAGCCTGAGCGGGCGGCGCGCACCGGTGCGCGCTGATGATGTCGGATGATCGCGCTGGTGCTGGTGCTGGTGCTGGTGCTGGTGCTGGTGCGAGTGCTGGGGCCGCAGTGCGCTGACGGGCTCGGCACGGAGTCCGAGCTCGGCGCGGAGTCGGAAAGTGCGACAGACGACGATCGCCGAGGTGGATGAACCACCTCGGCGATCGTCATCTGTCTGTGCGGACTGTCGTCACTTCTTCGACAGGTGCGGCTCCCAGTTTCCGGTGAGCAGATATTCGACCTTCTGCGACACCGAAACGGCATGGTCGCCGAAGCGCTCGTAGTAGCGGGAGAGCAGCGTGACATCGGCGATGTGGCGAGGTGCCAGAGTCCCGGCAGGGGCCTCGGCCAGCTTGGAGAACACGCTCAGGTGCAGCTCGTCGAGCTCTTCGTCGATGGCGTTGATCGTGGGCACATCGGCCAGGCCGGGATTCGACAGCAGCCGCTGCGTCGCCTCGGCGATCTTCTCTCCGGACTCGCCCATGCGGGAGAACGTCGATTCGAAGGGGTCGGGAATCGCAGATTCCGGGTAGCGGATGCGCACCTGCTGCGCGATGTGACGGGCGAGGTCGCCCATGCGCTCCAGCGAAGCCGACATCCGCAGGGCACCGATGACGGCGCGCAGATCGGCGGCCACCGGAGCCTGCAGGGCCAGAATCTCGGCGGACTGCTGGTCGAGAGTGAACTGCATATTGTCGATGACGACATCGGCCTCGATAACCTGTTCAGCCAGCTCGAGGTCATTCGAATGCAGCGCCTGATTGGCCAGACGGATCGCCTCGAGGGCCTTGGTGGACATACCGACCAGCTGTGTGGCCAGATCGTCCAGTTCGTTTCTGAAGACTTCGCGCATTGGCGGCGGTTCCTTACTTTCGGTCGTACGAGGTGTTCCTCATAGGGACATCGTGTTCCTCAACGGGACATCAGCGGGTGTGCATACCCGATCTGCGCCTTCGGGCCCGCGCCCGAAAGCGCGTGGATTCGCATGGGGGAGCGCAGGCACACAGACGTCAGCATCGCATGATCGGGTGAACGTCGCCAGACGGGAAGGTGAATTCCTCGGCAAATACGGCGTGCGGAAGTGAATTCGGTGCGCCGACCTGATGGACAGCACCTAAGCTTGAGGCTGTGGATCTCTTAGTAGTGGCGGTCCTGACCGGCGTCGTCGGTCTGGGCCTGGGTATAGCGGGCATCCTTGCGTTCCGGTTCAGCGAACGCTCCCGTGATGCTGCCGATCTGCACTCAGAAGACGACCTGCCCGAAGGCATCGCTGAGGTTCTCGCCGTACTGCCCTCGGCCGCGATCGTCATCGACGCGGGCGACGACGTCGTCAAAGCCTCGCCCGCCGCCTATACGTTCGGCCTGGTCAGAGGTCATTCGCTGGCCTCTCCTGAGATGCTGCGTGTCGTCGGCCGGGTCCGCGCCCGCGGCCTCATCGAAGAGATCGACCTCGAGCAGAAGCGGGAAGCCTCCGATTCCGTCCTCCGCTACCTCCACGCCCGCGTCGCTCCCTTGGGCACCTCGTTCGTCCTCGTCCTCTGCGATGATCAGACGGAATCCAAACGCGTCGACGCCGTGCGTCGGGACTTCGTCGCCAACGTCTCCCACGAGCTCAAGACCCCGATCGGTGCGATGGCACTCCTCGCAGAGGCGGTCACCGACTTCGCCGACGACCCGGCCGCAGTCGAGCGCTTCGGCAGTCGGATGCAGCGCGAATCGAAGCGGCTGACCCAGCTGGTGCAGGAGATCATCGATCTCTCCCGCGTCCAGGACCACGCCGCGCCGGCGACCACGGAGAAGATCTCCGCCGCCGAGGTGGTCGACGATGCCGCCGACCGTGCCCGCACGCGCGCCGAAGGCAAGAACATCCACATCGAACTCTCTCCGCCGCAGGATCTGCTCATCGAGGGCAACTACGAGCTGCTCGTCAACGCCGTGCGCAACCTCATCGACAACGCCATCAACTACTCTCCCGACGGAACCCGAGTCGGGGTCGGAGTCAGCCTCGTCGACGAACGCGTCGAGATCGCCGTGACCGACCAGGGCATCGGGATGAGCGCGCAGGACACCGAACGCGTCTTCGAACGCTTCTACCGGGTGGATCCGGCACGATCACGGATCACCGGCGGCACGGGACTGGGCCTGAGCATCGTCAAGCACATCATCGCCACACACGGCGGCGAAGTGCGGGTGTGGAGCCAGCTCGGCAAGGGATCGACCTTCACGATCGTGCTCCCGCTGGCCGGTACCGCGCCCGAGCATGCCGCCAGCGATTCGGCACCGGAAGGGGTGCTCATCGAGCATTCCGCGAATCCGAGTGAGACCGCCCCGCCGACGGACGGCGATGATGCTGACTCGACAGACGCCGCGAACCGCGGAACCGCCTCGGCGGCGGACGGCGATGATGCTGACTCGGCGAATGACGCGAACCGCGGAACCGCCTCGGCGAATGACGCTGCTGTGGGACGCGATGAGGACCGTGAGGACATCTCGGCCGAGGCCGGAGATAATGGAGGCGGCGGCGACGTCGCCCGAGCCGGGAAATCCGGCTCGCCCGAAGATCAGACCGATGAAAGCGAACAAAGGAAGCTCACAACGTGACTCGTATTCTGCTTGTCGAGGACGAGGATTCGTTCTCGGACCCGCTGTCGTACCTGCTCGGTAAGGAAGGGTACGAGGTGACGGTCGCCGACGACGGACTCAAGGCTCTGGCAGAGTTCGACCGCAACGGTGCCGACCTGGTCCTGCTCGATCTCATGCTTCCCGGCGCCTCCGGCACCGAAGTGTGCCGCGAGCTGCGTGCGAAGTCGAATGTGCCGATCATCATGCTCACGGCCAAGGACTCGGAGATCGATAAGGTCGTGGGACTCGAACTCGGCGCCGACGACTACGTCACGAAGCCGTATTCTTCGCGGGAGCTGCTCGCCCGCGTGCGTGCGGTGCTGCGGCGCAACGTCGAGACCGAGGACTTCGAGGACGAATCCGTGCTCGAGGCCGGGGGAGTGCGCATCGACGTCGAACGGCATGTCGTGTCCGTGCGCGGTGAAGAGCTGTCGATGCCGCTCAAGGAATTCGAGCTGCTCGAGATCCTCGTGCGCAATTCCGGGCGCGTGATGACCCGCGGCCAGCTCATCGACCGGATCTGGGGCGAGGACTACGTCGGCGATACGAAGACCCTCGACGTCCACGTCAAGCGTCTGCGCGCGAAGGTCGAGGAGAACCCCTCCGAGCCGCGGCTGCTCACCACGGTGCGCGGGCTCGGGTACAAATTCGAAGCCTGAGGCAGTCAGCTGCGGGCGGGTCGGTGTGCCGAGTCCCCGCAACCGCCGCGGTGTGAAAGAACGCGGGTGAATGCGAAAGGAGCCGCTCACATGGTGTGAGCGGCTCCTTTCAGCGTTCGCGAAGGGGGATTCAGCCGTTGGCGGTGCCGGTTCCTTCGGTGGCGCCCTCAGTGGCGTCAGTGCTTTCGCTGGGCACGTTCGACGGCGACTCCGACGGCACATACTCCTCGTAGTAGGGGAGCACGTCGGTGAGGAGCTGAGTCTCGATCGTCTTCTCTTCGCCGCCGACCTTGACGGTCACATCGACGAGGTCACCGGGCTCGGCTTTGAGGTCGTCGACCGTGACGACATCCTTGGTCGACGTGGACGGACTCTTCGGGTCCTGGACGAAGGTATCGCCGGCCTTGACCGATTCGCTCACCGAGGTGCCTGCGACATCGAGAGACACCTCGGCGGTGTCCTCACCCTGATTGATGAGCGTGAAGAAGAGCTGCGCAGGTCCCTTGCCGGACTCATCCATGATGAGCATGAGCCCACGGACTTCGACGTCACCGACGGTGCCCCAGGCTCCGTCGCCGCCGTTGTAGCGGTACTCGGCAGTCTGGTGGGGAGACAGCAAGCTTGCACATCCGCTGACGGGGATAACGAGAGCGAGTGCGGCAACGGCGAGAGCCGCGCGGTTGTGCCGTTTCATTATGCTCCTTGAAGTGGCAATACAAGATCAGTCTGTATACTACCCGGTTTTTGACCTCCTGTAGAACCGGATCTCATCGTCGGGTGAAACCGGAACTCATCGTCCGACGAAGGGACGGGCGAAACATATTCGGGCGTGCACGGGAACTGTTGGCTGCGTCTGGGTAAGGGGGTCGGGCGTGGCGCGGGTGGCGCGAATCGAGTTCATTGGAAGTTCATTCCCTGCCCGGTCTCGGAGCCTGTGGCTAGTCGACCTTGGCGGCAATGGGCCCGATGCCGATGTTTCCGCTGGTGGCCCCGTCAGCAAGGGTGCTTTTTGGTGGTTGTCGCGATCGGCAGGAGGCGGAGCCTAGCATGAAGATTCATTACCCTGAACGATTTCTGTGGCGAGCCTCATGGTAAACTGGGATTCCGCGAAAGGGGTTTGAAGAGAATATGAGTTTCCAGGTCGGCGACACTGTTGTCTATCCACATCACGGTGCAGCGACAATCCAAGAAATCAAGAAGCGAACCATCAAAGGTGAGGAGAAACTGTACCTCAAGCTCCAAGTCGCCCATGGTGATCTTGTGATCGAAGTTCCGGCAGAGAACTGCGATCTGGTCGGTGTGAGAGATGTCGTCGGCGAAGAAGGTGTGGAAAAGGTCTTCAACGTCCTCCGCGCAGAATTCGTCGAAGAACCCGCGAACTGGTCACGCCGCTACAAGGCGAACCTCGAGAAGCTGCAGTCCGGTGACGTCATCAAGGTCGCCGAAGTCGTCCGAGATCTCTGGCGTCGCGAGCAGGACCGTGGCCTGTCGACCGGCGAGAAGCGCATGCTCTCGAAGGCTCGGCAGATCCTCGTCTCCGAACTCGCACTGGCCGAGAAGAAGGAAGAGTCCGAAGCAGAAGCCCTGCTGGACGAAGTGCTCGCGTCCTGAGCACCTGTGTCATCATCCCGGCCGCAGGGTTGGGATCTCGTCTGGGCGGCGGTGAGCCGAAGGCATTCGCCTATGTGCATGGGCGGAGTATTCTGACCCGCAGTCTCGAGACGATCATCTCCTCGGGAGTTGCCTCCACAATCGTGGTGGCCGCTCCCGAGGATTTTCTTTTCCGCGCACGCGAGGAAATCGACGCAGTCACAAAGAAATGGGAATGCGAGATTTCAATTACAGCCGTAGCAGGTGGTTCTGATCGTGCAGAATCAGTGCAAATAGCCTTGAAGCATATCGGCGACGCCGAATACGTGCTCATCCATGACGCGGCGCGATGCCTCACCCCTCCTGAGGTGTTCGTGCGAGTGGTCGCTGCGGTGCGTTCCGGCGCCGAGGCGGTCGTCCCCGTTCTGCCCATGATCGACACCGTCCGTCGGGCGGTTGCTGACCCAGCGGTGGGTGCGGAACCGGAAGTCCTCCGCGGCGACCTCGACCGCTCGCTCCTGCGACGGGTGCAGACCCCTCAAGGCTTCCGTGCCGCCACCCTTGTGCGCGCCCACGCACAGCACCGAGTCGACGGCGAACCCGCCACCGACGATGCCGGTCTCGTCGAACGCCTCGGCACCGACGTCGTGGCCGTCGACGGCCACGAAGAGGCGCTGAAGATCACCTATCCGTTCGACCTCATCCTCGGCGAGCAACTGGCTCGGATGCATGACGAGATGGATGCCTGCAAGGCTGCGCGCGATGCGGACGGTGCGGGCAGCGATGCGCGAACAGACGACAGAGGAGCCCCGCGATGACTGCGATCATTCCCCGCACCGGAATCGGTGTCGACGTCCATGCCTTCTCCTCCGACCCGGGACGCGAACTCTGGATCGCCGGGCTGCTGTGGCCGGGACAGCCGGGACTCGAGGGGCACTCGGACTCCGATGTCGTAGCCCACGCCTGCTGCGATGCGCTGTTCTCCGCCGCGGGCCTCGGTGACCTCGGCGAACACTTCGGCGTCGACCGACCGGAATTCGCCGGCGCTGCAGGTTCCGATCTGTTCACCGAGGCGGCCCGCACCGTTCGCGCAGCAGGCTTCGAGATCGGAAACATCGCCGTCCAGGTCATCGGCAACCGCCCGAAGATCGGCACTCGTCGCGCCGAGGCACAGCAGGTCCTGTCCGCGGCCGCCGGAGCTCCGGTGTCCGTCTCGGGCACAACCTCCGACAGGCTCGGCCTGACAGGACGCGGCGAAGGGATCGCGGCCATCGCCAACGCCCTCGTCTACCCGAGTTGACGTCTACCCGAGCTGAAAGGGACAGGTAACCGATGAGAGTCCTCTTCCAAGGAGCCGGTGCCATCAGCCTCGCCGGGGCCGCACTCTTCACCGACTCCCACGACGTCGCCGTCGTCTCCCGCACAGGGAAGGATGAACCACGTGCTGCGTATCCGCGTCGGGTGAGCAGACTCGACCCGACTGACTCGAACGACTCACATGGCGACTGCGGAGCTGCCAGGCGCGACCCGGGACTGACGCCCGAGTCCACTGCGCGCACGCCCGGGACCTCAGAGCGGCCCGTGAATCGGGAATGGACCGTGACCCGGGTGGCGGCGACTCGGCGCGTGACGATCACCGATTGGAACAGCGCCCTTGAAGCCGGTCCGTGGGACCTCATCATCCTCTCCACCAGGCCGGGCGATCTTGACTCTGCGACCGCCTCGGCGATTCGGGAGATCTCACCGACTTACCTTGCGATCACCAGCCAGGTCGACGGTGACCTTGAGCGTGCACAGACGGAATTCCCCGACACCGAGGCGGTCATCTTCGCCCCCGCGTTCCTGTCCGAACGGCTCGAGCCTGGAACGGTCCCGCACGGACGAGAGGTCAGCTACTGGGCACCCCTTTGTGCGCCGCGTTTCCTCGTCGCGGGGCGAGGGGGCACAGTGCGGTCGCTCGTGACGGGTCTCGGGCGTCTCATCGTGCCGGTTCCACTCGCCGCGGTTCTGATGCCCCCTGCGGTGTTCATCCCCTTCGTCGCAGAGCTGAGCATCCGAGGTGGTGACTGGGCCGCGCTGAAGACACACCTCGAGCGTCCATCGAGGGCCGCCGCCGAAGCGGTTCAGTCCCGTCTCGGCGTGCGACTTCCAGTGTTCCGCAGGCTGGCGAGAGGCGTGCTCGAGGTATTGGAAGCGATCGTGCCGATCGATATCACAGACTATGCGGGCAGGCATTTCGCCCGCCACAGCGGGCAGACTCTCGACATGCTGGCCGGTTGGGCCGCGACGAAGCGGCCGACACCGGTGCTGGACGAACAGATCGCGTCACTGAACGCACTGCGGTAAGTCGGCTGCGCCTCGGCGGCGGGGCTCTGACGATCGGTGTGCGCGGGATACCCGGCCACGGCGTCGCCTCTTGGCCTGGCGTCGGCTGCCCGACAGCGGGGTCACACGTTCGCGGCGGGACTCAGACCTTTGCGGTCGGGTTCCGTTTCGTGACGATGATGCCCACGACATAGAGCGCAGCGACGAAGATGAGCGTGCCGACGATCTGGAAGCGCACGGATTCGACGGTGAGGCCGAGCCCGATGATCACGGCGATGCCGGCGAGCGTGACATACGACAGCCACGGGTAGCCCCACATCTTCAGCGGCAGGCGATCTCCGGTCGCCTCGGCGCGACGACGCAGCACGATCTGCGAGACCAGGGTCGCGACCCACGTGACGATGAGCGTGGAGCCGACGATGTTGAGCAGGACCCCGAGCACCTCGGCGGCCCAGAAGTAGTTGAGCGCCACGGCCACGAAACCGAACGCCGAGGTGGCCAGCACCGCAGCCACGGGCACGCCGCGACGACTGGCACGGCCGAGTCCGCGGGGCAGCATGGACCGCTGCGACATCGAGAATGCCATCCGGGACGCCCCGTAGATGTTCGCGTTCATCGACGACAGCAGCGCGATGATGATGACGGCGGCGAGCAGGGAGGCGATGAACGGCAGGCCCGCGGTTTCGAGCACTGCCACGAACGGCGACTCGGCCAGGCGCTCATCCGTCCACGGCAGAACGAGGACGATGATGGCCACGGAGCCGATGTAGAGGAAGAGGATGCGCCACACGATCGTCTTGATCGCCTGGCTCACGCTGCGCTCGGGGTTCGCAGTCTCGGCAGCGGCGACGGCGACGATCTCGATGCCGCCGAAGGCGAAGGCGACGACGAGCAGGCCCGCGGCGATGCCGGAGATCCCGGTCGGCATGAACCCGTCGGCGAAGATCTGCGCGGGCGGTTCCGCAGGCGTCCACCCCACGAGGTAGGCGATGCCGAGGACGACGAACAGGACGACGAAGGCGACCTTGATGAGTGAGAACCAGAACTCGAACTCACCGAAGCTGCCGGAGGTGGTGAGGTTGATGGCGGTGAAGATGAGCATGATCGCCAAGGCGATGACCCACTGCGGGATCGCCGGAACGTAGGAGGCGGCGATCTGTGCGGCAGCAGTGGCCTCAGCGGCGACGACGAGGCACAGCTGCACCCACCACAGGGCACCCACGGCGAACGCTGCGGCAGGCCCCATGGCCTTGCCCGCATAGTGCGAGAAGGCACCCGGATTCGGGTCGGCGGCGACGAGCTCGCCCAAGGCCCGCATGACGAAGATGACGATGAGGCCGGCGACGACATAGGAGATGAGCACGGCGGGCCCGGCCGCCTGGACTCCCGCGCCGGAGCCGACGAAGAGACCGGCACCGATCGCCGAACCGAGACTCATCATCACCAGATGCCGCGGTTTCATCCCCACCTTGAGGCCGGACGAGGTGACGGCGGAACCGCCGGCGGACGCGGCTGCGTCGGCGGGCTGCGAAGACTGTGAATCAGGCACGCGATGAGTCTAGCCGTCGGTATGCGGACACGCAGAAGCGGGTCGCGGGTCCCCGCACGCGCAGAAGCGGGTGGCAGGTCCCCAGGCAGGCAGAAGCGGGTCGCCGCCCACTGTGGGACGTGCGACCCGCTTCGTCGTGACTTCGACCGGCAGTGCCGGCCAGGCTCAGTCCGGCAGTGCCGGCCAGGCTCAGTCCGGCCGCTCCGGTTTCAGCGGCTCAGCGGCTTAGCTGCTCAGCGGCCTACCGGCAGCGCCGGGCCCTGCGGTTCAGTGGCCGCGTTTGAGCCAGTCGTCGAGCGCCGGGCGCTCGGCGCCGATCGACGTCGAATCGCCATGCCCGGTGAGCACGACGGTCGCCTCGGGCAGCGGGAAGAGCACATCGCGGATCGATTCGATGATCGTCTCGAAGCTCGAGTACGACCGCCCGGTGGCGCCGGGGCCGCCGTTGAACAGCGTGTCACCGGAGAACAGCACCGGACCGACGGCCCGACCGGCCCCCGCCGACACAGGTGCCGGCAGACCGGTTTCGACGAAGAAGCACGTCGAACCGGGGGAGTGGCCGGGGGTATGCAGCGCCTTGAGCGTGACACCGCCGACGGTCCAGGTGTCGCCGTGGGCGATCTGCCCGTCTGGACGGTAGCTGTCGTACGTCATGTCCCACAGCACGTAGTCATCCGGGTTGAGGTAGACGGTGGGATTGCCGACGCGCTGGGCGAAGTCGCGGACGACTCCGACGTGATCATCGTGACCGTGCGTGAGCAGAACGGCTTTGACGTCTCTGGATCCGACCGCCTCGGCGATGGCATCGACATCATGGGCGGGGTCGATGACGATGACCTCGGAATCGTCGCCGATGATCCACACGTTGTTGTCCACGTCGTGCGTCTCACCGTCGAGGGAGAACGTGCCCGACGTGACGAGATGTTCAATAGCTGTCATCAGAATTCCACCACCGATCGCAGTACCTTGCCCTGGCCCATCTTCTCAAACGCCTCCTCGACGTCGCCGAGTCCGATGCGTTCGGTGACGAACTTCTCCAGCGGGAAGCGTCCCTGCTGGTAGAGGTCGACGAGCATCGGGAAGTCGCGGTCCGGCAGGCAGTCGCCGTACCACGAGGACTTGAGCTTGCCGCCGCGGCCGAACACGTCGAGCAGCGGAACGGTCAGCTCCATCTCCGGGGTGGGCACGCCGACGAGCACGACGGTGCCCGCGAGATCGCGGCCGTAGAAGGCCTGACGCCAGGTCGCCGGAAGTCCGACGGCGTCGATGACGACATCGGCGCCGAAGCCGCCCGTGCGCTCCTGGATCGCGGCGACGACCTCGTCCTCGCTCATGCCCTTGGTGCTCACCGTGTGGGTGGCACCGAGATCCTTCGCCCAGTCGAGCTTCTTCTCATCGATGTCGAGGGCGATGATCGTTCCGGCACCAGCCAGGGCCGAACCGGCGATCGCCGCACAGCCGACACCGCCGGCGCCGATCACGGCCACGGTCTTGCCGCGGGTGACCTCACCGGTGTTGATGGCGGCGCCGATTCCGGCCATCATGCCGCAGCCGAGCAGACCGACGACGGCAGGATCGGATTCGGGGACCTTCGTGCACTGACCGGCGGCCACCAGCGTCTTCTCGGCGAACGAGCCGATGCCCAGTGCGGCCTCGAGCTCAGTGCCGTCGGGCAGAGTCATCTTCTGCGAAGCGTTGTGCGTGGCGAAGCAGTACCAGGGCTCACCGCGCTTGCATGCGCGGCATTCGCCGCAGATCGCACGCCAGTTGAGGATGACGAAGTCGCCGACCTCGACGTTCGTCACGCCGTCGCCGATCTCGGAGACGACTCCGGCGGACTCGTGGCCGAGCAGGAACGGGTAGTCATCGCTGATTCCGCCCTCGCGGTAGTGGAAGTCCGTGTGGCAGACTCCGCACGACTTCACGTCGACGATGACCTCGCCCGGTCCCGGATCGGGGATGACGATGTCAGTGAGTTCGACGGGTGCTCCCTTGCTGCGGGAGATGACGCCTTTGACTGTCTGTGGCATTGCGTCTCCTTCATGTCTTCGACGATGGGCCGCCGAGGCGTTCGGTGCCTGAGGTGGACCGTGCTCGGTGCCCGAAGCGGACCGAGTGCACCCCGGGATGGGGTGCTCACAGTCCCCACCCTAACCAAGCCGACCGACGTCGACCAGGCCGGTCCGAGAAATCGGCTCTTCACAGGCTGAAACAGGGATTCTCGCATGCTCTGACCTGGTGCAGAACCAGCCGTCGCAGCACCGGAGAGGCAGGCGCCGAGGAAGTGGCGATCGCGGCTCGGAAATTGGTTTATTATTAGTCGGTCAACTCAACCTCAGTGATCCGTGTCACATCAAACGGTGCGGTCCTCACTGCCATACTGCAAAGGAGGAGTCATGGCTGGCGAATGGAAACGCACGAAGTCCATCGAACAGAGCATCCGTGACACTCAGGACCCCGAACATCAGCTGAAGAAGAACCTCGGCGCCCTCGACCTCGTCATCTTCGGAGTCGGCGTCTGCATCGGGGCCGGCATCTTCGTCCTCACTGGGCAGGCCGCGGCCACGAATGCGGGACCCGGCATCGCCCTGTCCTTCCTCATCGCGGGTGTCGCCTGCGGCCTCGCGGCACTCTGCTACGCGGAATTCGCGTCGACGGTGCCGGTCGCCGGCAGCGCCTATACGTTCACCTTCGCGACGATGGGCGAGCTGCTGGCCTGGATCATCGGCTGGGACCTCATCCTCGAGTTCACCGTCGGATCGGCTGCGCTCGCGACCTCATTCAGCCAATACCTGGCTGTCGTCCTCCAGAACACCCCGTTCGCGATCCCAGATGCCATCGCCACAGCCGAGGGCGGATGGATCAACCTGCCCGCCGGGCTGCTCGTGCTGGGTCTGACGATCGTTCTCGTCACCGGCATCAAGCTCTCGAGCGGGATCAACATCATCGTCACCTGCCTCAAGGTCGTCGTCGTCCTCGTCGTCATCATCGTCGGGCTCTTCTTCGTCAAGGTCGCAAACTGGGTGCCGTTCATCCCGCCGGCACAGGAACCCGCCGACACCGGCGGCTCGATGCTCCACCTGCCCGTCATCCAGGGACTCTTCGGTCTCGAACCGAGCGTCTTCGGCATGGGCGGCATCTTCGCCGCGGCGGCCATGGTGTTCTTCGCGTTCATCGGCTTCGACGTCGTGGCCACCACCGCGGAGGAGACGAAGAACCCGCAGAAGAATCTGCCCATCGGCATCTTCGGCTCACTGGCCATCGTCACAGGTCTCTACATCGCCGTCTCGCTCGTCATCACCGGCATGCAGAACTACAAGGACATCGACCCCGAGGACGGTGCTCCGCTGGCGACGGCGTTCGTCAACGTCGGACTGCCCGTGATGGGCAGCCTCATTGCGATCGGTGCCTGCATCGGACTCATCGTCGTCTGCATGATCCTCTTCATGGGACAGACGCGCGTCGGCTTCTCGATGGCCCGCGACGGGCTGCTGCCGCAGTGGCTGGCGAAGACGAACCCGAAGTACGGCACCCCGTACAGGTTCACGATCATCACCGGTGTGATCATCGCGATCATCGCCGCGTTCGTGCCCCTGTCGACGCTCGCCGAACTCGTCAACATCGGTACGCTCTCGGCCTTCGTCCTCGTCTCGATCGGCGTCATCGTGCTGCGGCGCACCCGTCCCGAGCTCGAGCGCCCATTCAAGGTCCCGTTCGTCCCGGTGCTGCCGATCATCTCCGCGATCATCTGCTTCTACCTCATGCTCAACCTCAACATGGACACGTGGATCCGCTTCCTCGTGTGGTTGGCGATCGGCCTCATCGTGTACTTCGCGTACTCGCGCAAGCACAGCCGACTCAACACCCCCGCCGAGGTGGCCGTGCCGTAACAGCGGCACTTCCGCCGCGCTGATCGCGAGGCGGTCCCGCACCGTGCCGAGCCGACCGTGGCCGACGGTCGGGCCGCCTCGGCGAGGGCGAGCATGACGAAGGCGGTGCGCATCCTGTCGGACAGGACGCGCACCGCCTTCGTCATCTCACTTCCGGATTCGTCATCTCATTCCGGAGGAGTCGGAGTGTGCGGGGCGCTCACTCCTCGTCGGGGTGCTTGCGCAGGTGCAGCATGGCTGCGATGAGCCCGCCCCAGACGGTGACCATCGCGATGATCATCATGATGATTGCTGAAGTGCCCATGTCAGACTCCCTTTGTCTCGTTGCGGAGGTTATCTTCGGCGACGGAATCGGCGATCGCCTCGTGCATGTCATCGATCGTCTTCTTCGGCCATTTGACCAGCGTGAGGATGATCGACGCGACGATGAGCAGCGCGATCATGCCCCAGCCGTAGACGCCGAGGATGAGCGGTGGATAGTCCTCATAGCCGTCAGTGGCGTAGGCGATGATCTGCGTGATGAGCATGTAGACGAGCACCACGCCGGTGATCGAGATGAGGGCCATCCAGATCGGTCCGAGCTTGAAGCTCGAGACGGCATTGAGGTGACGGCTGAAGACCGGCATCTTGCGCAGCAGCCAAGCGACGACGATGATCGCGAGCACGGCGGAGCCGACGATACCGAGATTGTTCGCGAACGCATCCATGGTGTCGAGTGCGTACAGGCCGGTGACGGTGGGCATGAGCAGGATGGAGACGACGGCCATGACGCCGACGACCCAAGCGGTCGAGGCCTTGTTGCTGACGCGGAACTTGTCGCGCAGCGCCTGGATGGGCACCTGGACGATCGAGATCAGCGAGGTCAGACCAGCGAAGACGAGGCAGGCGAAGAAGACGAATCCGAAGATCGCGCCACCCGGCATCTCGGAGATCAGCGTCGGGAAGCCGACGAAGGCCAGGCCGATGCCCGAGGAGGCCACATCGGCGACCTCGACACCCTGCGCCGTGGCCATGAAGCCGAGTGCGGCGAAGATGCCGATGCCGGCGAGGATCTCGAACGCCGAGTTCGAGAAGCCGACGACGAGGCCCGCGCCGGTGAGGTTCGTCTTCTTCTTCAGATACGAGGCGTAGGTGATCATGATGCCGAAGGCGATCGACAGGGAGAAGAAGATCTGCCCGTACGCCGCGATCCACACCTTGTGATCAGCCAACGCCGCGAAATCCGGAGTGAACAGTGCATCGAGTCCCTCAGCGGCACCGGGCAGGAACAGCGACCGGACGACCAGGGCGAGGAAGAGGATGATGAGCAGCGGAATGAAGATCTTCGAGAAGCCCGCGATGCCGTTCTGGACGCCCATCAGCAGGACGACGAGGACAATCGCCCAGACGATGATGACCGGGATGAGGACCGCCGGGACGAAGTCCAGGGAGATGCCCGGATCGCCCATCTTCAGGTACTCGCTGAAGAAGAACTCCTCGGCGTTGTCGCCCCACGATTCCTTGAGGGAGAAGAACATATAGGAACCGGCCCAGCCGATGATCGCGGCATAGTAGATGCCGATGACGATCGCGACACCGGTGGCGAACCAGCCGATGGGCTCGGCAGCCTTGTGGGTCATTCGGTAGGCCAGCGGAGCCGAACCGCGCGAACGGTGGCCCATCGCATAGTAGAAGAACAGCAGCGGGATGCCCGCAGTGAGCAGAGCGACGAGGTAGGGGATGATGAAGGCGCCGCCGCCGTTGTCATACGTGACATACGGGAAGCGCCAGATGTTGCCGAGGCCGACCGCCGAACCGATGGCCGCGAAGATGAACGCGCCGCGGGAGACGAAGACCTCCCTCTGGGGTGAAGACTTTGGAGACATGATGTCCTTTCTCGATCGGTCACGGGGTTTCGAGACCGAGTTGCGCCCCCGCAGTCTCGTCCGTGAGACGGGTGGGCTCGTGCGAAGTCCGGAATGCGAGAACGCCACTCGCCTCGGACTTCAGTGCTTGCGTCCACTTTACTGGGAATTTGCTGTGTAATGTGCCGTGCATCACGTGAGGTGCATAACAGTCCTGTATCGAATCCGGGGAAACAGTGAATTCGGTGCGGCCCGGTAGACTTGTGGGCGTGACTATCTCGCTCTATAACACCGCCAGCCGCACGACCGAAGAACTGCGCCCCGTCCACGACGGTCAGGTGGGGATCTACGTCTGCGGCGCCACGGTGCAGGGCGAACCGCATATCGGCCACCTGCGATCGGCGTCGGTGTTCGACACTCTGCGTCGCTGGCTGCTCTACAGCGGGTTTCAGGTGACGATGGTCCGCAACGTCACGGACATCGACGACAAGATCCTGTCGAAGTCCGTCGAAGAGGGCCGTGAGTGGTTCGCTCACGCGTACAAGTACGAGCGTGCCTTCACCGCCGCCTATAACGCACTCGACGTGCTGCCGCCGAGCAGTGAGCCGCGCGCGACCGGGCACATCACCGAGATGATCGAACTCATCTCCCGTCTCATCGAGGCCGGTCATGCCTACCCTGCTCTCGACGGCAGCGCCGATGTCTACTTCGACGCCGCCTCGTGGAGCGAATACGGGGCGTTGACGAACCAGAAGCTCGAGGACATGGAACTGGCCGAGGGCGCCGATCTGCGCGGGAAGAAGGACGCCCGGGACTTCGCGCTGTGGAAGGCGCACAAGGACTCCGAGCCGATCACCGCCTCCTGGCCCTCCCCGTGGGGCCGAGGCAGGCCGGGCTGGCACATCGAATGCTCGGCCATGTCGACGAAGTACCTGGGGTCGAACTTCGACATCCACGGCGGCGGACTCGACCTGCGCTTCCCCCACCACGAGAACGAGCTCGCCCAATCCCGGGCCGCCGGGGATGGCTTCGCGAACATCTGGATGCATTCGGGTCTGCTCAATGTGGGCGGGGACAAGATGTCGAAGTCCCTGGGCAACTCGGTCTTCGCCTCCGACCTGTTCGAGAGCTTCAGCCCGCTGGCCGTGCGCTACTTCCTCACGGGAGCCAGCTACCGGTCGATCCTCGATTTCTCGAATGAGGCCATGGCGCGCTCCGCGGCCTCCCTCGAACGCCTGCAGAACTTCCTCCAGCGTGCCCGCCAGTCACTCGGGGCCGATGCTCCGGCACTGCCCGATGTCACTGACGGCTACGCCGGACGCAGCGTCGACGTTCCCGTCGAATTCGCCGCCGCCCTCGATGATGACCTCGGAGTGCCGCGGGCGCTGTCCGTGGTCTTCGCGACCGTCACGGAGGGGGCGAAGCTCCTCGACGCCGGACGCGATCGTGACGGCCTTGCGCGGACCGTCGCCGAGGTCGAACTCATGCTCGACATCCTCGGCGTCAATCCCAGCGCTGCAGTCTGGGCAGGCTCGGCTGCCGACGCGAAGGCCGAATCCGCGCTCGACTCGCTCGTGGCCGCCATGGCGAACCGACGTGCCGAGGCGAAGCAGGACAAGGACTTCGCCACCGCGGATGCCATCCGCGACGAACTCGCCGCGGCCGGCGTCGTCATCGAGGACACGGCCGACGGATACCGCTACCACCTCGGCGAGGGCTGAGGACAACGAATTTCGGTCACGGGTGTGAGCCCGCGACCCCAACGCATCTGATAGGAATCACATGGCTTCAACTCCCCGCTCCGGCGGTTCGAAGAAGGGCCCGACCAAGGGGTCGGGCGGCAAGAACAAGCGCAGTCTGCGCGGCAAGGGCCCGACACCCAAGGCCGAGGACCGTGTCTACCACAAGGCGCACAAGGCCGCGCAGCACCGGAAGTCCGCGAACGCCTCGGCACAGGCGAAGCGGCGGAAGAAGGAGCTCGGACCGAACATGGTCGCCGGGCGCAACTCCGTCCTCGAAGCGCTGCGCGAAGGGGTTCCGGCCACCGCGATGTACGTCTCCGGGCGCATCGACTCCGATGACCGTGTGCGCGAGTCCATCACCTTGGCCACTCAGCGCGGAATCTCGATGCTCGAGGCGAGCAAGCCCGACCTCGACCGTCTCACCGATGACGCGATCCACCAGGGCATCGCCCTGCAGGTCCCGCCGTACGAATACGCCGATCCCTCTGACCTGCTCGAATACGCGGCCGACCGGGCCGAGACCCCGCTGATCGTCGCACTGGACGGGGTGACCGACCCGCGCAACCTCGGCGCGATCGTGCGCTCGACTGCGGCCTTCGGCGGACACGGAGTGATCATTCCGGAACGGCGGGCCGCCTCGATGACGGCTGCGGCGTGGAAGACCTCTGCAGGTGCGGCCGCACGGATCCGTGTGGCCCAGGTCGTCAACCTCGCCCGCGCCATCGACGAGCTGAAGAAGCAGAACGTCTTCGTCGTCGGCCTCGATATGGATGGCGACGTCGAACTGCCCGAGCTCACGTTCAGCCGCGACCCGCTGTGCATCGTCGTCGGCTCCGAAGGTAAGGGGATCTCGCGCCTGATCTCGGAGAAGTGCGACCAGATCGTGTCGATCCCGATCGCCGCGACCACCGAATCGCTCAATGCGGGCATCGCCGCGGCAGTGTCCCTCTACGAAGTGGCCCGATCCCGCCGCGCCTGACCTCCCCCTCTTACTACCTGACGGGCCCCCAGCAACCTGGCGTGGACTGGTCCCCAAAAGTTGGACTGCTGTGAGGTCAGCATAGTTCGTAAATAGGCTCACCATCCTTGGCGGTCTTGCTTCGATATTCCATCGGGGCAAGATCGCCAAGTCGTGTCGAGATCCTTTCGTAGTTGTACCAATGAATGTACTCATCGATCGCGGCTTTGAGGTCATCGACTGAGTCGAATTTCTGCAGATAGAACATTTCGGACTTCAACTGCCCGAAGAAGTTCTCCGCCATCGCGTTATCCCAGCAGTTTCCCTTCCGCGACATCGACGCTGTCGCACCGTGCTTGGCCAGGATCGACGCCCAGGACACGTGCTGGTACTGAAACCCCTGATCGGTATGCACCAACGGTGTCTGACCCGGCGGAAGCCCCTGACAAGCACTCCTCAATGATTCGTTCGTCAATGCCGTGTTCGGTGACGTCGACATCGAGTACGACACCACACCGGCATCGAACAGATCGATCACTGGTGACAGATACAGTTTCTTGTCTTCAACAGCGAATTCCGTGACGTCAGAAACCCATTTCTCGTTCGGTTCATCAGCGGTGAACTCCCGATTGAGTACGTTGTCAGCAACGGCCCCGACCGTGCCGCGATGGGAGTCGAATTTCTTCTTCCGCACCTCGGTCTGCAGACCCATGTCACGCATCAATCGCAGCACCGTCTTCTTCGCGATCGTGATGCCCTGTTTGACCAAGACAGCCCAGATCTTGCGGTGCCCGTAACGTTTGTGACTCTTCTCGAAGATGTCCTCGATGAGGGTTCTCACCTGCGCGTATGGGTCGGGTCTCACGTCGAATCGTTTCTGGTGATAGAAGAACGTCGACCGGGCCAAACCCGCGACCTGCAGCAGCAATGGCAGTGGATAGTCTGCCTTGAGACTGGCAACGATGCGTGCTTTCACAGCTGCCCTTTTTGCCTCAAGGCCCGCAGTTTTTTCAAGTAAGCGTTCTCCGCTTCAGCCCGCAGCAGCCGGTCTTGTAGCTGCCGGTACTCGGCCAGGCTGATGTCCTCGACATGCGTCTTCTTCGCCATCAGGTCTGGCTTGGATGGGGCCGGATCAGCATCGGGGTCCTGACCGTTGTCGAGGGCTCGTATTCGTGCTGTCTTGCCTTTGGCCGGCGGCGGTGTCGCGAACGCGTCTTCGCCCTTGTCCCGGTATTTCTTCGCCCAATCAACGACGGTGCGTGAGGATGCCAGGCCAAGCTCTTGAGCCAGGACGACTTTGTGTTCGCCGTCGAGGTACCGTTTCGCAGTCGCGATCTTTGTCTCTGCCGGTATGCGGCGGGGCTGGTGCGGTTCCATGACCGATATTGTTCCACGCACCAGCCACCGGTCGTGGAGGAGTTTGAGCGTGGGTTTATGCACGTCGAGCTTCGTGGCGGTCGCGGCGTAGCCGTGCCCTTTGTCGAAGAGCTCGATCGCGGCTTTGGCTTGTTCGTCTGTGATCAGACAGTCCTTACGCATGGACTGGTCCCTTCAAGTTGTCTTGTGTTGATCACAGTCCAACTTTCGGGGACCACTCCAGCGCAAGGTTGCTGGGGGCCCGTCAGGTAGTAATAATCAGGCGTCTACGGTGGTGCGGTAGTCCTGTTCGCTCAGGTGACCGACGACGGAGTGGCGGCGGCTGTAGGTGAAGTAGACGATCGCGCCGACGGCCATCCAGGCGGCGAAGACGATCCAGGTCCGCCCGCCGAGGTTGACCATGAGGAACGCGCACGACAGTGCGCCCAGCACCGGTACGACCGGACCGAAGGGAACCTTGAACGACCGGTCGAGATCGGGGCGTTTGAACCGCAGGTAGATAACGGCGAGATTGACCAGGAAGAACGCGAAGAGCGTGCCGATGCTCGTGGCATCGGCGAGCTCACCCAGCGGGATGAACGCCGCGGTGATCGCCACGAGTCCGCCGATGATGAGGGTTCCGGCCAGGGGAGTGCCCGTGCGCGAGGAGACGCGACCGAAGATCTTCGGGACCATGCCGTCGCGCGACATCGTCAAAAGGATCCGCGACTGTCCGTAGAGGACCGTGATGACCACGGAGAAGATCGCGAGCACCGCGGCCACGGCGAAGAGCAGCACAGCCACATTCGAGTCGGTGATCTCCTCGACGATCTGGACCAGCGGGGCGTGCGCGGAGTCGAACCACTGCCAGTGCCGGGCGCCGATCGCTGTGACGGCGACGAGGACGTACATCGCGGTGACGATGAGCATGGAGAAGATGATGGCCCGCGGGAGGTCTCGCCGCGGGTTCTTCGCCTCCTCGCCGGCCGTCGAGGCGGCATCGAAGCCGATATAGGAGAAGAACACGCTCGACGCGGCCGCAGTGACACCGGCGGCGCCCATCGGCAGCATCGGTGCGAAGTTTCCGGCTTTGAACGCGGTGAACGCGACGATCGCGAAGAACACGAGGATGCCGAGCTTGACGAAGACGAGGACCGTGTTGACGACACCGGACTCGCGGGCACCGCGCATGAGCAGCACGGTCGCCAGGGCCACGACCACGAGGGCCGAGACGTTGATGACTCCGCCGGGGTTGTCCGCCAGGCCGGGACCCGTGGTCAGCGAGGCCGGCAGTTCGACGCCGAAGACACGCAGGGTCTCATTGACGTAGTCGGCCGCCCCGACCGCAACCGCAGCGACCGAGACCGCGTATTCGAGGACGAGGCACCAGCCGCAGACCCAGGCCACACCCTCACCGAGGGTGGCATACGAGTACGAATAGCTCGATCCGGACACCGGCACCATGCCCGCCATCTCCGCGTAGCTGACCGCTGAGAGCAGCGCCGTGATGCCGGCCAGGACGAACGCCAGCCACACGGCAGGGCCGGCGATGGGAACAGCCTCACCGAGGATGACGAGGATGCCCGTGCCCAAGGTGGCGCCGACGCTGATCATCGTCAGCTGGAAGACGCCGAAGGTCCGCCGCAGCCGACCCGACTCCGCGGACTGTTCCGTGGCGTGCGCCTCGGCGGTCATGGCGCTGATCGATTTGCGCCGTCCCAGCTGCCGCAGCACGCCGGTGGGCGAGGGCGACGACGGGGTGGATGGAGTCGAAGGTGCGGTCATATGAATAGTCTTGCATAAACATGCATATCTTCTCGGGAGGGGTCCCCGAGATCGCGGGCCTCGGCAGCACCGACCGTCGTGAACCTCACACGTCGACCCCGCGCAACGCAGCCCGCAACCGCGTCCGCGCAACTGCCCGCGCAACCGCGCTCGCGCAACCTCACACGTCGGGGGTGAACCGTCCGTCCTGCGCCATCCATCCGCCGTCGACGAGCTGGGAATGACCGGTGACGTAGCTGGCGGCGTCGGAGGCGAGGAAGACGACGGGTCCGGCGATCTCGTGGAGGCGTCCCCAGCGGCCCAAAGCAGTCTTGTCCGCGTAGGCGTCCCACCACGTGTCGTCGGCCTTGATCTGCTGAGTCAGGGGAGTGTCGAAGGGGCCGGGCAGCACTGCGTTCACGCGCACACCCTGTCCGCCGAGCTCACTGGCCAGCGTCTTCGTCAGCTGCACCACGCCGGCCTTGGCCGCCGCATAGATTCCCTGCCCGGGTTCGACGGCCAGCGCCCGGAACGACGCGTAGGTGACGATCGAGCCGCGGCCCCGAGCCGCCATCTCGCGTCCGAATCCGCGCATCAGGCGGTAGGTTCCCTTGAGGTTGATGTCGATGACACGGTCGAATTCGTCATCGGTGGTCGCCGTCAGGCGCTTGCGCACGTTCGCGCCCGGTGTGACGACGAGGACCTGAGCATCGGAGAAGGCGGTGACGAGGGATTCGACCGAGTCAGTGTCCGTGATGTCCACGGCATGGGCCGCGGCGGAACCGGCACCGCGGGCGGTGATGAGGGCGGCGGTCTCCTCGGCGCCGGCGACATTGAGGTCGGCGGCGATGACATGCGCGCCGGCGTCGGCCAGCCCGATCGCACTGGCCTGACCCAGCCCTGATCCGGCACCGACGACGACGGCGGTGCGGCCGCTGAGGTCGAACAGGGAGGGAATCGTCGGGTTGTGCTCGTTCGTGGGCATCGGGTCGGTCGCGGTCATCGGGGTCCTTCCACAGGGGAGTCGGTGCGGGAGGGACGTCGTCGTCACCTCCGTCGAATTCCAAGATATGCCCGCCGAGGCGGCCCCGCGGTTCCCGTTTCACCTTGTGGAACATCGGCTGAGGTCAGGGCCGCCTCGGGGATGGGGTCAGAACTTCTTGCTGTCGACGTAGCGGATCTCGTCGGGCAGGTTCGCGAGGTAGTCGACGATGAAGTACGCGATGGCCTCCATCGTCGGAACGTCGCGCTGACGGGCGCGGGCCATGGTGCGGCGGTGCTCGGCGAACTCGTAGAAGATCTGTCCGGGTTCGAGTTTGCGCGTGAGATTCTGCGGGATCGCCTGGATGAGGGGTTTGTAGACTTCGTCGAGCCACCGGCGGGCGGCTTGGTGCTCATCGAGTTCGTCGACTTCGGCGATCTCCGGGGCGGAGCGGAAGGAATCGAGGTCGTTGAGCATCGCACGAGCCTGGTTCTCGTTGGCGCCGATTCCGGTCAGGCGCAGCAGACGCCTGGAGTGGTGATTGGGTTCGACGACCTTCGGTTCGACGAGCAGGCTGATGCCGTCGAGGTCGGTCGTCACTGCCAGTTCGCCGAGGTCGAAGCCGAGGTCATTGAGCCGTCGGATGCGTTCGTCGATGCGCCACCGTTCGTTGACGCTGAACTCCTCGACCCGTGTCAGCTCCGCCCACAGTCCGTTGTAGGACTCGCACAGTCGCTCACCGGCCGCCAGGGGATCCGTCTCCGGAGCGACGAGGCCCGCGGCCTGCAGGTCGAGGAAGTCGCCGGCGATGTTCATCCGCGCGATCCGCAGATCCATGTTCCGCTGCCCGTCGGAGAGCTGGTCATGCAGCTCCCCGGTCTCGGCGTCGACGACATAGGCGGCATAGGCGTCGGCGTCGCGGCGGAAGAGCGTGTTCGACAGCGACACATCACCCCAGAAGAAGCCGACGAGGTGGAGCCGGGCCAGGAGCACGGCCAAAGCATCGACGAGGCGGCCCCCGGTGTCCTCGGCGAGATCCCGGGAGAACAGGGCGCGGTAGGGCAGGGAGAATTCGAGATAGGCGGTCACGAGTGCACCGTTGAGCCGCTCACCTGATTCGGTGGTGCGACCGCTGACGACGGCCCGCGGTTCGACGAGGGGGACATCGAGGTTGCCGAGCGCGCCGAGGATGTCGAACTCGCGCATCGCCTGCCTGTCCTCGGTCTCCTTGATCGCGAGGACCTCGTCACCGATCTCGACATAGCGCACGACGTGGCGGGAGATGCCGCGGGGCAGACCGCCGAGCAGGTTCTCCGGCCATTCCGCCAAAGGCAGATGCCAGGGCAGCTGCGCCAGCTGGGCACGGTCGGCATTGCGGACAGTGTGGATCTCTGGGGCCGGAACGAGGCCGGCACCAGCGGAGGGCGCCGAGGCGGAGGTGGCGGCAGCGGGAGTCGCCGAGGCAGATCCGGACGAGGCGGCCCGCGCGGATCCAGCGGAACCGCCGGTGGTCGGGGTGCCCGCCACGGCTCAGGAGTCCGAGTCGGAGCCTGAGGCCACGAGCGCCTCGGCGAGTTCCGGTTTCTCCACCCCGATGAGCCTGCCGTGGTTGAGGTAGGCGATCCGGTCGCCGAGGATCTTCGCGTCCTCGAGATCGGAGGTGGCGTAGATGGTCGTCATCCCGAATTCCCGCTGCAGGTCCTTGATGAGCCCAACGGTCTCGGCCTGCTGTTCGGGGACGAGGTTGATCACCGGTTCGTCCATGATGAGTACCTTCGGCCGGCGCACGACGGCTCTGGCCAGTGCCACGGTCTGCCGCTGCAGCTGGGTGAGGTCGCCGGGGACGGAATCGAGGATCTCCGAGAGCCCGATCGTGTTCATCACGGACTCGACTCTCTCCGTGATCTCTTCGGCCGGCAGGCCGTCGACGCGGAGGGCGAAGCCGAGGTTGTCGCGGACGCTCATGTGCGGGTAGAGGGCGTAGCTCTCCAGGGCGAGAGTGACATCGCGGTCGTTGACCGCGGCATGGGTGATATCGACGCCATCGATGAGGATGGTGCCCGACTTCGGGGACTCGAGCCCATGGAGCATCCGCAGGATCGTCGATTTGCCCGACCCGGACGGGCCGTAGAGGACGAGGAATTCGCCGGTGTCGACGAAGAGATTGAAGGGATGTACGGACGCGGACGTCGTGTTCTCGTAGATATGACTGAGGCCATTCAACGACACCGTTGACATACGTCCTCCTTTGGGTAGTTCTGTGAGCAGCTGGTCGTCGGTGACCTGGCAGGGATGCTCAGTCACCCTCATCCTACGTGGTGGATCCTCCCGGTGCTCAGTCTATTCGACAAAGCGTAGAGTGATTCTCAGCACCACCACAGTGCGCGAGCGCAGATGACGGCAGCGCACAAGCACAGACTCGTACAGACACGGCCGAAAGTAGACTGACACGTATGAAGGTCACGCACGCATGAAGGTCACGCTGGAGGAGGTCGCCGCCCGGGCGGGAGTGTCCCTGGCCACGGTCTCCCGCGTCCTCGGCAGACGCGGGGCAGTCGCCGAGGCGACCCGGACGAAGGTGCTCGAGGCGATGAGCGAACTCGGCTACTCGCGTTCGACCCTGCTCCATGACGCACCGAGGCGGCTCGTGGCCGTGAGCGCTCCCGGCAATCCCGAACATTGGCAGGTCCAGGTCTGCACCCGTGTGGCCAAGGCCCTCCAGGACCATGATCTGCTCGTCACCCGCCCCCTGGTGGAGACCGATCCGGAGCCGCTGCAGGTGGCGATCGACGCCGGTGCGGTGGCTCTGGTGACCCCGACTCTGACGAGCCTGCACACCGACATCCCCTGCATCCGCGTCGACGAACAGTCCGCGGCAGAGACCTCCGTGGGACCCGTGACCGGCGGGATCCCGTCCGTCGACGCAGCGGACGGATCGACCGGGCAGGCGGCTGCCGGCGGCCGGCCCGGGGCTGCGACCGGTCCGGGCAGTGCCGATATCATCGCCGCCCGCCTCGACCTCGGCGGCGGGATGACCACGGCGTTCGAGCACCTGCAGGCGATCGGCCACCGGCGGATCGGTCTGATCTGCAACGATAGCGGTGAACTTGCCGTGCAGCTCATCCGCCGCTTCCGTGCCGAGCACCCGGCGAGGAACCTGGGCCTCGATCTCGAGGACTGGATCGCGCGGGTGCCGAAGTCGTTCTCCGGTGGGTCCCGAGCAGTGCTGGAACTCAAGGACGCGACCTGCACCGCCGTCATCGTCCAGTCGGCCCTGCAGCTGCACGGGGCGCTGCACGGACTGCGCAACCGGCATCTGCAGGTGCCGCGGGACATGTCGATCGTCGGCTTCGGCGACTCGCCGACGATGAAGTTCACGGGTCCTCCGGCCACTGTGCTCGGCCTCGACGTCGAGGGCCTGTCGAACGCGCTCATCGCCGCGACCCTCACCACCCTTCGGATCACGCCGACCGGGCTGCCGACGGTGCCCCCGGTCTTCCGGCCCCGACTCATCGCCCGCACCTCGACGACGGCGGCCAGGCAGTGACGGCGCGAAACGACGACTCGCGAGGCGAGAACCAGCGAGGCGAGTACAGAGACGGCGGCCCGGCGGCGACCGGAGCGCCGCAGCCCGAACACCGGCATGTTCGGTTAGCCGAGATCGCTGGTGCCGCGGGGGTCTCGAAGGCCACCGCCTCCCGGGCCCTGCGCGACCCCGAATCGGTCTCGGCCGCCTCGTTGGCGAAGGTGCAGCAGGCTCTGGCCATCCTCGGCGCCGCGGGCCACAGTCCCGAAACCCGCCATGCAGGCCGGCCTCAGGCCGCAGGATCCGAGGCCGGGAAACTGCTCATCGCACTCATCAAACCCGCCGTGTCCGCAGGAAACGTCGACCCCTATTCGCGTCTGGCGGAGATCCTCACGAATCGGATGTTCGCCCTGCACATCGCTGTCGTGCACATCGAAGCGATCGCCGAACGCAATGCCGCATTGGCCGAGACGATCCTCGGCGATGATCATGGCGGCCCGACGATCTCCGGGGCCATCGTCGTCGGCGGGGGCGCGGCCGGAGTCCTCGCCGGGACGCTTGCGCAGCGTGGGCTGCCGCTGATCCGGATCTCGAATGCCCAGCACGACGACGGGATCTCCCGCATCTACCTCGACGCGACCGGAGGCATCGACACCGCCGTGGCCCACCTCGTCCACCTCGGGCACCGTCGGATCGGGCTCGCGGTGCTCCGCGACTCCGCGGCACCGGCCCGCATCGCAGGCTTCCGCAAGGCGATGGCCGGCATCCTCCACATTCCTGCGACCCGCGATCAGGCACCGGTCGTCGAGGCCGCCGGGGGAGCCATGGCCGGGGTCGCCGCCGCCGAGGAGCTCCTCGATCTGCGCTGCACGGCCGTCATCGCCTGTGCCCCGTCACTGTCCTTCGGACTGCTCGAGGCCGCACAACGGCTCAAGCTCGATGTGCCCCGCGACCTGTCGCTGCTCACTGTCGGCGACGTCCCCGATGCCGATGTCGTCCAGCCCCCGCTGTCGCAGGTCGTCTACGACTGGGCGACCGTGGCGCAATCGGCGATCGATGAGATCCGCACGATGATCGCCGCCGGTGAGTCCCGTGTGCACGTCGACTACACGGTCGACCCGGACCTGGTGCTCCGGGCCAGCGCGGTTCCCCCGCAGCGTCGCTGAGCGACTCTTCAGTTCCGACCGGTGGCCGCGGCGTCGCTGAGCGTCAGTCCAGTTCCGACCGGTGCCCGCATTGTCGGCAGAAGCGGCGGTTCAGGTCCGACCCGCACCGAGGTGGTCCGCCCGCTCCCGGGCGAGACGTCGGAGCAGGGCGGCGACGGCTTCGGGATCGGCGATCCGCCAGTCTGCCGCCGTCGCAGCGGTTCCCACCTTGACGGACAGGCTCGCGTCGAGAGACGGATCAGCCGGAGCGTCATCCGAGTTTCCGGCCGAGATCCCCGCTGAGCTCCCGGCCGAGGGCCCATCCGAGGTCCCCTCCGTGGGCCTGGAAGCAGCGGTGAGTTCGGCGAGGGCGGCGAAGGCGTCTTCATCGGTGACATCATCGCCGAGATAGACCATTGCCGAGGGTCGCCCGGCTCGGGCGAGCAGCCGCAGACCATCGCCCTTCGTCGCCTGTTTGACCGCGAGCTCGGTGATGTCATGGCCTTCGATGACCCGGATGGCGGGGAACTCTGCGGCGACGGCCGTGGCGTGATCGTGCAGAGCCGCGGCCACAGCGGGGGTGAGCCCGCGAGTGTGCACGGTCCGGGAATAGGGTTTGTCCTCGATGAGGACCCCGGAGATGTCTTCGGGGAGCATGTGTTCGAAGGCGTCGAGATGGTCGTCGATGGCCGCAAGCATCTCCGCCTCAGCGGCGGTGAGCTCGGGAGAGACGGTGGTCCCGGATGAGCTCGTGGCTCCGGGGGAGACGGTGGCTCCAGAAGAACCGGTGGTCTCGGGGGAAATGGATCTCCCGGCGGCAGACCCGAGGTCCGCCTCGGCGCCGTGGGAGCCGATCATCCACACCGACTCCGGGGTCTCGGTCAGCCGGCGCAGGGTCGCGATATCGCGCCCGGAGACCAGCGCCACCCGGGTGCGCGGCAGCCGGGCAAGGGCATCGATCGCGGCCGCCGAGCCTGCTGTCATCCGGGAGGTCTCCGGATCGTCCTGCAGCGGTGCGAGCACCCCATCGAAATCGAGGGCGACGAGCAGCGAATCGGCGGGGACGCACTCGCGCAGATCCACCTCGGCGGGGGTCGACTGGGCAGGAGCAGTCACGGTCGGTTCCATTCTCAGCAGGACTCTTCCTAACGGGAGGTGGAGATCTCGGACACCCAGTCGGCATCCTCGGGGCGGTTTGCGCGATCCGACGGCGATGCGGGCGTGTCCGGAGGGGGAGCGGTTCGGCTCTTCTGCACCACGGGGCGGTCGGGGACGACGGCGTCGGGGTTGAGTCTGATGTGGTCGAGTTCGGCGAGGAAGTTCTTCGACCACAGGCTCACGGTGTCCGTATCGATCTTCCGCCGCATCTGCCGCATCCTCCGCGTCCGCGTCTTATCGTCCATCTCGATCGCCTCGAGGATGCCGGCCTTGAGGTTGCCGATGTCGTGCGGGTTGACCATCACCGCACCCTTGAGCTGCTCGGCCGCACCTGTGAACTCCGAGAGCACGAGTGCACCATCGTCGTTCTTCCGGCACGCCACATACTCCTTGGCCACGAGGTTCATCCCGTCGCGCAGAGCGGTCACGAGCATGACGTCGGCGGCGAGGAAGAACGCCGTCATCTCATCGCGCGGATAGGAATGGTGGAGGTAGCGGACCGGGATCGACCCGACATCTGCCTGTTCGCCGTTGATGCGGCTGACGGCGAGTTCGACGTCGTGGCGGATGATCTTGTACTGCTCGAGCCGCTCCCGCGAAGGGGTGGCGATCTGGATGAGCACGACGTCCTCGACGTCGAGGCGGCCTTCGGCGATGAGCTCACCGTAGGCCTTGAGCCGGTGCCGGATGCCCTTCGTGTAGTCCATGCGGTCGACGCCGAGCATGAGGATCTTCGGGTTGCCCACGTCCTCGCGGATCTGTTTGGCCCGTTCGACGATGGCGGGATCCTCGGCGAGCTCCTCGAGGTACGGGGTGTCGATGGAAATGGGGAACGGTTCGGCACGGACGACATGTGCTGCGACCGCTTCGCCTGCGGGCACGAGGACAGTCGAGCCCTTCGTCGTGAAGTTCAGCCGGCCGCGGACTGCGCGGCGGAAGTTCGCGGCGTCCGCGGGTCGCTGGAACCCGACGAGATCAGCGCCGAGGAGGCCGCGCAGGATCTCATCACGCCACGGCAGCTGAGCGAAGAGCTCATAGGGCGGGAACGGAATGTGGTTGAAGAAGCCGATCGCCACGTCGGGACGCATCCGACGGACCATGAGCGGAACCAACTGGAGCTGATAGTCGTGGACCCACACGGTCGCGGACTTCGCGGCCACCTCGGCGACCTTCTTCGCGAAGCGCTCGTTGACCCGCACATACGCGTCCCACCACGTGCGGTGGTATTCGGGCGGGACGATGACGTCGTGGTAGAGCGGCCACAGCGTGGCGTTGGAAAACCCTTCGTAGTACCTGAGGACATCCTCACTTGTCAGGGTCACCGGGGTCAGGTGCATACCGTCGATGGTGAAGGGTTCGAAGTCCTGGTCCGGCACCCCTGTCCACCCGATCCATGCACCCTCTTGCGACTTCATCACCGGAGCCACCGCAGTGACCAAACCCCCTGGTGAGGTGCGCCATTCCTGGTTTTCGTCATCGGGGTCGCGGTCGACCGGAAGTCGGTTGGCCACGACGACGAAATCGCTGTCGCCGTAGGGGATCTTCGTGCCGGGTTCGGCAGAGTCGACGGTGCTCATCTGCGCCTCCTCCTGTGTCGGTCCTTGGAATGAACTGTACCCGCTCGACTAGGCTTGGCCAGGTGATGGAACAGGAACTGGGAGGCTACCGCCTCATCGAGGAGCTCGGCTCGGGCGGCATGGGTGTCGTCTACCTCGGTGTCGACGGCGGAAACAACCCGGTCGCGGTCAAAGTGCTGCACCCTCACATCGCCAATGACGAGACCGCGCGCAAGCGGCTGGCCCGAGAAACCCGGACCCTGCGCCGCATCCGCCATCCCCGCATCGCCGAGGTGCTCGACGCCGAGCTCGATTCCGCGCAGCCGTTCATCATCACCGAATTCGTCGACGGGCAGACCCTGTCCGATGACGTCCGCGACAACGGGCCCTTCGCCGAGGATGAACTCGTCCACTTCGGCCACGCCCTCCTCGACTCCCTCAACGCCGTCCACGACGCCGGGGTCATCCACCGAGACCTCAAACCCGCGAACGTGATGATCATGGACGGTGAACCCATGGTCATCGACTTCGGCATCGCCCAGGTCGCCGACGAGGTGCGAGTGACCGCGACCGGCCTGGTCATGGGCACACCCGGCTACCTGTCCCCGGAGATCGCCGACGGCAAACCCTCGAGCGAGAAGACCGACTGGTGGGGGTGGGCGGCGACGATGGCGTTCGCCGCGACCGGCCGCAACCCCTATGGTTCGGGACCACTGGAGGCCGTGCTCGGGCGCGTGGCCATGGGCAAGTTCGACCTCGACGGGGCACCGAAGAACTTCGTCCCGCTCATCGGCGCCTGCCTCGACCCGAAACCCGAACGCCGCCCGTCGGGGCAGATGATCCTCGACGCGCTCGTCGACATCGAATCAGGACGGATGCCGCAGCTCGGATCGGGACCCAGCGCGAGCTCTGGCGGAGCGCAGCGCTCACCGAGCGGAACCGCGGTCATGCCCGCCGTCGACGACGGACCCGGTGCCGGATACGGCGGTGCGGCCTTGGGCGGTGCGGCTCTCGGCGGCGCTGCCGCATATGGTGCGGGTCAGGGCAGTCCAGGCCAGGGAGGACCGGGGCAGGGAGGACCGGGTCAGGCCGGGCCCGGTCAGGGCAGCTCAGGTCAGGCCGGTCCCGGTCAGGGCAGCTCAGGTCAGGCCGGTCCCGGTCAGGGTGGTCCCGGACCGTATCCGGGAGCTCCCGGCGGGTCGCCGCAGTATCCCGGCGCAAGCCGGCCGACCAATCATGCATCCGGTCACGGAGCAGGGCAGTACGGCGGGCGGATGCCCGGCCAACCGCAGCAGGGAACCGCTCCGCCGATCGGCAGCCCCAACGGCAATATCCAGGCGGGACCGGGATCCCCGATGGCCGGTGCCGATCTCGGCAGATCCGGATTCGCCCAGCCGGGACAGGTCCATCCCGGACAGGGCCGCCCGGGGCAGGGACTCGCACCCGGACAGGCTCAGGGCTTCGTCGGGTCGAACGGCCAGGGCATGCAGCCACAGGGGCAGGGCCCATGGGCCGGCCGCGGCGGCCCGGGCGGGCCCGGCGGGCAGGGGATGCAACCTGGCGGCCAGGGCATTCAGCCCGGCGGGCAGCCGTGGATGCCGATGACGCATCGCCGGGTCCGCAGCGGCGGTTGGGTCGTCTTCGGCCTCATCGTGCTCGGGGTGGCCGTCATGCCGCTGAGCCCGTTGGTCATCGTTCTCGTTGCGCTCATCTGGTCGGTCCTCGCCCGCACGGGCACGCGTCTGGACCGGAAGGTCCAGCGGTATCGGTTCGACCGCGGACTGGACACGGGCGGATTCGGGCGGGCGCTCGCCTCGGCGCCGGGGGCCGTTGCGGCCTCTGTCCTGACGTCTGTCGCCTCATTCATTCTGCCGGCGATCGCGGGTGTTGCCGCGCTCGTGCTCACCCGCCTCGACATCGGCGGGATCGTGCCCAGCGGAGACTCCGAACAGTGGTCGGTGTGGATGGCCGGAGCTGCGGGCGCCCTCGTGCTGTGGGTCGGTCCCGGCGCGTCGAGCCTGCGCTTCGGTTCGCGGCTGCTGGTCTCGGGGGCGACGCGCAATCAGCTCGGACGGCTCATCGCGTTGGCTGTGATCGCGCTGCTCATGATCCTCGCCGTCATGGTCATCCAGGCAGGTGCCGCGATGTCGTGGTGGCCGTTGACCTTCAATCCGTTCGACCATCTTCCCGGACAGGTGTGAGCAGGACCTGTTCTCGCGCGCTGAATGATCGGTCCCTGCAGGGCTGAATCGTCGACGCAGACTGCAGGTAGTTGAACGTTGTAGTTGAACCTTGAATATTTCTGGGAGTCGGCATAGACCTGATTTCGGTACAGTGGTGCCGTCGGGTCGCGGAAGCCGTCCCGTACCGTTCGGGCCTCAGGCCGCACCGATGTCAGACGATCCAATGTGAGGAACAATGGCGAAGAACAGCTCCGGAGACGACAAGCGGAACAGGGCACGCGAGAACGCCCGCCAGATCGCAGCGAACCAGGCGAAGAAGGAGAAGACCGCGAAGACGATCCTCTACGCCGGAATCGGTGTCGTCATCGTCGCTGTTCTGGCCGTCGTCGGTGTGCTCATCTTTCAGCAGAGCAAGCCGGCCACGAATCCCGATAACTACGTTGCCGGCGGTATCTCCATCGGCAAGGACGACGCACTCGTGCAGCCGCTGAACATGCCTGAAGGCAAGACTTCGGACCTGCCCACAGCCAGTGAAGCCGGTACGAAGAAGGACGCAGCCACAGTCACCGTCTACCTCGACTTCCAGTGCCCCGCGTGCCAGGCTTTCGAACAGGCTAACGCGTCGATGCTCAAGAAGCTCGCCGACGAAGGTTCGGTCGTGATCAACTACAAGCCGGTGTCGTTCCTCGACCGAATGTCCAGCGGCAACGAGTACTCGACCCGCGCGGCGAACCTCGCCGCATGTGTCGTCGACAGCCAGCCCGACAAGGCCGTTGGTCTCTTCGAAGCACTGTATGCCCAACAGCCTGAGGAAGGCGGCGAGGGACGCACCGACGAAGAGCTGCTCAAGGTCGCCGAGAAAGTGGGCGTCGACACCTCGAAGACACTCTCATCCGATGCCGAGCAGACCGTGAAGTCCTGCGTGACCGACAAGAGCTTCGAGAAGTTCGTGGAAAAGTCGACCCAGGACGGGCTCGATGCGGGAGTCGAAGCCACCCCGTGGGTGCTCATCAACGGCAAGCAGACCGACAAGACGGGCGATCCGCAGGCCCTGGCCACCGAGATTCTCAAGGCCACCGGCGAGTTCAAGGGCTGAGAGCCCGAGACTGCTCGGAACAGATCGAACGGATCCATTCGATCGGTTGAAACCATGAGAAGGCCGGACCCCGCCGAGGTGGGGCCCGGCCTTCGTCATCCGCGCGGTTTTGTGGCGGGCGTGGACCATGGACTACTATCGTGTAGGTGCAGATGCTCGGTCTGCGTCACGCCTCCTTAGCTCAGTTGGTAGAGCACCGCTCTTGTAAAGCGAAGGTCGTCAGTTCGAGTCTGACAGGGGGCTCCACACGAGCAAGCCCCGTACACCGCTGAAATCAGCGAAGCGCGGAGCTTCTTCTTTTCCGACCGCTACCCGTCGCCGTCGCGTTTGAACACGAGCATGAGGGAGCGCATGCTCAGCACGAAACCGCCGAAGAGCAGCACGAAGCCGAAGAACGAATACAGGTGGATGTCCTTCGTCAGCAGCGGTCCCTCATCGCTGGTGATGAGCATGATCGCGCCCACCACTGCGGCTCCGGCGAGGACGGCGACGATGAGCTGCTGGAACAGGCCGGTGAGGAAGCGACGATCCGACGAGTTCTCGAGGACACGCATGTTCATCGAGAACCGACCGTGCTCGAGGTCCTCGGTGATCTTGTTGATCCGACGCGGCATCCGGTCGATCATCGGCATCAGCTGCAGGGCCCGACGCTGCAGTTCATCGGTGAGCTTCGTGCCCTTGAGCTTCGCCCTCACGAGCCTGTTGCCCTCCTTGCGGGACACCTCCACGACGTCGAATTTCGGGTCGATCGTCAGCAGTGCACCCTCCACTGAGGCCATCGCCCGGAAGGCGGCGCTGATCGGCGCAGGCACGGAGAACCGATGCGCGAGCACGAGGTTGAACAGGTCGTCGAAGAGCTTCTGCCCCTGTGTGGCCCGGGTGCCTCCGCCGTAGCGCAGCAGGAGCTCACCGACAGCGCGTTCGACTTCCCGGTCATCGAGCCCGTCGGGACGTCCGAGGAGTTCGATGAGGGCATCGGTGGCTCCGGCGCTGTCATTCTGGTCGATCGAATAGAGCATGAGGCCCAGCGACGTCTGCGTGCCCGGATCGAGTCGACCGACGGCACCGAAGTCGAGCAGGCCCAGCTTTCCGTCGGGGGTGATGAAGATGTTGCCGGCATGCAGATCGGCATGGAAGATCCCGTCGCCGATGATCTGTTCGAGCGTGGCCCCCAACAGCGTCGTCGCCAACCGGGACCGCTCGGCCGTGCTGAGCCCGCCCAGCAGTGCGCCCGCCCGCGAGACAGGCTGGCCGGGCAGCCGATCCATGACCAGCAGTCGTTCGCCGCTGAGCTCCGGATAGCCGTGGGGAACGGTGACGTCGAACTTCCCCGACCGTTTGAGAGAGGCCTCGATGCTGGCCATGTTGTCCAACTCGATCCGGTAGTCGAGTTCCTCTTCGAGCGTGTTCGCGAACCCTGCGGCCAGTGATTTCACACCCAGATCCCTGCCCCAGGTCGTCGTCTTGTTCAGCCACGCCGCCAACCGCAGGATGATGTCGAGATCCTGCGTGACCTGATTGAGCGCCTTTGGGCGCTGTACCTTGACGATGACCTCGGTGCCGTCGCGCAGCGTCGCCTCGTGCACCTGCGCCACCGAGGCGGCCGCCAGCGGTGTGGAGCCGATCCGGGAGAAGACCTCTCCGATCGGTCGGCCGAGCCGCTCCTCGATGGCCGGTTCGATGACCGACCAGGGTTCGGGGGTGACCTGGGTCTGCAGGGTCTCGAGCTCACGGACGAAGACCGGGGGGAGGATGTCTCGCCGGGTCGAGAGCATCTGACCGAGCTTGACGAAGGTCACCCCCGCCTCGGCGAGGGAGTCCTTGAGCGCTCGCGCGGTCTTGACCTCGCGGCCCGGCGAATCCCCGCCGAAGCCGCGCAGCTGGGAGCCGAGTCCGTGCCGGACCGCGATCGACACGACCTGGGCGTAGCGGCGGGCGCGGCGACGGCGCGACTTCCAGCCGAAGAACAGCGACTGCGGGCCGGGCAGGGAGCCGGTGGGAAAGGCGGCCTCGAGCATGACGAGGGCGCCGACGCCCAGGGCGAAGATCCAGCCGAGGGCGAGCACCATGAACAGCCCCGCGACACCGGGGGAGACGTCGAGGCCGCTGGCGTTCTGACCGGTGCCGGCTCGGTAGAGGTACTGGACGGTCACGGCCACGACGGCGCTCATGACGAGACCGACGGCGAGCGTGCGCGGCCAGCCGGTGGGAACGCCGACGACGCGACGGACCACGGTGGCGGCGAACCACGACTGCAGGAAGAGGAAGACGAGTGCTGCCAGGCTCACCAGCACATATCCGCCGACGTCCAGCGCTTCCATCGATGACTCTCCTGATCCTGTTCGGGGTCTCAGCCGAACATCGTCGAATCGGTCACTCCCAGACTAGACCGTTGACCGACCACGGTGCTGAGAGCCGCAGCCCATGCTCAGCTCGCAGTGCGCCGCCCGCCCTGCGCTCGAATGACGCGTGCCCGTGTGCGGCCCGCCCACTCCTCAGTCCGAGTGCGGCGGGTCGAGGCGTCCGCGACGGCCGGGCAGCCCCACCTGGCGGGCCCAGACGAGGATCCACACCGCGCCGAGGAGAGCGAGAAGTCCCGGGAACAGCACCCCGAACCGCAACGAGGTCACGGTGATGATGAGCGAGAGCAGGGTCGGCCCGCCGAGCTTGCCGCCGTTGTTGAAGATCGCCCAGATGCCGAGGAACCGGGGGCGGCCGATCGCGGGGGAGAGATCTGCCCCGATCGTCATGTTCACACCCGCCCCGAGGCCGTTGCCGAAGGCCATGACCGCAGCGGCGATGACCATGCCCGACAGATCCGGTTTCGCGACCATGATGACGAACCCGGTGCCGAAGATGGACAGGCACGCGACGAGGGTCGCGACCCGGCCGAGGTGGTCCTTGATGTAGGCACCGAGGAACATGACGATGAGTTCGAGTCCGGCGCCGAAGGCGATGATGAGCGAGATCGACGACTTGTGCAGCCCGATCTCCACGCCCCACAACTGGACGACCACGGGTTGTGCGGCGCGGGCGGCGGCCAGCGCGATGATCGTGACACCGGTGAGGACGACCGATTTCCAGCGCACCTCGAGAGGCGGGCGGCGATCCTTCTTCTTCCCGCGCCGAGGATGGGCGACGTTCCCATCGACGGCATCTGCCGCCTCGGTGGAGGGAGCCGCCTCGGTGCCGGAATCCTTCGCCGAAGCGGAACCGCGGTGATCGTCGAAGCCGGGGATCTGCGCGATCGGCAGAGCCATGATGACGATCGCAGCGACCGCGGTGAGCGCCGAGAAGACGAACACCGACCAGATGGGGAAGACGAGCATGAGACCGGCGCCGATCATCGGTCCGATGAGGTTGCCGACCCGCTGAGTGCCGCCGAGTGCGGTCATCGCCTTTGCGAGATCGGCCGCCGGCATCACCTCGGCGACCACAGCCTGCCGGGCGAGGCTCCACACATCGGAGACCGGGCCGAAGACCATGAGCGCGAGCGTGTAGACGATGAGCGAATACGGCGAATCCCAGATGAAGGAGGCCACGATCGCGCCGAGGACGATGATCGCGGCGCCCGTGGCCACGGCCATGGCCCGGAAATCGCCGAGGCGGTCGATGAGGATCCCGGCCGGCACCGTCGCCGCCAGGGACACGGCCCCCATGATGCCGACGATGGCTGCCGCGAACGCCTGCGTCGACCCCAGCGACAGCGCCCCGAGGACGAGGATCGGCATGATCGCACCCAAGCCGACGGCGAAGAGGGCGAACGGCACGAGCACCGGCCACAGGATGGGTTTGAGCACACGGCAAGCTTAGTTGAGGCCGCACTGCGTCGAGGCCGAGGACGCGTCGGCCTTGTTCTACGGCCGCCGGGCGGTCATAGAATATTCGGGCACAGCGACCGACCATCTGGAGGGCCCATGGCCACGTCGAAGTCACCGACCGGCGATACCGCACGAAACGGCACTGCCGCCGACAACGCCCGGACTGCGCCGACGCGCTTCCGACTCAGCCCCATGCGCCCGCGTGATCCGAACGAACCCGGACGGGCTGCGAGCACACTCGAACTCTTCTTCGATCTCGTCTTCGTCATCGCCGTCTCGATCGCCGCATCACACCTCCATGACACGGTCACGGCGGGCCGCCTCGGCGAGGGCGTGATCAGCTATCTGCTCGTGTTCTTCGCGATCTGGTGGGCGTGGATGAACTTCACGTGGTTCGCCACCTCGTTCGACACCGATGACTGGCTCTACCGGCTGCTGACGATCGTGCAGATGGGCGGGGTGCTCGTCCTCGCCGCGGGCATCGGTCCGGTCTTCGAGAGTGAGGACTTCCGGCTGCTCATCGCCGGCTACGTTCTCATGCGGATCATCATGATCTCCCAATGGCTGCGCGCCGCCCGCGGGGCCGGGACGGCACGGTGGACGACGATCGTCTACGCGGCCGGGATCGGCATCGCCCAGATTCTGTGGGTGGCGTGGCTGGCCATCGATGATCCGACGATGCGGGCGGTCGGGCTGGGTCTGCTCATCCTCGCCGAGATCTCGATCCCGGTCATCGCCGAAACCCGCGGCACCACTCCATGGCACCCGGATCACATCACCGAACGCTATGGCTGCTTCACCATCATCGTCCTCGGTGAGAGCCTGCTGGCCTCGGCGAATGCGGTCTTCGACGCCCTCGGCGAGGTGGCGGACATCGTCCCGCTCATCTCGCTCGGACTGCTGTGCCTGATCGTCACCGCGGCCATGTGGTGGATCTACTTCTGGCCGCCGCACCATCGTGCCATCGGCAGCCTGGGAGGTTCGCTGAAGTACGGCTACGGCCACTACTTCATCTTCGCGGCGGCCGGTGCGTTCTCTGCCGGGGTCGGCGTCGAGGCTGATTCCCAGCTCGGCAACAGCGCCCTCGACCCTGTGCTGGCGACGTTCACGGTGTCGGTGCCCATCGTCGTGTTCGTCCTCGGCGTGTGGGTGCTCGCGATCCGCGCCAATGCGAATGCCGTGGTCAACACGGTCGTGCCCGTGTGCGCGCTGCTCATCCTCGCCGACCCGATCATCCCGATCCCGACATTCCTCACGACGTTCTTCATGATCATCATCGTCATCACCCTCGTCGTCTTCCCGCCGACGACCGAGGACTCGTAGACGACTCATAGTGGGCGACCCTTAGGGTGGTCCCTCGCCGAGGTGGCCCCCGGGTGAGCGTGCCCCGTTGAGCAGGCGTGTGGAAACGGCGATCGGGTTGAGATGCCGAGCCGCCCGGTGAGCGTGCTCCGCTGACAATCCCGATCAGAAGGGCAGCCCGTGGTACCGGTCGAGGTGGCGCTGCTTCGCGGCGTCGACTCGGCGCGACATCTCCGCGGGATCGGTGCGAACGCGCAGGGACCGGACGCGGGACCGGACGCGGCGGCGTTCGACCAGCCACAGTGCCAGGCGCAGGACCAAGCGGTCGAGTCCGGCCGCCTCGGCGGACGTGTCGTCACCGCTGTCGACGACGATTTCGCGGGTGACGATGACCGTGCGTTCGACGATGCGTCGGTGCTGGTCGGCAAGCGGCGGGCGGATGGGTGGGGTGAGCGTGCTCATGATGGTGTTTCCTCTCCATCGATCAGGGGGAAGGCATAGAACTGGATCTGCACCGGGCGCGACCCCGGATCGTTGCGGCCGCGATAGGTGTTGATGAGTGCCATGACCGTTCTCTCGTATTCGGCGGCGACCTCCGCCAGCTGCTCCTTCGTCAGGCGCAGGTTGCTCGTATCGCTGGCGGAGGCTTCGACCCAGTCGGTGGGCAGCCGCCGATCGTCGTAGGCCGCATCGACGAAGTCCGCGAAGTTGCGGTGCATATTGCGCACGAGCTCACGGTTGACGTAGTGGGAGGCGGTCCGTGTCGAGGGGTCCAGATCGCTTTCGGGCCCCGGTACCTTCATGGCTCCAGGGATCCGCTCCCACCACTTCTCCCGTCCGCTGTGCTGGCCCTCGACTTCGCGGATGAGCCGGTGGCGAGCGAGTTGGCGCAGGTGATAGCTCGTCGATCCCGACGATTCGCCGAGGCGCTTGGCCAGGCTCGTCGCCGTCTGCGGCCCCAGCGTCGACAGCGCATCGTAGATCGCCGTCCGCAGGGGATGGGCCAGGCCCTTGAGGGCCGATGTGCTGATTTCGCGAACACCGTTCGGATGTGTGATCTCCTCATGCATACTGCAAAGATACGCTTGCAAAGAAGGCTTTGCAATACTTTCTTCGCGTCATTTTCGTAGCCTGCGCGCGGGCGGAACGGACCTGGTCTCTGTCGATTCGCCGCCGAAAGTGGCAGGCTGGACTCATGACTTTCCACAGCGTGGTCCCGCCCTACCTCCTCGATGCGATCGCCGAACGCGGCATCGAGCGCTTCCCGAAGGCGGCCGCTGCCGCCCGCAGCTGCCGGATGTCCGATGAGACCTGTCGGAACCTGCGCCTCGCCGGGCTCCGCTACACCCCGCCGGCCGACCTCGGCAAGGACGAGGCAGCGCTTGCCGCACCCGCTCCGGCAGGACTCCAGCGACTCATCCACGATGCCGAGAACACCGAGGTGCTGCCCGGCACACTCGTTCGCTCCGAGGGCGAGGAGCCCGTGAGCGATGAGCCGGTCAACGAGGCCTATGACGGACTCGGCGCCTCGTACGCGCTGTTCTCGGAGGCCTTCTCCCGCGATTCCCTCGACGGGCGGGGGATGCCGCTCATGGCCAGCGTCCACTATGGCAATGACTACGACAACGCGTTCTTCGACGGCCGCCTCATGGTCTTCGGCGACGGTGACGCCGAGGTCTTCACCGGCTTCACCGGGTCCGTGTCGATCATCGGCCACGAACTCTCACACGGAGTCATCAGCCACACCGCGGACCTCGAATACTTCGGCCAGCCGGGAGCACTCAACGAGCACTGCGCCGATGTCTTCGGGGCGCTGACCGAGCAGCACGCGGCGGGGCAGAACGCCGAGGACGCCGACTGGCTCATCGGGGCAGGCATCTTCACTCCCGAGGTCACAGGGCGGGCCCTGCGGTCTATGCTCGAACCCGGCACAGCGTATGACGATGACGTCCTCGGCAAGGATCCGCAGCCGGGACACATGGACGATTTCGTCACCACCGATTCCGACAACGGCGGCGTCCACCTCAACTCGGGCATTCCGAATCGGGCGTTCGCGCTCGCCGCCAAGAGCATCGGCGGTCCCGCGTGGGACAGCGTCGGGCAGGTCTGGTACGCGGTGCTCACCGGTTCCGAGATCACCAAGCAGACCGATTTCGACGCCTTCGCACAGCTGACCATCGCCGAGGCGGCCGATCAGTTCGGTGCCGGATCCGACGTTCACGACGCGGTCGTGACCGGGTGGCAGACAGTGGGCATCACCCATGCGGCAGCAGCCCGGGGAAACGAGGGGAGCAGCTGGTGACTGAGAGCCGGGCCGGTTCGGGAGACGGCGACGGCTTCGGTCGTCTGCTCGTCGAACGTTCCGGGGGGATCGGCGGAATGCGGCTCGTCTGGGAAGTCGACATCGACGCGAGCAGCCACGCCGAGGGCCTCGGGCGAACGGTCGCCGAACTGCCCTGGTCGGCAGCCGATGCGAGCAGCCGCGCATCGACCGGAGCCGACGGCTCGGCCCAGACCACTGCCGACAGCTCGGTTCCGACCGGCGCCGACCGTTTCGTCTACCTCATCGAGAGCCGCTACGGGCGCGTCCGATTCGGTGAGGCCCAGATGCCGCAGGAATGGAAGCGACTCGTCGACGAAGTCCGTGAAGTCACCGAACCGCAGAGACGGCCACCGGGCTGAGCCTCATTGCGGCTGAACCGTCCCCGATGCAACTGGGTCACTCCTGCGCAACCGGGCTGACCCTTATGCTGGAGCGCATGACCGACTCGAACACCGAACCGAGCAAAGACGCCAGGTCCACGGCGGAGAAGAACGTGCGTGACCTCGAGGACGGGGTCCACACCGACCTCAAGAAGACGATGACCTACGGGTCGTATCTCGACCTCGATCGGCTGCTCGGCGCTCAGCACCCCGTCAGCAGCCCCGAGCATCACGATGAGATGCTCTTCATCATCCAGCACCAGACCACCGAACTGTGGTTCCGCCTCGTCATCCACGAACTCCTCGACGCCCGCCGGCTCATCGCCCACGATGAGCTGCAGACCGCGCTGAAGCGCATCGCCCGCGTCAAGCACATCCAGAAGACCCTGACCGAACAGTGGTCCGTCCTCGCCACGCTGACCCCGAGCGAATACATCGGCTTCCGCGACCAACTCGGCCGTGCCTCTGGTTTCCAGTCCTGGCAGTACCGAGCGGTGGAGTTCCTGCTCGGGAACAAGAACCGGGAGATGCTACCGGTCTTCGACGGTGAGCCCGAAGCGCGTGCCGCACTCGAGCAGTATCTCGAGGAACCGAGCATCTACGACGAGTTCATTGCATGTCTGGCCCGCCGCGGACTCCCGGTGCCGCAGCGGCTGCTCGACCGCGACAAGTCCGTGGCCCACACCTTCGACGAAGAGCTGAGCGACACCTTCCGCATCATCTATGAGAACCCGCAGAAGTACTGGCAGGAATACGAAAGCTGCGAAGAGCTCGTCGACCTCGAGGAGAACTTCCAGCTCTGGCGCTACCGGCACATGCGCACGGTGCTGCGGATCATCGGCATGAAGCGCGGCACCGGCGGTTCGAGCGGAGTCGGGTTCCTGCAGAAGGCGCTCGACCTCACGTTCTTTCCCGAACTCTTCGATATCCGCACCGGCATCGAGAACGGTCCCGGCATCAGCCCCGAAGGGATCTGAGATTCCCTCATCAAGCCCGGGATCGGCGGCCGCTGAAACCGAGGTGCGACCCTCACCTGATGAAGACCGCCCTTACCCGAGGAGGAGGTCCCTCACCTGCGGGAAATACGGGGACTCGGGGTCGATGACATCGGCATGGTTCGCCCCGGGCAGTTCGGTCAGGGCCGCGGGAAAGACCCGGGAGAACTCGATGGCGACGGTCTCATCGGCATCCCCGTGGATCGAACGGACATCGACGCGGCCCGGAATGAGCACGGCCCGAGACCGAGGATCATGACGCAGATACGCCTGAAGATCCTCCTCGGGCCGCACACCCATGTAGTCGAGGACCGCACCATCACCGAGGCTGCCCGCCACTTCCCGCAGCAGGTCCGTAACCGGCGCCAGCGGTCGCAGACGGAATCTCGGCCCGTCCTCGGGCAGGTGGGAGGCCCACGCGAGGACGAGGCAGCCGCCGGCCGAATGCCCGGAGACGATGAGGTTCTCCCGCCCAGACTCGCTGACGTCCCAGTTCGGCAGTTCGAACTGCACCGCCTCGATGGCCGCGGTGACATCGTCGAGCAGGAGCGGCTGTCCGCCGTCCCGACGGTATTCGACGAGGACGACGAGCACTCCGGAGGCGGCCAACGACAGAGCCAGCGGTCGGGCATGAGCGAGGTCCGTGCGCGGACGGAAGTAGCCGCCGTGGACGAAGATCACCGTCGTCGAGGCGGCTGCCGGGTCACCGTAGACCTCGACGAACTGCTCAGGCGCCTCCCCGTAGGCATGCCGGAAGGCCGGCGTATCCGCCCCCGGACCGCCGTCATCCGGACCGAGCCCTCCGAAGGAGGCGGTCGGTCCGCCGAATGCGGCGCCGGCGGCGGAGAGTTCGGGTATGCGCACGCTCTCACCGCTCATCTCTCGTCCGTACCCCGACCGGCCACACCCCGATCGGCCGCACCCCGATCGGCCGCACGTCGAACGTCTGCGGCGTCAGCTTCCCGTGCCCGCTCGACGAGGTCGGCGACGCGGGTGAGCTCGGGCAGCTTCGGATCGAGCTTGTCCCCGGAGGACTCACCGCGCAGGCGACGGCCGACCCACGGACCCAAGTACTGCTTCGCCCACCGAGACTCTTCGCTCATAGCCTCGCGGATCGCACGCGTCGGACGGGCCGGCACACCGAAGCCCTCGGTCGGCAGCGAATGACCGGATTCGAGCGTGGCCAGTGCCTGCTCGGCGACGAGATGATGGCCCTTGGGGGAGAGGTGGATGCGATCCTCGGCCCACATCTCCGCGGCATAGAGCGACCGCAGACCCCACAGGTCGACCATGTGGCAGCCGTGGCGCTGCGCGATCGACCACAGGTGGGCGTTGTAGACACCGACGCGGGGGCGCACCGCACGGATGAGCGGGGAGCTGAATTCCGTGTCGAAGCCGTTGCACATGAGCACCTCGATGCCGGCTTCGCGCAGGTCGATGACGGCGCGCTCGAACTTCGCGGCCAGGGCGTCGATATCGGCCTTCGGCCGCAGACAGTCATTGCCGCCTGCACACAGGCTGACCAGATCCGGCTTCAGCTCCAGGGCACGGGGAACCTGTTCGTCGATGATGCGGTCGAGCAGCCGTCCGCGGATCGCGAGATTGGCATAGGAGACATCGGGGCTGCCCGCCTTCGACTCCGTGAGCATGAGGGCCAGACGGTCCGCCCAGCCGCGGAACCGGTCGTCGATGCGCGGGTCGGGATCCATCAGCCCTTCGCTGAATGAATCTCCGACAGCGACGTAGGAGGTGATGGTCTCTAGCATCAGGGAACCTTCTCTCTTCGGGCAATGGTCCAAGACTATATGCCGGGGGTGACACGAGGCACCCGTGAGGGAGCCGGGATGAACCGGGAGAAACGGCATGTGGCGTAGACTCGACTCCGCAGCCAGACGTCGTCGCCGACCCCATTGCTAGGAGCACAATGTACCGTTCGGTTCCGGTCCCCGCCGCCGCAGATCTCGTGATCACCAACGCACGGATCGTGCCCGTCGCTGATGCGAACGGGCACCGCGCCGAGGCGATCGAAACGGGTACGCTCACCGTCACCGACGGCCGCATCGCAGAGGTGGTCGACGGGACCGTCGACACCTCATCACTCCCCACGGACACCGAGGTCATCGACGCCGGCGGACGCTGGGTGCTGCCCGGCTTCATCGAAGCCCACGGCCACCTCGGCGTGCATGAGGACGGCGAGGGCTGGTCCGGTGATGACACGAATGAGATGACCGACCCCAACGGGGCCGGGCTGCGCGCCCTCGACGGCATCGACCCGACCGACATCGGCTTCAAGGATGCGCTGCGCGGGGGAGTCACCTCGGCGCTCATCAAACCCGGATCCGGCAACCCCATCGGCGGGCGCACCGCCTTCGTGAAGACGTGGGGACGGATCGTCGACGAGATGCTCGTGACCGAGGACCTGTCCGTGAAGTCCGCGCTCGGCGAGAACCCGAAACGCGTCTACGGGGAGAAGAAGACGACCCCCTCGACGAGGATGGGCACCGCGAAGATCATCCGCGACGCTTTCGTCGACGCCCGCAACTACCAGGCCAAACGTGCCCACGCCGAGGCTGAGGGCACTCCGTTCGACCGGGACCTCGTCAAGGAGACCCTGGCCGATGTGCTCGACGGCAGACTCGCCTGGGACCAGCACTGCCACCGCGCCGATGACATCGCCACGGCCATCCGACTGTCCGAGGAATTCGGGTACCGCCTCGTCATCAACCACGGCACCGAAGGCCACAAGATCGCCGATTACATCGCGGCCAAGGGCATCGACGTCATCCTCGGCCCCCTGATGACCACTCGGTCGAAGGTCGAACTGCGCGACCGCACCCTGGCCACCGCGGCGGCCCTCGCCGAGGCGGGGGTGCGCATCGCTCTGACCACCGACCACCCGGTGATCCCCATCAATTTCCTCATCCACGAGGCGTCCCTGGCCGTCAAGGAAGGTCTCGACCCGATCGTCGCGATCGAAGCCCTGACGATCAACCCCGCAGCGATCTTCGGACTCGATGACCGTCTCGGGTCCCTGGCCGTCGGCCGTGACGCCGACATCGTCATCTGGTCGGGCGACCCGCTCGATCTCGACTCCCGCGCCGAGACCGTGTTCGTCTCCGGACGCCGCGTCTTCGACTACGACGCCGAGACGGGAACCGCGAACGTCGCCGATCCATACGGCCCGACACTCATCTGCGAGCCGTGAGCGACGAACTCGAAGACGCCACCACCGCCGAGGTGCGGGTCGATCCACCGACCGCCCCCGGGCCCGTTCGGGGGTCGTCCCCTGCCCCGGTCAACGGCGGCAATCCTGAGGCCGGATCCCAGGCTCTGAGGGAGCTGCTCGAACGCACCCGACTGCAGCGTCTGGCCGAACTGCGGGATTCCTCGCCGGACCCCAAGCCTGAGGACATCGAGAAGGCCGCTGCCGCGAAGGCGGCGAAGCCCGAACGCAGCGTCGGCCGGTCGAAACCGCGGACGGACCACCGCGGCGCTTCTCAGCGGATCGCGCAGAGCGTGGCCCGGCGCACCGTCGGCAAACTCGTCTCAGGTACGACTCCGAACACGCAGCCGGTGCCGATCGTCACCGCGCTCAAGGGCACCCCGTATCAGGCGCCGGTGCAGGCGACCGAGCCGAGCGAGGACGAAGCTCGGATGATCCTCGACCTCGCCGCCGATATCGCGGCGATGATGATGCGCGCCGGCGCGGGCACCAGCGATGTCGAGGTCTCGGTCATCGCCGCATGCACGGCATGCGGCCTGGCCACCGTCGAAGTCGATCTCACCTCGAACACGCTCGTCGTGCACTACTCGACCTCCGACGGTCGTCTGCTCACGGTGATGCGGGTCAATCGCGGTGAGTCCACGCATTTCGCGAAGCTCGCCTCGGTGCACAAGCTCGTCACCGACCTCGTCGACGGACGCCTGGAATTCCACGAGGCGCGCAGCCGTCTCGACGCCATCCGCGCGCAGCGACGGCCGTTCCCGCAGTGGTTCGTCACCGGAGCATGGGGGTTCATGGTCGGCGCCCTGGTTCTGCTGCTCGGGGGAGGCCCGATCGCGGTGCCGCTGGGTATCGCCATGGCCATCCTCATCTTCCAGGTCGGCAAGTTCCTCGGTCGCACCCACCTGCCGTCGTTCTTCATCACGGCGCTGCAGGCCGCCTCGGCGACGCTCATCGCCACGATCGCCGGCGACATCGGCATCATCAACTCCCCGCAGTACCTCGTGGCCGCCGGCATCGTCCTCCTGCTGCCCACCCAGTCACTGTATTCGGCCGTCCAGGATGCGCTGACGAACTTCCCGCTGACCGCGGCCGGCCGCGTCGTCGGGGTGTTCATGACTCTGGCGGGCATCGTCTCCGGCATCGCCCTGGGCGTCGTGTGCGGGCAGGCGATCGGACTCAGCCATATCGAAGTGCTCGTGCCGAAGACGAGTCCGCATGTGGTCACGGCGATCCTGTCGATGGTCGCCGCCGCCGTGGTGTCGATGTCCGGCGCCGTGGCGATGTCGGCCCGGCGGCGGTTCATCCTGCCGGCGGCGATCGTCGGTCTGGCTTCGCACATCACGATGATGTCGCTGACCCTTCTGCACATCGACAATGTCCTCGCCAGCCTCTTGGCCGCCACCGTCACCGGGTTCCTCTCGAGACCATTGGCGCTGCGGCTGGGAGCGCCGGCGATCGTGCTCATGATTCCCGGCATCTACACCCTGCTGCAGGGATTGTCGATCTTCACCGCCGTCTATCAGATCGCCTCGGAATCGGAGAACGTGACCTTCGCCGTGGGCCTGTCCTCGCTGTTCACAGCGATCCTGGCGAACGCGGCACTGGCGGTCGGAGCTGTGCTCGGCAGCTACCTGGCGCTGCCGTTGAAGAACCTCAAGAGCCAGAGCTCGGCCGAGGAGAAGGTCGAATCGGTGCGCAGCGGCGAGACCTCGACCGCTGTCATCGACTCGGTGCAGCCGGGACCGGCGAAGACCCAGTCGAGCGGGACGGGAACCTCGGGTGTTTCGGGCGCCGGCAAAGGCTCGCCCGAGTCGGGCGGGATCCAGCCCTGAGCTCAGTCGTGAACTGGCAGCGCCCAGTCGATCGGCGCGATGCCCTTCTGGGCGAGCAGCTCATTCGTGCGCGAGAACGGGCGGGAGCCGAAGAAGCCGCGGCTGGCCGACAGCGGCGAGGGATGCGGTGATTCGATGATGGCCACCTCGGCGGTGCCGGAAGTCAGCAGCGGTGCGAGGTTGCGGGCATCCCGGCCCCAGAGGATTGCGACGAGCGGCTGATCTCGCTGTGTCAGCGCAGTGATCGCCCGCTCCGTGATCTCCTCCCACCCCTTGCCGCGGTGTGAGGCGGGCTGGCCCGGAGCGACGGTGAGGGCTCGATTGAGCAGCATCACGCCCTGCCTCGACCACCCGCGCAGGTCTCCGTGAGGGGCAGGTGGGATGCCGAGATCGGCTTCGAGCTCCTTGTATATATTGCCCAGCGAGCGGGGCAGCGGTCGGACATCGGGATCGACGGCGAAGGACAGGCCGATGGGATGGCCCGGTGTCGGGTAGGGATCCTGACCGACGATGAGCACCTTCACCTGTTCCAGCGGTTCGGCGAAGGCACGGAAGACGAAGTCCCCGGCAGGCAGGTACTCGCGACCGGCGGCGAGCTCATCGCGCAGGAAGTCGCCCATCGCATGGACGCGGTCCTCCACATCGGTCAGGGCCTGCGCCCAGTCAGGGGACATGATCTCGGTCATCGGAGGTCTCGACGTCATGGGCACGAGTGTAACGAGATCAGGTGGACGCGAACTCCACGACTGCCTCGGTGAGGGTGATCGCGTACGTCAGCACATCCTCGGTGAGGGCATCGTGCGGGTGTGCACCGAGCGCAGATCGGGTGTGCGCGATCGCCTATCGAACAGGTGTACTGCCCGCAGACGGCACGCGTTATGCTCGGCCTAAGGAGTTCATCGTTGAACGAAAGGACCGAAATGTCGGAATTCCCAGAGGCCAAGAACTGGAAGATGCTCATCGGCGGCGAGTGGGTCGACGCTGCTGACGGCGACACCACCGATGTCATCACCCCCATCGACCGCAACGTCGTCATCGCCAAGGTCCCCAACGGCAAAGAGGCCGACGCCGACCGTGCCGTCAAGGCTGCACGCAAGGCCTTCCCCGAGTGGGCGGCCCTGCCGTTCAAGGAACGCCAGAAGAAGCTTGTGGCCTGCGCCGATGCGCTCGAAGCCGCCTCGGAGGAGCTGGCTCAGCTCACCGCCCTGGACACCGGCAACGCGATCCGCACCCAGGCCCGCCCGGAGACGATCATCCTGGCCGACCTGTTCCGCTACATGGGCGGAGTCGCCGGTGAGGTCAAGGGCAACACCCTGCCAGCCGGAGACAAGCAGCTGCAGTACACGAAGCGCGTGCCGCTGGGCGTCGTGGCCGGCATCCTGCCGTGGAACTCGCCGCTGATGATCGCGGCCTTCAAGACACCTGCCGCGATCGCCGCCGGCAATACGATCGTCCTCAAGTGCGCCGAGGATGCACCGCTGACGATCCTCAAGATGGCCGAGGTCATCGCCGACATCCTGCCCGCCGGTGTGCTCAACGTGGTCACCGGCAAGGGATCGGTCATCGGTGAGGCCCTCAACGTCCACCCCGACGTCGACAAGGTCTCGTTCACCGGTTCGACGAGCGTCGGCCGTCACGTCGCCGAGGTGGCCGGTGGCCGTCTCGCACATTCGTCGATGGAGCTCGGCGGCAAGTCCCCGAACATCATCTTCCCGGACTCGAACGATGAGGACACCCTCGAGCAGGTGCTCCTGTCGACGCGCTTCGCTCGTCAGGGCCAGTCGTGCACCATGGGTTCGCGTCTGTTCCTCCACGAGGACATCTACGACGACTTCCTGGGCAAGCTCGTCGACGCTGTCTCGAAGATGAAGGTCGGCGACCCCCGCGATGAGGACTCCGACATCGGCTGCATCATCAACCAGAAGCAGTACGACCAGGTCGCCAGCTACATCGAACTCGGAAAGTCGATGGACGGTGTGGAGATCGCCTACGACGGCTCCGATTCCCTTGAGGTCGGCGAGCCCGGCTTCTACCACGCACCCGTGATCTTCTCGAAGGCGAAGAACGACTGGCAGACGAGCCGCGAGGAGATCTTCGGCCCCGTCCTCTCGGTCATCCCGTGGAAGGACATCGACGAGGTCATCGACATGGCCAACGATTCCGACTTCGGTCTCGCTGCCTTCGTCTTCACGAAGGACGTCGACGCGGCACTGACCATGGCCAACCGGATCGAATCCGGTTGGGTGCAGGTCAACCAGGGCGGCGGCCAGCTGGCCGGCCAGTCCTACGGCGGCATGAAGACCTCAGGCTTCGGACGTGAGGCATCGCTGGAAGGCATGCTCGAAGGCTTCACCCAGATCAAGCAGGTCAACATCCGAATCCGCTGATCATGCACCCTCGCCGAGGCGGTCCTGACCTTACGTCGAACGCGCGGTTGATCCGATCCCCGAGATCAGGTCAGCCGGGTTCGCCGAGGCAGCGCCACCTCGGCGATGGTCCTGATCGTCACCCCGTCGCGGAGGTCTTCGAACAGATTTCCTGCGGCGGGGTGACGCCGTCTCCGGCGGTTGGGGGCGAGCTCACAGCCGACGGCGGCGCGCCGGAAATTTCGGTCCCGTCGCTCGGGCGATAATATAGAAGCACAGACACCTCTCGAAGGAGCACACCCTCTATGCCGCCGAACAACGACACCTCAGAACTGAGCGAGCTCGAGGTGGCCGTTTTGGAGTTCGAGCGGCGGTGGTGGAAATACGGCGGAGCCAAGGATCACGCGATTCGTGAGCGCTTCGACATGTCCGCCACCAGCTACTTCCAGATCCTCAACTCGCTTCTCGACAACCCTGCAGCTCTGGCCAGCGACCCCATGCTGGTCAAGCGCCTTCGCCGGATCCGCAGCACGCGGCAGAGCGAACGCGCCCAAGCCCGCGTCTCGAGGTAGACATGACCGACGAATTCGACGAGATCGAGCCCGGCCGGCGCAGCGGTGCCCATCGACAGGAATCCGCAGCGTCGTCGAACATCGGTGCCATCTCGCTGGTCATCGTGCTCGCCCTGGTCGCGGTCCTGCTCGTCGTGGCCGCCATCAACATCATCGTCTCGTCGATGGGCAACCCCGAATCGAAGGTCGCCGATCCGCCGGCTTCGGAATCGGCTTCGGCCGAACCCTCGCCGAGCGAGAGCGAAGTCAGCGTCGCTGATGACTCGCTCACCGTCGACGTCCTCAACGGCTCCGGCGTCTCGGGTGCTGCGAAGAAGTTCTCCGAAGCGGTCGACGAGAAGGGCTGGAAGCTCGGGCAGGTCGGCAACTACTCGACGAACCTCACCGATTCGACCGTGTACTACAACGGCGAGGAGAACGCCTCGCAGGCGAAGCTCGTTGCCGAATCGCTCGGCATTTCGGCCACGGAGGCATCGACGGACTTCGAAGCCGATGTCACGGTCGTCATCTGCTCGGACATCGCCGACCGGGGACCTGAGCCCAGCGGAGGCGAAGGCTCGGAGTGATCCGGGGCGACAGTTGTGAACAGGGCGAAAACCCTAAAGTAACGAATTTATAACAGTGTCGAGAGGCCCGGGGCGCAGTGTGTGCCTGCGGTAGAGTTGCATCAGCTAGGCAAGCACAGCACCTTGTGTTCTATTCGTGCTTCACCGAGATTATTCTCCCGAGGTCAATGAGAGAAATCGCGGGGTCAGTTGAGTTTTACTAGCTTCCGCATTCCAGATGCGGTCGCCAGGTCGCGGCTGAAATGCGGGATTTCAATGGCACTGCACTGTATGGAGAAGTAATGGCACAAGGTACCGTCAAGTGGTTCAACGCTGAAAAGGGCTATGGATTCATCACCCTCGAAGGCGACAACCAGGACGTGTTCGTTCACTGGAGCGCAATCCAGATGGACGGCTACCGCTCTCTCGAAGAGGGCCAGCAGGTTCAGTTCGAAGTTGGAGAAGGACAAAAGGGTCCTCAGGCGGAGTCCGTCACCCTCCTCTGAGACTGGCTGCTGACAGCACAGTTTTACAGATTTCTGATCCGCTGCACGGCGGTGTCCGAACGGCCATCCGGTCGACCGGCGCTGTTGTGCGTGGGGAAAGCGCCGAGCAGGCAACTGCCCGGCGCTTTTCAGTTCTCCGGGAGCGGCCCGCTTTGCTCCGGAAAGCCCACTTTCTTCTGTATGGATTTCGGAAGAAGGTGAGCCGTAAGCGGATGGTCTGCCGTGGAGAACGCTGCCTGGGTCGGTTCGGAGGGGATCGTGTCGGGCGACAGCACTGACTTGTGTGCGTCGCGGTGCGCGCCGCTGGCCCCGGCCGCGGGAACCGCCGCGTTGCCCGGCCGCGGGAACCGCCGCGTTGCCCCGCCGCGGGACTCGCCGCTCGCCCCGGCACGCGCCCCAGGCACTGTTTCGCGCTGAGCCGAACCCGCCAGCCGACTCCCGAGCGGCCCCGAGTATTCGCGTTTCGCGCCCACGGACGCCCATGACCGCAGACGGCCAATATTTGCACTCGCATGGGGAGAGTGCTAAATCTAGTACTGGTGAAAACCGATGGGTTCCCACCAGTTGTCTCGAGAGCGTGGTCCATATGTGGAATGGAACATGCGGACACACTCTCTGCCGTCGCGGGCGCTGATGACTGCTCTGGATACCCACTCCACTCCATCAGGGAGGATCTAAGCCACTATGGCAAAGATGATTGCATTCGACGAGGAAGCTCGTCGGGGACTCGAAGCTGGCCTCAACCAGCTCGCGGACGCGGTCAAGGTGACCCTTGGACCCCGCGGTCGCAATGTCGTGCTCGAAAAGCAGTGGGGCGCACCGACCATCACCAACGATGGCGTGTCCATTGCCAAGGAGATCGAACTCGAGGATCCCTACGAGAAGATCGGCGCCGAGCTCGTCAAGGAAGTCGCCAAGAAGACTGACGACGTCGCAGGCGACGGAACCACCACCGCTACCGTGCTCGCACAGGCTCTCGTCCGCGAGGGACTGCGCAACGTGGCAGCCGGTGCTGATCCGCTCAGCCTCAAGCGCGGCATCGAGAAGGCCGTCGAGGCTGTGACGCAGGTTCTGCTGAACAACGCCATCGACATCGAGACCAAGGAACAGATCGCCGCCACCGCTGGCATCTCCGCTGGAGATCCCGCAATCGGTGAACTGATCGCCGAGGCCATCGACAAGGTCGGCAAGGAAGGCGTCGTCACCGTCGAGGAGTCCAACACCTTCGGACTCGAACTCGAACTGACCGAGGGTATGCGCTTCGACAAGGGCTACATCTCCGGTTACTTCGTCACCGACACCGATCGCCAGGAAGCTGTCCTTGAGGATCCCTACATCCTCATCGTCAACTCCAAGATCTCGAACGTGAAGGATCTGCTGCCCGTCCTCGAGAAGGTCCAGCAGTCCAACAAGCCGCTGTTCATCATCGCCGAAGACGTCGAGGGCGAAGCCCTGGCCGTCCTGGTGCTGAACAAGCTCAAGGGCACCTTCAAGTCCGTGGCAGTCAAGGCTCCGGGCTTCGGTGACCGCCGCAAGGCTCAGCTCGCCGACATCGCCATCCTCACCGGTGGCCAGGTTGTGTCCGAGGAAGTCGGGCTCAAGCTCGACAGCGTGACCACCGATCTGCTGGGTACCGCCCGCAAGGTCGTCATCACCAAGGACGAGACCACCATCGTCGAGGGCGCAGGAGACGCCGAGGAGATCGCCGGACGGGTCGCACAGATCCGCGCCGAGATCGAGAACTCGGACTCCGACTACGACCGTGAGAAGCTGCAGGAACGTCTGGCCAAGCTGGCCGGCGGTGTTGCAGTCATCAAGGCCGGAGCCGCCACCGAGGTTGAGCTCAAGGAAACCAAGCACCGTATCGAAGATGCCGTGCGCAACGCCAAGGCTGCTGTGGAAGAGGGAATCGTCGCCGGTGGCGGCGTGTCCCTGATCCAGGCGGGCAAGACCGCTTTCGCCGACCTCGCACTCGAGGGAGACGAAGCAACCGGTGCCAACATCGTCAAGGTTGCCATCGAAGCTCCGCTCAAGCAGATCGCCACGAACGCCGGCCTCGAAGCCGGTGTGGTTGCCGACAAGGTCGCCAACCTCGAACCCGGATTCGGCCTCAACGCCGCAACCGGTGAGTACGAGGACCTGCTGGCCGCCGGCATCAATGACCCGGTCAAGGTGACCCGCTCTGCTCTGCAGAACGCTGCCTCGATCGCCGGTCTGTTCCTCACCACCGAGTCGGTCGTCGCCGACAAGCCCGAAAAGGCCGCAGCTGCAGACGCAGGTGCCGGCATGGACGGCATGGGTGGAATGGGCGGCATGGGCTTCTGATAGCCCCTGCTGTTCGATCGGCCGTGCCGGTGCCCGCGAGGGTGCCGGCACGGCCGTTTTCATGCTCGGGGCATTGTGACCCCGCCTCTTCCCGCTTAGGCTGGACCCATGACTTTCACCGGCACCGATGCCTGCGGAAACAGCCCGAAGAACGTCTTCGTCGCCGAATTCGAGGAGCACCTGTTCGAAGGTGACAGGGGAGCCCTCGCCGAGGCGGTCGCCGAGGACTGCGTCCTCCAGATCGTCCGCCCGGCGGGAGTCGAGACCCACACCGGTCGGGAAGCCGTCGTCGACGTCCTGTTGGAGCTGTCCGCGCATTCGCCTGAAGTAGGTCACCTCGAAGCGGCGATCACTCACGGCAAGGCCGCAGCCGCTTGGGGTTACTGGCAGGCCGAAGCCGACGGTGACGACCTGCGGCATTTCTCGCACACCATGTGGTTCACCACTCACAAGGCTCAGGAGTTCGGGCAGATCCGGGTCTTCCAGAACTGAGCCGAACCCTCAGAGCTGAGCCGATCTCTCAGAGCTGAGCCGAACCCTCAGTCCCAGGGATTGTCGCGACGATGACGACGGCCGTCCCGGCGCCGGTGCCGATCATCCCGACGTGAGATCTGCCCGGGGGAGTACGGCGGGTGGGACGGATGCGGCGGCTGCAGCCCCGTACCGAAGTCGGCTTCGTAATCTCGCGGGGGATCCTCACCCTGTTCGAGCTGTCGTTTGGCCTCGGCATCGCCGAGGTGGGCCCGAGCTCGACGCGTGAGCTCACGTCTGCGATTGCGGATGATCTCGTCCTTGTTCGCAATCCGGCGCAGGCCTCCGAAGAGCATGGGCAGGATGACGAAGATCGGCCAGAAGAAGATGAACTGGCCAGAGGCGATCGACGAGATCGCCCAGATCGCCAGGACGATCCCGGCCGGGCCCGCGACGGCTCCGAGCAGAGACCTGCGCACCCGATCCCGGTAGTACTTCTGCGCCGCCGCATCGATCTGCTCCGGCGTGATCGGCACCCGATCGGCCTCCAGGCGAGCCAGAGCCTGCGCGCGCCCCGCATCGTCGAGCTGGCCGGGCTCGGTCTCGGCGGCATCGGAGAGGACGAGGTCCTCGATCAGCTCTGGGACTTCTCCTAGCGTTTTGATCTTCGCAGCCGCCTCGGTGCGTTCATCGAACTCCTCCACGTCGAGCTGACCGAGGGCGTAACCCTCCGAGAGGACATCACTGACGACCGCGCGATCGGCATCAGAGGCTCGGACCTGCCCATACGATCGCGGATCTGCGCTGAACCGCGACCAGAGGGGACTGGCGTTCATGATGAATACTCTAACCCCGCGCAGCCGCGCGCAGGCTGGCAAAGAGCGGCAAGAGCCCTGCACTAGACTCGGCCAGGTGGAACCCGTCGTCGTGCTCATCCTCTTCGCAGTGTTCCTCGGCGCCTTGTCCCAACGGGTCACCGGAATGGGATTCGGCCTGGTCAGCGGCCCGTTCCTCGTCCTCCTCCTCGACCCGTTCAGCGGCATCATCCTCGTCAACATCTGTGGGATCGTCGCGTCGTTCTCCGTCTTCGCCCGCACCTTCGCCGAGGTGGAATGGCCGTCGTTCCGTCACCTGGCCCTCGGCGCGGTGATCGGGACGATCCCGGGAGCGCTCATCGCCTCGGCTCTGCCGACCGCTCCGCTGCAGATCCTCATCGGCCTGCTCATCATCGTCTCCCTCATCAGTTCCCTGACGCTGGGCAGGCTGGGCCGTCGGATTCCGGCGAACCTGGGCACCCGGATGGGAACCGGAATACTGTCCGGAGCAATGTCGGCGGCTGCGGGAGCCGGTGGACCTGCGGTGAGCGCCTATGCGGTGCTGACGAACTGGGAGCAGAGGTCGTTCGCGGCCACTCTGCAGCCGTTCCTCGTCGTCGGGACCGCCTCGGCGGTGGTGGCGAAGGTGATCGTCCACGGCGGGGTCTGGCCAGATCTGACGATGGGAACGTGGATCGGACTCGGACTCGTCCTCGTGGCAGGACTGGTCGGCGGTGACGTGCTGTCGCGGCGTGTCGACACCTCGATCGCACGGATCGGGATGCTCGTCCTCGCCTTCGGCGGGGGAGCCGCCGCGCTGGTCAAAGGCATCGTCGGGCTGGTCTGAGAGGCGGCCGGGACTGAGCGGATGTGAGGCACAGGCTCAGACGTCTGTCAGATTCGTCGGGCATACTGTTCAAGGACAAAGACAGCCGGGGAGGCATAGATCGTGAGTACGGTATTCCTATTGCTGCTCGTGGTTCTCGGAGCGGTATTCTTCATCGGCCACCGCAAGGAGAAGGCGCGTCAGCGGGAGCTGCACGCCGCTGAGCTCGAGCAGGTGAAGAAGACTGCAGAGGAAGACGTCACCTCGTTCGGCGAAGAGGTCGCCGAACTCGACGTCATCACTGCAGGAGTCGATCTCGACACCGGCGGTGCGCAGGACTACAAGCAGGCGCTGGATTCCTACGACATCGCCAAGGAGACGCTGGAGAAGGTGGACGAACCCACCGATATCCGCCACGTCACCGAGGCGCTCGAAGACGGCCGTTATGCCGCGAAGTGCGTACGTGCCCGGGTCGAAGGCAAACCCCTGCCGGTGCGTCGTCCGCCCTGCTTCTTCAACCCGCAGCACGGCCCGTCCGTCGAGGACATCGACTGGGCCCCGGCCGGCGGCCAGCTGCGCCCTGTGCCTGTGTGCGCCGCCGACGCCGAACGTGTGGCCGTGGGTGCCGATCCGATGGTGCGCAAGGTGGTCACCGGTGACGGACACACTCGTCGCGCCTACTGGGAGGCCGGACCGGCCTACGCCGAATACAACCGCGGCTACTTCAACTCCTATGCCGGCTCCGGACTGCTGCCCGGCGTCCTCATGGGTGCCATGATGTTCGGCGGAATGGGCGGCGGCTGGGACGGTGCTTACGGAGGCGACATGGGTGACGCCGGCGGCGATATGGGCGGAGACATGGGCGGCGGTGACGGCGGTGGCCTCTTCGGAGGCGACGGCGGTGACGGCGGAGGCCTCTTCGACGGATTCGGAGATCTCTTCTGATGGAGACGATCGAGATCCGCGGCGAGTCGATCAAGCTCGGTCAGCTGCTCAAACTCCACGGTGTCGCCGAGCACGGAGCCATGGCCAAGGACATGATCGCCGACGGTGAGGTCACCGTCAACGGTGAGGTCGAGACCCGCCGAGGTGCGACGATCCGGCCCGGCGACCGAGTCGAGGCACTCGGTGAAGCCATCGAGGTGGCACTCGAGCAAGCCTGACTCTCAACTTCATACACAGATGGAGGGCGTCCCCGCAGGGACGCCCTCCATCTGTATGCCTGGTGAATGCGGCTGCTGCGGCTCAGCCGTGCAACTCAGGTACTCAGCTCAGGTGCTCCTGGGGTGTCGTTCATGCCGGGTGCGTCCCACAGGGCCGACCAGTTCGACGTGTCCTCTTCGAAAGGCAGCTCGCCGGAGAGGACGCCCTTGACCTGGATCTCCAACGGATTGTCCCGCTGCTTCGGACCCGATTGCACGAAGGGATAGAAGGTGCCGCGCTTGTACTGGTACACCAGAGCCATGCGACGACCGTCGGGGTGGACGAAGTACACGGTGGTGCACAGCAGCATCGTGTCGAAGCCCTGACTGACCAGCGCCGAGTTCACGGCGTGGATGTTCGTCACGAGGTTGACCACCTCGGCGTTCTCATCGGCAACGACCTGCCACGTGAACCCAAAGCCGTCGTTCTCCTGCCTCACCGAGGCGGCCGGATCGGAGCCGATGAGGGCGACGCTCTCGGACTCCGCGGACTGGAATGCCGCGCCCTCGACCTGACGGAAGGCGACGGCACCGACACCGGTCGGGGTGAAGCCGGTGGCCGCCTGCAGCGTCAGAGCTGCCGGCGGCAGGGCGAAGAGATCGTCGAGATTGGCGCGCTTCGGTTTGGTCCTGCCGAGCAGTGCGTCGAAGAAACCCATGAAACTCCTAGTCGGGGGTGGTGTGGTCGCTGGTGAGGCGGCGAGATGTCACTCGGGGCGGGAGAGCTGAGCGGAGATCTTCGCCAGCTGTTCCAGGCGCTTCTCGAGCGAGGGGTGGGTGGAGAAGAGCTGACCGAAGGCGGCCTTGCCGCTGATGGCCGGGATGAGAGCCAGATGGTTCGCCGAGGCGGATGAGCGCAGGTCCTTCTCCGGGATCTTGGCCATGTCTCCGCTGAGCTTCGTCAGTGCCGAGGCCAACGTCGAGGGAGCACCGGTGAGGATGGCTGCGGCGCGGTCGGCGGCGAGCTCACGGTAGCGCGACAGCGCCCGGATGAGGACGAACGACAGGCCGTAGACGACGGCTCCGACGAGGATGAAGAGCAGCTGGATCGGGACGCCATTGTTATTGTTGTTCGACCGTCCGAAGCTCATGTAGTAGCCGGCGCGCATCATGAGCGCGGCGACGACACCGGTGACACCGGCAACGGTCATCACCGTGACATCGCGGTGAGCGACGTGGGAGAGCTCGTGGGCGAGGACGACTTCGACCTCATCACGATCGAGCTTCTCCAGCAGTCCGCGGGTCACGCACACCACGGAGCGTTCGGGGGAGCGGCCGGTGGCGAAGGCGTTGGGGATCGAGGAATTCGATACGGCCACGCGCGGCTTCGTCGAGTCCGCGAGCTGGCAGAGTCGGTCGATGATCGTGTGCAGCTCGGGAGCCTCCTCGGGGGAGACCTCCCTGCCGCCCATCGCCCGCATGGCGATCTTGTCGGAGAAGTACCACTGGAAGAAGAATGCGCCGGCACTGACGACGACGGCGAAGATCACGCCGGGGATGCTCTGACCGAACATCCACCAGATCGCGAGGATGAGGATGACATAGATGAGCCCGTTGAGGAAGATCGTCCATCCCATCCGCATGGTCAGTCCGTTGTCTTTGACGAAGCGATTCTTCATCGTCGTTCCTCTCTGGGTGTGGCAGAACCGGCCCACTGTCTCAGACAATGGGCCGGGTGCATGATCGTGCTATTCGTTTTCAGGCTGGATCCGGGATGAAGCCCTCACCGGTGAGCAGCTCGGAGATTTCGGCCAAGGTGGCGTCGACGTAGGGGACGACGACATCGGAGGATCCGAGGTAGTCGTCGGCGACAGGTTGGCCATTGGCCTTGACGTATTCGTGGAGGGCCGTCAGTGCGGTGCGCACGGCCTCCTCGTTGCCGGCGTTGACGGCGTCTTCGACCTGGTTGTCATACTTCTGCAGCAGCACCTGGTCGACGTTCTTGACGTCGAACTGGCCTTCGCCCATGATCCGGATGATCATTGCTGATCCTCCCCTTCAAGGGACTTCTGGTCCTTCTTCTCGGATCCTGCCGGCAAGGATTCGCGCATCCGCTGGAGTTCCATCTCCACGTCGTTGTCGCTGGACAGCGAGTCGAGCTGCGCGGTGATGTCGTCCTTCTGCGTACCCGTGACGTCGTCGAGGGCACCGGAGGCGAGCAGTTCGTCGACGGCACCGGCCCTGGCCTGCAGAGAAGCGGTCTTGTCCTCGGCGCGCTGAACCGCGAGTCCGACGTCGCCGAGTTCTTCGGAGATGCCCGAGAAGGCTTCGCCGATCTTCGTCTGCGCATCCGCGGCGTTGTAGGTGGCCTTGAGGGTCTCCTTCTTCGTGCGGAAAGCGTCGACCTTCGCCTGGAGGCGCTGCGAAGCGAGGGTGAGCTTCTGCTCCTCGCCCTGCAGTCCCTCGTGCTGACTCTGCAGATCGGTGATCTGCTGGGTGAGTCCGGACTTGCGGGTCAGAGCCTCACGGGCGAGATCCTCCCGACCGATCTGCATGGCCTTCTCGGCCTGGCCGGAGAGCTTGTTCTGCTGCTGTTCGAGCTGGTTGATCTGCAGCTCGAGACGCTTGCGGCTGGTGGCGACATCGGCAACACCGCGGCGAACCTTCTGCAGCAGTTCCAGCTGCTTCTGGTACGAGTAATCAAGGGTTTCGTTGGGGTTTTCGGCCTTGTCCAAGGCCTTGTTGGCCTTTGCACCGAAGATCGTCGCGATCCGTTGGAAGATGCTCATCCGTAGTCGACTCCTGCATTGGTTTGACCCGACGCTGCCAAGCCGATCCACTCCGGTCCGGAGATTCTTGGCCAACACCGCCGCGAACTATCGCTCTCAGCCTACTAATAAAGGCTGATAGTTTGCCAGATGCCGGCCACGAGAACGAAGAGACTTCGACCCCGTGATCGCAGGGATCGCGGAGGTGGTGTCGGGGCGCCCATGCTCGGGCGTTCCGACGGCGCGGTCGGTCCGTCCGCACGGCGCAGGCGAACCGTTGACGGTCACGGAGCGAAGAGTCGCGAGTTCGCGGATTCGACCTCATCGTATTGGCGAGCCGCGGTGTTGAGTGCTCCGTGGATGGAGTTGAGCGATTCCATCAGCTGCTTCTGCGCGGACTCCCACTGGTTGATGACCGCTTGGAAGTTCTGCGCCGCACTGCCGCGCCAGCATTCTTGGAGTGAGAGCAGATTGCGCAGCATCGTGTCGGATTCGGACACGAGGTTGCGGGACGTGCCCGCGGTGGCGGTGGCGGCTGATTGGACGCGTTCGGCGTCGACTTCGAAACTCACGATGACTCCTCCTGATCAGAGACGTCCCACCGCGGTCGGGCGAGACGACACCAGTGTCATCGTGCAGCTGTGAGGAGCCAAGGGCATGCGAAGAGGGTGTGGACAGCGGTTGGCTGTCCACACCCTCTTCGCGGTCGAGTCGCGGCGGAGTCTCGCCGCCTGTGAGGTCGAGTCGCGACTGGCCACGACCGGGCCCGATCGACCAGGCCCGATTGACCAGACCCGATCGAACCGGCTCGACGGAACCGGCCCGGCTGACCCAGACCAGGTCCGACCCGACCAGCCCCGTGTGCCTACTTCAGCACGAGCGAGACGTCGACCTTCTGCTCCTGGCCGCCGCGCACAAGGGTGACCTCGACGGGTGTATTCACCGGCTGGGCACGGACGAGGGCGCGCAGGGCGATCGCGTTGTTGACCTTGGTTCCGGCCACCTCGACGATGTCGTCGCCGTCCTTGATCCCGGCCTTTGCTGCGGGTGAGCCGCCCTCGACGGACTGCACCTTGGCACTGCCGCGAGAGATGCCGCCGCTGTTGATGTGCCCATCGGTGAGCGTGATGCCCAGGAACGGGTGCAGCGCCTTGCCGTTGTTGATGAGCTGGTCGGCGATCATCACGGCCTGGTTGGCGGGAATCGCGAACCCGATGCCGATGGATCCGGACTGCTGTCCCTCTCCGGCCTGGCTCAGCGACGCCGCCGCCGAGTTCACGCCGATGAACTCACCATCGCCGTTGACGAGCGGGCCGCCGGAGTTGCCCGGGTTGATCGCCGCATCCGTCTGGATGGCGTTGGTGATCGTCATCTCCTTCTCCTGCGAGGTTGCGTCCTCGCCGATGTTCTCCGTCGACACCGGGCGGTCGAGGGCCGAGACGATGCCCGTGGTCACGGTGTCGGCGAGGCCGAGCGGGTTGCCCAGAGCCATCACCGGATCTCCCACGGACAGCTTCTTCGAATCACCCACCACCAGGGGCTTCATCCCGTCGGGAACCTCGTTGAGCTTGATGATGGCGATATCCGTCGACGGGTCGCGGCCGACGATCTTCGCCTCAGTCGTCGCTCCGTTCTTCATCGTCACAGCGATCTCGCCGTTCGGGGTGTCGGCCGGGGCGACGACGTGGTTGTTCGTGATGACGTGACCTTGGTCGTCGTAGAGGGCGCCCGAACCGAGCCCCTGCACCTGACCGTTTGTGCCGACCTGGATCGACATCACGCTCCCGGAGGTCTGCTCCGCCACCTGCGTCCAGTCCGGGGTTTCGATCGTCTGCTCGGCGACCTTGCGCGGTTCTTCTCCCTGCAGAGCCGACAGCGCATAGTTCCCACCGAACGCAAGACCTCCGCCGAGGAGGGCGGCGATGGCCGCGATCGCGATCGTCGCACCCCAACCGGGGCCTTTCTTCTCTCGCCGAGGCGGCTGTTCCGGCCCGTACGGACCCGGGCCTCCCGGCCCACCGTAGAAGGCCGGTCCGCCGGTGCCGGTCATCGGTTGGGATCCGACGTTCGGCTGCTGCTGTGTTCCGGGAGCGGCGAAGACGGAGTTCATCTGCGTCGTCTGAGAATGGGGATCACCGGAGTTCGGCGATCCTGTGTACTGAGAGCCGCCGTACTGGGAGCTGCCATACTGTGAACCGCTGTGCTGGGAGCCGCCATGTTGGGATCCGCCGTGCTGCGATCCTCCGTACTGGGCCGCTCCGGGATATGCCTGCGATCCACCGGATTGCGGGTAGTTCTGCTGGTTGTTCTGCTGCTGGGCGGCACCTGGCTGGTGGGAGCCGTACTGAGAGGGGTTCTGCTGGTACGGGGAACCCGGCTGGTGCTGCGAACCTTGCTGGTGCTGCGAACCCTGCTGGTTCGGCGATGCCCGCTGGGCTTGAGGCGCCGGTCGGTGCTGCGAACCCGGCTGCTGCTGCGATGCCTGCTGGGACTGAGGCGCCTGCTGGTACGGCGAGCCCTGCTGTGGGGAGCCGTGCTGGAAGTCGGGGGACGGCTGGGACGAAGGGCCGCCTCGGCGAGGATCGTCCACAGGGTTCTGCGCTCCAGTGGGCGCATTGTCGGGGCGACGCTCCGGCGGCGCCACGGGTGGGCTGACTCGGGCCGGGCCGGAGGACTGCGATGAGTTCGGGAACGTGCGCGGAACTTCAGCGCCCGATCCTCGGTAGCCGCCGGCGTTCGGCCCGCGGCGGCCGTATGCGGATTCCTCACCCGGGTTCTGGGAATTGCCGTTGTCACTCATCGCTTGTCCTTTCGTGTGTCCGCAGCGGGGCTGCCGGGCTCGGAGATGGGCAGGTCGATGCGGAAAGTGGCACCGCCGCCGGGAGTTTCGTGTACGGAGATCGCGCCGTGATGGTTCTCGACGATCGCCTTGACGATCGACAGACCCAGACCGGAACCGCCGGTGTCCCGGGTCCTGGAGACGTCGAGGCGATAGAAGCGTTCGAAGATCCGCGGCACCACCTCGGGGTCGATGCCGTCGCCGTGGTCACGGACCTCGAAGCGGACGCGGCCGTTGGGGAACCCGCGCAGAGACTCATCGACAGTGATCGACCCGGCAGCCGTGACATCGGGGACGATGCCCGCCGGCGCCTGATCTCCGGTCGGTGCGCCATTCGACGCAGCGGACGGGTCTCCTGATCGGGCGTCGGCCGGCGACTCCGGACGGGACGACTGCTGGGCACCGGTCTCCGGTGAGGTCTGCGGGGTGGGCTGGGTGTCGGCCTGGTCGCCGCCGGTGGAGTCGCCTCGGCGGAAGATGCGGACCCCGCCGGTGACGAAACCGCGCTCACGCGATTTCTCCTTCGACCCGCCTCGCCCGTTCTGACCCTTGGCCGTGCCCTCGCGGATCTCACCGGTGTCCGCGCCGCTGGAACCGGGAGCCTCGGGCAGGCCGATGACTCCGACCGCGAACTCGATCGCGGTGTTCTCAGGGGTGTGGCGCACGGCGTTGCCGGCGAGGTTGACGATGACCTGGCGGATCTTCGATTCGGAACCGCGGATGAGCGGCACCGGCTGCGCGTCCTCACCGTCGAGTCCGATGAAGCTGATGTCTCTGTCCGGGGCCTGCGCGGCCGCATCGGCGGCAGCGTCACGGACGACCTTGTGCAGATCGATGGGACCGATCTCGGCCGGCCGCTGCTCATCGAGGCGGGCGAGTACGACGAGGTCGTCGACGAGCACGCCCATGCGCTTGGCCTCGGCCTCCATCCGCTCCATCGCATTCGCGACATCTTCGCCCTTCGTGATCGCGCCCTGCCGGTACAGCTCCGCATAGCCGCGGATGGTCACCAGCGGAGTGCGCAGCTCGTGCGAGGCGTCCGAGACGAATTGGCGGATGCGCTTCTCCGAGCGAGTCTGCCCGTCGAAGGAGTCCTCGATGCGCCCGAGCATCGTGTTCAGCGCCGCCGACAGTCGGCCCAGCTCGGTGTTGCGCGGATAACTGGGCACACGCTGCGAGAGGTCACCGGCGGCGATCCGCGATGCGGTCTTCTCGATGTCACGCAGCGGCCGGAACGTGTTGTTGATCGCCCAATAGCCGACACCGGCGACCATCGCCAGGGCCAGCAGTCCGATGCCGATCATCGTATTGCGGGCGCGTTCGTTGATGTTGTCGACCTCGCGGTCGAAGGGCACGGCGATGGACACGAGCACGTCGGTGTTCTTCACCTTCATCGCCCGCGCCCGCCACTGCGAACTCGTCCCCGCCACGGTGAAGGGCTCACCGGCTCGGGAATAGACTTCCTGCTCATCGATCTTCGGCAGGATCGGATGGTTCTGCGGCTCCGGGGCGACGGGGTCGCGGATCGGATCGCCCTTCGTGTCATAGAACTGCACATAGAAGCCTCCCGGCAGGAGGCTCTTGAGCTGATCCCAGGAATTCGAATCGATCGTCGTCGACGACGGCGAATCCTCGGTGCCGTCATCTCCCGAACCGGACTGGAGCTCGGCCGGCTGGAACACATCTTGGTAGGCCTGCTTCGCCAGAGTCTCGGATGCGCTGATGAGTCGCTCATCCGTGCGTTGGACGAGGCTGTCGCGCAGGTTCTCCAACACCCAAGCGCTCGTCCCCGTGAGGACGAGCAGCATGAGCAGCATCATGATGGCCAGCAGCTTGGTGGTCAGAGACCATTCTTCCCAGAAGCCGGGACGGGTGGGACGGGATTCTTTTGCCACGTAGGTAATCTATCGTCCTTGCTTGGACGACTACTTGGATTCCGGTGTGCGCAGCATGTAGCCGACCCCGCGCTTGGTCTGGATCATCGGGGTCCACTCCATCTCGATGGGGTGGCCGGCGGCGTCCGTCTCCGGGGTGACGTCGATCTTGCGGCGCAGGTAGGAGATATAGGACTCGACGATTCCCGTGTCGCCGCCGAAGTCGTACTCCCACACGTGATCGAGGATCTGCGACTTCGACAGCACCCGGTTCGTGTTGAGCATGAGGTAGCGCAGCAGCTTGAACTCAGTGGGGGAGAGGTCGATGAGGATGCCGGAGCGGCGGACCTCATGCGTGTCGTCGTCGAGTTCGAGGTCGCCCGCCACGATGACGGCGTTCTCCTCGTCCTCGAGATTCCGGGTGCGGCGGAGGACGGCGCGGATGCGGGCGACGACCTCTTCGAGGCTGAAGGGCTTCGTCACGTAGTCATCGCCGCCGACGGTCAGGCCGGTGATCTTGTCCGAGGTGTCATCACGGGCGGTGAGGAACACGACGGGGGCGTTCATCCCGATCTGACGAAGGCGGCGGGTGACGGTGAAGCCGTCCATGTCCGGGAGCATGACGTCGAGGACGAGGAGGTCGACCTCGGTCTGCTCGGCCAGGCGCAGCGCCTCGGCGCCGTTGGCGGCGGAGACGACGTCGAACCCGGCGAAGCGGAGACTTGTGGACAGGAGTTCGCGGATATTGGGCTCATCATCGACAACGAGCAGGGTGGCTTCGATGTCGGTGTCGTTCTGTGCTGTAGTCATGGCTCCAGTCTGGGACCCATTTCTGGGAGCGGGCTGAAGGTTGACTGAATGCGAATGTGAGGTGCGTCACTGGAAAACTCTCAGGAAAGTCGTTCCGGGGCCGTTTCGCCGCTTGCGTTCTCAGGAATGAGGGGGCGATTTCAGTGAAAAATGTGGTCGCGGTCAGGCAGGGTTCAGAAAGTCTCGCCGAGGTGGTTCTGGGCGGGCAGGTTCTGTTCAGTGTTGGCGGGGTGGGCGGAGGTCGAAGAGCTGCTGAGTGACAGTGAAGCGCAGGACCCGTTCGGGGCGGTGGCGGTCATAGACCACCTGGCCGACAGTGCCTCGCATCGACGGGTCCTGCTGGACGAGGTGGCGGATCCAGCGATCTCGCCCTCTGGTGTCGACGAAATGCACCACGGTCAGTTTCGGTGCTCTGAACTGACTGCCGTCCCAGTAGTCGATGACGCGACCTTCGGCCAAGGCTGTGGTCGGGTGCGGCGGGCGGTCGAGGATCGGATGGCGGGCCTTGCGGAAGGGGAGTAGGGATACGGCGATGAGTGAGACGGCCGCAGTGATGGACACGACCCACCAGATCGGAGCCGCGTCGGACACGCCATCGGACACGCCAGGGGCAAGGCCGAGGCCGAGCGCGCAGCCAACCCCGAGTGCTGCCAGCTGATATCGGAAGAATCGAGATAGGCTGCCGCCGGTGCGGAAGCGGCCGAGCGCCGCGCGCATGAGCAGGTGACAGGCAGCGACGACGATCAGGGTGATGCCGAGTCCGGCAGTGAGGTGGATGACCCTCTCAAGCGCAGATTCCCAGGGGTCGAGCGGAGAGAAGATGAGGGACACGAATGCCCAACCTGCTCCGATGCTCAGGAACGTCACGAACCCGGCAATCGCTGCGGCGAGCTTGCGCCCAACTGTGATGCGCAAAGGCTGCACTGACATCGTCGACTCCTTTCAGCGCGGGCGGGGTGGGCGACGGTCGGGCGGCATCGGCATGACGTGAGGCGACCGAGACGCGGGGTTCTCCCGGACCTCGCGCGGCGGGCGGAGGTCGAAGAGCTGCTGCGTGACGGCGAAGCGACGGACCCGTTCGGGGCGGTGGCCGTCGTAGTGCACCTGCCCTCGTGTGCCGAGCAGCGACGGACTCTGCTGAACGAGGTGGCGGACCCAGCGATCGTGTCCCGTGGAATCGGTGAAGTGAACCACGGTCATGTCTGGGGCCCGGCTCCTGGGCTGGGACCAATAGTCGACGACGCTGCCTTCGGCCAGGCCGATGTCGGGAGAGGGCGGACGATCGAGGATCGGATAACGAGCTTTGCGGAAGACAAGCAGACTGACGGCGATGAGTCCGAGACCTGCGGCGATGGAGATGACCCACCAGATCGGGGCTGCTTCGGCCATTGCTGGGAGGAAGCCGAGCCCGAGCCCGCCGCCGACGCCGAGGGTGGCCAGCTGGTAGCGGAAGAAGCGCGTGAGACTGCCGCCGGTCCGATGGCGGCCGAGAGCGATGCGCATGAGCAGGTGGCAGGCGAGGACTGAGACGATGGCCGCGGCGAAGGTGAGGCCGATGAAGAAGGGCTTCGCGCCGGCCGGTTCCGCGGGGCCGCTGGGGAGGAAGGTGAGCGCGGTGAGGAGGGAGCCGAAGGTCAAGCCGGTCACCATGGTGAGGATGCCGGCGACGCCTGCGGAGAGCTTGCGTCCAGCGCTGATGCGCAATGGCTGAAGTGACATGGTCGGCCCCTTGGGTCAGCGATCGGTTTCCGCGTCGGACTGTCGGGCACGGAAGGCCGCGACGTGGGTGCGGTTGGCGCAGCTGCCGGTATCGCAGAAGCGCTTCGAACGGTTGCGGCTGAAGTCAGCGAGGTAGGCGCGGCAGTCCTCGGCGGCGCACCGGCCGAGCCGGTCGAGATCACCGGAGCGGATGAGGTCGATGAGGACGAGGGCGACATCGGCGGCCACCCGGTCGGCCAGACTGTCATCGCTGCCGGTGGCGTGCAGATGCCAGTTCCAGCTGCCGTGCCGGACCAGCTGCGGCATCGACCCCGAGGTGCGCAGTGTGATATTCACCTCATCGACGACGGCTTCGACGGCGTCCGAGGCCTCCGCGTCGGTCTGGGCATCGATGCTCGCGTCGAGGGCCGAGGCGAATCTCTCCCGCAGCCGCTGCGTCTCCTCGACGTCGGATTTCGTCGCTCGGATCGGCCCGGAGAAGTCGTGTCGGGCCGCAAACTCGCGGATTCCGGCGGTTGTCGTCAGCTCGTCACCGGCCGCGGCGACGGTCCCCGAGGTGTTGAGGAGGTCGACGAGCATGAGGAGGTTCGAGCGGATGTCGTAGGCGAAAGTCATAGCGGAACCATTGTGGCATACGATGTAATGACCAAAATGTACTTGACTCATTTCACGGGCGTGGGAAATACTGAACTCAGGCCGTGGGAAGGGCACGCACACGTCGCCTTCCGGCCGCCTCGGCGAGGGGATTGTCCCTCGCGTCGCTTCACCTGGGCGGGGGATCCTCCGTCACCCAACCCACCCACGTTTCACCGCTTCAGGAGGTCAAGAATGAGTCGCACCGTCATCGCAGGGTTCCTGCTCACTCTTGCCTCCGCGTTCTTCTTCGCGGTGTCCGGGCCGATCGCGAAGACGATGTACGCGATCGGATGGACCCCGGGTGCAGTCGTGCTCATCCGCTTGGCCGGCTCCGCGGTCCTGCTGCTCATCCCCACCCTCATCGCGCTGCGCGGACGCTGGGGCGAGGTGCTCACGCACTGGCGCACCGTCGTCACCTACGGTCTGGTGTCGATGGCCGGCGTGCAGGGGTTCTACTTCGTCGCCGTCGAACACCTCACCGTCGCCGTGGCGCTGCTGCTGGAGATGACCGCGCCGATGCTCATCGTCTTCTGGATCTGGGCCCGGACCAGGACGCGGCCGGCGACCGTGACGTTCATCGGGGTGCTGGTCTCGATGGTCGGTCTGCTGCTCGTGCTCAACCTGCGCGGTGCCTCGATCAGCGTCTTCGGTGTGATCATGGCACTGGCCGCCGCAGTGTGCCTGGCCAGCTACTTCCTCGTCTCCGCGAAGGACGCGATCACGATCCCGCCGGTCGCGCTGACCGGTTTGGGCATGGGCATCGGTGCGCTGGCGATGTCGGTGCTCGTGCTCGCCGGCGTCATGCCCTGGGGCGCTGTCGCCGGTGACGTCGACTTCGGCGGGGTGTCGATGTCGTGGGTCGTGCCGATGGCGATGATCGTGCTCTTCACCGTCGGGGCCTATATCACCGGCATCCTCGGACTGCGCTATGTCGGCGCGACCGTCGGATCGTTCGTCAACCTCGTCGAGGTGCCGTTCTCGGTCATCGTCGCCTGGCTCGTGCTCTTCGAGATGCCCGCACCGATCCAGCTGTTCGGCGGGGTGTTCATCCTCGGCGGCGTCGGCTTCATCAAGTGGGGCGAGGCCCGCCTGGCCGCCCGCGTCGCCCGCCGCGAGGTCGTCCTCAGATCCGAAGCCGACACCCTCATTACTACCTGACGGCGCCCCAACAACCCGGCGCCACCACGCTGGGGGCCCGTCGGGTAGCAATAAGGGGAGGCGGGGTCAGCGGACTTCGATGCTGTAGCTGTAGCCCTGCTCGGTGAGGAAGCGGCGGCGCTGGGCGGCGAAATGCTCGTCGATGGTGTCGGCGGCGACGACGGTGTAGAACGTCGCCGAGCCCTGATCCTCCTTCGGACGCAGGATCCGTCCGAGCCGCTGGGCCTCCTCCTGCCTCGAGCCGAAGGCTCCCGAAACCTGAATCGCCACCGAGGCGGCCGGCAGGTCCACGGAGAAGTTCGCAACCTTCGAGACGACGAGGACGGGGATGTCCCCGGCCCGGAAGTCGCGGAAGAGCTCCTGCCGCTGCGATTCCGGGGTCTGCCCGGTCAGCACCGGAGCACCGAGTTCGGCCCCGATCTCCTCGAGCTGATCAAGGTACTGGCCGATCACGAGGATCTGCGCATCCGGGTGGTCGGCGACGAGTTCGGACACGATCGGCAGCTTCGCATCCGAGGTCGCGGCCAACCGGTACCGGTCCTCACCATCGGCGCGGGCATAGGCGGTGCGGGTTCCCCCGTCGAGGCGCACGCGCACCTCGTGACAGGCCGCCGAAGCGATGTAGCCGAGGCGTTCGAGTTCCTTCCACGGCACTTCGTACTGCTTGGGGCCGATGAGGGAGAACACCTCGTCCTCGCGACCGTCCTCACGCACGAGTGTCGCCGTCAGACCCAGACGACGCCTGGCCTGCAGGCTGGCCGTGAGCCGGAAGATCGGAGCCGGCAGCAGGTGGACCTCATCGTAGATGACCAGGCCCCAGTCCTTGGCGTCGAGGAGTTCGAGGTGCAGGTACGAGCCCTTCCTGCGGGTGGTGAGCACCTGATAGGTGGCGATGGTGATCGGGCGGATCTCCTTCGTCGAACCCGAGTATTCGCCGACCTCATCCTCGGTGAGTGTGGTGCGACGCAGGATCTCGTCCTTCCACTGTTTGGCCGAGACGGAATTCGTCACGAGGATGAGTGTCGTCGTCTGCACCCGTGACATCGTGGCCACACCGACGATCGTCTTCCCGGCACCGCAGGGCAGCACGACGACACCGGACTCACCGGCCAGCGACTGGTCGATGGCCTGCTTCTGATAGTCGCGCAGATGCCATTTCCCGCCATGGGCGTCATCGGAGAGATCGATGTCGTGGGCTTCGCCGTCGACGTAGCCGGCATGGTCGGAGACCGGATGCCCCAGCTGCAGCAGCGCATGCTTGAGCTCACCGCGTTCCGAGGGGTGGACGAGGACCGATTCGTCATCGATGCGTTTGCCGAACTTCCCGACAAGATCGGGTTGACCGGTGAGTTCGTCGAGCAGGCCGGTCTCCGTCGAGGTCAGTGTCAGTCCGTGGATCGGATGGTCGATGAGAGTGAGGACCCCGAAGCGGTCCATGATGTCGACGATGTCGACGAGCAGCTCATGCGGGACCGGGTATTTGGCGAATTCGAGGAGCACGTCGACGACGGACTCGGCGTCATGGCCGCTGGCCCGGGCGTTCCACAGACCCAGCGGAGTGATCGTATAGGTGTGGATGTACTCCGGGGTCCGTGACAGCTGCGCGAACGGGGCGATCGCCACAGCCGCCTCGACGGCCTGCGGGTGTCCCGATTCCAGCAGCACAGTCCGATCGGACTGCACGATCAGCGGACCATTCATTCAATCTCCCATTCCCGACAATGCCCACAGTGGGGCGACACCAGAGAGGACAACACGTCCCCGCCCTCGATTGTTCCCTCCCCGTGCTACCCGACGGGTCCCCAGCAACTCGGCGCCGGGTTGTTGGGGGCCCGTCAGGTAGCAGTTGAGGGGGTGACTGAGACGATGCGGGCGATCGACAGAGACGCCTCGGCGCCGGTCGTCGTGACCGTCCCGCGCACCCGCCCGGCATTGACCGTGGCCGGTCGCATCTCGATGCTGCGCTCTTTTCCCTGCGAATCCGCGATCCGGATGAGCACCCGCCTCTTCGCCTCCGCGGCCTCCCGCAGCAGATCCATATGCCCCAACGGTTCGTCGGTGCTCACCGACTCCTGCCCCTGCGTCGGTGCCGACCGCAGAATCCGAATGTACTCGCCGAGGTGGCCGTCGGTCACCCGCGGACGTCGCCTGACGCTGACCTCGGGTTCCGACTGGGTGATCACCTTCCGTTTGCGCACCGGGCCTGCCGCCGAGTGCAGCAGCGCGTGATGGTCTCCGGCCTCGAGCAGGTGCATCGTCCGCTCCGGTCCGAGCTGGGAGATCGCGACCGTCGGGGCCAGCCGTTCGAGACCTGCCGGCAGCATCGTCTGATCGGAGACGATGACATCGAGGTCGACCGGGTCGTCGACGACGAGCACGGCACGTGCCCCGGCCACCCGGACCCGTCGCAGCTTCGACGCAGTGTTCTTCACGAGGAAGTCCAAGGTCGAGGGCAGCTCCTCGGCGCTGATCTCGGCGAGCTCGCTCAGTGCCTCCTCGGGGGTGAGCCCCGACTGCATGGTGTCTTCGATGGTCTCGGCATCGATGCGGTACACGGTGCCCTGACCGCGGGCCTCGACGACGGCGTACCTGCGCAGGATGTGATGGACCCGCGGTTCGATCGGCCCGGTCGCCACCGCCGTGAGATCGGACTGGATGAGCACAGTGTCGACTTCCGGACCGAGCCCCTCGGTGACCGCGGCGATGACATCTCCGGGAACCTCGAGCGCCTCGACGGCGACGCCGAGCGGAGCGATCGAAGGATCCTGCTTCCCATGCTCGACCAGTGCCCGATCCAGACCGGCGGCCAGCCGGAGACCGAAACGGCTCGGCCCGAAATGGTCCGGCTGCTGCAGGGGAGTGGTCGCAAGCCCGAGGCTTACACACGTGTGCAGCACCGCCTCGGTCATGGCGAACTCGTGCGCCTGCAGCAGCGGGCGTCGACGCAGCACCTCGGCATGGATCCACTGGGCCGACCGGGCGGTGCCCAGACCGATGTCGTGGAGGACGTCGAGGACGGTCAGGCGCAGCAGCGGCATCGCCGGCACGGACTGCGGATACCCCTTGAACAGGGCCTTCTTCGGGGTGGCGAGCACGGTGAGGCGTTCGTTCTCACTCGCCCCGGCCGCCAGCTGGGTGACGTCGAGGGACTCGCGCAGCCACGCGGTCACCAGCGCCGTCCACAGTTCGGCCCGATCGCCGGCGAGCACTGAGTCGGCATCATCGGCGGCCGTCCACTGCGGGTCGAGCGCATCGTCGAGGACGCCGATGAGGTGCAGCGACTTCGCGGCCAGCAGCAGCGTGATCGTCTGCTCGAGCCCCAGATCGAGGGTGCGGGCCAGCCGGGACACATCCCGTTTGGAGATGCCGCCGCTGGTCAGCCGCGAGATGGGGGAGGCGGACATTTCGTCGACGAGGCCGCGCAGGGACGAGATCACCTCGGCGACGGCGGCCTGCTCGCTGTTGTGGATGAGCGGCTGAGCGATCGTCGCAGTGCTCGCATCGACCGTGGTCGGATCGATCTGCCAGGGGAGGGCGCGGGCGGATTCGGCCGCCGATGTCGGCAGCAGGGTGATCGCCTCGGACTGGATCTTCCACGTCCCGGATCCATCGGCAGTCCCGCCGCTGGCAGCCGTCCCCGACCCACCGTTTGATCCCGGCCCACCGGCCGACCCGGACCCGCCCGTGTTCCCACCGGCAGGCCATGCCAAGCCGAGGTCGCGGAGTCTGGGCAGAGCCGCCTCGGTGCGGGTGGGGTCGATGTGGGGATTGGCGGCGATCTCGATCTCCGGCGTCGTCCGGGCCGCCTTGGCCAAGGCGATGAAGACGTCGAGGGATTCCGCGTCGAGGGCTTCGATGGCGCGGGAGACCCCGATGCGCGAGGATGCGGCCGCGGCCAGGGCGGGGATCGTCGGTGACTCGGGTTGGAGGAGGTCGCGTCGGGTCCGGACGAAGGACTCGAACTCGGCATCTGCACTGTGGGACAGCCACTGGCTGAAGGTCATTGACATCGCATTCCAGTCTATCGCGAGGGGTACAATGGAGGGGCAGAACAGGAACCGGGATTGCCCCACGAACCGTCAGGAAGGACGCGCATTGTCAGCCACTCGAGTCGACACGACCATAGTCGTCGCCGCGGTTGTCGCCGCAGCCATCGGGGCGCTCGGCCTCATCGGTGTCCTCGGCCAGGCGTGGATGGGGCAGACCCCGAGTTCGTTCCTCACGTACCTGCCCATGATCCTCGTGCCCATCGCCATCGCCCTGGCCTGCGTGGCCATGATCCGGACGGCGTATCGACGCAGACAGACCGGGGTGGGCCACCGCTGAAACCTTCACTCATGCTGCTCACCCCGGACGGTTCGGGGTCTGTCATGAGCCACGCTCGCACAGTGTGATCCAGGCGGTGTAGCGCCCCACCTCGCCGAGGTGGCCGCCCCCCTCACCGCATCCGTGCACTTCCTCGCCCGCCACCGGGGCGCTCGCCGCCACAGGCTCGCACCTTCCCGGTCCGACACGGGCGAGACACCACACCGGCACCCGCTCCAGCGGGGTGTCCAGAATCGCTCGCAGCTGCGAGCAACCGCACTCAGCCCGCAGACGCGGGCACCACACGACTGGCCCGCTCCTGCGGGCACGCCACTACTGGCCCGCTCCTGCGGGCACGCCACTACTGGCCCGCTCCGGCGGGCACCGCACGACAAGCCCGCCACGGCGGGTGCAAGCAGACAGAAAGAAAGGACATCATGCCTACCGGACGCGTGAAATGGTTCGACGCCGACAAGGGATTCGGCTTCGTCATCGCCGAGGACGGCTCCCAGGCCTTCCTCCACTCCTCCGTGCTTCCCGAGGGACTCGAGGTCACGAAGGGCACCCGACTCGAATACGACGTCGTCGAATCCCGCCGCGGAGCACAGGTGCTCAAGGCCCGCCCGATCAGCACTCCGGGCAAGGTCGCCAAGGCCCGCCGACGTCCCGCCGTGGACATGGCGGTTATGGTTGAAGATGTCATCAAAGTATTGGATGACCTCAACAACGGACTGCAGCACGGCCGCTACCCGGACCCGACGCACGGGAACAAGGTGGCCAGCCTGCTGCGGGCGATTGCCGACGATTTGGAGTCCTGATGTCATCACTGTTCAGTGATTGGCTGGCCCGGCAGACCGCCGCGCCCGCTGAGAACGACGCCGAACAGACCACCGCCGCCGCGGCCCCGGGCGAGTCTGCCCCCGCCGCCGCGGCGGGGGAAGCGACCGCTGCTGGAAGCGCGGTCAGCGTGGATTCCGGCACGGCCGCCTCGGCGAAGGCATCGAAGACCGGCCGTTCGCGGTCGGGCGCGGAGAAGATCGTCCTCGACACCCAGCTGGCCGCGGCGATCGACATCGCCCGCTCCGCCATCACCGAGGTGGCCGGCACCGCCGTTGTCGGCGAGCACCTGGGAACCGTGGCCGAAGGCACCCGCCTGGTCACGCACTACTTCGTGTGTACGGACCCGTCCTACCGCGGATGGCGCTGGGTGGCGGTGCTCGCCCGCGCCCCGCGCGCGAAGAAGGTCACCGTCTGCGAAACCGCGCTGCTGCCCGGACCCGACGCTCTCACCGCTCCCGAATGGGTGCCGTGGGAAGAGCGCCTCGAGCCGGGAGATCTGACGCCGCGGGACACGCTGCCCAAGCTTGACCAAGACCCGAACCTGCAGCCGGGCTTCGAACAGACCGAGGACAACTCGGCCGACAACATCGACCAGATCGCGAACTTCGAATTCGGTCTCGGACGGGAGCGGGTCCTCTCCTCCGACGGACTCTCCGCAGCGGCCAGCCGCTGGGCCGATTCGGAGGCCGGACCCGAAGGCGAATTCGCCTCCCGAGCCTCGGCGAACTGCGGCAGCTGCGGCTACCTCATGCCGATCGCCGGTTCGCTGCGCAAGTCCTTCGGCGTCTGCGCCAACGCGTGGTCGCCCTTCGACGGTCGTGTGGTCGGGCTCGAATCCGGCTGCGGTGCCCACTCGGAGACCGATGTGAGACGCCCCGGTCACGAACCGGCCGAAGCCGTCGTCGACGACTTCTCCGACGCTCTCGAGTTCCAGGAGGGCTGAACCACTCGATGTCCCAGACGTTCCGGTCGCTGGCGGAGCCGAACTACCGGCACTGGTTCGCCGGTGCCCTGATCTCCAACACCGGAACGTGGATGCAGCGCACGGCGCAGGACTGGATCGTCCTGACCATGCTCACGGACAACAATGCATCCGCACTGGGACTGACGATGGCTCTGCAATTGGGGCCGCAGCTGATCATGTTCCCGTTCGCGGGCAACCTCGTCGACAAGTTCGACAAACGGCGTCTGCTCATGGTCACCCAGGCGCTGCTGGGCACCATCGGACTCATCCTCTTCGCCCTCGTCATCACCGACGTCATCGTGCTGTGGCATGTGTACGTGCTCGCGTTCACCCTGGGCATGCTCACGACCCTGGACAACCCGGCCCGGCAGGCCTTCGTCTCCGAACTCGTCGGGGAGAAGCTGCTGCCGAACGCGGTGAGCCTGAACTCGGCGTCGTTCAACGGTGCCCGCATGATCGGCCCGGCCGTCGCCGGAGTGCTCACCGCGCTCATCGGCGCGGGGCCCGTGTTCCTCATCAGCGGCCTCGGTTTCGCGGCAACACTCACGGTGCTCCTCCGCCTCGACAAGTCCCGGCTGCACCCCTCCGGTCGGCGGGGCAAGGGCGGAGTGCTCGGGGGACTGAAGTACCTGCGCCGGCGCCCGGACATCACGATCGTGCTCGTGGTGCTGTTCATCGTCGCGACCTTCGGATTCAACTTCAACATCTACACAGCGACGATGGCGAAGATCGAATTCGGCAAGGACGCCAGCGGTTTCGGTCTGCTCAACTCCGTCATGGCCATCGGCTCGGTCACTGGGGCGCTCGCCTCGGCGCGGCGGGAGAAGCCCCGACTGCGATTCATCTTCGGCGCCGCCGGCGGTTTCGGTGTGGCTGTCGGAGTGGCCTCACTCATGCCGAACTACTACCTCTTCGCGGCCTCCCTCGTCTTCGTCGGCTTCGCTTCGCTGACGATGATGACCTCGGCGAACGCCTACGTGCAGACAACCACGGCCGCGAACTACCGAGGCCGGGTGATGGCGATCTACGCCGCCGTCGTCATGGGCGGCACCCCGATCGGTGCGCCCTTGGCCGGATGGGTCGCCGACGTATTCGGACCGCGGATGGCTCTGACGGTGGGAGCCGCCTCGGGGATCATCGCCTTCGCCGTGGGCCTGCTGTGGATGATCATGGCCAAGGACCTGCGGGTCCACCGCGACCCGAAGTCGCGGATCCGTCTGCATGTGAGCTACCACGGCCGACCGTGATCGGTCGGGGCCGCTGGACTCGGCAGTCGGGTGTGCTGGACTCGGCGGGCATTGAGTTTCGTCGAATAGAATTCTCACGACAGCCTCGGCGCGTTCCGGGGGAACCCCTCGGCGCGTTTCGCAGGACCGCCTCGGCGCAGGAAACGGACTGTTCGTGAACGTTGACATCATCACCTCGGTGCTCGTGGGCTTGGCGATTCTCGTCGGCTGCCTCGGCATCATCGTGCCCGTGCTGCCCGGTTCGATTCTCATCGGCATCGCTGTCCTCGTCTGGGCGATCATCATCGGCGGGCCCACCGCCTGGATCATCTTCGGCATCGTCGCCGTCTTCGTCGTGGGCGGGATGAGTGCATCGCTCGTGCTCACGGGGCGGAAGCTCAAGACCCTGCAGGTGCCGAACACGTCGGTGCTGCTGGCCGGGGTGCTCGCCATCGTCGGGTTCTTCGTCATTCCCGTGCTCGGGCTGCCCATCGGCTTCGTCGGTGGACTTCTCCTCGCCGAATACGCCCGGCTCAAGGACCTGAAGACCGCGTGGACGTCGAGCTGGGAGTCGATCAAGGCGATCGGGCTGGGCGCAGGAATCGAATTCGGCCTCGCACTGCTGGCCGCGATCACCTACGGCATCGGCCTGCTCATCCACTTCGTCGGCTGACAGCTGTTCGCACCGACAGCGGCATCCCCTACATGTACTGACGCATCCCTCACCTTTAGCTCCATAACCTCCCGGTGCAACGGGGTTGTGTGCGGCTAAGGGTGACGGATGCTCGCCGTAGCTAGTAGGGGAGTCGCCGAGGATGCTCTACGCGAGCCGAGGGCGCGAAGAGTGCGCAGAACCCCAGAACTTTGTGCTCCACATACAGTGAGCGCCATAACCTCCCGGTGCACCGGGAGGTTATGGCGCTGACTGTAGGAATTGATAGGAACTGTAGGCATTGCGAGGAGCGCGCGGTTAGGGTCCGGCCCCGCGCGGTTACTTCAGGGCGTCGATGACGTAGTCGATGCACGCCAGCAGCGCGCGGACATCGGCCGGGTCGACGGAGACGAACGTCGCGATGCGCAGCTGGTTGCGGCCGAGCTTGCGGTACGGCTCGACATCGACGACGCCGTTGGCCCGCAGCACCTTCGCGACTGCCGCCGCGTCGATGGACTCATCGAAATCGACGGTCGCAACGACCGACGAGCGATCGGCCGGGTCGGTGACGTAGGGGTGGGCCGCCTCGGCGGAATTCGCCCAGTCGTAGACGAGGCCGGAGGACTCAGCGGTCCGCTCGGTCGCCCAGGGCAGGCCGCCGTTTCCATTGATCCATTCGATCTGTTCGGCGAGCAGCAGCAGGGTCGCCACGGCCGGGGTGTTGTAGGTCTGGTCCTTGGCCGAGTTCTCGATCGCGGTGACGAGGTCGAGCGAGGTCGGGATCCACCGTCCGGAGTCCTTGATCTCCTGCGCCCGAGCAATCGCGCGCGGCGACATGAGAGCCACCCACAGGCCGCCGTCGGAGCCCATGTTCTTCTGGGGTGCGAAGTAGTAGACGTCGGTCTCGGCGATGTCGACGTCGAGGCCGCCGGCCCCGGAGGTCGCGTCGATGACGACGAGGGCATCCTCGGCGATGCCGGCCGGACGGGCCACCGATGTGGCCACACCGGTCGAGGTCTCATTGTGGGGCCACGCGAAGACGTCGGCGGCGGATTCGCCGGTGGCCGACTCGGCGGGGGAGGAGACGAGGCCGGCGGCAGCCAGGGCCTCGGGCGTCGGGATCGCCGAGGTGCCGGGTTCGGCATTGAGGATGAGCGACGATGCAAGATGCGGGGCGGTGTCGGTGGCCTTCGCGAACTTCTGCCCGAACTCGCCGAAGGTCGCATGAGCGGCACGGTTGCGGACGAGGCCGAACGCGGCGACGTCCCAGAACACGGTCGATCCGCCGTTGCCGAGCACCACTTCGTAGCCCTCGGGCAGGCTGAACAGGTCGGCCAGCCCGGAGCGGATCCGGCCGACGAGGTTCTTCACCGGCGCCTGGCGGTGGCTCGTGCCGAGCACCGAGGTCGCGGCCGAGTTCAGGGCCTCGATCTGGGCGGGACGGATGCGGGCCGGGCCCGATCCGAAGCGTCCGTCGGCGGGCAGGAGGTTCTCTGGGATCGTTATATTCGTCGCAGTCACGCTCGACATTCTACGGCGGGCCTCGCCCGCGCCCGCCGCCGGTCCGTCATGTGACGCGGGCGCGCCGAGCGACGATGACTCGTGTCCGTGTCGCGTCGTAGAGTGAAACTATGACTGAACCCGTCGATCGCCTGCCGCAGACCCGGAAGTCCTATGACTCCGCCGTCTTCGAACACCCGGACGCCGCGCCGCTGGCACTGTTCCGACAGTGGTACGACGAAGCGGCCGACCACGTCCGCGAACCCAATGCGATGACCGTATCCACCCTCGACGAATGGGGCCCGAGCTCGCGCATCGTCCTGCTCAAGGGTCTCGACGAACGCGGGTTCCTCTTCTTCACCGACTATGACTCCGCGAAGGGTCAGCAGCTGAACGACGACCCCCGCATCGCCGTGAACTTCCCCTGGCATGACATGGAACGACAGGTCCGCATCCGCGGCCTCGCCGAGGTGGCCGACCCGGCGGACTCGGACGCGTACTTCGCCGTGCGCCCCCGTGGTTCGCAGATCGGGGCCAACGTGTCCAAGCAGTCCCAGCCGGTGACCGACCGTGAGCAGATGCAGGCCGAATACGATGCCGCAGTGACCGAGTTCGACGGCCGCGAGGTGCCGCGCCCTGACCATTGGGGAGGCTTCCGAGTGCGCGTCTTCGAAATCGAGTTCTGGCAGGGACAGCAGAACCGGTTCCACGACCGGTGGGTCTTCCGCCGGGCCGACGGCAGCCACGAGGCGGCCGACCTCGACGATGCTTCTGCGTGGGAGGTCGTGCGCCTCTACCCCTGAGCCCGCCACCACCCCTGAGCGCCGGGCGCTCGCAGTGCACATCCGCCCCGCAGTGCGCAACGGGTCGGTGTTGCAGAACGAATCAGCACCGGCACCCGATCACACAGCACAATGGTCAGTACATATGCGCCGCGGAACCGGGCGCACACAATGCAAAGGAACAGCCATGACGCAGGCGACCACCGAGCCCACCACCCAGCACGGACCCGATGTCGTGTTCGACAACCTCATCGGCGGGCAGCGGGTGCCCAGCGACGACCGGTCGACGAACACCAATCCCTCTGACCCGTCCGACATCATCGGCCGCTACGCACGCGCCGACTCCGCCACCGTCGCCCGAGCGATCGACGCAGCCCGGGCCGTCGCACCCGACTGGGCGGACTTCGGCACCCAGCAGCGCTTCGCGATCCTCGACAAGGCCGGCAGCCTCATCGCCGAACGTGCCGACGAACTCGGCGACCTCCTCGCCCGCGAAGAGGGCAAGCAGCTCGCCGAAGCCAAGGGCGAAGTGCTCCGGGCATCCCAGATCTTCAAGTTCTTCGCCGGTGAGACCATCCGCAACACCGGTGAGACCGTCGACTCCGTCCGCCCCGGTCTCATCGCCGAAATGACCCATGAGCCCATCGGCGTCGTCGGCATCATCACCCCGTGGAACTTCCCGATCGCGATCCCCGCCTGGAAGATCGCCCCGGCGCTGGCCTTCGGCAACACTGTCGTGTTCAAACCGGCCGAACTCGTCCCCGCCAGCGCCTATGCACTGGTCGACATCCTCACCGAGGCGGGACTGCCCGACGGGGTGCTCAACCTCGTCATGGGGCCGGGGTCCGTGGTCGGGGACGTACTGACCACCTCGGCGAAGGTCGATGCCGTGACCTTCACCGGATCCGTCGCCGTCGGCCGCTCGGTCATCGCCTCCGCCGCAGCCCACCAGATCCGGGTGCAGTGCGAGATGGGCGGGAAGAACCCGCTCGTCGTGCTCGGCGACGCCGACCTCGACGCGGCTGCCGACGCCGCGATCAACGGCGCCTTCTTCTCCACCGGACAGCGGTGCACGGCATCATCACGTCTCATCGTCACCTCCGACGTCCACGACGAATTCGTCGCTCTGCTCAAGAACAAGATGGCAGCGTTGACCGTCGGTGACGCACGGGCTGAGGGAGTGGCCATCGGCCCAGTGGTGTCCCAGACGCAGCTCGACCAGGATCTCGCCTACATCGACAAGGCCCGCGCCGAAGGGGGAGAAGTCACCGGCGGTGAGCTCGTCGAATCGGACACCGGCGGCCACTTCCTCGCCCCTGCGCTGGTCACCGGGACGAAACCCGACGACACGATCAACGTCGATGAGGTATTCGGTCCGGTCGCCTCGGTGATCAAGGTCGCCGACTACGACGAAGCCCTGGCCGTGGCCAACGACACCGAGTTCGGCCTGTCCGCGGGCATCTTCACGACCTCCCTGAAATATTCGACCCACTTCAAGCGTTACGCCGAAGCCGGGATGGTCATGGTCAACGCCCCGACCGCGGGTGTCGACTACCACGTGTCCTTCGGTGGGAGGAAAGGTTCGAGTTACGGACCCCGAGAACAGGCTCGCGCAGCGCGGGAGTTCTACACCGTGCACAAGACGACCTACACGAATGCCGGGTGATACGTCGTCGGCACGACCATGTCAGGCGCGGATTCTCGACTCACGGGAAACGCTGAACGCACGATAGGATTGGGGCAGATCGCAAAGGCCGCGAACGGGTTCGCCTGTGCGCGGGCCTGCGCAGGGTCGTGATGACCCGAAGTGGTGACAACGCCTGAAATGGTCGCAATGACCTGAAGACGAAGAGTGGAGTGGCTGGTCAGAAGTGAACGACCTCATTGATACAACCGAGATGTACCTCAAGTCGATCATCGAGCTTGAGGAACAGTCGATCGTGCCATTGCGCGCTCGGATCGCCGAACGACTGGACCACTCCGGCCCCACCGTGTCGCAGACCGTGGCCCGCATGGAACGTGACGGGCTGCTCCATGTGGGCACAGACCGCCACCTCGAACTCACCCCCGAGGGCCGCCGGATCGCCACCGACGTCATGCGCAAGCACCGTCTGGCCGAGCGACTCCTCTCCGACGTCGTCGGTCTCGAATGGGAACTCGTCCACGACGAGGCCTGCCGCTGGGAGCACGTGATGAGCGAGCAGGTCGAGCGCAAGCTCGTGAAGCTGCTGCCCGAGACCTCCTCCGGCCCGTACGGCAACCCGATCCCCGGACTCGACGTCATCGGCGGCGAAGCTGCGAAGAACACCGAGGTCATCGACCTGGCCACAGCAGTCGGTCGGGATGGTGCGAAGAAGCTGACGATCGCCTGGCTGGCCGAACCGCTGCAGGTCGACATCCACCTGCTCCAGCAGTTCCAGGTCGCAGGCGTCCTTCCGGACAGCGAAGTCGAGATCTCACGCAACGGCGAATACATCACCGTGCAGGTGCCCGGAGCGCAGGACGTGCTCGACCTGCCGCTGGAGACGGCCTCGCACGTCTTCGCCTACAGCAGCTGAGCGCGCAGACGCACAGTCGGCCGGGGCTGAGCGCGCGGACGCATGGTTGACGCGGCCTGAGCGTGCTCGCGCGTCGATGACGAAGGTCTCCGGCGACACCGACGAAGGTCTCCGACCATCACGCCGAGACAACCTCGCGGTAACGATGCAACCCGCACCAGAGTCTCGATTCGTTACAAATGACCGTGTTCCGTGACACAGGGGGTGGTTCTCCACCCCCTGTTCTGCGTCGTATAACGGAAGAATGTTACGAAATTTTGAAGACTTTTTAGCCCTCTGACCTGGGCGTTTATGGAAAACATCACGGTTTCCCTCCTCCGGTTGTGACAGAAACGTGACAATCGGTCACCGATTGGTTACAGTTGTGGAGGTCGTTCACGAAATGGCGACTTCACAGCGAGAACCGAACGCCGCGCTGGCTGTGAGATATCAAGGACCGAGAGTGGCGATTGGCCCGGAAAGCCAATAGGTACGAGAGGGAAAACGTGGCAACTAAGCAGCATGGCCGCCGCGCCGCAGATGCCAAGGTCAAGACTCCACTGACCGAACTCACTGAACTTCTGAACGCCAACTCCGGTGTCTTCGGGCGTCGCGCAGCCGTCGTTGCTGCCAGCGGTGGCCTGCTCACCGCAGCCGTGATGCCAGCCGCCGGCCAGGGTGCCGACGACCAGGCAGCTGTCTCCGCCGAGGCCGAGACCACCCAGCAGGTTGAGTTCAAGAACCAGACCGTCACCATCGGTGACGAGTCGAAGGACAAGAAGTCCGAGAAGAAGACCGACTCGTTCGGTGTCGAGAGCGAAGCCATCACCGCTGAGGCTGCTCCGAAGCCCGAACCGAAGCCGGAACCGGAACCGACTGAGTCCGCAACCGCCGCTTCCACCGGTGGCTCCAGCGACAGCGAGGATGCCAACAGCGGCTCCTCCGACTCGGACAAGAGCGATTCCAAGGACTCCGGCTCGGACGCCGGATCCATCGACGGCTCGAAGGCCGAACAGGTCCTCGGCTGGGCAGCCAAGGGCGTCGGAACCCCCTACGTCATGGGCGGCACCAGCCAGAGCGGCTGGGACTGCTCCGGATTCACCTCCTGGGTCTACAGCCACGTCGGCGTGGACCTGCCCCGCACCTCCGGTGCTCAGAAGGGTGCAGGCCAGGTCGTCTCCCAATCCGAAGCCAAGCCCGGTGACCTCATCTGGCGACCGGGCCACATCGGCATCTATGCTGGTGGCGGACAGATGTACGATGCCGGTTCACCGGGGTCGGGAACCTCGAAGCGCAGCTACAGCTGGATGGGCAACGTCACCTTCATCCGCGTTCTCTGATCTTCACACCGATAGCTCCCCGCACGACTCGACGGTCCTCGAGTTGGGCGGGGAGCTTTCGTTTGCCCGGAAACATCCCCGCGCCGAGGCAGCCCACCGCGCCCGCGAACGCGCCCCCTCCGCCCGGTTCGGTGAACGGAATCCGAAGTTTTCGTGACTCAAAGCGTATGAATTGGGTCACAGGCCCACGTGGCGTTACTCTGGAGAAGATCGAATTCCCTGTACGGTTCGCCTCCCTTCAGGAGGAGACCGCTGACTAAGAGGAAAGAAGATGGGGCATAGTCGAATAGTTCGAATAGCCGCTCCAGTCTCTGGTGCGGAGTACATACGTGTCTCCGTGTCCTCTTTCCAGGCGTCGTGCCCATGAGCACGGCGCCTTTTGTGTTCCCTGGGGCCGAGGCAGCCGGTTTCGGCCCCCTAGAGAAGAAGATGAGGGGCGAGATATGAAGACTCTCGTGCTGAATGCCGGTTATGAACCACTGTCGATCGTGCCGTTCACACGCGCCGTGGTGCTCGTGCTGACAGGCAAGGCGACAGTGCTGGCCGCAGAGGACATTCCGGTGAGATCCGAGCACATGAGTCTCGATCAGCCCTCCGTCATCCTGCTCACCCGCTACGTCAGACCTCCGAGCGATCGTCGCGTCTCACTGTCCCGGCGTGGAGTCCTGCGTCGCGACGGTCACCGCTGCGCGTACTGCGCGAAGCCGGCCTATACGGTCGACCACGTGGTTCCGCGATCGCGCGGCGGCGGCAACACCTGGGAGAACCTCGTCGCGTGCTGCCGCGAATGCAACAACCGCAAAGGCAATCGCACCTTGAACGAGATCGGATGGAAGCTGAGCTTCCGACCGCAGGAGCCGCGTCTCGGACAGCTGTGGATGCGCGGGATCGACAAACCGGTCGAGAAGTGGCGGCCGTTCCTCGAGCTGTCGTCTGCTGCCTGAACGACGAAACCTGATCCCCTCGCCGAGGCGGTCCTCCGCAGCCGTGCTTGCGCGGCGGGCGGCCCGGCATCCTCGGTGGCGATTCGGGCATCGTTCCGGTCACAGGCGGGCCGCGATCTGTACATCGTTCCGGCCGCCGGCAGGAGAGGATCCGGGCCCCGTTCCCCGGCATCGTCCCAGATAGGGGACGGTGTTGTCCGCATGGTGATGGAATTCGGATAACGATGTGACATAGGTGAAGTCGTCGCCTGCAAAGTGCCTTAGGGTGGACGAAAGAGAAGTTCGCTTCGACCCAAGGAGCTTGCGATGAGTGAGCAGGACCGCACACAGAATCTCGACACGGGCCCGGCCGGAGAGCCCGAGGCCGTCATTGTCGGAATCGACGGTTCGCCACCGAGCCGCAACGCTCTGGCGTGGGCGATAAAGGAAGCTCGTTCGTTGAATCGGCCGATCCGCCTCGTCGGGGCCTACACGATCCCGAGCGTGGCCGCGGCCGCGATCGACGTCTCGTATGTGCCCATCGACGACAGCTCGATCCGTGCCGCCGTGACGAATACGCTCAAGGAAGCCGCTGCCGAGGTCAAGGCCGCCGGTGTTCCCGTCGAAGCAGTCATCGAGATCGGTGATGCCGCGGGCGTGCTCATCGACGAGTCGAAGTCCGGCGTCCTCACAGTTGTGGGTTCGCGCGGTCGGGGCGGATTCGCCGGGCGTCTGCTCGGCACGGTCTCCAGCGCGCTTCCGGCCCACTCGGCTTGCCCGACCGTCGTCGTCCCCGCCTGTTGGGACGGTCAGGCCGACCGCACTGCGCACCCGACCTCCTCCCGGCCGATCCGCCAGGACAGACGCGAAGTCGAAGAGCACGACCCCAACGCCGAGGCGATCGACGGGCTGCGCTTCGACGGCAAGGTCGTCGTCGGCGTCGATTCCCTCGGAGCCGAATCCCCGGCACTGTGGAAGGCCGCCCGACTCGCTGTGCGCCGGGGTTCCCCGCTGCACATCGTCGCCGTGATCACCACGACCGTCATCGGCCCCGAATGGCTGCCGAGCACCGCCGACCTCGAAAGGCTCGTCAGCGAAGGGGCCGACAAGCTCGTCGTCGCCAAACAGCGCCTGGCCGAGGAGTTCCCCGACCTCGATGTCACGTGGACGCTCTTCGACGGTCAGCCCGCCGAAGTGCTCGTCCGAGCCTCGGACACCGCCGAGGTGCTCGTCATCGGTTCGCGCGGTCGCGGCGGATTCGCCGGACTCCTCCTCGGCTCGACCTCTCAATCTGTCCTGCCGTATGCGCAGTGCCCGACGATGGTCGTTCGCGTCGCCCGCGACCACGGGCGCCGCAAGCACGGAGAGGCCCCAGCCGAACCGGGCCTCTGACCGAGCAGATAAGCACGACCCAGCGGATAAACATCGAGGCGGCCGATCGCAATGATCGGCCGCCTCGGTGCTGGTGATGGCTGGATATGAAGTCTGTGTGCGCCCCCGGGCAGATTCGAACTGCCGACACCCGCTTTAGGAGAGCGGTGCTCTATCCCCTGAGCTACGGGGGCTGTGTGGTCGCGTCCAACCACGATCACCCAGTGTAGCGTAGAAGAAACCTCGGTGTTCCACGGTGTGCCAGCACCTATTATGGGCAGTTTCTCGTTAGGGTCGAATTGTGTCGGATTCCGTTGCAGACGAACAGTTCCCAGAACTCGGAGAAGTCTTTGCCGAGTGGAAGAAACAGGCCGCCCATCTCGGCGGTCGCGACACCATGCTCCATTTCCGGGACTCCCGTGATGGCAGCATCGACCTCTCCGGAGCTCACCCGTCGGGACTGGCGCAGCTGCTGGCCGGACGTGCCACACGCCTGTCGAGTCTGATCCGCGACCACGACATCCTCGCCGATGCGCGCCGCCGCGCGAAGTCCATCCGTTCGAAGGCCGAACAACTCGACAACGAACGCGGCATCCGCACCGCTCACCTGGCCATCGGCTTCGCCTCCTGGACGGAGAAGGACGCGAAGTTCAAGTTCAACGCGCCTGTGGTCATGCGCCACATCACGCTCGTTCCCCGCGGTTCCCGAGTCGAAGACTACGAGATCGTGCTCGACAACGAGATCACGATCAACCCGGCACTCGTCCAGCACCTCCGCGCGGAATACGACCTCGACGTGCCCGTCGAGGAGTGGGTCGACGCGACCGGCGGTCCGCACGGCTTCGATCCGGGCCCAGCTCTTGATCGCCTGCGTGACCTTGGGCAGAGTGTGCCCGGTCTGCGGATCAACCACCGTCTGATCATCTCGACGTTCGCGAATATCGCGAATCCCTTCTCGACCGACTATCTGCCGACGCAGCACCCCGTGCTGCGGGCACTGGCCGGCGACGAAGACGTGCGCGCTTCACTCGGCGGCCCCTCCTACGTGCCGCAGCCGGGAGTGGTTCCCGACGAGAGGATCGCCGCAGCCGAGAAGACCGAGGTCGAGCAGAAGCGGGCCGAGGAGAAGCGGGTCGCCGGAGTCGTCGCTGGGGCCGATGACAAGGGTGCATCAGAGCCGACTGACGCGGCCGAGGGTGCAGCCGAGACCAGCACTGCCGCCGAGGCCGAAGGCAAGGACGCGACGTCCGCGGACGGGACCAAGGGTGATAGCGCCGAGGCGACCCCGGGGCCCGCAGCTGAGTCGGCGACCGCTGGCGGCGAGTCTGCCGACGCGACGACGTCGACCGCGACCACGGATGCCGACGATGACGAGGACTACGGTCAGCCGACCGTGCCGATCACCGACGAACCGCTCGATCCTGCGAAGTCGGACGGCACCGCCGATTCAGCAGACGGCACGTCGGCCGAACGTGAGAAGTCCCCAACCACGACCGAGGCGAAGACCGACAAACGTGAGACCTCGGCCGAGACCACCGCAGCGCCTAACGCCGCTGTTACGGACAAGGCCGACACTGCGGACAAGGCCGACACAGCACCCACGTTCGACACCGCAGACAAGACCGCAGACGACGCTGCCCGAGACGTTGAGACTGATGCCGCGTCCGCTGCTGACGCCGACGGTGAGGACGTCGTCCCCGCCGCACTCCAGGAACCCATCACCCCGCTTCCTGATCGGAAACCGCAGGAAGAGTTTCTCGTCATCGACGTCGACGGTGACCAGCAGGCCGTTGTCGACGCAGCAGTCTCGGGCCACTCGGTCGTCGTCGACACCCCACCCGGAACCGGCGCCACTCAGGTCGCAGTCGCGGTCGCCACGACGCTGGCTCACACCGGCAAGAGCGTGCTGTTCCTCGCTCAGACCTCCGATGCTCTCGACGATTTCTCCTCCCGCCTCGGCGAGGTGGGTCTGTCCGACTTCGCCGTCGACACCCGCGAAGGCCAGGAGAACATCCGCAAGCAGCTCATCGGTCTCATCGCCTCGGCCGAGAAGTCCGAACGCCCGGACCTGTCAAAGCTGCTGGGCGACCTCAACGAACAGCGGGCGACGCTGGCCGAGCATGTCTCCTCCCTCCACCGCCGCCGTGCCCCCTGGGACGTCTCCGTCTACGAAACGATGCAGCATCTCGCGGAGCTGACCTCGGGCGATGACTCCCCGCAGACTCCGGTGCGCTTCGACGAGGACATCCTCGGCGCCAGCGACGACCGCCGCAGCGTGCTGCGTGCCAAACTCGGCGAACTCGCCTCCCTCGGCGCATTCACCCTCGACGTCGAAGACACCGTCTGGTTCGGTGCCGACCTCAAATCCGTCGACGAGGCGGAAGCCGCACGCACCGTCGCCGAACGCATCGGCCGGACGATCCCTGACCTCGTGGAGGCGACCGAACCCGTCCTGCAGAAGGCGAAGCTCAACCCGCGCCGCAATGTCGATGACTGGGCTCGGGCCATCCGGGTGCTCCTGCGCGTGCGCAAGACGCTCGACAGCTTCGCACCCGACATCTACGACCACCGCCTCGACGACCTCATCGCCGCCACCGGCACACCCGAATACCGCACCGAGGTCGGCGTGGAGATGGGCATGATGCAGCGCCGGCGACTGAAGAAGTCCGCTGCCGAATTCCTCCGTCCCGGCGCCGAGGTGGCCGACCTCCATTCGGCCCTCATCGATGTCCGCGCCCAACGCGTGATCCTCACCGACCTCGCCGGCCACGACGGACGACCGCAGATCCCGCGCGGCGTTCTCGAAGCCGATGAGATCCTGCAGAGCGTCGAGGCCGATATGGCCAAGCTCTCGCCGATCCTCGAGACCACCCCCGACGGCGGCGACCTCGGATCGATGCTCATCGAGGAGCTCCAGGCCCGCACCGAGGCGATGGGCCGAGACTCGGAGAACCTCGCCGACCTGCCTGAACGTTCCCGCCTGCAGCGTGAACTCGACGGTGAGGGACTCGGCGATCTCATGTCCGATCTGCGTCGTCGCAAGGTCGACGACGCCCTCGTCGGTGCAGAATTCGACCTCGCCTACTGGGCATCGGTGCTGCAGACCATGGCCGGCGAAGATCCGGCGATCGGCCGCCACGACGGAGCGGCCCTCCACCAGGTCGCCGAAAGCTTCCGGGAGAACGACCGCGCCTTCGTCGCCGCCGGTGCCTCCCGTCTGCGCTTCAATCACGCCCAGGCGTGGAAGCGCAGCATCGAATCCGACCCGATCGCCGCAGGAGTCATCAAGCAGGAGCTGCTGTCGAAGCACACCTCGGTGAACCGGATATCCACCCAGGCTCCCGAACTGCTCACGACCCTGGCCCCGGTATGGATGGGTAGTCCGTATACGGTGCCCGAACTGTTCTCCGCGCTGCCGCTCTTCGACGCCGTGGTCATCGCCGACGCCGGACGACTCTCAGTCGCCGACGTCGTCCCCGGCATCACTCGCGCCCGCCAGGTCATCTCTCTCGGTGACTCCCGACTGCTCGGCCCGCGCCCGTTCTCGATCGCGGTCGATCGCTTCGGGATGGATGACGGGAATCATCCGCGGTCAGTGCAGGACCGCCTCGGCGAGTTTCTGCCGCGGATGCGGCTGTCGAACTCCTACCGGCTGTCCCCGGTCGGGCTCATCGACCTGGCGAATCGGCATTTCTACGATTCGACTATCTCGACGCTGCCGACCGCGCACACGGGGGAGGGCAGCGGCCTCGAATTCTCCTATGTGGCGGACGGACGCGGTCCCACGGACATCGGCACCGGTCGGGTCGAAAGCCCCGATGCCGAGGTCAAACGGGTTGTCGAACTCGTGCTCAAACACGCGCGGAACCGCTCCCGCGAATCGCTGGCCGTCATCGCGCTCACCCAGCATCACGCGCAGCGGGTGGCCACGGCGATCTCACGGGCGATGAAGGACCTGCCGTATGTGGCGGCGTTCTTCAGCGACTCGTCGAAGGAGCCCTTCGTCGTCACCGATGCCGAACGGGTTCAGGGAATGTCCCGGGACGCCGTGATCTTCACCCTCGGGTACGGGCGCACTGTGCACGGACGGGTCATCCACGACTTCGGAGCGCTTTCAGGTCCTGACGGTCGGCGGATCCTGGCGGCCACGATGACGCGTGCGCGCAAACGGCTGACCGTGGTCTCGAGCATCGAGGCCGACGATTTCGATCGCAGCAAGCTCAACGGGGGAGCGGTCATTCTGCCGCAGCTGCTTGATGAGATCGCCGCCGGCGGCGTCAGCCAGCCTGGACCGCACGGTGAGATCTACGATCCGCTGTTCAACGACATCGCCGACCGCCTGCTTCAGCTCGGCGTCGTCGCCCACGAACACTACAACGGCATCGATCTGGCCGTGGCGAACTCCGCAGAGGACGAGCACGGAATGATCATCGCCGTCGCCGGCGACGGTCCCGAGTATGCGTCGATGCGCAGCCTGCGCCAGCGCGACCGCGTGCTGCCCGAGCAGCTGAGCCGGCGCGGCTGGAAGTTCATGCGGGTGTGGTCGACCGATGCGTTCGTCGACCCCCAGACCGAGACCGAGAAGATCTTCGAGGCCTGGCGTGCGACCGTGGAGACGATGAGTCCACAGGCCGTGCTCAACGCTGCCCGGGCCGCGTCGGTGGTCGTGGGGCGCACCGGCAGCCGTCCGAAGCTCGTACCGGGACTGCCGATGCACAAGTACTCCGCCGAGGGTCTCGACCAGATGATCGACTGGATCCAATCCGATGCGGTCGTTCGCGGGGACGGCGAAATCAAGGACCTGCTGCGCACCGCGCTCGCGCAGAAGGGGAACTCCTCCCGTGGAGACTCCCAGCTGCAGGCTGCGGTCGACCGGTACCGTGAACGCCACGCACAGGCGAAGAAGGTCACCGGTTCTGAGGTGTTCATTCCGAGTTCGCGTTCGACCGGTCCCGTCGAGGACGACATCCTGCCGACCTTCGACACCGGCAAGATCCGTGCCGATGAGCTCCGGTCCGCCGGACTCGTCCGGACCGCAAGCAACGAACAGGTGGCCGAGTCGGATGAGAACTCCGATGCGAGCGACACAGGCGATGCCACGTCTGACGGCGCCGATGCGGTCGTGGGCGAAGCGACCGGCGGCCAAACGACCGGCGGTGCAAAGGCTGACGCTGCAAAGACCGACGGTGCGAAGGCTGACGCTGCTGAGTCCGGAGCTGACAGCAGCGATGCACAGGCTGACAGCACCGGCGCACAGGCAGACGGCACTGGTGCCAAACCGGAGTCGAAGAACAACGATGCCTGAGCAGCCCGACGAGGTTGTGCCTGCCGAAGATGCGGCAGGTGGGGATGGCACGTCGGGGTCGGGTGCGGAGCGATCTGCCGACGACGTCGAACCGGTTGACGCGGAAGCGGCCGCCGACGAAGCGGGCGATGCGAAAGCACCCGCCGACGACGAGGCGGTCGATGCGGAACCGGTGGACGCGGAAGCGGAAGCCGAGCGCGCGGCCCGCGTTGAAGCCGCGAAACGACGCTACCGGGCGACTCTGCGCAATGAGGCCGACACGGGTGAAGGCGGCTTCAGCAAGGACTATTACCGTGCACAGAAACCGCCACACTGGTCCTGACTGTTGGCTCCTGACCGCTGACCGCCACACTGGTCCTGGCCGTTGGCTCCTGACTGCTGACCGCTGACCGCCCCGGCCGGAAACGCCCACTTTGATCTGAACGGCTCACGTTCTTCGGTGTGTATTCCGGAACAACGTGAGCCGTTTCGGCGTTTCGAGTCACTTCGGTGGTCGAAGACTTCGCCTGAGCAGTCTTCGCCTGAGCGTGAAGGACAGGAAAGGAAAGAGACACGCAGGGAAATCGTCACGCGGGGAAATCGTCGCGCAGGCAATGAGAAGGGCCCGTCCACCAAGAACTGGTGGACGGGCCCTTCTTCTGCGGCCAGCGCTGAGTCCTGCTCAGACGCTCAGCCGCAATCGCTGATCAGTGACGCGGCGGCTGATTCGGATCGATCGGTCCGTCGGTTGCCGGGCCCTCAGCAGGTCCGGTGGCAGCAGCGGTCTGGTTGCGCAGGATCTCGCGGATGTCGCCGAGCAGATCCTCGGTGGTCGGAGGAACCTCTTCCTCGGGCACTCCGCGCTTACGCAGCTCGTTGAGCTTGTTCATCGGCACGATGATGATGAAGTAGACGATGGCGGCGACGATGAGGAAGTTGATGGCCGCAGTGATGACCGCGCCCAGGTCGATGGTCGTCTCCGGGACGTTCGGCTTGATCTGGAACGAAAGCGCCGGGCCCTCGGCGCCGCCGACGGCGGCGATGAGCGGGTTGATGATCTTGTCAGAGAACGCAGTGACGATCGCGGTGAAGGCACCGCCGATGATGACCGCGGTTGCGAGTTCGACGACATTCCCCTGGAGAATGAAGTCTCTGAAGCCTTTAAGCATTAGAGAAACCCTTTCGGTGTGTGTTCACTGCAATGCGGTTGAGAATTGTTCAATTACGTTCCAATAGTACACATCGGTAACACATTGTCAGCAGAATCGAACCGCGAGTTTCTTCACCGGATTGTCGACCCATTCCACAGGTACGAGGCCTTCTCCCGGGTCAGCTGTTGTCAGCGAGGCAGGATGGCGAAGCTGATCGGCAGGCCGGCGAATTCGGCAACACGCCCGGCATCCTCCGCAGTGAGGATGACAGATACAAGCTGCCCTGATTCAGCGGCAATTCCGTCCGGCTTATCCACGAGGCGGGCGATCGTCACCTTTTCAACGACGACTTCGGAACCGCCGTCGGGCAGGGATGAGAAGAGCCGAATCTGCTGACCGGGCTGAAGCAGGGCAGCCGAGGCATCATCGGCCAGACGGATCGGCATGAGCAGGTCCTTGCCGCCTTTCGGCAGTGCCTGCTGGTCGAGGACCATCGTTTCAGTCAGGGGCGACCCCTTCGACAATCCCGCTGAGGTGTGGCGCCCCTCGGCTTCATCGACAGAGGTGAACGCCTTGTCAGGGACGAGGTCGGGAGGGAAGTCAGTGAGAGTGAGATCCTGTGCGGTCAGCTCCGCGCCGGGAGCCAGATCGGATCGCGCCACGACGACTGCGGTGCCGGCTTCGTCGGGAGTGAACATCCACACGATCAGGGCGCACGCGCAGGCAAGACACAGTGCGGCGAAGACGCGCTGTGGACGGAGACGAGCCGATCGAGCCCAGCTGGTCGACGCGCTGCGGATGCGCTGCAGAATGCTCATGTCCGAAGCATCGACCGCTCAGAGAGAGTGAGCAAGAGCGAATCCCTGTCCTGTGGATGGACTTTCGTCATCCACAGGGGAGCGGTGTCTGAGTGGCGTTCGGCTCCCCGTACGACGGGGTCTTAAGCAGGAGCCAGCGCCCAGGGGCAGCGACGGTGACTGAGCGACGGCGGGTGCCTTAGCGACGGCAGGTGCCTTAAGTGCGAAGAGCCGGCGCGAGGCGCCCGTGTATCAGCCTGCTGCTGGAGTGCTCGCGGACGAAGAGCTCGACGAGGATGAACTGGACGAAGCGTCCGAGGACGAACTCGACTTCGAGGAGTCCTTCGACGATTCGGAGGGTGATGAGCTCGAGGAGCTGACCGTGCTCGACGTCGAGGAGCGGGAGTCGGTGGCGTAGAAGCCGGAGCCCTTGAAGCTGATGCCCACAGTGCCGAATACCTTCTTCAGGCGACCCTGGCATTCCGGGCAGACGGTGAGTGAGTCTTCGCTGAAGTCCTGATGAATATCAAAGGCGTGACCACAGCTCTTGCAGGCATAGGAGTAAACGGGCATTCGAGACCTTTCTTCGACGAGAAGATTATAGTGCACGTCGCGCACCCGAATGCGCACAGGTCCGGACTGTGCACAGGGTTATCCACATATCAACACGTCTGAGTGGGCATTGATTCCCCACTCCGAGGTGCTCGTGGAGGCAGTGCTAGGCGTTCGTGGAGGCAGTGCGAGGCGTTCGTGGAGGCAACGCGAGGCGCCCGCAGCGGCAGAGCGTGGGGCTCGAGGAAGCATCAAGTGTCTCGGCTGCTCGGCAATGAACCTAAGGTCGCTGCTCGCCAGTGAACGTGTGGACGCCATCCTCGGTGATGGCCGAGGGGATGCGCAGATCCCATTCCTCCGCGGTCAGCCCGGACAGGCCGAGCTCCTCGGTGAAGCACACCCCGAGGACACCGCCGCCGTGGTCGAGGGGCGCCACGCCGTGCGGGCCGAACGTCCGGTCATAGAAGCCTCCGCCGTTGCCCAACCGTGCTCCGTCAGCGCCGAAGCCCAACGCGGGAATGAACAGGAGGTCAAGGCCCACCTCGGGGGACAGCAGCTGCGCGGCAGTGAGCAGTTCGACCCCGTCGGCAGGTTCGCGGATGCCCCACTTCCCCTGCGGTTCGAGGCTCGCCATCGATCCGGTGACCTCGCCGAAGGCCAGGGGCTCACCGACCTTCGTCACCACAGGCAGGTAGACGGTCCCACCGGCTGCGAGGAAACGGTCGAGTGCCGGGTCGAGGTCGGGCTCACCCGGCAATGCCGCATAACCGAGCACGACACGGGCGTCCGCGGCGCGGATGACTTCCCACGTCGTGTCCGCCACGGACGCGCCCACGCCCGGGACCGCCTCGGTGCGGGACGGATCTGCACCGGCCGTGTAGGAAGGGTCCTCCTCGGTGCGGGACGGATCTGCACCGACCTTGTGGGAAGGGTCCGCCTCGGTGCCGGTGGGGTCTGCGCCGGCGGCGTGGGCAGGGTTCACGGGGGAGACGCGGGCACGATTCGCGCGGGCTGTGCGGACACGCGACCGCAGCTGCGCCTTCGAAGATTGTGGTTCCACGCAATTCAGACTAACCGGGACCGGGGGATTCGTTAAGATGACTTCATGAGTGATGAAGCGCAGCACACCGTTCGCAAGGCCGTGATCCCCGTCGCCGGCCTCGGAACTCGGTTCCTCCCCGCCACGAAGGCCACCCCGAAGGAAATGCTCCCCGTCGTCGACAAACCGGCGATCCAGTACGTCGTCGAAGAAGCCGTCGACGCCGGGCTGCAGGATGTCCTCATGATCACCGGTCGGAACAAGCGACCGCTCGAGGACCATTTCGACCGGGTCGACGGACTCGAAGACGCGCTGGCGAAGAAGGGCGATGAGAAGAAGCTCGCCGCCGTGCGCCATCCGTCCGAGCTCGCTGACATCCACTATGTGCGCCAGGGGGATCCGAAGGGACTCGGCCATGCCGTGCTCAAGGGCCGCCAGCACGTCGGCAACGAACCCTTCGCCGTGCTCCTCGGCGATGACCTCATCGACGAGCGCAGCCCGATCCTGCCGAAGATGATCGAGGTTGCGGAGAAGACCGGTGGCAGCGTCGTCGCTCTCATGGAGGTTCCGCGCGAGGCCATCCACCTCTACGGCTGCGCCGCCGTCGAACCCACCTCCGATGGTGACGTCGTCAAGGTCACCGACCTGGTGGAGAAGCCCGCCACCGAGGAGGCCCCCTCGAATCTCGCGATCATCGGCCGTTACGTGCTGGCCCCGGAGATCTTCGACGTCCTCGAGACGACCGAACCGGGACGCGGCAACGAAATCCAGCTCACCGATGCCCTCCAGGAACTCGCCGGAGATGCGGATGGCCACGGTGTCTACGGAGTCGTGTTCAAGGGGGCCCGCTACGACACCGGCGACAAGCTCGACTACCTCAAGGCCGTCGTGCAGATCGCGTGCGACCGTGACGACCTCGGCGATGATCTCAAGGGCTGGCTGCGCGAGTTCGTGCCGACCCTGGACTGAGCACCAGGGCAGGGCCGGAACCGCCCGCGGCAGACCCCGGACAGTCCCGGACAGTCCCGGACAGTCCCGGACTGTCCCGGACGGTTCCGGGGCACTGACCCGGCAGGGCAATTCCGGGCCGTCAGGCCGACCGCAACCGATCCCGAGAGCGAGGGCAGCCGCGTGTGGCCTGTCATCCTGACTGACCGTCAGTCCGATATCGTGCTGCGTCCCCTCCGCCGTCGCGATGAGGACGCCTGGCGGGAGGTCCGCCGATTCAACCGCGATTGGCTGCGCCCCTGGGACGCGACTCTGCCCGCACCCGGTCAAGAGCTGCCGGGATTTCGCACCATGGTCCGGATGCAGGACAAACAGGCCAAACGCGGACAGACCGTGCCCTTCGCCATCGAGGTCGGCGGCGACTTCCGCGGCCAGATCACCGTCTCCGGCCTGACCTGGGGATCGATCCTGTCCGGTCAGATCGGCTACTGGATCGATTCGCGCGTGGCCGGTCGCGGCATCACCCCGATCGCCGTGGCGATGGCCGCAGACCACTGCTTCTTCGCCCTCGGCCTCCACCGCATCGAGATCAACATCCGCCCGGAGAACGCAGCGAGCCTGCGCGTGGCGGCCAAGCTCGGCCTCCGCGACGAAGGGGTGCGCGAACGCTATATGCACATCGACGGGCAGTGGTGCGATCACCGCACCTTCGCCCTCCTCGCCGAGGAGGTCCCGCACGGCCTGCTCGCCGCCTACCGGCACGGCACCGGCGGAACCGCAGCGCAGTGACGCGCAGGCCGGGAACGCAGTAACGTTCAAGCTGTGCATCGCGGTGACATCCTGGCTGAGAATTGTGTGAACATCGCGCCAGTTTGACCGACACACCTGCCGTCTTCACGTCTTCGTCGATGCCCGCAACTTAGGGTGGCAGTGTGGACACCAGCATCATCGTCGTCATCGCCATCGTCGTGGTCTTCGCCGTTGCTGTGCCCGCAATGATTCGGAAGTCCGCGACGGAGCTCTCGCGCGCCGAAATCGATACGGTCCCGGACAACGCGGCCGTCGTCGCAGCCGAGATCCCCAACCCCGGACACGACCATTCGGAGCGCACCCAGGTCTTCCACGACAAGCCCCGAAAAACGCCCTCGGTCCCGACCCCGCACGTCTCTGCAGACAAGGACGCACCGACCCTGAGCCTCTCCGCTGCGACCCCCGCGTTCGCCGTCATCGACGGCCTGGGTCAGGCCCGCACCGTCACCGAGGCGGCCGAATCCTCCCAGCCCACCGTCCTTCCCGTCGCGGTCGGAGAGACCCACTCGGCGTTCTCTGCCGACCACGCCTCCGGTCATGCACATGCCGGGCAGGCCGGGACGGGCTCCGGACTGGGGCTCGCCGGGACCGGCAATGTGCGACCCCTCCATCCCGCAGTGTCCGCCGTGTTCAACGACAGCACACCGGCAGGCGGGCGGCAGAACGGTTCCGCCCGTACCCCGCAGGCACCCACGCCGCACGCGTCAGCGAGCGGCCGGACCGAGTCGACCGGCGCGCGCTCACGACCTGCCGACGCGGCAAGTCCGCGAGGCGGCGCACCACGGGGAGGCGGCGCAGGCACGGGCCGGGGCGGTCGCCTCGGCGAAGGCGAAGCCACCACCACAGACACCGATCCACAGATCTCCACTCCGAGCACCGGAACCGACGAGGAACATGCGATGACTGAGCAAGCAACGACTCTGCGCGAGTCCCTGAAGTCGCTGAACACGATGGTGAAGGGATTCGCCGTGGTCTTCCTGGCCTCGGTGCTCGGCATCCTCGTGACCGGAGTCCTCGCGCTGTTCTCGGTCGTGCACATCGCGCTGGCCGGAGTATTCCTCGGCCTCGCCGTTGTGTCGCTGTTCCTCGTGCGCACCCTCAACCTGCGCAAGGCCGCGACGAAGAAACAGCTGCGCAGGCTGGAACGCACCCCGAAGTCGGCCGCACCGACGCGGACCGCACCGAAGCAGACCGCGACGAAGCCGACCACGCCGAACCAGTCCTCATCGAAGCAGACCGTCCCGGTGAAGGAACAGCAGAGCCACGCGAGTACCGCACCTGCCACCGGACGGACAGCTGCCACCGGAGGGACAGCCCCGACCGCGAAGCAGTCCACACCGACTCGAACGACGGAACGCACACGCACCGCGGCACAGCCGGCCGCCTCGGCGCCGACCTCGAGCGGGACTGCCGCGCGCATCGCAGCCGCCGCACAGGCACGCAGCGGATCGACGAAGGCCGCGCAGGCCCGGGCCGCGATGGCGCACGGCGCCGAATCGAAGAAGGCCCGCGAGGAGGCCGACACCGGCGAGATCCCGCTCGTGCGCGTCCGCAAGGAAGACAGCGAGGGACACACCACCCGTCAGGTCCTGCTCACCGGACCGATCCCCGTCGTCAAGGAGAACGCCCCCGCCGAGGCGACCGAGCAGTCCGATCGGGAGTCCACGAAGGCGCCCGCTGAAAAGGCACCCGCCACGGCACAAGCCGAGAAAGTGCCCGCTGCGAAGGCACCTGCTGAGAAGTCATCGAGCGAGCAGTCGTCGACCGCTTCGGCCGCGGAGGAGTCCACGTCCAGGTCCACGTCCGAATCTTCGGCCGAGGCTCCGGTCTCGCTCGGTTCCGATCTGGTGGCCGACCAGTCGACGTCAGGTTCGGCGAACGAGTCCAGCACCGGTGCCGAACGCGACGCCGATGTGCACGCGGCACTCGACGCGGCGGCGCAGGTCGACGACCCGTTCATGCAGAGGCTGAAGTCGCGCGACGGCTGGTCGCCGACGCCGCTGCCGGTGCCCAGCTACGTGGACGCGCCCGAAGCCGAACACCCTGTGCCCTCGGCGACGGCAGCCGATGCGAGCTCGTACGAGACCGAGGCCCGCAGCCGCGAGGACATTGCGGCAGAATTCGCCGCCGAGCTTGGCTACCGCCCGGAACTCAGCGACTCCGCCCGCGAAGACGGGCCGCTCGGACACGGACGCAAGGCGATCCGGACGACGAAGGCCGCCGACCTCGGTGCCGTCAACGACGTCTTAGCCCGCCGCCGCGCCTGAGACTGAAGAACTGGACCGAGGCTCCGGCGTGGAGTCGGAAGTTCCCGGAGGAGTCGTAACTGCCCTGCGGAGCCGGTTGTTCGGTCCCCGCAGGGTCGAATGTGCCCCACGGAGACGGATGTTCGGTCCCCGCAGGGGCGTATGTGCCCCGCGGAGTCGCAATTTCCCCGCGGAGTTTCGGAAGCGGCTCAGCTTGTTCCGAGATACTCACGTTCTTCGGTGAGCTTCTCGGAAGAAGGTGTGCCGTTTAGGCGGAGAGGAGCGACCGTCAGGCGGAGAACACCGACCAGCAGATGGAGTCCCGGGCCGCCTGATCCTCAAGCACGAGATCACGCACCTCGGCCGGTAGCCGCTCACGCTGCCAGTCTCGTTCAGTTCGTCCCGCATTGAGGTCCGTACCCGAGGGGCCGCGCGCGGCCTTGATCGCATAAGCCGCCGCGCCGAGGTCGTGCTCGGCGACGTGTCCGACGCAGGCGGCCTGTCCTGCCGCATACGCAGCGAAGCGCGCGGGTCCGCGCAATGGCCTGGCCGCACCCATGGCGTGGCCGCCGGTCGCACGGGCGGTCATCATCGGCGTGGTGCCCGCAGCCCACTCTCGAGCGGCAGCGATGGCCGCACGCGGGCGTACATCGTCAAGACAGACCGACTCGAAGATGGGGAGGACGTGCTCAGCGCAGTCGGCCGCCCACAGCGCGAGAAGGCTGTGGTGATCGTCGGTCAGCGATCCGCCTCGGCGAACGGTGATCATCCGCGGGTCTCGGACTTCGGGGAGGATCACCGGATGTCCCGGGTCAGGCGAAACGGCGCGGGGCCGGTCAGGCAGGGTGGCACACGGCCGGTCTGAGTGTGACAGTCTGAAATGGCCCCACTTGGAGCAAAAATGATCCTCTGATTTGGCCCCACCCCCGACCTACCAGCCGTACCGTTCGTGATGTCGACCAAGACGTTCACGAAGAGGTGGGGCATATGAAGGAGATGTCGAGAGTGGAGCAATTCGAGAATATCCGACGAGACCACAGAGACCATGAGATGTCGATTCGACAGTTAGCCCAAAAGTACAAGGTCCACCGCAGGACGGTACGTCAGGCGTTGGCGGATGCGGTACCACCGCGGCGGAAGACTCCGGAGAGGGTAGCACCAGTCCTCGGTGAGCACGTTGCCACCGTCCGGGCTTGGTTAGTTGCTGACAAAGAGGTCCCTCGGAAGCAGCGTCATACCGCCCGGCGGGTCTGGCAGCGCCTCGTCGAGGAGGAAGGAGTCGAGGTTGCGGAGTCGAGTGTGCGAACCCTGGTCGCGAAGCTGCGCCGGGACATTTTCGATCAGTCGTTGGAGGTCAAGGTTCCTCAAACCCATGCCCCGGCGGCTGAAGCCGAGGTCGACTTCGGGGAGTTCTACGCCCTCATCGGTGGGGTGTGGTTGAAGCTGTGGATGTTCATTCTGCGCCTATCGCATTCGGGTAAAGCCGTGCACATTGCTTACGCCAACCAGGCTCAGGAGTCGTTTCTCGACGGTCATGTGAAGGCCTTCGACCGGCTCGGTGGAGTCCCGACGGGCATGATCCGGTATGACAACCTGACTCCGGCGGTGGTGCGGGTGCTGCTGGGTCGGGAACGGGAGGAGAATCCCCGGTTTGTCGCCCTGAGGTCGCATTACGGGTTCGATAGCTTCTTCTGCCAGCCCGGGATCAAGGGTGCTCATGAGAAGGGTGGCGTCGAGGGGGAGGTCGGTCGGTTCCGGCGCCGTCATCTGGTGCCGGTGCCCGAGTTCGCCTCCTTAGCCGAGCTCAACGCTTTCATGGTCGCTGCCGATGCTGGTGATGACGACCGAAAGATCACCGGCCGGGTCGAGACGGTCGGGGCCGCGGCGGCCCGGGAGCTGCCTGGCCTGCGGGGTTTGCCCGATGAGGTCTTCGATGCCGCGCAGACCCTGTCGTGTCGGGTCGATGCGAGAGCCAGAGTGTGCGTACGTCAGTCCTATTACTCGGTGCCGGCCCGGTTGGCTGGCAGACGCCTCCAGGTGCGTTTGGGGGCCACGACGGTGACCGTGATCGCTGAGTCGGGGGTGGTCGCTGTCCATACCCGGTCGCTGCATAAGTACACCGAAGATTTGGTCCTCGATCACTACCTGGAAGTCCTCATACGCAAGCCCGGAGCATTCGCCGGGGCCACCGCGCTGGCGGCTGCCCGGAAGTCCGGGATGTTCACGAACGCTCATCAACGGTTCTGGGATGCTGCGCGTGGGCAACTCGGCGACACGGCCGGGACCCGGGCGCTCATCGGTGTGCTGCTACTGCACCGCAGCCTGCCCAACGGTGACATTGTCACCGCATTGACAACCGCGACCGGGTTGGGATGCTTCGATGCTGATGTGGTCGCGGTCGAGGCCCGCCGGGCCGGTCAGGCGATGACTGCGCCACCGGCGGTGGTCGTCCCGGCCCACGTCGGACCAGTCGGGGAGAGGCCGGTGCCGGGCCTGGGCGCCTATGACGAACTGGTCTCGGTGGTGGGAGCATGAACGCGAAAACCATCCCGGCATCGACGCCGGCAGTGACTGCTCTGGGTGATCAGGCGGCTGAGGCCGCGATCGCCACGGCTTGTCGGACCCTGTTCATGCCCACGATCCGTGACCAGGCCTCACCGATGGCCGAGGCAGCAGCCCGAGAACGGCTCTCGCACAAGGCCTACCTGGCTGAGGTGTTGGCCGCGGAGTGTGATGATCGTGATGCCCGCCGTCGGATCCGGCGGATCAAGGAAGCGAAGTTTCCTCGCACCAAGCACCTGTCCGACTTCGATACCGCCGCCATCGAGGATTTGCCGCCGGCCCGGTTGGCGACTCTGGCCACCGGAGCGTGGATCGATGCCGGTGAGCCGTTGGTGCTACTCGGTGATTCCGGGACAGGGAAGACGCATCTGCTGATCGGTCTGGGGACCGCCGCGGCCGAGCAGGGCCGCAGAGTCCGCTACGTCACGACGGCGGCCCTGGTCAACGAGCTCACCGAGGCCGCCGATGCCAAGCAGCTCTCCCGGGTAGTGGGCCGCTATGCTCGCCTGGACCTGCTGTGCCTGGATGAGTTGGGGTATGTCAGCCTCGATTCTCGTGGAGCTGAGTTACTCTTCCAGATCATCACCGAACGTGAGGAACGAGCCTCGATTGCGACAGCCTCGAACGCCTCGTTCAGCGAGTGGGGGCAGACATTCACCGACCCGCGGCTGGCCGCGGCCGTTGTCGATCGGTTGACGTTTAACGCCCACATCATCAACACCGGCACCAGCTCTTACCGGCTGCGCACCACCCGGGCCAGGAGCGAAGAGGCCACTTTGCAGGAAGGAGATCAACCATGATCACCACCGAGGATCAGGAACCAGCCAGCGGAAATGCCATCGATGCCACCGAGGACTGGGTCGCCTACATCAGCCAACGCCTCAATGACGCCCAGGATCTCCTGGACGGGATCAGTGTCACCATCGAGTCTGTTCAGCCCAGTGGCCGCGAGCATGCCGCCGATCTGATCGATTCGGCTATTGAGGACCTTCAGCGACTGCGTCGCCGATTCGGACCAACCGAACCCGACTACGGCCCTGGCGATCCGCCGTTCTGACCACACTGGAACCTGAGAGGCCCGGCCACTCCTGTGGCCGGAGAAAGGCTCGCAACACAACACCGCCCGACCCCGCTGGGCCGCGACTGTTACCAACGCGCGGCGAGCACGACCACACATGCTGGGGTGGGGCCAAATCAAAGCATCACAGTGGGGCCAAATGGGGTTGACACACTCAGCCGGTCAGGCGAAACGGCGCAAGGTCGGTCAGGTGAAGCCGGGCACGCTCGGGGAGAGCCGGTGCCGGCGCCACGTTGCAGCCGCTGCGAGTCATTGCGAGCGTCCGCCGAAATCCTCAGCGATCGAGACCGCGACCGCCTGCAAGCGGGGAACGACATCGTCTTCGATCGAGAGTCCGCGCAGGTGGGAGGTGTGCAGCGAGACATTGACCGCGGCCAGGGTGGTGTCCCCGCGGCGAACGGGCACGGCGAGGCCCCGCAGCCCCTCATCGAGCTCCTGGGACACAAGGCACCATCCCTGTTCGCGGATGCGTTCGAGCTCCTTGCCGAGCTCGTCGCGTGAGGACACGGTCCGGTCGGTGAACGTCGAGATCTCGGTGCGGTCGAGGAATGCCTGCCGATCCTCGGGCGGCAGCTCGGAGACGAGGATCCGGCCCATCGATGTCGCCCACGCGGGCAGACGATTGCCGAGGTTGACCGTGACGGTGTGCAGCCTCGGGGCGGTGGCACGTGCGATATAGACGATGTCGTCCTCGTCGAGGATGCTCAGCGTCGCGGATTCGTCGAGGTCGTTGGCGAGCCGGTTGAGATGCGGCTGCGCGACCTTCGGAAGATCGAGTCCGGCCAGGAACCCCGCACCGATGTCGAGCACGCGCGGGGTGAGTGAGAACTGGGTGCCGTCGGTGGTGAGATACCCGAGGTCGACGAGTGTGAGCAGGAACCGGCGGGCCGCGGCCCTCGTCAGATGGGTCGCCTCGGCGACCTGAGTGACCGACAGGCGCGGATTGTCAGCGGTGAACGCGAGCAGCACGGACAGCGTCTTTTCGGCAGACTTGACGTAGTGGTCGCCGGTGGACGCCTGTGCTCCTGAATTCTTCTCTGACTTCACCGTTCCAGGGTATCGGGAAGAGCCGAACCGCTGTGCATTGTGCGCTATGCGTACATGTGTGCAAAAAGCGCACATCGTGGTACTGTGATCTGCGACAAGCACGAACACGCCCTCATCGCGGAGGAACCGCGGGGGCACCATTCGAAGGGGAATGCCCATGTCAGCAGCGGAACACACAAGCCCGGGGGCCACCGCGGAACTCAAGCGGGCCAGACGGGCCGCCGCGGGATCGTTCATCGGCGCCGTCGTCGAATGGTACGACTTCCTCCTCTACGGAATCGTCGCCGCACTGGTGTTCGGCGAGCTGTTCTTCCCCGACTACAGCTCCCACGCCGGAACCCTGGCGGCATTCGCAACCTTCGGCGTCGGATTCGTCTTCCGCCCGCTCGGCGGCATCATCTTCGGCCACTTCGGCGACCGCCTCGGCCGGAAGTCCATGCTCGTCTGGACGATGACGATCATGGGAGTGGCCACAGCGCTCATCGGATTCCTGCCGACCTATCAGTCCATCGGCTGGCTCGCTCCCGCCCTGCTCGTGCTGCTGCGCTGCATCCAGGGCATCGCCGTCGGGGGCGAATGGGGCGGTGCCGCCCTCATGGCCGTCGAGAGCGCACCACCGAAGCTGCGCGCCTTCTTCTCCAGCGGAGTCCAGATCGGCTATTCCTTCGGACTGCTGCTGGCCACCGGGCTCGTCGCCCTGCTCAGCAGCAACTTCTCCGCCGAGGCGTTCCTCGCCTGGGGCTGGCGCATCCCGTTCTTCTTCAGCGCCGTCCTCGTCCTCGTCGGGCTGTGGATCCGCGCCGGCGTCGAGGAATCCGAAGAGTACCTCGAGCGTGTGAAGAACGCGAAGACCGACAAGACCGCGAAGCTGCCGATCTTGGAGGCCTTCAAACGCTACCCCGCACAGATCTTCCAGATCGTCGGACTGCGCTTCATCGAGCTGCTGACCATGTACATCGTCACGACCTTCGCCCTGTCGTACTCGACCGAGCAGCTCGGCCTCGACCGGCAGATCATGCTCAACATCACCCTCCTCGTCGGCGGCCTCGGCATCATCACGATCCCCGCCTTCGCCTACCTCTCCGACCGCTACGGACGGCTGCGGGTCTACCTCACAGGCGGCGTCATCGGCCTCATCAGCGCCGTGCCGTTCTTCCTCTTCCTCGAGGCCGGCAACATCGTCGGCATCGTCATCTTCGCGGTGCTGCTCATCAACATCGCCCACGATGCCGTCGTCAGCGTCCAGCAGCCGCTGTTCGCCGAGATGTTCAGCCCCGAATTCCGCTACAGCGGCGCCGGCGTCGGCTACCAGCTCGCCAGTGCCATCGCCGGCGGCTTCACTCCGTTCATCGCGACGTTCCTCGTCGGACTCGGCAACGGGACCTGGTACCTCGTGGCGGCCTACCTCGGCGGCGGCTGCCTCATCTCGATCGGGATCGCCGTGCGCCTGGTCCGGAAATGGCAGATCGGCCGCCGCGCCGAACGTCGCACCGCCGAATCCGCGCAGGCAGTGACCGCCTGATGGTTCGCCGCGCCTCCTTCGCCGCCGCCGTTTCGTCTCCCGGGGCGGTCCGGTCGATCCGGTCGGTTGAGATCACCGCTGCCGGGCACGTCGAGGTCGTCGACCGGCCTGCTCCGCAGGGACCTCCTGCCGCTGGGCAGGTGCGGGTGCGGATGCGTGCGGTGGGAATCTGCGGCACTGACCTCAGCCTCGCCGCGGGATCCAGGACGCCTCCGGAGCTGCCGTGGCGACTCGGCCATGAAGGCATCGGTGAGATCGCCGAGGTGGGGCCCGGGGTCGAGGGATGGGCGATCGGTGACGGGGTCGCCCTCGAACCGAACATCACCTGCGGGCAGTGCGAGTACTGCCGCCGAGGCGTGACCTCGGCATGCGCATCCCGGCTGAGCGCCGGGGTGCTCACGCAACCAGGATTCCTCGCCGAGGTGGTCGATCATCCCAGCGAATTCTGCCACCGCCTGCCGGCCGGCATCCCCGTCGAGCGCGCCGTCTGCGCCGAACCGCTGACCGTAGCTTCCGCGGCGATCCGCCGCACCGAGCTGCGGGGAGGGGAAGATGTCCTCGTCATCGGCGCCGGAGCGCAGGGACTGCTGGCGACCCTCATCCTCGTCGACCGCGGATACCGACCGTGGGTGAGTGAGCCGGACGCAGCCCGGCTGCAGTTGGCGACCGAACTCGGGGCCCGGGCCTTCGTCCCCGGGCGCAGCCCTGCTCCCGAGGTCGTCATCGATGCGGCGGGAGTCCCGGAGGGACTCGCCGCCGTCGTCGACCATCTGGCGCCGTTTGCGAAGGTCACGATCGTCGGGGAAGATCAGCACCACCTCGGCGCGTCGAGCTTCCATATCGTCCAGCGGCAGCTGAACATTCGGGGCTCGTTCATCTACGAACACCCGCAGGACATGGCGACCGCGGTCGAACTGCTGAAGAGGCTGCCGACGGAGGCGATCGTCGGACCGGGACGCAGTCTCGATGAAGTGCCCGAACTCCTCGGCGCCCGTTCCGGTGGCATCGACTCAGTTGCCGGTGGTGCCCGTCAGCCCGGGAGCGCCGGTGGGAGTCGCCGGCCCGGGGTCAAGCAGTGGGTGGATCTGCGCGGCTGACCGACCCGGGAACCGAGGCGGTCAGCCGCGGGGCAGGGCCACGTACTTGACCTCGAGGTATTCGTCGATGCCGACGCGACCGCCCTCACGGCCGAGGCCGGACATCTTCACTCCGCCGAACGGGGCCGCAGGGTTCGAGACGAGGCCGGTGTTGAGTCCGACCATGCCGACCTCCATCCTGTCGGCAAGGCGGAGGGCGCGTTCGATGTTCTCGCTGAACAGGTAGCCGACGAGGCCGAACTCGGTTTCGTTGGCCAAGGCGATGCCCTCTTCGTCCGTGTCGAAGGTGACGATCGGGGCCACGGGGCCGAAGATCTCCGTCGTCCTGATCTCCGCGTCATCGGGAATGTCGGTCATCACCGTCGGGGTAAAGAAGAAGCCGTCACCGTCGATCCGATGTCCTCCGGTGAGGACCTTCGCTCCCTTGGCCACGGCCTCATCGACGAGACCCGCGACCTTGTCGAGGGCGTCCTGGTCGACGAGCGGACCCATCTCGGTGCCGTCGTCGAGGCCGTTGCCGACCTTCATCGCGCCGATGCGTTCGGCCAGCCTCGTGGAGAACTCCTCGGCCAGCGAGGAGTGGACGAACATGCGGTTCGCGGCGGTGCAGGCCTCACCGCCGTTGCGCATCTTCGCGAGAACCGCGCCGTCGACGGCTTTGTCGATGTCGGCATCGGCGAAGACGACGAACGGGGCGTTGCCGCCGAGCTCCATGGAGGTCTTCATAACGGTGTCGGCGGCCTGCTTGAGCAAACCCACCCCGACCTCGGTGGACCCGGTGAACGTGACCTTGCGGGCGATGCCGGACTCCATCCACGGAGTCACGACGCGGCGCGCGGACTCGGAGGTGACAAGGTTGAGCACCCCGGCAGGAAGGCCGGCTTCGACGAGGACGTCGACGAGCATGAGCGAGGTCAGCGGGGTCAGCTTCGCAGGCTTGAACACCATGGTGCAGCCGGCGGCGATGGCCGGGCCGATCTTGCGTGCGCCCATGGCCAAGGGGAAGTTCCACGGGGTGATGAGGATGCAGGGCCCGACGGGTTCACGGGAGATGAGCATGCGGTTCTTGCCGTCGGGTGACTGCGAGTAGTCGCCCCCGATGCGCACTGCCTCTTCGGAGAACCAGCGGAAGAATTCGGCGCCGTAGGTGACCTCGCCCTTGGATTCGGCGAAGGGCTTGCCCATCTCGGCGGTCATGACCGCGGCTATGTCGTCGGCACGGTCGTTGAGCAGCTCGAAGGTCCGGCGCAGGATCTCGGAGCGCTCGCGCGGGGAGGTAGCGGCCCACTCCGCCTGGGTGTCACCGGCGACAGTGATGGCCTCGTTGGCATCGGCGGCGGAGCCGTCGGCCACTGTGGTGATGACTTCGCCGGTCGCGGGATTGCGGACCTCGAGGGTCTTGCCGCCCTCGGCCTTGCGCCACTGGCCGCCGATGAACAGTCCGGTGCCCAGCTTGTCGATGATCGGGGTGATGTCCATGACGCATCCTCCTTGAGTGTCGTCAGAGCAGAGCCGCGTGATCGGCGTGAGGAGATCTCCGCAGCGGTCTCGGAACGCGGCCGCCTCCAGTCTAGTGCTCTTCGGGCCGCGGTGTTCTGCGGATTTCGTGGTCTGCGGATGTTGCAGAGTTTGCCTACTGGCCGGGGGAGTCGGTGGGCTCTCCGACCGCGGCGTCGTCACCGCCTGCGGCTGCGCGGGCCATCATCGACAGCGACGCATGGGCTAGCGCGCTGGTGGCGATGAGCTGCCGGTTGTGCATTGTGATGCCGCGAATGACCCGGAGGCAGACTTCGTCGCGGCTGAGCTCGGTGCCGATCGGTCGGATGTTGTCTCCAGCCGTCGAGGCGATGGCTCGGCACTGATCAACGACCGATTCGACGCTGACGCGATAGCCGGCGGCATCGACCATTTCGAGGACTCTGGCCAGGGCACTCCGGGCGGCGGATTCCTCATCCGGCCAGCCCAGCCGGTCGAGAGCCTCGGAGACGATCCCATCGAAACGGTCCGATGGCGACCGCGGAGCCGCCTCGGTGCCGGTGCCGGATCTGAGGGTGAACGGAGGTGAACCGGGTGCTCGCAGCGCCGAGGCGGGAAGCCCGGAATTCCCACGCAGGGCGAACTCCTGGCAGATCCCCATCAGCTCGATCGTCGACAGCGACTCGTCTCCGATCGCACGGGTGAGATCGGCGATGTCAGAGATCGGTGTGCTCAGCTCATCACGGAGCCAGCGGATGAGCTCGAGTCGGTGGAGGTGAACGTCGTCGTAGACCGCTGTCGTCGCGTTCTTCTTCCGCCCCGCGGGGAGGAGTCCCTCGTGGATGTAGAACTTGATGCTCGCGGTCGAGATTCCTGCGGCGGCGGCCAGGGCGCTGAGCTTCATCGCTGGTCCAGTCGTGTCGGCTTCATCGCGTGTCCTGTCTCATCGGCGCTGTGTCTCTTCGCATCAGAACCCCGTCTCTGCGGGTGGGATCGGATAGTGGATGCGGCTCGTGCTATCTACGTTGCCGTCGTTGGTTAGTGGAACTATCTTAATCGCATGTCAACGATGATCATCGCCATCCACGCCATTGCCGCCTCGGGTGTCATTCTGCTGGGCCCGATTCAGATCCTCCGCCGCACCAAGGACCGCAAACACCGTTTCATCGGCCGGTCCTGGGTCATCCTCATGTACTTCGTGTGTGTGAGCGGAATGTTCATCTACTCCCTCACCGGTGCGTTCACGCTATTCCACGCGCTGGCGATCTGGACGTTCATCTCCACGACCCTCGGCGTCATCGCCATCCGTCGCGGCAACGTCCGTCGCCATATCGGCATGATGGTCGGCTCATATCTGGGCGCGCTGACCGCGGGGATCTTCGCCGCGGCCGTTCCCGGTCGCGATATCCCGCAGCTGGCCGTGCACGATCCGGCGCTGCTGTGGATGCTCGTGTCGGCGGTCGTCCTGCTCGTCACCGCGTGGGCGGTCTTCGTCCTGCGGTTCGTGTCCGGGCAGGATCGCTCGAGCGAGAGGGCTCGCTCGAGCGAGGGGGCTCGCACGAGCGAGGGTGCCGACAGTGAACCGTCGACACCGGCCGCCGCTGGGAACTCCGCTCCGGTCGCTGTGAAGTGACGACGAACGCTCAGGCGACGTGCTTGTCGAACTCCGTGTTCTTCTGTAGGAAGTTGTGCACGTAGGAGCATGTGGTGCGGAACTTCAATCCCGCCTCGGCGCTGGTCTCGAGGGCATAGCGCACGAGGTGGCCGGCCAGGCCGCGTCCGCCCCATTCGGGCTCGACCACGGTGTGGGTGAAGGTGCGCACGGTGCCCTCGGCGGTGTCATCGGGTCCGGTCTCGCGGTCGACGTAGTCGGCGACGCCGATGACCTTGCCGTCATGGGAGACGGTGAAACGGTGGGCCGCCGCATCCTCGGCGATGGTGAAGGTCTCTCCGGAGCTCTCGATGTCCATGTCATTCCTCTCGATTGTCCGTGCCGGCGGCACTGTGGTTGCGGTGGCGGCGCTGGGGCGGTGCCCGGCGACGCTGCGATGATCGACGATCGGCGTCGATTCGTCCTGACCTCTGACACTATAGGTCTGCAGTCGAAAAACCGATTAGCCTGTTGAAACATGACGCAATGGTCGGCCCGCCCGGCCGCATCTCAGCCAAACGCTCGCGAAGGAGTCGGTCACATGTCCTCACCCACCCCGGTCACCATGGTCGATGCGCACCAACTGATCCTCCATGAGGCCGGGTACGAGGTCACCGAGCTCACCCCCGCCGACATCGCCGACTACGTCGCGCTCGTGTCCTCGGCCTACCGCGGGGAGGGCTCGAAGCAGGGATGGACCACCGAGGCGGACATCCTCGGCGGTCAGCGACTCGACGTCCCGATGGCTGAGGAGATGCTCGCCGAGGCGGACTCCACGATTCTGCTCGTCCGCGACAGCCAGGGCAGGGCCGTGGCCAGCGTGTACGTGCGACAGCCGACCGACGGAGAGGCCTACCTCGGCGTGCTCGCGGTGTCCCCGGTGGGGCAGGGCAAGGGAGTCGGATCGGCGCTGATCAACCTCGCCGAGGCGTGGGTGGCCGAACGCTGGAGTGCCCACACGATGCGGATGAGCGTGATCAACAAGCGCGACGAGCTCATCGCCTACTACGAACGACGCGGCTACGAACGCACCGGCGAAGTCGAACCCTTCCCCTACGGTGACGAACGCTTCGGAGTCCCGAAGGTCGACGATCTCGAATTCGTGCTGCTCGCCAAACCGCTGGGGTGACGCACATACGCGGGTGAATATAGGTCAGCATCGGATACTTTCCACGAGCAGAAGTGTCCGATGCTGACCTATGTTCGAGCTCGGGTGTCCGATGGCGACCTATATTCGAGCATCAAGCGGGCGGGCGAAGAGCCGGACGCCCTGCCCGCCCCGCGCTGAGCCGGGCCGGCGGCGCATCCCCAGAACTGAAGTGCCTCAGAAGACCATCGCAGGTACGACGAGTCCGCCGACGAGGGCGACCGGCCCGATGATCACCATCGACATGCCGAACTTCACGAGGATGCGCGTCAGACGCGGCTTGTCCTCGACCGGGGCAGTCGCGACGACCGTGGCACCCAACGTCGAGAACGGTGACACGTCGACGACGGCCGAGCACACGCCCAGCGCCGCGATGAGCGCCCATCCCGGCACTCCGCCGGCGGCGATGAGCGGCAGAGCCAGCGGCACCAGCGCGGCGAGGATGCCTGTGGTCGATGCGAATGCGGAGACGAGTCCGCCGACGACGCAGAGGACGAACGCGGCGATGAGCGGCGAACCGATCGCTTCGGCACCTTCGCCGAGGAGGTCGACGGCGCCCATGTTCTGCAGCACCCCGACGAAGGTGATGATTCCGCCGACGAGGAGCACCGTCGACCAGTCGATCTTCGGCAGCGCCGCCTTGCCGGTCTTCGGATCGACGAGGGAGAGGATCGCACCGAACATGAAGCACAGCAGGCCGATGTCCGGTTCCTTGCCGATGGCGGCGAGGACGACGACGGTGCCGATGAGCCCGATCATGAAGACGACGGTGAGGATCTGCACGAAGGTGAACGGAGTCGACTCGGAACTCGCCTCCGAGCTCGAGGAGTCGAAGAGCGCTTCGTCCTCGTCGTCTTCACCGAAGGCGACACTCGAGGCCGAGGCGGAGCCGCGGGAGACGCGGGTGTCGGCCATCTCGGGCACGGTCGCCTTCTGCTTCGAGAACAGCGACCGGCCGTACATGAAGTAGGCGACGACGAGCATGACCAGATAGACGGCGACAGCGATGCCGAAGAGCAGGAACGGTGAGAGGTCGATTCCGGCATCATGAGCGGTGGAGTACGTGACGATGCCGTAGAGGCTGGTCGGGGCGAAGCCGCCGGCGCCGATGGCGAAGCAGATGGCCAGACCCATGAGCGCATAGTCGACCCCGTACTTGCGGGCGACCTGCATGCCCACGGGCATCATCACCAGGCCTGCCAGCGGTGCACCCATCGCTGCGATGCCGCCGGTGATGAGGAAGAACACCGCAGGCAGCAGCACGGCCGAGGATCCGACGCGTTCGAGCGCCCAGTCGATGATCTTGTCGACGGTCCCGTTCTCCTGCGCGATCGCGAAGAAGTAGGTCACTCCGGCGAGGAGGACCATGATGCTCAAGGGGAATTCGGCGACGATGTCCTCGACAGCCATATCGGCGAGCAGCAGTCCGGTGCCGGCCGCGCCGACGAGCATGAGCACGCCGATCTGTACGCCGCGGATCGCGCCGATTGCGAAGAGGGCGATGAAGATGAGCAGAGCGATGATCTGAGTGAGCATGACGTCCTCGGGATTCTGGAGCGACACTGAGTATCGCCGGGCCATTCGCTGAGAGACACTACCAGCGTTACCGGCCGGTACAGTGGCGACGTGTCCGACTGCCCGCGGATTCCCGACAGGTGGCACACCCTCGCCGAGGCGGCTCTTCCCTCCCGTACGAAACCGCCCACTCCTGCAGGTGGGGAGAGGGTTGCGCTTGGAGGTGGGAGAGGGGGATGCGCCGAGGGTGAGCGGCCCCAACGGCTCAGGTGAGCAGGAGGGCTCCGCCGAGGCCGATGAGGCCGACGATGATCGTGACCAGGGCGGCCAGCACGAGCGGGCGACCGCCGAGGTTCTTCAGCGAACGCCACTGCACTCCGCGACCGAGGGCGAACATCGCCATGGCCAGGCACACCGTCTGGATCCAGTTGAGTCCGGTGACCGCGAACTCCGGCAGCACGCCGACGGTGCGCAGAGCCGCCATGATCAGGAAGCCGACGACGAAGAGCGGCACGATCGGCGGTCGCTTGGTTGATGCCGGGGCGGTCGAGGAGGCGGTCATCTGTCCGGTGCGCCCCGAACTGGCACCTGCCGCATCTGACCCGGCGGCCGCGGAACCTGATTCGGCCCCAGCCGTCGTCGATCCATCACCTGTCGCATCCGAGCCGGCGGCCGCCTCGGCGGTGGTGCTGGCCTGCGCTTGTGCCTCGCTGCGGCGCACGGCCCAACTGAACACCGCGACGGTGGGGGCGAGCATGATGACGCGGGCGAGCTTGACGAGAACGGCGATCTCGAGCGCGGCGGGACCGATGATGCCGCCGATCGCGACGACCTGCGCGACCTCGTGGGTGGAGGCGCCGCCCCACATTCCAGCGGTCTCCGGGGACAGCCCCATGGCCGTCGACAGGGACGGCACGACGGCGATCATCAGGGTGCCGAAGAGGACGACGAGGCCGATCGCGGCGGCAACATCCTCCTTCTTCGACTTCAGCGTCGACTCGACTCCGGCGACTGCCGCGGCACCGCAGATGCCGAAGCCGCTGCCGATGAGCACGGCCAGGGGGCGGTCGACCTTGAGCGGTTTCGCCAGAGCCAGGGCCGAGAGGATGCCTGCGGCGACGACGACGGCGGCGAGGACGAGGACCAGCCAGCCGAGATCGAGGATGTCGCCGAGCACGACCTGCGCGCCGAGGGCGATGATGCCCAGGCGCAGCAGCGGCTTCGCGGCGAAGTTGAGGCCGGGGACGAGCGCCTCGGGAAGGTTGGGGACGAGGTTGCCCAGCAGAATGCCCAGCACGATGGCCACAAGCAGCGGGGAGAGCACCGGCAGGAGCATGGAGATCGGCCAGGCGATGGCCGTCGCCGCAGCGGCGATGGCCAGGCCGGGCACGAGGGAGGTGAAGCGGTTCATGACCTCAGTCTGGCAAGGCGCAGTCACGGCCGGTAGACGGCGATTGCGAAGCAACCCATATGCATCTGATATGCCATGATGAGGCTATGCATGATCTCGGGGATATGAAGAAGTGGCCCGAGCTCCAGGCCCTGGGGCTGCTGGTGGCGCTCAGCGGCAATGCGCGGTCGATCGGTCAGGCAGCGGCCATGCTCGATCTGGCCCAGCCGAACGCCTCCCGCAGCCTGCGCAACCTCGAACGCGACCTCAAAGTGCCGCTGCTCAGGCGATCTCCGCGCGGAACCGAGCTCACCGTCGAAGGCCGAGCAGTCGCCGAATGGGCGTCGAAGGTCATCGAAGCCTATGACACCTTGTACGCGGGAGCGCGTGCCATACAGGACGCCCGCGCCGGCACCGTCAAGGTCAGCGCCTCACTGACCGTGGCCGAATACCTCATGCCCCACCGCCTCACGACCTTCCGGGCCGCGCACCCGGACATCGACATCGGTCTGTCAGTGGAGAACTCGGCGACCGTCATCGATAGAGTGCGCAGACAGACCTGCGACCTCGGACTCATCGAATCCGTGTCCCTGCCGACGGGACTCGAGACCGCGGTGGTCGGCCGCGACCGGCTGATGATCGCCTGCGCTCCGCAGTTCGCCGGAGCGTGGACGAAGCCGATCACCGCCGAGGCGCTCGCCGAGGTTCCGCTGCTCGTGCGCGAAATCGGTTCCGGAACGAGAGAGGCCATCGACGCGGCACTGGCATCGGTCGGCGGAGTGACGACGGCGGGGGAGTACGAGTCGAATTCGGCGCTGCGCATCGCAGCGGCCACGTCGATCGCCCCGGTGGTGCTCTCCGAGCTGGCGCTGCGCGATGACTTCCGGGCCGGACGACTGCTGCCGCTGCCGGTCTCCGACAGCCTCGACCTCTCCCGCGAACTCCATGCCGTGTGGTCACCGGCCAGACGGCAGTCCGTGGGAGCCCGGCTGCTCCTCGACCACATGGTCGACAGCCTCGGCTGAGCGGACTTCACACAACCTGGCCGGGCGGCCGCTCGACATGGCGAAGCGGCGCCGAAATGCGTCTGTTACACCGCCGTCGACATCGTGTAACGAGGTGGGCATATATTGGTCGTATGACTTCGCCCGAGCCCGACTCTTCAGCCCGCCCCGCACTCTCCCCGGACACCCTCGTCGTCGAAATCGGGCGCCCTCCGCGCACCGACGGCGCCTCGGTGAACCCGCCGATCGACCTCTCGTCGACCTTTGTGAGCACCGGCGACATCTCATCCTCTCCCTACGCCTACGCCCGCTTCGACACCCCGGCCTGGTCGCCGTTCGAAGAAGCTCTGGGACAGCTCGAACATGCTTCCCTGCCCGGGCTGGTCTTCGGCTCCGGATTGGCAGCGATCTCCGCGGTGATCAGTCTGGTCCCGGCCAGCGGCACGCTCGTCATCCCGGCCCACACCTACCAGGGGGCGCTCGCCTCGGCCGAACAGATCGCCCAGCGGCAGGGCTTCGACCTCGTGACCGTCGACATCGCCGACACCGAGGCGGTCATCGCAGCCCTCGACGAGGCGTCTGCGAAGACGGCGGGACCCGGGATGCTGTGGATCGAATCGCCGACGAACCCGATGCTCGAGGTCGGCGACGTTCCGGCGCTGACGGCGGCTGCGAAGGATCGCGGCTTCCTCGTCGCCGTGGACAACACCTTCGCCACACCGCTGCTGCAGACTCCGCTGGATCACGGCGCCGATATCGTCGTCCACTCGGTGACGAAGTACCTCGCCGGGCACTCCGACGTCGTCCTCGGAGCAGCGCTGACCAGCAGCACCGAACTGCGGGAGCGCCTGCACACCGAACGGTCGATGCGCGGGGCCATCGCCGGGCCCTTCGAGGTCTGGCTCGCCCTGCGCGGGCTGCGCACCCTGGCCGTGCGGCTCGACCGCGCGCAGGCCAACGCCCAGGCCATCGCCGAACGCCTCGCCGCGCACCCGACCGTCACCGAGACCCGCTACCCGGGCCTGCCCGCCGATCCCGGCCACGCCCGCGCGGCAGCGCAGATGAACGGGTTCGGCGCGATCATCGCCTTCACCGTCGACACCGCGGAGAAGGCCACCGCCATCGCCGAGGCGGTCCGACTGTGGACGCCGGCGACCTCCCTGGGCGGGGTGGAATCCCTCATCGAACGTCGTCGCCGCCACCCGGCGGAACCCGAGACGGTGCCCGAGGGACTCATCCGGCTGAGCGTAGGCATCGAGAACCTCGAGGACCTGTGGGCCGACCTCGAGGCGGCCCTGGGCTGACTCCGGCGGTGCCGTCCGCCGAAACACGGGTTGAGTGTTCGAGAGACGCATGTGTGCACGCGTGCCTCGGCGCTCAACCCGTTTTTCGACGGTGAGCGAAGCAGCGCAGACGCAGTTCGGACCTGTGACGCAGATCAACTTAACGTACGTTAAAGTGGCGGTGGAAGCCCCATCATCCACATGGACCACCACCGGATTCGTACGAAGGAGTCGCATTGTCCTCCAGTGTTCTCACCGAAGTCACCGGCGATGTCACGACCATCACCATCAACCGCCCGGAGAGCCTCAACGCCCTCAATGAGGAGACGTTCCAGTCCATCGGCGCAGCCGTCACCGAGGCCGCAGAGAACTCACGCGCCCTCATCCTCACAGGCAGCGAACGCGCATTCAGCTCCGGGGCGGACCTGCAGGGAGGAGTCGCTGAGCGCGAGGGCATCGACCTCGCCGGAGCGAACGCGATCATCGCATCGATCCTCGACCTCTCCATCCCCACGATCGCTGCGGTCTCCGGACCGGCTGCCGGCATCGGGTGTTCCCTCGCCCTCGCCTGCGACTACCTGGTGATGAGCGAGAAGTCCTATCTCATGCTGCCCTTCACGAAGATCGGTCTCATGCCCGACGGCGGCTCCACCGCCCTGGTCGCCGCCTCCGCCGGACGCCACCGGGCACTGCGTCTGGCACTGACGGGAGAGAAGCTGCAGGCCGCCGACGCCCTCGACTGGGGGCTGGCCAGCGAAGTCGTCCCGGCCGGGAGCCACCTGACCCGTGCCGAAGAGGTCGCCGCAGTCTTCGCGCAGGGCCCCACCCTGGCCCTGACCGCTTCGAAGCGAGCGATCAACCGGGCCAGCTTGACCGCACTCGAGTCGTCCTTCGGCCGCGAGGTCGAAGGACAGGACGCACTGCGTGCCAGTGCCGACTTCGCCGAGGGGGTCGCCGCCTTCCTCGACAAGAGGTCCCCGGACTTCACCGGACAGTGACATTCCTCGGACAGTGACACTGGAGACGAAGCGGAGCGTCGGCGCGGCTGTCTCTCCTTGATAACGTTCCGCACCGCTTCGCCCCTCGGAGTCCGCTGCGAGGATAGTCTGACGGTGATGATCGCCCACCGGGGCACCCGCCCACCGGGGCGCCCACCGGGACACCCGCCCACCAGGGCAACCGGGCGTCCGGCGATCGACGGTTCGATCACCCGCCGTTGAAAGTGGTGATCACCCTTAAATCTCTGCCGCGGCCGCAGATCCGCTGCAGGTTCCGAGCGCGAACGAAGGAGTCTCATGCTGACAGGAATTCCGTCCACTCTGGGCGACAGCTACCAGCTCAACACCACCACCCTCATCCGCCATGCGGCCACCGTCTTCGGCACCTCCGAAGTCGTCTACCGCCGTTCGGACGGGTCCTGGGGGCGGTCGAACTACGCCGACGAGTTCAAGCGCATGGCGCAGCTCGCGCACGGCCTCGATGAGCTCGGCGTCGGCGCCGGTTCCATGGTCGGCGTCCTCGACTGGAACTCCCGCCGCCACCTCGAGCTCTACTTCTCGGTGCCCGGTGTGGCCGCGACGATGCTTCAGCTCAATCTGCGTCTGGCGCCCGAGGACCTCGCCTATGTCGTCAGCCATTCGAAGTCCGACTGGATCTTCGTCGACGAATCGCTGCTGCAGGTCGCCGAGTCCCTGGCACCGAAGCTCGACGTCAAGGGCTGGGTCGTGATGACGGACAAGCCGGTCGGTGAGATCGAGACGAGCCTGAGCAATGTCGTCTTCTACGAGGACCTCATCGCCGACAAGCCCGAGACCTACGATTGGCCCGTCATCGAGGAGAAGACCGCCGCCTACGCCGGCTACACCACCGGCACCACGGGGCGGCCCAAGGGCGTCTACTACTCCCACCGGTCCATCTACCTGCACACCATGGGCGGTCTGGCCGCGCTCAATGCGACGTTCGACGACTGCGTCATGCCGATCACCCCGATGTTCCACGTCCTGTCTTGGGGCTTCCCGCAGAACGCCGTGGCCGCCGGAGCCAAGCTCGTGCTGCCGGGCAAGTTCGCCGCCGAGGAGTTCGGCGCCATCGCGCAGGCGTTCATCGATGAGAAGGTGACCCTGGCCAATGGTGCGCCGGCGATCTTCGGCCCGATGCTGCAGATGATGAAGAAGATGCCGCAGGCACCGGACCTCAGCGGTGTGCGTCTCGTCTCCGGATCCTCGGAACCGCCGCTGTCGATGATGCGCGGGTTCAAGGAGATCACCGGCGCGGATGTCATCCACGGCTACGGCGCCACGGAGACCACCCCGTTGGCGACGACGAACTGGAAGCTCAAGCCCGACATGGACCTCACCGAGGAGGAGAAGTGGGATCTCAAACGCTCCCAGGGTCTGCCGATCATCGGCGTCGAGCTCAAGACCGTCGACCCCGAAGGCAATGAGCTGCCCCGCGACGGGAAGTCCATGGGAGAGATCGTCATGCGCGGCCCGTGGATCACTGAGTCGTACTTCAAGCTGCCCGACAATGCCGACCGCTTCCTCGACGGCTGGTGGCGCTCCGGCGACGTCGGCGTCATCGACGAGCACGGGTACCTCAAGATCACCGACCGGCTCAAGGATGTCATCAAGTCCGGCGGCGAGTGGATCTCGTCGATCGACATGGAGAACGCGATCCTCGACAACCCCGACGTCAGTGAGGCCGCCGTCATCGGCGTCCCCGACGAGAAGTGGGATGAGCGTCCCGTCGCCTACGTCGTGGCCAATCCCGGCGCCGAGGTGACCCGAGAGTCGATCATCGAGACGCTCGGTTCCCGTTTCGCCAAGTGGCAGATGCCCGATGAGGTCAACGTCGTCACGGAGATGCCGCGCACCTCGGTGGGCAAGCTCGACAAGAAGCTGTTGCGCAAGAACTGGGAAGAGCGCTGATCACAGCAGAAGCCAGCCGAGCAGTCCGGCACCGATGACGCTCGCCCACGCCGGGACCTTCCACATGGTCCCGGCGACGAACACGGCGACGGCCAGTGCCAGGGCCGCCGGCGAGGTGATGCCCTGGATGAAGACGGGGTCGTAGAGCGCGGCCCCCAAGAGCCCCACGACGGCGGCATTGACTCCGGTCAGTGCCGCCGTCGCCGGTTCCCAGGCCCGCAGCCGCTCCCAGAACGGCAGGACGCCGATGACGAGCAGAGCGGCGGGGAGGAAGATCGCGAGCAGAGCGATACCGGCACCGAGGATGCCGCCGGGTCCCGTCGTCATCGACGCACCGAGGAACGCCGCGAAGGTGAAAAGGGGACCGGGTACCGCTTGGGCTGCTCCGTAGCCGGCGAGGAACGTGTCGTGGTCGACCAGTCCCGTCGGCACGAGTTCGGCTTCGAGCAGCGGCAGGACGACATGTCCGCCGCCGAAGACCAGGGCGCCTGCCCGGTAGAAGATGTCGATGAGTCGCAGGGTCGCGTCCCCAGTCGTCGCAGCCAGGGCAGGCAGCCCGATGAGGAGGGCTGCGAAGGCGATGAGCGAGGCGATGCCCAGACGTCGCGAGGTTCGTGACCCGAGCCGAGGAGTCTCGGCTGCGCCGTCGGCATCGGCAGCCGCGGGTGCAGTGGATGCCTCTGCGCCCGTGGAAGGGCCGGTGTCGGCGGAGTCGGCGACCGCCTCGGCGGGGGTGCGACGGGGACGCACCCACACAAGTCCGAGCACTCCGCCGAGAACGATCGCCGCGACCTGGACGACCGCAGTCGGAACGACGGAGGCGGGGACGACGAGCATGAGGATGAGTGCGACTGCGGCGATGGTGGCGCGCTTGGCATCCGGGGTCAGCGACTTCGCCATCGACATCACCGCCCCGGCGACGACGGCGACCGCCGCGGCCTTGAGCCCGAGCAGCCAGCCCGAATCGCCGACATCGCCGATGGCATCCAGCCCGAGCGCGAAGAGAGTGAGCACGATCGCCGAGGGCAGAGTGAAGCTCACCCAGGCCGCGAACAGTCCGGGAAGACCGGCTCGCCGCAGACCCAGACCCATTCCCACCTGGCTCGAGGCGGGGCCGGGCAGCATCTGGCACAGAGCCACGAGGTCCGCATACTCCCGGTCATCGAGCCACCGTCTGCGGTCGACGAAGGCCTCACGGAAGTAGCCGAGGTGTGCGACCGGACCGCCGAAGGAGGTCAGGCCCAGGCGCAGGAATGACGAGGCGACCTCGGAGGTGCGGTCAGTTGCGGTGGTCATCGGATCAGTGAACACGGCTCAGATGACGCCGAGGTGAACGGCCCGCGCCCGAGTTCAGGGGTGGTGGAGCAGGTACGTGCCTCCCTTGAGGCAGGTGTCGACGACCCAGCCGTCGCCGACGAGCCCGGTCAGCGCGGTCCGCAGAGCCAACCGCCACCGGCTGGCCAGATCCGCGTCCTGACCGCGCAGGTCCTCGATGTCGGAGGGGAAGTCGAGGGAGACGAACTCTGTCTCCTTCGGCACCTCGCTGAGCAGCGGTTCGCCGTCCTCATCGGCGCGCAGGCAGGGGAAAGCCGAGCCGGGATCGGTCGTCGCCACCCGCGCCGGTCGGTCGAGCGGCCACGAGACCATCATCCGGTCGCTGGCCTGACCAGCATTGACTCCATCGCGCATCTGACCGTAGAAGTCCTCGAGGTATTCGACCATGCCGACGCCGAGGCGCTGGAAGTTGAAGTAGGCGTTGCGAGCCACCAGCGGATCGAAGGTCCAGGTCATCTCCGTGATGCCGAGGTTGAGGCACCACAGCCGCTGGTGCAGCTTCATCGCCGAACCGGCGCCGCGGCCGATGACCTGATGGCGCACCCCGGCGATGTGCGAATGCATGACGGTGCCCAACGGCTGCCCGAAGAAGCCGATGGTCACACCGATCATCTCGTCGGGATCGTCGACGCTGTAGGCGGCGGAGACATAGTTTCCGGCGTGCGTGAAGGCGATGATGAGGCTGGGTTCGAACACGTTCGTGCCGGTCTCGTCGACGTTCCACACCTCGTCGAGCAGCATCGACGCTTTGGCCGCCTCATCGGCAGTGTGGATCTCGCGCACCTCGATGCCGGCGGTCTCGGCTGCGGCGGCGTACTCGTCCTCGGCCAGTGCGATGATCTCCGAATCCACTGTTCTCAATCCTGCGTTCGCGCTCATGGTGACATTGTGCCACCGGATCCCGGCCCCGACAGGGCTCACACGGCAACGATTCGACTACGGCGAACGCTGCCGCCCACACCCGTGAAGCAGGTATAGCCTGGACGTATGAGCTCGTCAGTCGCTGTCATCGGTGCCGGAACCATCGGCCGGTCGTTCGCCTATCTCTTCGCCCGCAGCGGGTACACGGTGCGGGTCTTCGACCCGCGTGAGGACCTCGCCGAGGTGGTCGCCGGTCTCCAGGCCGAGGTCACGTCCGCGGCTTCCGCACACGACGAGCTGGCCTCCCAGGTCGGCACCGTCGAACTCGCCGAGACCGTCGAGGACGCCGTGTCCGGCGTGATCTTCGTGCAGGAATCCGGTCCGGAGGATCCGGAGGCCAAACCGGCGCTGTTCGCCCAGATCGCCGAGGCGGCACCGACCGAGGCCGTGCTCGCGACCTCCTCGTCGACGATCCCTGCGTCGTTCATCGCCGAACACCTCGACGCTGCGGCGGCCGCCCGGGTCATCGTCGGCCACCCGTTCAACCCGCCCCACCTCATGCCGCTCGTCGAGGTCGTGCCCGCACCGGCGACATCGCCGGACACTATCGAGGCAACCGTCGACTTCTACCGCAGCTGCGAGCGCGAACCCGTGGTGCTGCGGCAGGAGATCCGCGGCTTCGTGGGCAACCGGCTGCAGAACGCGCTGATGAAAGAGGCGATCGCGCTCGTCGAGAACGGCGTGATCTCCGCACCCGACCTCGACACGGTGATGAAGAATTCGCTCGGTCTGCGCTGGTCGGCCGTCGGACAGTTCGAAGGCATGCACTTCGGCGGGGGAGAGGCCGGCATCCGTGGGTTCATGGACCACATCGGTCCGGCCTTCGCCGCCATCGAGGACCTGCCCGTCGACGTTGACCCGGCCGCGATGGGCGAGATCTTCGACCAGGTCGAACAGGCCTACGGGCCGACCCCGACACCGCAGGCCGCCGCGGTTCGCGACCGGATCCAGCGTGCGGTGCTCGACGCCCGCGGCCAAGGAGTCTGAAGCCTGCTGTTTGGTGACCAAACAGACAGTCTGACTTGGTAAAACAAGGAATCTTCCGGGCGCCCTTCAGCGTTCTCTCAGTAAAGGGACACGAGGCTCGAGGACATCGAGCCTCAGAAGGGAAGTGCCATGAAGACGTTCTTCACCGGAGTGGAATCTCCGGGGATGATCGATTGGGCGAGTATGCCCACCTACAACACCATCATGTCGATTGCCGTCGGCGCAGGACTGCTCGCAGTCGTCCTGTTCTACCGCGAGCTGAGCAAGGCGAGCGTCGCCGGCGGAGACGGCAGCCCGTCGGGTCGAGCGACCGGGTCGACGGTGTCGACGTGGAGAGGACGGGCAGCGGGGCTGAACACCGATGGTTGGGCTCTGACGTTCGGCGTCCTCGGCCTCATCCTCACCGGCACCGGCCTGCACATGAGCCTGACGTGGCCGCTTGCATCAGGTGGATTCGCCTTCGACAACGTGATCTTCGGTGAGACGAGCCTCGCGTTCGGCGTGCTCATGCTCGCCGCGGCCTGGTACCTGTGGAAGCGGGGAGTCGATCTGAAGGCCGATTCCGATCCTCTGGGCCGGGCCGCCAGCACGGTTCGCCCGCTGTCGATCTTCATCGCCGCACTCGGACTGGCTCTGTTCGCCATTGCGCTGGCAGGAATCGTCTACCAGCTCTTCGCGGCTCCGCCGCAGGAGCCGATCTCAGGGGCGTTCGCCGAGCATCCGCTCATCGAAGCGACATTCATGTCGCTGCTCTTCGCCCTCGTGGGAATCGGCGCCGTGGTGTTCCCGTTCGCTGTTCGCGCAGTGCTCAAGGCCCCGGTCGACGCGCCCGTCAAGAGCGGTGCCGTCACCGTGGCCGGAGTGGTCTGGACGATCACCGGTATCGTGTTCGTGCTCTTCGGCGCGATGAACTTCTATACGCACATCGGACTCATCGTCAACACCATGTGACGACAGGGCCGGTGCCGGAAGCTCGGCCTCTGCCGGAGGCCGAGCTTCTGTCGTCGGGTCTCAGACGGCGGCTTGGTAGAAGTATGTGGTGCGTTCGGCGATGAGCCCTTCGGTGTCGAAGAGGAAGAAGTCGGCGAAGCCCACCGAGGTCTCGGTGCCGTCCTTGAGTCGACCGCTGAAGATGCCGCGGCTCGACGCCCGGTCACCTTCGACGAGGATCTCCTGCAGAGAGTGCGAACCGGATTCGATGACCCGCTCGCCGTGGTAGAAGTCCGTGATCTGGCTGCCGACCATCGTCGGGTAGCCGGGACGGTCATAGCTGGCGCCGGTTGAGAACAGCGCCGAGGTGGCGTCGGCATCTCCGGCATCGACGGTGGTGTAGTAACGCTTCACAAGTTCAGTCACACTGGCCATGGTCTTACCGTAGCAGTGACCCGTGACACAGTCGCTTCGAAGCCTGGGCGCAGTCGTCTTGAGGTTCGGGGTGCAGTCGCCCGGCCGGCGCCCGGGGCGCAGTCGTTTCGCATATCCGTTCGCCATCGGGTTAGTATCGACCTGCTAATGATAATGAGTCTCAATAGAAAGTGAACGTGGATGATGAAACGACCTCAGATGCTCATCGGAGCCGCCGTGGCCGCCTCGGCGCTGCTGCTCGGCGGATGCCAGCCCGGTGATGACACGACCGATTACGACGCTGTCGGGAAAGATGAGAAGACCTCCGGCACCGAATCCGAAGCAGACGGGGAGGGGTCCGGAGACGGCCACGCCCAGGAGCTCGCGGGCGCCCAGCCCCGGCTCGTCGCCACCTACGACGGCGGCATCATGACCCTGGACGCGACGACTCTCGAGGTCGTCTCCGAGACGAAGCTCGAAGGCTTCAACCGTCTCAATCCGGTCGGCGACGACCGCCACCTCATGGTCTCCGTGGCCGAAGGCTTCCGCCTCTTCGACGCCGGTGTGTGGACCCAGCCCCACGGCGATCACACCCACAGCTACGCCGCAGACCCCGTGCTCACCGACACCGTCTTCGGCACCGAACTGCCCGGCCACGTCGTCAGCCATGACGGCTCCACAGTGCTCTTCGGCGACGGCGACGGCAAGATCCAGACCTTCGACACCGAGGACTTCGCTGAGGAGAAGCCGACCCCGAAGGTCTCCGAGGTCGACGAACCGCACCACGGAGTCGCCGTGCGACTCTCCGACGGGTCGACCCTGCACACGATCGGCACCGAGGATGAGCGGACCGGGGCGAAGGTCATCGACGAATCGGGCAAGGAGCTCGCCCGCAGCGAAGACTGCCCCGGCGTCCACGGAGAAGCGGCGGCGAAGGATGAGATCATCGCCCTCGGCTGCGAAGACGGCATCCTGCTGTTCAAGGACGGGAAGTTCGAGAAGCTTGACGCCCCGGACGACTACGGCCGCATCGGCAACCAGGCGGGCGATGAGGACTCCCGCTTCATCCTCGGCGACTACAAGGTCGATGAGGACGCCGAACTCGAACGGCCCGAGCGTGTGAGCGTGACGGATACGAAGAAGGGCAGACTCTCGCTCGTCGACCTCGGCACCTCCTACAGCTTCCGCTCGCTGGGTCGCGGCCCCGAAGGGGAGGGCGTCGTCCTGACCACGGACGGCACGTTGAAGATCATCGACCCGGCGACCGCCTCGGTGACGGACGAATACCCGGTCATCGACGAATGGGAAGAGCCCGTCGAATGGCAGAAGGCCCGCCCGACCCTCTTCGTCCAGGGCGAAGTCGCCTACGTCACCGACCCGGCGAAGCAGACGATCCACATCGTCGATCTCGACAGCGGTGAGGTCATGGCCAGCGAGAAGCTGCCGCACGCGACGAACGAACTCACCGGGGTCGCCGGGTGAGGGGACGCGTCCGCTGAGGGGCGTCGCTGCGTATGAGGGGTGTCGCCGCGTATGAGGGACGGCAGCTCCGGCGTCGGGAGAGGGAACACCTCTCCGGCGCCGGGGGCGGCCGCCTCGGTGCCGGCTGACAAGATGCTCAAGAACTCGCCCAGGAGGTGAGACATGGATTGCCGGGGCCGCGCTTCGGCCATAGGTTTGACAGTGACGAAGGTTCAACCCCGAAGCGAAACGAGGACCGTCATGACCAGCACCATGTACCGTGTGACCAACCCGGCGACCGGCGAAGTCGCCGAAGAGTTCGCCACCAACACCGATTCCGAGATCCTCGCCGCGCTCGACCGATCGGCCACGGCCTTCACCGAGTGGGGCCGGACCCCGGTGGCCGAACGCGCTGCCATCCTCACCCGCGTCTCGGAGATCTACGCCGAACGCGCCGAGGAGCTCGCCGAGGTCATCCGGCTCGAAATGGGCAAGTCCGTTCCCGAGGGCAAGGGCGAGGTCCAGCTGAGCTCGATGATCTACAAGTACTTCGCCGACAACGCCGAGGCGTTCATGGCCGATGAGCCGCTGCGCGGACCCAAGGACGCCACCGCGATGATCCGCCGCAAGCCGGTCGGCTCGCTGCTGGGCATCATGCCGTGGAACTTCCCCTACTACCAGGTCGCCCGCTTCGCCGCCCCGAACCTGGCCCTGGGCAATACGATCCTGCTCAAGCACGCCCCGCAGTGCCCGCGCTCGGCCGCGATCATGGAAGAGATCTTCATCGACGCCGGCCTGCCCGAAGGCGCCTACATCAACATCTATGCGAGCAACGAGCAGGTCGCCGAGATCATCCTGCCCGATCCGCGCAACCACGGAGTGTCCCTGACCGGATCCGAACGCGCCGGTGCCGCCGTCGCCGCCGAGGCGGGCAAGAACCTCAAGAAGGTCGTCCTCGAGCTCGGCGGATCCGACCCCTACATCCTCCTCGACTCCGCCGATGTCAAGGCCTCGGCGAGGACCTTCTTCCGCACCCGCATGGGCAACACCGGGCAGGCGTGCAACTCGCCGAAGCGGATGATCGTCATGGATGACCTCTACGACGACTTCGTCTCCTCCATCACCGAGGAGGCCAAGAAGTCCACCCCCGCAGACCCGAGTGAAGAGGGCTCCCGCCTGTCACCGCTGTCGTCGGTGGCCGCGGCCGACCGCTTCGTCGAACAGGTCCAGGACACCGTCAGCCAGGGTGCGACCCTGCTCGCCGGCGGCAAGCGCTACGACGGGGGCGGCGCCTACGTCGAACCCGTCGTCCTCACCGATGTGAAGAAGGGGATGCGCGGCTACTACGAAGAGCTCTTCGGCCCCGCCGTCATCGTCTACCGGGTCAGCAGCGAGGAAGAGGCCGTGGAGCTGGCCAACGACACCCCGTTCGGCCTCGGCGCGGCAGTGTTCTCCGGCGATATCGAGCGGGCCGAACGCGTCGGCTCGCAGATCGATTCGGGTATGGTCTTCCTCAACGCCCCCGAGGGCTCCCGCGAATTCCTGCCCTTCGGCGGAGTCAAGCGCTCCGGAGTCGGCCGCGAGCTCGGACCGCTGGCCATGGACGAATTCGTCAACAAGCAGCTCGTGTACAAGCAGCACTGATCGTGTTGAGGCAGCACTGATCTGCCCGAACCCGACGAGGGTCACGGTCAGACGAGATCACGATAGGGTGCTGAATTGCCGTCAGGGCGCTGTTCCATTCCATGGGACAGCGCCCTGATTGTATGCTGAGTCACACACAGCAAACTCTCAGCGGAGGTCATTCAATGTCGGCACCGAAGCCGTCAACCCAGGTCAACGTCGCAGCCTCGAAGGGGGTCATGCGGCCGATCAACCGATTCCTCGAACAATGGATACCGTCGGCACTGACCTTCGCCATCGTTCTCACCCTCATCGTCGCGGTCCTCGCGCTGATCTTCACCGATGCCGGCCCGGCCGAGGTCGTCACCGGGTGGGGTGAGGGGCTGGCGGGTCTGCTCGAGTTCATGACGCAGATGTGTCTGATCCTTCTGCTCGGGCACATCCTCGCCAACACCGGACCGGTGCGGAAGCTGCTGGCCTGGCTGGCCCGGGTGCCGAGCAACGCTACCTTCGCCTATGTCTTCGTCTTCCTCGTCGCCGCCATCGCCAGCCTCATCACCTGGGGCCTAGGCCTCGTCGTCGGTGCGCTGCTGGCCCGCGAGATCGCGGTGCAGTCGCGTGAGCGCGGCATCAAGGTCCACTTCCCGCTGCTCGTGGCCGCAGGCTATTCGGGCTTCGTCGTCTGGCACATGGGCTATTCGGGATCGGGTCCGCTGACCGCGGCCACCCCTGATTCGTTCCTCTCCGAATCCCTCGGCGGGAAGACAGTTCCCGTGTCCGAGACGATCTTCGCCGGCTGGAACCTGCTGGCCATCCTCGGCGTCATCATCGTCTGCGGTCTCCTCTTCCTCCTCATCGCCCCCAAACCCGGCGCACCGGTCTACGAACTGCCCGCCTCGGTGTCCTCGGAGAAGCAGTCACAGGTCGACGATGAGGTCGTCACCCCGGCTGACCGCATCGACGCCTCGCGCATCCTCACCCTCATCGTCGGTCTCGCGCTCGTCGTCTACCTGATCATCCACTTCGCCCAGGGCGGGGGACTGACCCTCGACATCGTCAACTGGTCGTTCCTCGCGCTCATCTTCCTCCTCGTGCGCAACCCCTTCGAGCTCATCCACCTGACGAAGGGAGCCGCCTCGAACGTCGGCGAGATCCTGCTGCAGTTCCCGCTCTATGCGGGCATCCTCGGCATCATGTCGACTACCGGCCTCATCGCCGTGTTCTCCGATGCTTTCGTCTCGATCTCGAACCCCACCACCTTCGGTGTCCTCGCCCTGCTCTCCGCTGGCCTCGTGAACTTCTTCGTCCCCTCCGGCGGCGGACAGTTCGCCGTGCAGGGGCCGATCATGCTCGATGCGGCCAACCAGCTCGGCGTCGATCCCACGATCGCCATCATGGCGGTGTCCTACGGTGACCAGTGGACGAACATGCTGCAGCCGTTCTGGGCCCTGCCGGTGCTGGCGATCGCCGGGCTGAAGATGCGCGACATCCTCGGCTACACAGTCATCACGTTCCTCGGTGCAGGGGTGGTGATGGCAGCCGCGCTCTTCTTCGTCTCTCTCTGACACGGCTCGTTTCGCGGCGGGTGTGACTGGCTGACCTGCATCGCGGTTGTGCGTCGGGCAGAAAGTGACGGTAAGTGTCTCTGTGGTAACCTCCGATGTTGGCCGCTTTCCCTGATCGGGAGCGGGCGCCGACGGAATTCTTCATTACGCAGCAACCGTTGTTCATGCTCGGTTGAGCACGCCGTTCGACCGGGTCCGATGCCATGACGCGAACGCGTCCGGATAAGGAGCAGAACCATGTCAGCATCAGTCGACACCCCGCCGGGTGAGCCGAAGGGAGACGCGAAGGGCGGTGCAAAGCCCTCGCTGCCTCCGGTGAATAAGCGAGTCTTCCTCGCCGCGGCTCTCGTGGCCCTCGCGATCACCGTGTGGGCTCTCATCTCGCCGTCCAACGCTGAGGGGGTGCTCGGCGCCGTCGTCGGGTGGACCTCCGACTGGTTCGGCTGGTTCTACGTTCTGCTCGTCCTCGCCGTGCTCGTCTTCGTCATCTACCTCGCCGCCTCCCGCTACGGCAATACGAAGTTGGGGCCCGAACATTCGAAGCCCGAATTCGGGCTCGTCGCCTGGGCGTCGATGCTCTTCGCCGCCGGCATCAGCACAGACCTCATGTTCTTCGCCGTGTCCGAACCGGTCACGATGTACCTCACTCCGCCGAGCACCGAAGCCGAGACCGTCGATGCCGCTCGTGAGGCCACGGTGTGGGCGCTGTTCCACTACGGTCTGAGCGGCTGGGGCCTCTACGCGCTCATGGGCATGGCCCTGGCGTACTTCGCCTACCGGATGAACATGCCGCTGGCGATCCGCTCGGCGCTCGCCCCGATCTTCGGCAAGCGGGTGCACGGCGTGCTCGGCGAAACCGTCGACTTCGCGGCCCTGCTGGGAACGATCTTCGGTGTGGCCACCTCGTTGGGCATCGGCGTCGTCATGGTCAACGTCGGCCTCAACACTGTCTTCGGTGTCCCGATCGGCACCGCCACCCAGGTCGGCATCGTCGTCGTCGGCGTCGGAGTCGCGACCCTGTCGGCCGTCTCGGGCGTGGACAAGGGCATCAAGTTCCTCTCCATCCTCAACGTCATCCTCGCCATCGGTCTGAGCCTGTGGGTGCTCGTGGCCGGCAATACGCAGTTCCTGCTCAACGCCTTCGTGCTCAACATCACCGACTTCTTCCGGCTGTTCCCGAACATGGCCGGGCAGACCTTCGCCTTCGAGGACACCGGCACGTGGATGACCGACTGGACCCTGTTCTTCTGGGCCTGGTGGATCGCCTTCGCCTCGTTCGTCGGTCTGTTCCTCGCCCGCATCTCCCGCGGACGGACCATCCGCCAGTTCGTGCTGGGCACCCTGACGATTCCGTTCATCTACATCTTCATGTGGATCTCGATCTACGGAAACTCCGCACTCGACCTCATCCGCAGCGGGGACAAGAAGTTCGGCGAGGCGGTCGTGCTCAGCCCCGAGGGCGGCTTCTACGACCTGCTCTCCCGCTACCCGGCCTTCGCCTTCATCGCGGGCCTGGCGACGGTCACAGCGCTGCTGTTCTATGTCACCACCGCGGACTCCGCGGCCCTGGTGATGGCGAACCTGTCGTCGAATCTGCGCAACCCGTCCGAGGACGGCCGCGCCGGTCTGCGCATCTTCTGGGCACTGGCGACCGGTGCCCTGACGATCGCGATGCTGCTTGTCGGAGGGGTCGGGGCGCTGCAGAACGCGACGGTGATCATGGGCCTGCCCTTCGCCTTCGTCGTCATCCTCGTCATGATCGGGTTGTACAAAGCACTGCGGGTCGAAGCGCACCGTGTCGACAGTGTTGACACGAGCCTGCCGGCCTCCCTGGCTCGCCGTTCCCGCGGACCCGGTCACGAGACGTGGCAGCGCCAGCTCGGCCGTGTCCTGTCCTTCCCGAACGAGTCCCGGGCCAGGGAGTTCGAGCAGAAGGTGCTCACCCCGACCCTCACCGAGGTGGCCGCAGAGATGGAAGGACGTGGCATCTCCTCCCGGTGCGGTCGCGTCGACAGCGAGGGAGTGTTCGTCGACGACGGCGAACTCATCCAGTTCGAGGTCGACGGAGAAGGGGAGTACCCCTTCCGGTACCAGGTGTGGCCGCACAAGGTCAGCGTGCCCTCGTTCGGCGGCATAGTTCCGCGCGGAACCGGTGAGGACTACTACCGCATTGAGGTCTACCTCGACGGCGGCACCGGTCAGGGCTACGACATCATGGGCTACTCGAAGGAGCAGATCATCGATGACGTGCTGGATAAGTACGAACGCCACGTCGAATTCCTGCAGCTGCAGGAGAACATCGCCCACGGCGAGGACTGAACGAGCCGCTGAGGGTTCGTCCGCGGCCTCGCTGAAGGATGACATCCTCGGCTGAGCCGACGCCCGGGAGCATCGATCGAACGGTCGAGGTTCCCGGGCGCTGTCATATCCTCGCCGAGGCGGCGGATCGTCCAGTGCTCACCCCGCCATCGCATAACGCAGAGTGCGAGTGACCGATAAAGCAGTGAGTCCGCTGGTGGCGGGGTTCTCCGGGCTCGGTGTTGAGCGGATGTCGAAGGCGAACTCGCCGGCCGAGCCGGACGCCCGGATCTGGTGGGCGGACTGAGTCTGACCGGCCACGGCCTGGAGCTCGACCTGCACCCGCTCGAGGGCTGCGGCGAGAAGATCGGCGTCGGTCGTGGCTGGGTCAGTGCCGCGGGTGGCCCAGGCCAAGGCGACGGCGATATTGACGTTGGCGGGGAACTTCTCGATCGCCTCGGCGGGATTGCCCGTGAACACGGTCAGGGGGCCATCTTCCGGGGCAAGGGCGCGCAGTCGTTCGGCCTCGGTCTCGGACATCCACGGTCTGATGAGCCCGGTCGCCTCTTTCGACGTCGTGATCTCGATGGTGTCGAGGCCACCGGCCTGAGCCGCTGCCTCGAGGACGTCGAGTCCGCCGATGGCACCGTTCGTCACATGCAGGCGCCCGGGTCCGGCGAGCAGGTTCGCACGAGCGTCAGGGTCGGCGAGTGCGCCGACGCTCGTGAGCACAAGCGGCTTGCCTGAGGCGATGACAGCGGGACCGAGTTCGGCGGCGGCCGGAACCCCGGCGCATTCGACGATGATGTCGAAGGCGTCGAACATCCTCGGTGACGGTGAACCGGTCGAAGATTCCTCCGCCGGACTCGGTTCATGGAGTCCCACGTTCAGCGTGGGGAGGTCGACCACCTCGGCGCCGTGATCGGGACGACCGAAGTGCTTGGCCGTATCCGAGACCAGGGCAGTCAGTCTCACCGAACCGGACGTGATCTCCGGAGCGAGAAGCTGGGCGACGTGGCGGCCGATGGCGCCGAATCCGATGAGCAGCACAGAGGTCATGGCCGCACCCTATCCGAGGGGTCTGACATGCGCGACCGACCCGGCAGGCCAGCACGAGCTCGCGGCAGGTCAGCACGACCTCGCGGCGGGTCAGTTCGACCTCGCAACTGACCACTATGACCTTGCGACGAGTCGTGTCTGTGCGACGCGATACGGTTGCCTCATGGACGAAGAACCACAGTCAGCCGCCGACGGGGGAGCCGTCGTCGGTGAGGACGGGCTGGCCCGCACCCCGTGGGCGTACGGCGACCCGATGCTCTTGAGCTACTACGACACCGAATGGGGACTGCCCATCCACGACGAGGCGGGACTGTTCGAGCGGATGAGCCTCGAAGGGTTCCAAGCTGGGCTCTCATGGCTGACGATCCTGAAGAAGCGGGAGCGCTTCCGTGAGGTCTTCGCCGGTTTCGATCCCGAGACCGTGGCGGGCTTCGGCGAGACAGAGATCGACACGCTGCTCGGCGACGCCGGCATCATCCGCCACCGCGGGAAGATCGAAGCCTGCATCAACAACGCCGCACGCGTCATCGAGCTGCGTGACGACGGAGGCCTCGATGCGTTCCTGTGGTCGTTCACACCCGCACAGACTCCACGCCCTCGAACCCTCGCCGAGATCCCGACCACCTCGCCGGAATCCGTGGCACTGTCGAAGGCGCTGAAGAAGAAGGGATTCCGCTTCGTGGGACCGACGACGATGTACGCGCTCATGGAAGCCATCGGAATGGTCGACACCCACCTTCTCGACTCGCACCGTCGCGGCACGTCAGGGGTGTGGTCGCAGTGAACGATATCCGCGTCTCCGCGCTCGTCCTCCTCCACCCGGAGCGGGAGGAGCTGCTCATGGTCCGCAAGTCGGGCACCACGTCGTTCATGCTTCCCGGCGGCAAACCCGAGGACGGGGAATCCGCCGAAGACACCATCATCAGAGAGATCGCCGAGGAGCTCGGGCTCGAACTGCACCCCGATCGCCTGCAGGCCCTGGGCACCTTCACCGCCGCTGCCGCGAACGAGGCCGACCACCGGGTCATCGGCGATGTGTTCTGCTACGACGGGCTGCCGGAGACGCTCGATGTCGAGAACATTGCGCATCTGGCCGAGATCGCCGAAGCCGGCTGGTTCCCGATCGACCCGCTTCCTGCGGATTCGAACGCCCGCCAGTTCGCGCCGTTGACGCGCAGCGAGGTGATTCCGGCTCTGCACGCCGCCGGCCGGGCGGTCGGCTGAAGGAGAGACGATCTGCGCTCTCAGACCATCCGACGTTGGAAGCCGAGGTCGAGGACGAAGAGATGGATCGAATGGGCCAAGGCGATCGCCGCGACGAGGAAAGCCAGCGTGATGTCGATGATGCCGAAGACAGTGAGCGCGGGCGGACTGACATAGCCCGGTGACTGCAGGAGCGTGCAGCCGATGATGATCGCCCCGGTGAGAACAGCGATGAGGCCGGGCACCGACGTCCTGGCGAAGGCGGCCAGACCGAGCATGCCGACGGTGAACAGCAGCACGAACAGGGCGAAGACGTCGACCTCGCGTCCCGTGAGGAGAACCTCCTGCCAGAGATTGCCGTAGGTGGTCGAACTCTGTGCGGCCGGGGAGTAGTAGGGGAAGAACGATGCGGCGATGATCAGCAGGGACAGCGGGCCGTAGGCGCGGGCGTAGACCGAGTTCGTCCTGCGGATGCGAGCGGTGAGCTCCGCGGCACGGTCAGCACGTGCGGGTGCGGTCATCGATGATCTCCATTCGATGAGGGATGCGATGAGTGGTCCGGGAGACAAGCCCGGTTTGAATGGCGGGGGCCGAAAACAATCGGTCGCCGCCGCTGAAATCGGCGGGTGAAACATATCCAGGAAAGCTACATTCGCCGATTAGACGGATTCAAGGAATGAACGAGACTCACGTGTCGTGCCCGTGAAATTCTGAATTATCACACAATGGTGACGCGTGAATATTGTGGCTTTCACTCGGAATGTGCCGAAACAGCGCTGTCAGAGATTCCTTCCTCGGACGCTGCTCTTTCCAGCCTGTGTGAGAGTCGGCGCAGGAATTCGCTGAGTTCGTGATTGTCGACGACGGTGAAATCGACATCCAGGCGTGCCAGACACAGGGCCATGGTGGCGATACTCTGCCCGCCGACGGTCACCAGGCAGCGATTGTCTGCGAGGGCTTCGACCGTGGCTTCGGCCGGTGCCAGCGACTGCGCCGCCTCGGCGGCCGGGGCATTGACGATGGCTTGCGCCGAGTGTCGCCAGCGTGACCCCGGCACGCGCCGTTCGACATAGTCGCCGATGTCCTCGGCAGGAAGCGGCCGCGGGTCGAAGCGCGGTCCGCTCGGTGACTTCGGCAGGATGTGCTCAGCGTGAAAGACCCGCCACTCCTCGACCTCGGGCGCATACGCGAGCAGGTACCAACGATGAAGCCTGTTGACGAGCCGATAGGGCTCGACCTCGAGGTGCACGTCCTCGACGCGGCCTGTGGCTTCGGAGGCCTCGCTGCGATAAGTGAAGCGCAGACGTTCGTGTCGGTGACAGTGGTCGATGAGTGTGACGATGAGTGCGGGTTCGACGATCGGCACCGGCTGGTTCTCGGCGAGGGGAACGGTGAAATGCGCGAGATTGTGCACCCTGGTGCGGACTGCGTCCGGGAGAATGCTCTCGAGCTTCGCCAGCGCTCGAGCCGAAATCTCCTCCATCCCGCCGATGATGCAGCTCAGCCCCGAATGGAGTCCGACGGCGACAGCCACCGCTTCGTCGGTGTTGAGGAGCAGAGGAGGAATGGTGGAGCCGTTCGGGGTGAGGCGATACCCGCCGTCGGAACCGCGGGTCCCCTCGATGGAATAGCCGATTTCGCGCAGAGCATCGATATCGCTCCGGACGGTGCGCGGACTCACGCCCAGACGATCAGCCAGTTCATTTCCAGACCATATGCGGGGCACCATCAACAGTGACAAAAGCCCAAGCAGCCGTGCTGCACTCTGTGACATAACTGCGTCTTCCGTCGTTTAGGAAGACCTCCTGCCTATTGCCACATTAGCATTGTTCAGATCATTTCGGGTCGGCTCGAAACAAAGAGGTGGCCGACCGGAATCGTCAATGAACAAGGATGTTTATGCACAATCAGCAGAATACGCAATCGTATTCGGCACCGATGAATATTTCAGCGGACGTCGATGTCCGTGATTATCTTGATCTCTATTCCTCGGCGAGGAAGAAGGACAAGGGGTGGATCCTCGACGAGATCATGATCCTCACCGGCTGGTCACGTGACCATACGCGACGGAGACTGTCACAGCTGGCGATCGCTGAAGCCCACGTCGATTCGGGCGCGATCGGCTCCGGTGCGGAGGAGGCGCCAACGGGACCTCCGACGCCAGGTGATCGGACTGCGCGCCGCTGCAGGTACTCACCAGAATCGCGTGCCCTGTTGGTTACGATCTGGGAATGGTCGGGCCATCAGAGCGGCAAGTACCTGGCTGCGGCGATGCCGCGGCTGCTCGAGGCGGCTGAGCGTCATGGCGCCCTCGTGCCCGACCGCGACGGATACAGCAGCGAGGTGCGCTCCGAGCTGCTCTCGGTGAGTCCGGCCTCGATCGACCGGTACCTGAGCACGACGCGGGCGGGAGAATTCCACGAACGTCGCATCTCGACGAAGCGGTTCAACAATCCCAGTGAGGAGTTCCTCGAATTCGCATCGGGATCCAACCAAGCTGAGCCCGGCTTCTTCCTCGTCGATACCATCGCTCACGCGGGGCCGACTCGGCCGCGCAACTGTGCGTTCACCGTCAGCGCCACCTGTCTGCACACGGGATGGGTCTTCACCCACAGCCTCGGCGGCAACGAATCCACGGACATGGTGGGACTGCTCGAATGGTCGCTCGACGAGGTTCAGGGGATTCCCTTCTGGGTCAACGCGATCGAACTGAGCAATGCCGAGGAATCGGTCCACGAGGGTGTCGGGCGATGGGCGGGGAACCTCGATATCCACTTCAGTCCGATCCTCAAGGACCACCAGCGGGACCGTCTGCCCGAGGCTTCACGGCACCAGCATCTCGTCCACGAATACGGCAGCATCCGTCGCTATGACACGGATGCCGCCAGGCATGCGCTCAACGAACTGTGGAGGGCCGTCGACGACCGCCTCAACTACTTCACGCCCACCCGCAAACCGAGCGGGTGGGACGATGACGGCCGCGGCGGGTTCCGGCGCACCTATGACGATCCGCGCACCCCGTTCGACCGGCTGCGCGCCGCGGGAGTCATGTCGCCGGGACAGGAAGCGGAGCTCATCGACTATGCGGAAGGGCTCGATCCTGCCCGGCTGACCGAGGAGATCGTGTTCTGGCAGAAGCGTCTCGAGGAGCTGGCTGCCTGATCAGTCCCGGTCCTGTCGCGAATAGGCGATGAGCGCCCGATACAGATCGATCGGTGCGCAATTGGCGCCTTTGGCCAGGGACTTCATGAGTTTGCGATAGGTCCGGTAGTCCATCTGCGTCGGATTGTCCGTGGGCACGAGGTTGAAGTCATGCAGCACGCCGAGGGCCCGGGAGTCCATGATCGAGAACTTCTTCGGATTGACCACTGCGAGCAGTGTGCTCGCCATCGGGGTGCCCACCCCGGGCAGCATCTGGAGCAGCGGCAGTCGGAAGTGGTTGGGAGTGTCGTCGTCGAGGGCGACGGCGGTGACGAACTCGATGTCGTCGGAGTCGATCTCTTCGAGACCGGGCAGGACACCGATGGCTTTCCACTCGGCGACCTTGAGGAAATGCTTGCGTTTGTACGATTCGCGGGTCTTCGTCTTCGGGCCGATCTCGCCGAAGAGCTCGGACTCGAGGTCGGTGACTACATAGAGCGGTTCGTACTTGAGGACGAATGCGGTGTCGATGGTGCCGCTGGGAGCATCGCGATTGAGCTTCGATGAATTCATGAACCGATGGTAGACGATGATTCTGACGTGCAGGTGAACTCTGCTGCACTGAATGAGCGGGAATCAGGGCGGGCACGGCAGGTGCAGTGCCGATGTCGTAACCTCGGACTATGACCCCGGAACCTCAGCATCAGCGCACCTACACCCCGGCCCTGCTCGGGCTGGTGTGGACGGCGATGTTCGGGTTCTCCGCGTTCTTCTTCAGCTATTCGACGATGGTCTCGATCGCCGCGGTCAGCGGGCTCTCGACGGTCACCGGCGGATCGGTGCTCACGACCATGATGATCGGAGTCATCGTCGCCCAACCCTTCGCCCCCTGGCTGGGACGCGTGTGCGGGTTCAAGGCCGCACTGTTGGGTGCCATCGCACTGCAGTTCCTCGGCCAGCTCATTGCTCTCCTCGTCGCCCCGCCGCTGCTGTCCCTCGTCCTGGCAGGACTCTGCGGTGGCGTCGGGTTCGGGCTCTTCGTCGTCATCGCCAATGCGGCAGTGCCGGCGACGACCGCCCCGGGCCGCATCGGCAAGGCGCTCGGCTTCTTCGGTGGGATCACCTCATTGGCCGCCGCAGTCGGTGCGCCGCTGGGACTGTGGCTGGTGGGCACCATTCCGATCACAGCCTTCCGCATCATCGTCTGCGCCTGTCTCCTCCTCGCCATCCCGACGGTGCTGAAATTCATGACCGGGCGGTCGCCTCGGCGCCGGGAAGACGCACCCGATCCCGGCACACCCGATCCCGGTACAGCTGCCGATGACCTCGCCATCCGATCGGGGCGCAATGAGCGGCGCAGCCTGCGGTGGGCGGGGCGTCGGGCCGGAGAGGTGCTCAGCCTCGTACTCATGCTCTCCCCATTCCTCGTCGGCATGATCGTCTTCGGCATCATCCTCGGCTTCGGACCCGGCGAGGAGGTGGCCGCCCCGGCGCTGTTCATCGCCGGCATGCAGGTCTCAGCGGTCATCGGACGCTTCGTCGCAGGCGCCGTCGCCGACAGCTTCCCACCCTTCGCGCTCAATGTCCTCGGCCTTGGGCTGGCCGCGATCGGCCTCGTGTGTGCCGTGATCTTCTACGGCGGGACACTGTTCGTGGCGATGATCATCATCGGACTGGGGCTGGGCACCATGCAGTCGGCGAGCCTCATCATGGCCTTCGCCTCGGTGAGCACGCCGAGTCGCGCCAGCGTCGCGTGGAACATGAACTTCGACATCGGGCTGGCCATCGCCGGTGTCGTCGGCGGGCTCGGCTTCACCTACCTCGGTTCGGCTTCGACGTTCCTGCTCTGTGCCTTGGTGCTGCTGCTTGCCGGGGCGCTGTCGTGGATCGCGCGGACCCTGCAGATGCGCAACTCCGGTCGCGACTGAGCAGATCGGTGCGACAGCACGGTGCGGCGCGGCTGTGCAGGGCAGGGTTCCTGCGGCGCGGCTGTGCAGGGTTCCGGCGGCGCGGCTGTGCAGGGCAGGGTTCCTGCGGCGCGAACAAGTCGGGTTCCTGCGGCGCGAACGAGCCGGGCTCCTGCGGCGTCTCTCAGTGCTGCGTCGAATCCTCGTCCAGCTGGGCCAGCAGACCGACGGCGGCACGGGTGTATTCGCCGATCCAGCGATCATGGATCCGCTTGATCGGCAGCGGCGCCAGGGCCAGACGACGGGTGCGTCCGATCTTGCGGCCGGTGACCAACTCGGCACCTTCGAGCACCCGAATGTGCTGGAGCACCGTCGTGCGATCGAGTTCGGAGAACGCCTCGCAGACGTCTCCGGTCGTGCGCGGCTGAGCCCGCAGCAGATCGAGGATGCGCCGACGGGTGGGGTTGGCGAGTGCCTTGAACACCGCGTCATCGGATTCTTCGGAACCCGTTCCCTTCACCTGCGACATGTGGTAAAAATATCACATGACAGATGAGCAGAGCACCCAGAACGCACCAGCCGCGCAGAATGACCAGTCCCGGCCGTTGGAGGAGCTGTCCTTCACCGTCACCGGGTATATCTCGAAGACTCCGCACGAAACCTACGAAGCGGTCGCCGACCCTGAGCAGCTCTCGCACTATTTCACCACCGGCGGAGCCCGCGGGCGCCTGGAGGCAGGCGCGGAAGTCACCTGGGACTTCGCCGATTTCCCCGGCCGCTTCCCGGTCGAGGTCGTCGAAAACGTCCAAGACGAGAAGATCGTCATCCGCTGGGAAGGCTCCGATGACTCCGTGGAGGCGAATACGACGACGACCTTCGAGTTCACTCCCGTCGATGACGGGGCGCGGACGCTCGTGACGATCACCGAGAAGTCCTGGAAGCTCACCGAGGGTGGAGCACAGGGCGCCTTCGGCAACTGCATGGGCTGGACCGGAATGCTCTCGGCGCTCAAGGTCTGGATCGAACACGGAATCAACCTCCGCGAGGGCTATTACAAATAGGCCTCAGCGGGCTTGTCGGCGATTCGCCGGCCCCGTGCTCGGAGCTCCGGGACGAGCACGATGAGGACGGCGGCGAGGAAGACGATCTGCAGCGCCGTGCGCGGCAGCAGCTCGTCCTCCCACGGCAGGTCATCGCCGGTGAGCGCCAGGTGGATATTCGCCGGGAACATGACGATGAGCATGAGGCCCAGGCCGAGCGCGGCCCACAGCCGGGTGGGCTTCACGAGCAGGCCGACAGCGCCGAGGAGTTCGAACACTCCGGTGAGCGTCACGAGCGCTGCGGCACCGGGTGCCCATGGCGGGACCATGGCTATGAGTTCCTCGCGCATGCCCACGAAGTGAGAGATTCCGGTGACGGTGAACATCACCGCCAGGCCGAAGCGGAATGCCGTCGGCCAGGTGCCGAGGCCATGCCTGGCCGCCCATGGGTGAGCGCGACCGAAGACGTAGACGGCAAGCGTGGTGGTGAGCAGGAAGAGCAGGGGTGCCATGATCGGCTCCTTCGACGAGGCGACACCGCGCGACTGCGAAGTATCTTTACGGTGACAAGATTCGCACGCCGATGGGATCTTGTCAATGAAAAGTTTACTCGGGTACGATCGCAGTGTGACTTATCATCATGGGGATCTGCGGCGGGCGCTGCTGGCTCAGACCGCCTCGGCGATTGCCGAGGACGGCGTCGCCAAACTCAGCATGCGAGCCCTGGCGAAGCGGGCGGGAGTCTCGAACGCGGCGCCGACCTATCACTTCGGTGACAAGGCGGGACTGCTCACCGCGCTCGCAGCCGAAGGTTTCGAACTCCTCGCGGAGGCGATGAGCAGAATCGACGACAGCGGGCTCGTCGCCCGGGGAGTCGCGTATGTGGAGTTCGCGTTGGCCTGTCCGTCGCACTTCACCGTGATGTTCCAGCCGCGGCTGCTCCACGATGATGACCCCGAGCTGGTGGCCGCGCGGCAGCGAGCGTGGGCGGCGCTGTCGGTCGGCGTCGCTGTGACGCGGTCGGGCCCGGACGCCGACTTCGGGGTCGCGGCGTGGTCGCTCGTCCACGGCTACGCGACGCTCGTGCTCAGCGGCGCGGTGGAGCCGGAAGATGCGCTCTCGCAGGCCAGAGCTGTGGCCGCGCACCTCGTGGCCGGTTCCGAGGGATCAGGCTGAGGTTCACTTTCCGGTCGTCTTCTTCTGTCCGGGCTCGAGTCCGTGGGAGTTCTTGATGAAGAACGCTCCGATGATGCCGAAGATGCCGATGCAGGCGGCGACGAAGAACGCGACATTCGCACCGTGGACGAGGCCGGCCATGCCGTAGGTCTCGGGGTTGCGTGCGGCCGAGACCATGATGGTCACGAGCGCGGCAGTGCCGACCGAGGCTGCGATCTGACGCATGGTGTTATTCAGCGCCGTGCCGTGCGGGATGAGTTGAGAAGGCAGCTGGTTGAGCGCCGCCGTGGTCACCGGCATCATCACCATGGCGACGCCGAACATGCGGATCGTGTTGACCACGGCGAGATAGAGGAACGAGGTGTCCGTTTCGAGCCGAGCGAAGAGGAACGTGGTTCCGGTGAGCAGGACGAAGCCGGAGACCGCAAGCCATTTTGCGCCGATGGCGTCGAAGACGCGGCCGGTCACCGGTGACATCAGACCCATCACCGCTGCGCCCGGAAGCAGAACCAGGCCGGACTCCATGGCTGAGAAGTCATTCATGTTCTGCATGTACAGCGGGAGGACCATCATGCCGCCGACCATGACGATGAACACGCACATGCCCAGCAGGGTGTTGAGGGTGAACATGCGGTAGCGGAGGATGCGGAATTCGAGGATCGGCTGTTCGAGCTTGAACTGGCGGGTGATGAAGAACGTCAGCGTGATCGCGCCGATGACCAGCGGGATGAGCACCTCGGCGCTGAGCCAGCCGGCGTCACCGGCGGTGCCGAAGCCGAACAGCAGTCCGCCGAAGCCGAGGGTGGAGAGGATGATCGAGAGGACGTCGAGACGGGGGAAGGTCCGCTCGGTGACATTCTTGAGCAGGAAGTAGGCGATCACGAGGTCGATGATCGCGATCGGCAGCATCATGTAGAACAGCGTCTGCCACGGGAAGTGGTCGACGATCCAACCGGAGAGGCTGGGGCCGATGGCCGGAGCGAAGGCGATGACGAGGCCGAAGGTGCCCATGGCCGAGCCGCGCTTCTCGACGGGGAAGATCGCGAAGAGGATCGTCTGCATGAGCGGCATGATGATGCCGCCGGCCGAGGCCTGGATGACACGACCGATGAGCATCACCGGATAGACCGGGGCGATTGCGCAGACGAGGGTGCCGAGGATGAACAGGCCCATGGCGGTGAAGAACAGGCCCCTCGTCGTGAACTTCTGAATGAGGAACGCCGTCACCGGGATCATGATGCCGTTGACGAGCATGAAGCTCGTCGTCACCCACTGCGCGGCACCGGAGGTGATGTCGAAGTACTCCATGAAGTGCGGCAGAGCAGTGTTGAGCAGCGTCTGATTGAGGATGATGACGAACGCGCCTGAGACGAGAACAGCGAGAACGAGGTTCCGGTTGATCGGGGCGCCTTCTGTCGTGTCCTGCTGGTTGTTGTCTCCGTTCGCCAATGGCATCCCTTCGTATCGTCGTCTGCATCTCGTCTTTCAGCGACAGACCGCCTGGGGCGGTGTGCTGAATCGGCCCTTCATCGCGCCCGGAAGATCAATTCCCTGGTTATATAACCACTTTATGCAGTTTAACGCACCGCCCTCGCCGAGGTGGCTCCGGGCAGTGTGAGATTCGTCGAGTTCATCTGCCGGCTGGCTCACGGACACCGGCCGTCGCCCCGACGATTCCGGCGATTCCGGCCTCGGCCTCTCCCTGCAGGCGGATCGAGGTCAGCGTCGGGACTGACGTCCGACCGCCTCGGTGAGGGGTCAGGTCAGGCGGGTGGCCGGTGATTGGGTCTTGTCGGGGTCGGTCTCCGGCAGGTCGCCGAGGATGTCGTCGATGCGAGTGAGGACGTCCGTGTCGAGGGTGACCCCGGCCGCCTCGGCGTTCGAGGCGATCTGCTCGGGGCGGGAGGCTCCGACCAGGGCGGTGGCGACATTGTCGTTGGCGAGCACCCAGGCGACCGCCAGCTGCGCCATCGTGATCCCGAGCTCGGCGGCGATGGGTTCGAGTTTCGCCACGGCGGTCAGCTTCTCGTCCTGGAGGTAGCGGGTCTTTATCGACTCCGCGCCGCCGCCCTTCTCATCGGTGGCGCGCGATCCTTCCGGCACCGGCTGGCCGGGTTTGTACTTGCCGGTCAGTGCGCCTTGGGCGATCGGCGACCATACGATCTGGGAGATGCCGAGTTCCTTCGACGTCGGCACAACCCGTTCTTCGATGACTCGCCAGAGCATGTTGTACTGCGGCTGATTCGACACCAGTTGGATGCCGAGATCCTTGGCCAGGTGGTGGGCCGCGCGCAGCTGGTCGGCGTTCCATTCGCTGACTCCGATGTAGAGGGCCTTGCCGGCGCGCACGATATCGGCGAAGGCCTGCATGGTCTCTTCGAGCGGGGTCTCGTAGTCGTAGCGGTGGGCTTGGTAGAGGTCGACGTAGTCGGTGCCGAGTCGGCGCAGCGAGCCGTTGATCGATTCCATCATGTGCTTGCGCGACAGGCCGGTGTCGTTGTGACCTTTGGGGCCGGTCGGGAAGTAGACCTTCGTGAAGATCTCGAGCGATTCGCGTCGCTGTCCTTTGAGCGCGTCGCCGAGGACCTGTTCGGCGACGGTGTTCGCGTAGACGTCGGCGGTGTCGAAGGTCGAGATGCCCGCGTCGAGGGCGGCGTGCACGCATTTCGTGGCCGTCTCGTTCTCCACCTGAGAACCGTGAGTGAGCCAGTTGCCGTAGGTGATCTCGGAGATCTTGAGTCCGCTGTTTCCCAGATATCTGTGCTCCATGACCTCAGCCTACGACCGGGCGGGGGAGTGGGGAACCCCTTCGCCGAGGATGCGCAGCAGCTGACGCGAAGGTGCCGGTGGGCGCGAGTCGTCGACACGGCGTGTGCGGGTTGCGGCGGGCGCAAGTTGTCGACGCGGCGCGAGCGGGTTGCGGCGGCCGGAGTCGCACGGGCGACTTCACTGCAACAGTGCGATCCAGCGAATAGGCTCACACTATTCCGAAAGGCTCACAGAAGAACGTGATGATTCCAGAAGTACCTGGGCCCAAACAGCCGCCGCCGACGGTCCTGTCGTCAGCACCTCACCGAAGAGGGCATTCCTCTGCAGCGAGGACATTCCTTGGAGGCGAAGTCAGTCCTCGGAGCTGCTGTGTTCCTGCAGGCGATGCAAACGAATCTCTTCAGCATCTGTTCTTTGTACTTGTCGACGCTGTCGCGATCCACCGGATGTTCAGCAAGGAAATCGCTGAGTGATTCAGCCATGAGAGTCATTCTCCCATTCACAGATGGACCGGCGCAGCTGCTCGCAAAGTGACCGGCGCAGCTGCTCACGGATGAAAAGGCCCGGCGTTCTCCGCGATATGTCCCTGCAGTGCTGCCGCGAAAGCTGCGGAGTCACCGGAGCGCAGGTGGGCGACGAGGCTCTCGTGTTCGGCGATGATCTCATCGCAGCGGTCGATCAGGTGACGGCTGTTCATGAACAGGCTGAAGCGGTGCCGGTCGGAGAGCAGCGAGTACATCTCGAGCATCACCTGGCTGTCACCGGCTTCGACGAAACCGCGATGGAATTCCAAGGTCAGCTCGATGAAGCGGGCGATGTCCGCCTCGGCGAAGGCGGACCGCTGCCGGCTGACGAGGTCATCGAGTCGCGAGGCCAGCTGCTGCCGCAGAGCCTCGGGCGCGCGGTCGACCGCGGTCGTCTCAAGGAGATAGCGCGCATCGGCGAGCTCGGCGATGGTGCGCTCGTCGATGCCCTGGACGACGGCTCCGCGCTTGGGGTAGATGCGGATCCAACCCTCGTCCTGCAGGCGGGCCATGGCCACACGCACCGGGGTGCGACTGACCCCGATCTCGGTGGCCAGGGCCGCCTCGCCGAGCATCGTCCCGGGCAGGTGTTCGCCGTCGAGGATCTGGCCGCGGATGTGGGAATACGCGCGTTCGGCCGCGCTCTGCGATTCGGATCCTCTGCTCATCCCCGGCCCTCATTGTGACTGCCCGTGCCCTCTGCGGCGGTGACCCCGTCGGGCCGGGGCGGTGTTTCCGGTGACTTGTCGGCCGCCTCGGCGAGGGCCGGTGCACGGCGTCCCGGCCAGCTCATGAGCGGGATCGCGCGGATCGAGAATCCGACGGCGATGAGCAGGACGAACGTGGCCATGAGGTTGATCCACAGGAACCCGCCCGCGCCGAGCACGGACCCGGCCATCGCCGCCATGAGCGCCCCGCCGAGGTTCATCGCCGAATCCGATGCCCCCTGCAGCGGCACCTTCGCATGCGCCGGCACCGAGGCGGTCAGCAGGGACGAGCCGCCGATGAGGAACATCGACCACCCGATTCCCAGCAGCGACAGCGCTGTCGAGAGCAGCACCATCGACGACTCCGGGGCCACCGCATCGATGACGCCGAGGGCGATCGTGAGGACGAAGATGCCGGCCCCACCGGCGATGACGACGCCCGATCCCCATCGGTCTGCCATCCAGCCGAATACGGGGGAGAGGCCGTACATGCCGGCGATGTGGATGCTCACGACGATTCCGATCGCGCCGAGGCTGAACTCCTGGTGGTCCATGTGCACCGGGGTCATGACCATGACGTTGGTCATCATCATCTGTCCCGCGATGATCGTGACCATTGCGAACAGCGGTACCGGGCGGGCCAGGGCGAAGCGCAGCGCTTCGCCGAGTTTCATCGGGGACGGGGCGGTCGCCTCGGTGGTGGTGGACCTGTTGGTCGGGGTGGAACCGCTCGCCGAGGCGGAATCCTTCGCCGAGGCGGCCCCGCCGTTGTTTTCGGTCGTGCCTTCACCATCGTGGCCGGAATCGTCGACCCCGGGTTCGCCCGGGTGGTCGGTTCCGGCGGCCACCGACTTCGTCAGCGTCGAGGCCGACAGCGTCGCCAGGGCGAACGCGATCATGGAGATGAGGTAGGGCCCGGCCAATCCGTTCATGCCCAGTGTTTCGCCGAGGTGGGCGCCCGGGGCGGTGAAGCTGGGGCCGAGGACGGAGCCGACGGTCGTGGCCCACACGACCAGGGACATCGCGCGACCAGCGGCGGCCGGGTCAGCGAGGTCGACGGCGGCGTAACGGGCCTGCAGGCCGGAGGCGGTCGAGGACCCGCACATCATCATCCCGAGCATGAACAGGGGAAGGAACTGCAGGGAGACGCCGATGAGGACGACCACGGCGCCGAGCGTGCCGATGCCGAAGCCCAAGGTCAGAGCCTTGCGACGGCCGGAGCGACCGGCGAGCACGGCCAGGGGATAGGCGATGAGGCCGGCGCCGAGGATGACGCTCATCTGCGCGAATCCGGCCATCGAAGTCTGCCCGGTGATCTCTTCGGCAAGCAGTCCGCCGACGGCATACCCCGAGGCGATGCCGGCTCCCGAGAGGAGCTGGGCGGTGATGAGTTTGGCCTGTTCGCGGATGCGGCTGGTCATTGATTCCTCGGGCTTTTCGGTGGTTGCTTGTCGCGCTCCCAAAAGTATCTTGGATGCGTCTTGGATACAAGAGGTATCCGATGGGTGGAGAAATTGGGCTGTCTGATGAGAATCTGAGTGGGGTTGTGGAATTCAGAAATCGTGTCTTGAATCCGACTGCTCATTGATGGCCAACGGGCCGTCCTCGCTCACGGCCTGAGGGGTCTAACGGGCCGACGAGGTTGCCCCTTCGTCCGCTCTCGCGACAGCGTATCGACAGACTCTCAGCCTGTCGTCGCTGGTCACGGACTTCCGCTGCTTTCGATCTGCGTGGCGGCCAGCTTTCAAGTACCAGGGCCGCAGCCTCGTTGAGCGGGGTTATGCTCGTTTGCCGCCGTGGCGCGGACTTGCCGTTTGTTGTTGCAAGCTCGCCGTCGTCTGCCGAATCGTTGCTGGTCCGACGGTGTCGTCGCCTGGTCGCAGCATCTGTCCGATATGCCCGGGACCCGGCTGGCAGTTTACTTTCGTGCCTTCACATAAGGATGAGCATTGCTGTCATTCCGAAGCCCATCAGCGCATGGCAGAACGCGTGGATATCGATGCGGCGTGAGCGCGCAGACTGAACTGCCCACCAACAGGTAGCGATCGCGCAGAGGATTATCGCAGTCCAGTTGGTTGGGGCCGCCCAGATCGGAGTCGGTGCCATGGTCATCGCCATCTCCGAGCCCCCCATATCTCCATGGCCGGTATTCTGGCCCATCTGATCATTCATCAGTATGGGCATCGCTGCCAGCATCCACACCATGGCGGCGTTGAGGGTGATGTGGAATCCGACGGTGATCTTCTGTGCTGTCTCCGGGGTACGGAACAGACCGGTCACCATGATTGCTCCAGCGGCGGTGAAAAATGCTATCTGTGCCCAGGTGGCAATCTGGCCTGCAGATGTCCACACCATGACCAGCATTGCAATGCTCATGACAAAATGGTTGGCGTCTGCGACAAGCGCCAACCTATGTGGCTCGGCGATCGGTCGGGAATCTTTCCGGCTGGCTCTCCAGCAAGTTGCGAAGTGCTGAATGCAGATGATGCACGTGAGGGCGAACGTGAGGGTGAGCACGAGGGACCATGGAAATGAGATCATTCGCTAATACTACATCTTGTAGTAATTATGGCCATGGTGCCGGAGGGTGTCGAGCGAGACTATGCCGATATGCATCAGCTGGCGGTGCTGTCAGGATGCTGTCGAGCGTTCCCGGTGTGCAGTCCCGCAGTGGCTCATTTCACTATTCTTGTGAAGCGATTCCGGATTCTCCCCTGACAGTCGCTGCAAAATCTGCCCGGTCTTTACTCTCGCGCTCCCAAACGCGCAGCCGGCGAATCCGACCGGAACGCCTGAACCTGCATTGAGTACAAGCCGCCAGATTCGAGGAGTCAGCCGAACGGAGTGCGCGTGGCATCCTGGAGACGTTTGCCCCTCCCGCCTGCCCTTAATCCAAACACAATTGGTTTGATCGTAGGCGGCAGATGGTGCAACCGCTCATCGACCCGAAGCCATGAGCGGTTGACTGTCCGTCGTTCCATGTCGCCGCCGCCGGGTTTTGCCGCACCGCCGCCGGAGACCGCCACACGCGAGTCGAAGGATCTTGACCTGTCGCAGAGCGAGATTGTTGAGTATCCTCGTGATTGACCTCAGACAGATCGGGTGAGTGAGACAGCAGATGGCACGCAGAACCAGTGGAGAGCTTGAGAACGCAGTTCTCGCCGCTTTGTGGGAGCGCGGCGATTGTCTGACGGTGTCCGAGCTCCAAGCTGCCGTCGCACCACCTCGGCCAGCCTATACGACAATGATGACTGTCCTGAACCGAATGGAAGGCAAACGGCTGATCAAACGCGAACGGCGTTCACGGATCTTGACGATCAGCCCCGTCCGGTCACGGGCCGTCACTGCGGCTTCGGAGATGTCCCGGGCCCTGCGGGACTCCGAAGACGCACGTGAAGTGCTGATGTCGTTCGTCGGTTCGCTGAAGGACGAAGAGATCGACCTGCTCCGCGATTTCGTCCGCGACTGAGCCGCACAATCGGGTTGTGTTCGTTTCCGCGATAGTCTTCATATTCGCTGCAGTCGTGGTGTTCTTCGCCTCGCCGATGCTGTTAGCTTCGGGGGAGTGGCAGGTGAGGCGGCCTGTATCGGCTCTCAATGCCTGGCTTGGGGCACTTGGTCTGGGACTCATCCTCACCGCTCTGGGATTGATATTCATGCTTGTAGGTGCTCTCGAGGCCGACGGAGGTGCCAACGCGGTGGTACTTTGGACCATCGGCTGGATCGCGATGGGCGGTATCGGTGCCGTGCTCGCGTTGGTGCTCAAGGCATCCGGCGAATTCGGCGATCGGGTGCGCGTTGAAGTTCGCGCTCTGCGTTCGCGGTGGATCGACTGGCGGATCGACCAAAACTATCGGATAATCACGGTCGATGACGACAAGCCATATGCCATCGCAATTCCGGGCAGTCCCCCTGAGATCTGCCTGAGCGCCGGTTTGCATAGGATCCTCGATGAATCGGAATGCGCAGCTGTCATCGCTCATGAGAAGTCTCACCTGAGGCGTCGACATGCTCTGGTCCTTCGGATCGTGACCGTCAACCTCGCATGCCTGCCGCAGCGGTTGGCGGTTTCAGGAAAGTTTCGCGCTGCAGTTCTCCCCCTCATGGAGATGATCGCTGACGATGATGCGGTCAGCGTGACATCTCCGAAGTCAGTCAGGAGTGCACTGGAGCGCCTCGGCCGAGCCAATTGTGATGAGTCATTGAAGCTGCGTGCGCTGAGACTCCGCCGTCTTCATCCCGAGATGGGCTGAAGACCGCACCAGCTTCGTCTACTACACTGTTACGTAATATGATGGAGAAAACCTCACCACCTTCCGACGCTACGGTTCGGGATCTCAAATTTCAGAAGACTCCGGCGGCGGTGATCATCGCCGCCGCCACTGCGATCTCTATATCTGTGACGACTGCTACGGGTCTGCTTGCAGGGCCGGAAGTCTACCTGTCGATCGCGCGTGAGTACCCTGGCCGGGGGATGGTCGCGGGTGTTGCGATCTTGCGCAGCATCCATGAAGTCTTCTCTATCCTCACACTCGGATTGCTCGCAACGGTGCTCATGTTCGATTCGCGCGACAGGAGCTTGGGGCGATCGACCGTCAGCCGTACCGCTCGGAGCTTATTGCAGATATGCAGTGCCATCTGGGCGTCTGCGGTACTCAGCCTCGTCGTTGTAGACGGTCTGAATACCAACGGACTATCGCTGCCAGCTCTCGAGGTGCCGCAGCAACTTTGGTTCGCCATGACTGCCACCCCCTATTCCGCGGCGTGGCTGATTGTCTTCGCAGCGGCTTTCCTCATCTTCGTGATCTCGCTCCTCTCGGAATCTTGGACGGCTCATGTTGCTGCCCTCTGGTTCGGCTTGATCGCAATTCTTGCTCCAGTCGTTATCGCCCAAGTCCTTGTTGGTCCGAATCACGACTTGGGTGTGGACGCCGCTGTAATCCAGACGCCGGTGTCTGCATTCGTTCTGGGACTCTTGGCTGCAGGGGTGCTTCTCGAATCGATGCACTCCCGCAGCCGGGTGCTGCACAGACTGGTCAGATCCCGACTGCTGTGGATCGGTGTGTTCTTCATCATTGCTTCGGACGTGGTGATCACCGTGTTCAAACTCTCCGGGAGTGGGCTGACCGAATCGACAACAGGGTGGCAGATAGTCGCCAGGTGGGTCGCGTTCGTGGGCGTGTGCATCGCATCCGGTGCTGTCGCGTCGAAGCACGGAGGCCGATGGGCACGCACGACTCTCGTCGTCGGCATCGCCACTTGGGCGGCCGTGACGGCTTCCATGGCGCTAGTCCCCTCCCCGAATTACTTTGTGCCCAACGACCCGGTTGCCGCTGTTCTCGGCTACGTTGTCGAAGAAGCCCCAGACGCAATCGTCCTTCTCACCAATTGGCGGGTCAACCTTCTATTCAGTGTGCTCGCTGTGACAGCCATTGTCGCGTATGCCTATGGAGTGTTGAGGCTGAAACGCAGAGGCGATGTCTGGCCGGTATCACGCACAATTTCGTGGCTGATCGGCTGGAGTATCCTTCTCATCCTCCTGAATTCCGGTTTGGGCAAGTACTCTCCGGCTGATTTCGGAATCCATATGGTCGTCCACATGACGTTGAATATGCTCATTCCGGCGTTCTTGGTAGTCGGGGGACCGATCACCTTGATGTTGCGTGCATTGGCGGGAACTGGAGCAGCAGGTAAACGAATCCATCGTAGGGTCAATCAGCTGCTCCATTCGAGAGGAGCGCGATTCATGATGCACCCTCTCTTCGTCTTCACCGTCTACATCGCCTCGTATTACGTTCTCTATCTGACGCCTCTCTTCAGTGGACTCATTCGGTACCATTGGGGACACCAATTGATGAATGTCCATTTCCTCATCGTTGGTTATATGTTCTTCTCGCTGGTTGTCGGGGTCGACAGGGTTCCTTTCCAGTTGCCACAGATCGGAAAACTTGGGTATGTGCTCGCCGCAATGCCTTTCCACGCTTTCTTCGGAATCGTCTTGATGATGTCTTCAACGCCTGTGGCGCTGAACTTTTACCGTACTCTCGACCTAGATTGGCTCGACATCGAAGCTCAACAGTATTTCGGTGGTGGAATCGCCTGGGCGGGCGGCGAGTTGCCGTTGCTCGGCGTAGTCGTTGTCCTCGGTATTCAGTGGGCCAGGCAAGACAAACAGGAAGCGAAGCGTTTCGACCGCCATGAGGACGCCGGCCTCAGTGACGAATTCACCGCATACAACGCGATGTTGCAACGTCTGGCGACGCGAGACGGGAAAGTCACCGCTACTGGCAAATCCTCTGAAGAAGAGGTGACGAACCGTGAGAAGTAGGGGGACAGCGACTTACAACGGTCTGCTGCAAGGCGAAACTATGACAAGCATCGATATCGACATTTCCGGAATGACGTGCACAGCTTGCGCGCGTCGGGTTGAGAAGTCGCTCAATAAGATCGATGGCGCGACCGCTTGGGTGAATTTCGCCACGGAACGCGCTAGGGTCACTGGCCTCGCCGATCCCGACACCGCGTTGAAAGCGGTGCAGAAGGCCGGCTACGGCGCGCAGATCCACACTCCCGGTGACGATGCTTGGTCGCAGCGAGCAGCCGAGATGCGGGTGGGTTCGATGCGGCGTCGTCTGATCATCGCCGCGCTCCTCACAGTCCCGCTCATGGATGCGACGATCGCCCTCGCGCTGGTCGAGGCTTGGCGCTTTCCCGGCTGGGAGTGGGCGTGCATCCTCCTCGCGGTGCCGATCGTCACCTGGGCGGCGTGGCCGTTCCACGTCTCGGCCTGGAGGAACCTTCAGAACCGTACGTCGAATATGGACACGCTCGTGTCGCTGGGTGTCATCGCCGCTTTCGGCTGGGCGGTGGTGACCGCTGTCTTCGACGTGAGCGGAGCCGACGCCTGGCTTGGGTTCGGCTTCGTCCCCGAGGGGGCCGACGCCCTCTACCTCGACGTCGCAGCGGGGGTGACGACGTTCCAGTTAGCCGGACGATATTTCGAGACGCGCTCACGTCGAAAAGCGGGTGACCTCCTTGCCGCGCTCAGCAACCTGGCACCGAAGACCGCCCGTGTCCGCGACGCAGCCGGGGAGTTCATCGACACTCCCATCGAACTCGTGTCCCGTGGGGACGTCGTCCTTGTTCGCGCCGGTGAGACTGTGCCCGTCGACGGGCTCGTCATCGACGGCACGGCGGAGCTCGATATGAGCAGTCTGACGGGTGAGCCCGTGCCGGTGGCGACCCGGCCTGGCGAACGTGCGGTCGCAGGATCGTTCGCGTCGAATGGCCAGGTCATTGTCGAAGCCGAGGCGGTAGGCTCCGGGACACAGCTGTCACAGATCGCCATGATGGCGGAGAAAGCACAATCGCAGAAGGCGATCATCGAAAGTCTCGTCGACCGGATCACAGCTGTATTCGTTCCGGTGGTGCTCGTTTTGGCTCTGGGGACGCTGCTCGTGTGGCTGTTCCCCCTCGGATACTCTCCCTCACGGGCGATCGGAGTCGCGATCTCCGTACTCATCATCGCCTGTCCCTGCGCTCTCGGACTGGCGACCCCGACAGCACTCATGGTCGGCATCGGCACTGGCGCTCGCTCGGGCATCCTCGTCAAAGGCCACACCGCGCTCGAAGCGAGCGGCCGAATCGACACAGTACTCCTCGATAAGACCGGCACCGTGACGACCGGATCGCTGCAGGTCGCGGAATCATGGTTCGCCCAACCTGCACGTGGCGAGTTGCTTGAAAATCTCGAGGCACTCGAGTCTCGGTCCGAGCACCCGGTCGCCCGGGGCATTCTCGAATTCGTTCGATCCTCCGAAACGGCAGTGCACGAAGAGTCAGTCCCCTCCGACGGTTCGTCCAATGAAGCCGTCACAGCCTCGGCCGGACTCCTGCCTGTCGTACGAGACGTGGTGGTGTTGCCAGGGGTCGGAATCAAAGGCATCGTCGACGGCCGGGCGTTGGAAGTCATCAGCGCGGCTGCCGCCAGTGACCGATTAGGTCTGAGCCTCGAGCTCAAGAACTGGGTCGATCTGCAGGCTGAGGCTCAGCGCACGGTCGTGGTCGTCGTGGAAGATGACACCGCGGTCGCCGGAATGGCTCTGAGCGATGAGGCCAAACCCGATGCCAAACTCAGCGTGGCGCTGTTGCGGTCGATGGGGCTGCGCACTGTCCTGCTCACAGGGGACAGTCCGGCACCAGCCGGAGTCATTGCTGAGAAGGTCGGTACCGACGACGTCATCGCTGAAGTCCTTCCTGACGACAAGGCCGCGGCTGTCGTCTCCCTGCAGGAGGCGGGCCACCGTGTCGCAATGGTCGGCGACGGGATCAATGATGCAGCGGCGCTGGCCGCCGCTGACCTCGGCATCGCTGTGGCGACCGGTTCGGACATAGCCATGAAGTCAGCTGACATCATCATCATTCGCGACGATCTCGCTGCTGTCGCAGAATCGATCACATTGTCCCGCAAGACGCTGAGCACTATTCGCAGCAACCTGGTATGGGCGTTCGGCTACAACATCCTGGCAATCCCGATCGCAATGTTCGGGATGCTCAACCCGCTGATCTCTGCGGCCGCCATGGCAATGTCATCGGTATTCGTCGTCTACAACAGTCTTCGACTCCAACGCGCGAAACTGCAACCGGAGTTGAAGGCGACCGATCGCTGAAATCGGGACATGCCTACCTCGCCCGGCGTGAAGCTGGGACCGGCAACGGTTCTGGGCCCGATCCGAGTCGTGCCGCCGCGATCTTCTCCCCGGCGGCTACGGACTCACGCACCGGCAGGAGCTCCATATGATCACACCCGACCGCACTGACAACGTCCTCACCATCACCATCGACAACCGGGACCAGGCGAACGCGCTGACCAAAGAGATGCTCGACCAGCTCATCGACGCCTTCGCCGAGGCGAGCGCTGACGAGAGCCTGCGCGCAGTCCTCCTCACCTCGGCCGGCGGGCGGGGATTCTCAGCGGGGATGGACACGGCACAATTCGCGCACACGAGCGCGTCGCGAGCCTACGAGACGATCAGCCGCCTCGGCGAGGTCTGCGAAGCCATCAAGAACTGCGCACTTCCGGTCGCCGTGGCGATCGACGGCTACTGCATCGGCGGGGCTGCCGAGATCGCCGCGGCCGCAGATTTCCGCATCGGCAGCAGCGAGTGCTGGTACTCGATGCCCGAGGTGCGCATCGGCATCCCATCGGTGCTCGAATCGGTCAACCTCCACCGCCTCATGGGCTGGACGAAAGCGACCGAATTCGTCCTCACCGGCAACCGATTCACTGCGGAGGACATGCTGCGGTGCGGATTCCTCAACGACATCGTCGCCGAGGCGGCCATCCCGGTGAGTGACGGAACTGTGGTTGCAACTTCGGTGGGTGGAAGGACCGCGCTCGAAGAGCGCGCGCTCGCCCTTCTGCGCGACACCACGCAGGCCAGCCGCGCAGTCATCGCGCAGCAGAAGCGACTGCTGCGGACGTGGAAGAACACCTTCGAGACCGAGGCGATCGCCGACAGTCAGAAGGAATTCGCGCTCGCCTTCGCCGCGAAAGCCGAGGGACAGTAGCCTGAGTGCTGAATGAACGATTGAGGAGGATGCGTGACAGACAACGAGGTCACACCACTGCCCGAGGCTTTCTATCTCCCGCGCGGTGAGAACGAATTCGACTCGACCCGGGCCACGACGAGCCCCTGGGACGAACGCATGCAGCACGGCGGGCCGCCCGCAGCGCTGCTCGCCCGAGCCGTCGAACGCGTCCGCGAGGATGAGGCGATGAGCATCGGCCGGCTGACGATCGACATGCTCGGCCCCATCCCGCAGGGCCGCATCCGCACCGAGGCGTCCATCGTGCGACCCGGAAAGCGTATCGAACTGGTCGAAGCCAAACTCTGGGCCGAGGATCGGCTTGCCGTCACCGCGACCGCGTGGCGGATGCGCTCGACACCGGAGTCCAGCGCCGAGGTGGCCTCGACTTTCGACACCTCGGCGGTGCCGGAACCGCAGGAGCAGAAGTACTTCCCCGGCATCAGCCTCGACTGGGGCTACGGGCGTGCTATCGAGTGGCGCTTCGTCTCCGGCGGTCTCCAGGAACTCGGGGCCGCAGACGTGTGGGTGCGTCCACGCATCCCGCTCGTCGCAGGGGAGGACACCAGCCCGATCCAACGCTTCGTCATCGTGGCGGACTCGGCGAACGGCGTCTCGGCGGCTGTGCCGTACGGCGAGTGGACGTTCATCCCACCGTCGCTGTCGCTGACCTTTGCGCGCGAACCGAAGTCCGAATGGCTGAACATGAACGTTCGCACTCATGTCGGACCCGATGGTCGCGGTGTTGCCAACGGCGACCTGGCCGACGAGATCGGCTACGTTGGAGCCGTGACCCAACCGTTGCTCATCGCCCGGCTCTGAGGCTGGCCTGACCGCGTGGAATTCCTCGGGCTCGTCCTCATCGGCTGCCTCGTCGGCCTGACCACCGTGCTCTTCGGGTTCGGCGGAGGCTTCGTCACGGTCCCGATCATCACCCTGGTCGATGCGGACCTCGGACAGGACACGGCGCGGGTGGCGGCGGCCACCTCGGCGCTGGTGATGCTCGTCAACGCAATCGTCGCGACGGTGTCGACGAAACGATCCACGCTCGCTCATCTCAAGGGGCGGTGGTGGCTGCTCGGCTTGCTCGCACTCGGGGGAGGCCTCGGTGCCTTCGCGGGACGGTTCGCTCCGGAAGTTATGCTGCAGTGGGGATTCGTTGCGTATATCGCGGCTACTGCCATCGATCTGCTCGCCCGGCCCGGATTCTTCCGGCGCAAGGCTGCAGTTGTCGATGAGGTCGGCGAGGTCAGTGAAGGCGGACGCGGAATCGCAGCGGTCTGGGGTGTGCCGATCGGTGGTCTGGCGTCGTTCCTCGGCGTCGGCGGGTCGGTGATGACGGTGCCGATGATGCGCCGATCCGGGGCGACGATGACCGTGGCCACGACCCTGGCCAACCCGCTGACCTTGGTGATCATGAGCCCGGCCGTGCTCGTGACGATCCTGACCCCGGCAGCGATCGACGCCCCGGGCATCGTCGGATCGCTCGACCTGGTGGCGGCCGCGGCGCTGCTCATCGGCGGATTGCCGATCATCGTGTTCCTGCGCCGCCGAGTGCCGAAGATCCCCGAGATCCTCCACGCCTGGGGCTACTTCGTGCTGCTGCTTGCGGCCGGAGTGGTTGTTGCCGTGGCGTGAGGGTGTGAGCGGGGGAGCCAGAGAATGTGCTCAGCTTTCCCAGCGGCGCTGACGCAGGATAGGCGGCAGGCCGAAGTAGATCGGCGGGCGAGCGGACGGCGCCGGTGGTGAAGACTTCGCGGCGGCCGTGTTGCTGGCGCCGTTCGCGCCATCCGCGCTGGCCCCGGTGTCGCTCTCACTGCCGGCATCACTCGTGCCCAGCGCCCACGCGCTTTCCCAGCTGATGAGCTCACCGGCGTGGCAGACAGGGTCGCCTCCGCTCGACGGCGGCTCGGCCCACATCCACAGGTTGATCCCGTACTCCATGAGGACCAGCTTGTCGCCGGTCTCGCGTGACGTGTTCTCCTGGAGCAGTCCCGCCCGCAATTTCGCCGAGGCGGATTCGAGATCCGTCCACCCGTCCTGTCTGTGCGGCAGAAACACCCACGTCCCCGCGGGGACGCGATCCGGTACGAGCTCCTCGACGGTGACGATCTCAACCGAGTCCCCGCACGCGTCGAGCAACTTCCCGAAGCACGCCCGGGCCACCTCCGGGGAAGGCGCGACGATGAGGTGGGGGGCCGCCTCGGTGCGTACCTCATCCAGCGCAAGATGCGTGAACGGATTCGCCCGCATCGCCCCGAGCACCTGAGTCCAGTGCCCCGGTACCGTCCCGTCGGCCAGGAACCCGCTGGTGCGCGGGCGCTCCTCATCGTGTCGCATCGAAAATCCTCCTCGCCGAGGCTGCTCACCGTTCCCCTCAATCATGCACCCACCCGCCGGTGACCTCACCCTCCCCTCGGTAGAACTGAGGCAACCGCCGAGAATCTCATCGCGACGATCATCCGGGGATCTAACGAAAGGGATACGTTCCTGCCGACCGTATGCCACCGCCGCGCCGCCGGCTCTAGACTGATCGAAGTGGATCGAGCAGCGACATTCGTGTCGGCTCGGTCCACGACCACGTCTGTACCATCTCGCCGAACCGGCGAGCCTGCACGCCCGAAAGTCCATGCCCTTGCTCTCTTCCTCACGCCGCGCACTTGCGGCACTTGCAGCAGTCCTGTCTCTCGGCCTCCTCTCCGGATGCGCCGAGGATGCCCAACCGGCCATCGACACCGCCTCATCCAGCTCGGCCGATCCCAAACCCACTCGAGAAGCCACGGCAACGAGCGAGGAAACTCCTTCGCCGTCGAAGTCCGGCGACACAGACGAAGATCGCGAAAGCGAGGAAGGGGACGAAGGCCGCGCGGGCAGCTCGGCGACGGGGACCGCCTCGGCGATGTTGGACGAACTCACGGTCAAGGGCCGCGCACCGAAGACCGGCTACAACGGTGAACTATTCAAGTGGCGCTCGGACACCGACCACAACGGCTGCGACACCCGCAACGACGTGCTCCGCCGCGACCTCACGACCATCACGCTCAAGGCCGGAACCCGCGGATGCATCGTCCTGGCCGGGATTCTCGCCGACCCCTATGCCGGGGAGACCTACGACTTCGACCGCAGTGCAAATGCCGTCGACATCGACCACGTCGTCGCCCGCTCGAACGCGTGGCAGACGGGCGCATTCAACTTCGACGAGGAGACGCTCAAGGAATTCGGCAACGATCCCCTGAATCTGCTCGCCGTGAGTTCGAGCCTCAATCGGCAGAAGGGCGACGGCGACGCCGCGACCTGGCTGCCGCCGAACAAGAGCTATCGCTGCGAATACGTCGCCCGACAGATCGCCGTGAAACACAAATACGATCTCTGGGTGGTCCCGGCCGAGAAGGACGCCATGGAACGCGTCCTCGGCAATTGCGATGACCAGCCCGCCTTCACCGAGGATGCCGACTGGCCCGGTCCCGGCGACGGTGACAATGTCACCACGAAGGAAGAGACCCGCCCCGCCAAGCAGAAGTCCTCGAGTTCCAGCTCGTCGACCTTCTTCGAAAACTGCACGGCCGCCCGCGAGGCCGGTGCGGCACCCGTGCGCAGCGGTGACCCTGGATACGGGTCCCACCTCGACCGCGACGGCGACGGAATCGCCTGCGAATAGGCCGCCTCGGCGAGGGGTGGTGTGCACGCGATCACACTCGCTCGGTAGTCTGATGTCGAACGCCGTCGCAGCTGCTTCTGGCGACGGCCGCCACGATCATCGACGATGAGGAGACCTGCCATGTCCGGACTCGATACCGCCCTGACTCCGCTGCGCTTCCTCGAGCGTTCGCTCGAGGCTCACCCCGACCGGGAAGCGATCGTCGACGGGCCACGCCGCTTCACTTATCGGCAGATGGCCGAGACCGTGCAGAACCTCGCCGAAGGGCTGGTCAAGCGCGGACTCAAAGCCGGGGACACGGTTGCGGTGCTCGCCCCCAACAGCGCCGAGGCGCTCATCGCCCACTACGCGGTACCGTTGGCCGGCGGTGTGCTCGTCATGCTCAACACCCGACTGGCTCCGCCCGAGGTCGAATACATCCTCGGCCACAGCGAGGTGAAGTTCCTCTTCGGCGATGCCGGACTCCTCCAGCCGGTCATCGACGCCGGAGCCGCGAACGCGGTCGAAACCATCGTCGTCCACCCCGACGAAGATGGAACCCCCGGTGAGGTCACCGCGACCGATCTCAACGTCGAAGCTTATGCCGACTGGACCGCCTCGGCGCCGGAAACACCCCGGGCTTACGAAGTCGAGGACGAGACCGCGACGATCACCGTCAACTACACCTCGGGCACGACGGGGCGGCCGAAGGGCGTCATGTACACCCACCGCGGGGCGTATCTGAACTCGCTCGGCGAGGTCGTCACGCAGAACTTCGCGGCCCTGACCCGGTACCTGTGGACGCTGCCGATGTTCCACTGCAACGGCTGGTGCACAACCTGGGCGCTGACCGCGGTGTCGGGCACGCACGTGTGCATCCGCGCCGTACGCGGGCCCGAGGCGTGGCGACTCATCGACGACGAGAAGGTCACGCGGATGGCCGGTGCTCCCGTCGTGCTCAACACCATCGCCGGAGCGAAGGAAGCCCACGATCTGGGCGGATCGCTGTCGATCACCACGGCCGGTGCCCCGCCGTCGCCGACGACGATCGCCCTGCTCGAAGGCCTCGGCATCGAGGTCATCCACGTCTACGGACTCACCGAATCCTATGGCCCGTACTCCTCGTGCGAACCGCAGCCCGAATGGACCGGCCTGCCGGTGGAGGAGCGCGCGAAGCTGAAATCCCGGCAGGGAATCGGCATGATCAGCGCCGAACGCATGCGCGTGGTCGAACTGCGCGACGATGATGTGCTCGCCGACGTGCCCCGCGACGGGGTGACGATGGGCGAGATCGTCATGCGCGGCAACAACGTCATGAAGGGCTACCTCAACGCTCCCGAAGCCACCGCTGAGGCGTTCCGCGGCGGCTGGTTCCACACCGGCGACCTCGCCGTGATGCACGACGACGGCTACGTCCAGATCCTCGACCGGGCCAAGGACATCGTCATCTCCGGCGGTGAGAACATCTCCACCATCGAAGTCGAGCAGGCCATCGTCGCCCACGATTCCGTCGCCGAGGCGGCCGTGGTCGGAATGCCCGACGAGAAGTGGGGACAGCGACCGTTGGCCTACGTCGTTCTCAAGCCCGGCACCGAGGTGTCCGAAGCCGACCTCATCGCGTTCGTCAAGACCCGCATCGCCTCCTATAAGGCACCGGCCGGAGTCGAATTCGTCGAAGAGCTGCCGACGACGTCGACCGGCAAGATCCGCAAGAACGCCCTGCGGGAGATGGCGGGGAGCTGAGTGTCCTGGGCGAGGCTGGGGAGGGTCATTGATCAGATCCCTTGCAAAGGCGCACTCCAAGAGTGACTAACTTGTTCCATGGTGAGGCGCAACCAGCAAAAGAAGCGTGATGAGGCGCGAGCGAAGAAGAAGGCCGAAGAGCAGGTCGTCGAAGCGGCCGGAAACTATGTGCCGCTATCACGGGACGAGTGCCAAGAGCGGTCGTATACGGCTGAGCTGGGAAGCGGAGGGTTGCTTTGACTGAACTCACGTGCAGCCACCGCCGTGTGTGCTGTGCCTGTTAATGACAACGACAGGGGAGAGTCGGACGCGTGTCGGCAATCGTCTATTCGACCGGTTTGTTGGCGTGCGGCGACCATCTTTTCCACAACCGAGACGTCTGAATACGGCTAAGCAAAACTCTCGCCATCGGCAATCCGGCTGAGCCAGCACGCGGATTTTCCGGTCGGCGTGCCTTAGCTTTCTTCAACTGCCGAGGAAGTCTACAGAAGCGCGTGCCGAGCGACCGCCAACGTCATCAGATTTCTGTGAAATCTACTCCATTTGGGGGATGTCAAATGGGGTGCCGGAAGCATACGATCCTCGAGGCCATCTAATGAAACACGAAAATAAGGCAACTGAATACATGGTAGAAACGAGAGCAGGGCGATTGAACTTCGCTATTGCGACAGTGATTGGACTTCTGACGTTGGCATCTGGCCTTCTCGGCCCAGCACAGAGCAGCACTGCTGCCGAGAAGCCCTCAGAGAGGCAAGCACCAGCCCAGGAGCGAATTGTCATCGATCCGTCACAGATTGAGGATCAGAAAGGCCTGTCAGCACGGGCGCAATCCGGACAGAGTACGGAACCTATCAAGGCTGAAACAACTTGTCCAAGGACCCCGATGGGGCAAGTATCTGCGTGACGTTGGGAGAACAGGAAGAGTCTGGGCTGAAACCGCACGCGGCACTTCCATTGCCGAAGAATCTTTGCAAGTCCGGGGTTCGATCGTCTGACAGAACCAACGGCTGCGTCGGTGTTCCACTCACGATCAAGCATCATTCAGGGAAGGGAGCAGTGCTGGGAACACTCACCGGGACTGCCTACGTCTACCAGTACAGCGCAACTAATCAGACCCGCATCGGAAACCAGCTCACACTCGTGACCTCAAAGACATCGGGGACAGGAAACCAGTTCTCGATCGTCGGCAACACACCCAAATGCAGCGGAAGTTGTTCTCGCACGGGAGCTCTAACGTCGCTGGCAGGAAAGGCGTTGAAGGCTGGAAAGACTCTCAGCGCCGAAAGCTATTACAACTGGACTGGAAAATCCGCCCGCACGAATCAGAACCTGTCGTGGAACCTCACAATCAAGCACCCAAGAGTCGCACAGGTGCTGCCCTTCAACTATGCCGGAGCGAGCCCAGTGCGGTGCGATCGAGAGTACAAGTCAATATCCGCCGGATGCATCATGACTAAGGGCCAGGTCGCAATCGGATATGACCGGGCTTCTCACCCCAACTTCGCCAAGCACGTCACCGATGCACAGAAGAGCGGACTCCCCGGAAAATCAACGGCGCTCAAGAGGCTGAAGCCGGGACAGTCGTCGGCCAAGAACCGCTCAAAGGCTTGCCCGTCACGGCTCAAGCGACCGTCCGGCTACTCATGCGATGAATACCCGTTCGCCTCGACCCAGCAAGGCGCCTATTACGGCGGTGGTACAGGGCGCACGTTCAGCCAATGCAAGATCTCCGACAAAGCGTATCCGGTCGGTGCTAAGGGTGGAAAAGGATACAGCGCATGTCTGATTCCCCAGAAGGAAAATTCCGCGGCAGGTTCTGAGCTCAGCAAGTTCTTTAAAGAGAGCCGCGTCCTGACAGGCGATTCATTCTTCGTCCAGATTCTTTAAGAGGCAGATGACTGACATGTACAAGCAGGTAGCCCAAACTGAAAACTGGAGACTCGATCTGCTTCCTCTTGTAGCGACGGACACGTCCGACACAGTTCTCGGAGGAACGGTATCGATTGACGACGAAGGTGGAATTGCCCTGCACACTGGCGCGATGTACGGGCCAGTTGACGCAGCGTTCGAAGTTCTCGGTAGCGTCCCAGATGGCCCGGCCCAGGAGTGGGAAGATGTTGTCGAATTGAGCGTGCGAGCCGCCGAAGCAGCACCTTTGATACTGATCGGCATCTTCAGCGGCGGTGGCGAAGCCGACGAGCCAGGCACTGACGCGGACATGCTTGAAAGCGGTCGAGACTACCGAGTGCGAATTCATGTGCGAGGTCGAGATAAGTCGGGTAGCGACGAACTGATCGAACCCGACGGCACTCCAAACGATCATGTCCTTGTGCAGGTGTGGCCGTCTGAGCCGAATAAACCTACGGTCACAAGAATGAGTTCGGCAAAAGCCGGCGAGGATGAGAGGAACTCGGAGACGTTCAGCGGATCCGGATACGTCACTCTCGGCATGGGCGATCCAGACCGCGAGGATCTGATTGCACAAAACCTCAGGGACGCTGGAGAATAACCTCTCGTCGACCTCCGTCCGTGTATCGCTATTTCAACTGACGGCCCGAGCTTCAAAGCACGGCCACGCTTCATGCTCTGCCACACGACGAACGGCACTGTGAGTTAGATAGCCCGGCCCCACAAGTTAACTGTGGGGCCGGGCTATTCAATGAATCTTGACTGCAAAAGAAGAGAGGCGCCGTCGCTCTTTCAATCGGTTTGAGATCTGTCTTCCCACGGCCCCGGCGTTGCCGCACGCTGGCGGTGACGACGGTCGCAGATTCATACGCTTAATCTGTTGTCGTTCACCAAGACACGTCCACTTCTTCCGGCAGCTCGTACCGACAGGCATCTCGCACCTCGCGGAGGAACTGCGTGGCAGTCTCGACGGTGCCCCAGCCATGTGGGGGGGGCTTTGTTTGGTCCAGTGCGCACCTACTTCGCGTCGGTCGGCAGCGGCACGTTCTGCAGGCGCAGCTGACCACGGGCGAGTACCTTCTCTGTCGCGGAATCGGCGATGACGACATCCCGCAGCTGCTGGCTGCGGACCTGGTGGAGCGCCTCGGCGGTGACCGTGACCCGGGCCGCCGAGGTCGGGCGAAGGAAGTCCGTGGCGTTGTGGACTCCGACAGCGAACTCACCGCGCTCTGCCACGGCATGGCTCGCTCCGATGCTGCCGGCGCTTTCGACGATGGAGGTGTAGACGCCGCCGTGGACGACGCCCCACGGAGTGTGGTGGTGCTCGTCGAGGTCGGCGTGACCGCGCACCGAGGTGGTGCTGACCTCTTCGACGATAAGTCCGGTCGCCGCGACAAACCGGCTCGAGCCCTCCAGGGAGACATCGGGCAGTGCCGACTTCTGCAGCGTGGATTCCTGCTGTGCGGACGGGGCCCGGTCGGTCATCGTATCTCCTGAGGTCGGTGATGTGTTGTCTTCGCCAGACTACATTTCCCGAACCGCAGTCGGGTGTCCGCCCTCCGGGCAGCTCAAACCTTGACGCAGATCGCGTCCGCTCGGTCAGTCCGCTCTTACGCGAAGAGCGCGAGACCGAACACGACGAAGATGATGAGATGAGCGGCCCCCTGGACAGCCGTGACCTTCTTGGCGGAAAAACCGATGACAGAGACCAGCAGGGTGATCGCCAGCAGCGCCAGGTTGATCGGTGACTCGGCGAGCACGATCGGCTGATCGGTGAGCATGCCGATGACCAGCACCGTCGGAATCGTCAGCCCCACCGTGGAGACCTGTGCTCCATGGCAGAGGTTGCTCACGCGCTGGATCTCCCCGTTCCACGCCGCGCGCAGAGACGTGAGCGTCTCCGGCAGGAACACGATCATCGCAATGACCACCCCCGACAAAGCAACAGGAGCGCCGAGGCGGCCCAGGCCGTCATCGAGCAACGAGGCCATGTCATGGGAGAGCAGCACGATCGGCAGCACCGTGGCGACGAGGAGGGCCAGGCGGACGGCGATCTCCACTCGGTGGGTTGAGAGGATCTCGACGATTCCCTGAGGTGCGTCGTCGGCCTGGTCGGCTGCCTCGGTGGAGGCGGACTGCGTCGTTTCGGCAGTCGATGAGGCGCCCGCCGAAGCAGCCCCGACGGGGACCGCCTCGGTGAACTCGTGGGCCTGCGGTCCCATCTGCCGGTAGAGGAAGAAGACGTAGGCGCCGACGGTGACGACGATGATCGGGATCTCCTGCCAGATCTCATAGGCGCCGTCGGGCGTGCCGATGAGGGCGGGCACGGCGAAGGCGAGGGCGGCGAAGACGACGATCATGACCAGGTAGTTCGAGACACCCGTGCGATTGTGGGTGAGTGCGCCATGGCGCAGTCCGCCGACCAGCAGGCACAGGCCGATGACGGCGTTGAGGATGATCATCGACACCGCCATCACCGAATCGCGGGCAATCGTCGCGTGATCGCCGGGGCCGAGCAGAACCGCGGCGATGAGGATGACCTCGATGAGGCAGATCGAGATCGTGAGGACGAGCGAACCGTAGGGATCGCCGAGGCGGGACGCTAAGTGTTCGGCTTCGGTGACGACTCCGAAGGCGCAGATGAGGATGACCGCAATGATGACGAGAAGCGCAGTGACGAGCAGAGGCATCGGCACCGGTGGAGCGAGCAGAGAACCCATGAACTGCAGGGCGATGAACACGCCCCAGCCGAGGATGAGCCGAAGAATCGCGGTCGGCGTGACGATGGTGCGGAGGGCGGCGATCATGAAAGGTCTTCCTGTCTCTGAGGCCGTCCTCATCGTGAGTCTCACTCAGCCGGGTCGTCCCGACTGGTTCCTTCCACTTTCAGGTTAACCAGGCCCATCCGGCCCGGCAAATCCGGTGATCTGGGGCACCGGGGGCTGTTGGCGTGGGCTGGCAGAACGTGAGCTCGTGCGGGCGCGCTCAGGTCGATGTGTAAAGGCACGGTTTAGGGTGAGCAGCCCAAGTTTGAAACTGGGCTACTCACCCTAAACCGTGCCGACCCCTAACTGAGTCAAGGGAGTGACGGGATCACCTTCTCAGAACCCGTAGGCCGCGTCCCGCTCTTCCCGGATCGAGGCAAAGGTGCGGGTGAGCACGATCGTGTCCTCGACGAGGCGGTCGAGTCGCTGCAGGACGTCATGGCTGACGATCTCGCCGCGGTGCAGGTCGCTTTCGCCGACGAACACATACGGCTGGACTACCTGTGCCTTCATGTAGCTCAGTATCGGCAGCAGGTGCTGGGCCGGAATGAGGTAGTGCTTCGACGAACCGGCCGTGGCGATGACGCCGACGACCTTGTCGAGGAATGCGCTGATCGGCAGCAAGTCGAAGACGTTCTTCAGTGCCGCCGGGATCGAGGCCTGGAAGATCGGGGTGCCGATGATGATCGCATCGGCGTCCATGAGCTCCCGGGCCACCCGACCGGTATCACCGGTGTACTCGGTGAAGTTCCGACCGTCGGCAAAGACCATGTCCGCCTCGGCGAGGTCGATGACGCTCAGCTCGATGGTGGAGTCGTAGGCGGCGACCGCCTCGGCGAGGTGATCGATCACGGTCCGAGTCTTCGTACCGACGTTCGACCCTGACAGCAGAATCAGCTTCATGACAGGGCCTCCTCGGCGGAATCGAACGCGGAGCTGGCAGTGCCGATCGCGGATCCGGTGGACTCAGCCTCCAAAGCCGCGGGCGCGGCGGCGGTGTACTTCTTCACGGCGGGCAGGATCTCGGTGCCGATGATCTCGATCTGGTTCATCACGTCCCCATACGCCATCCCGCCGAAGTCGATCTGCGCGAGGTAGCGCTGATGACCGAAGACCTCATGCTGGTGGAGGATCTTCTCGATGATCTGCTGCGGGCTGCCGATGTTCGCAATCGACGCCGGGTGGACGCTCTGCGCGAAATGCTGCTTGGGCATGCCCTGCCCGTTCGTGCGCTTCATCCCCTCGTTGATATGCGGATACATTCCCGCCAACGCCTGCTGTGAGGTCTCGGCCGCGTGGAAGAAACCGGCCGTGGCGATCGGCAGGGTGGCCGGATCGAACCCGGCATGAGCGGCTGCGCGCCTATAGGCATCGACGGTGCCCTTGAACACCGAGGTGGTCCCGCCGAGGTGCGCCATGACCATGGGAACCCCGGCCAGTCCCGCCTTCACCGCGCTCGCCGGCGCTCCGCCGACGGCACGCCAGATGCGCAGCGCCTGCCCGGTGGGGCGGGGGAGGACTTCGGCGTCGTTGAGCGGCGCCCGGAACTGACCGGACCAGGTCACCTGCTTCTCGCGGTTGATCTGGAGCAGCAGATCAAGCTTCTCCTCATACAGTTCTTCGTAGTCGCGCAGGTCATAGCCGAGGAGTTCGAACAGGCCGATCCGGGAGGCGCGACCGGCGACGAGCTCGACACGACCGCCGGAGATGAGATCGATCGTCGCGAAGTTCTCGAACACGCGAACCGGGTCCGAGGTCGACAGGATCGTCGAGGAGCTGCCGATGCGGATGGTGTCCGTTGCTTGGGCGATGGCTCCGAGGATGACCGCGTGGGCCTGCGAGGCGAAGAACTCCTGATGGCTCTCGCCGAGGCTGAAGAAGTCGAGTCCGGCATCCTCGGCGGCCTGGGCGTAGCCGATGAATTCGTGGATGCGCTGGCCGGCATCGACGCGAGATCCGTCGTGCGGGTCGGGCAGATGATCGCCGAGGCTGTAGATGCCGAACTGCAGTCCCTGGCCTCGGTCGAAGCCGAATTCCTGCATATAGTTCGGCTGCTGTGACGGCTGTGATCCAGCCGTTCCGGAATGCTGTGACGGGGTGGTGGGCAGCTGCGCGGACTCGCTCAAGGTGTCTCCTCGTGACGGCGACGAAAATGTCATTTGCCATGTCAACTGAGAACGCGGAGCGATTATTCCCGACTGCTCCCGCCGCGCTTCCGGCTGGTGTCGTAGAGCTTCTTCATCAGTGCGTGCAGCTGCACCTTCTCGTCCTCGCTCAATGACTCGTCGAAGAGAGATGACTGCTGCTCCAGTTGCGAGGGAAACGCGCGCTCGAGGAGTTCGCGGCCTTTGTCCGTCAGCGAGATGTGTTTGGTTTTCCAGTCCTGTTCGCGGGAGATGAGGCCCTCGGTCTCGAGCCGGGCGAGCATGCGGGAGATCCCGCCGCCGCTGACGGTCAGTCCTTCGGCGAGGGCGGACTGCGTGATCGGTTCGAAATTGCGGATATGGGCAAGGGCCTCGAACTGTGCGACGGTGAGTCCGAACTGACGCAGGTGGTCGTTGGAGAGCTGGTTGCTGTTCTGGACGAAGCGGACCATGCGCAGCCAGATGAGCGTGCTCAGGCTCAGGTCCTCCACCGCTTCTCCTTCTGCTGACTGCGTACCGGCCGCTGACAACACGGCCGCCCCGATTCGTTCTCACATTACCTGCGCTTCGCGAGGGGTCGGGAACGGCCCGCGGCGAGGTGCCGGCTACGGTGGGCGAAATGGTCACGCTCCCTTGAGTCTTCTGTGACCATTTCGCCCACCTATGGCCGTGCTTCCGCCAGGCCTGGTTGTGCCAAGTGCCTGGCGCCTACGCAGGCTCAGGCGTCTGCAGACACTGTCTGTGAATCGCTTGCGTGCTTGCGCCCCTTGCCTGGCTTACCGGCGAAGAGGAAGCGGTCGATGCTCAGTCGGCCGGGACCCGCGGTGGCAATCAGAAGAGCACCTGCGGCGAGGGCTGCGACGAGCTCCCAGCCTCCCTGATCGACGAACGGGGTCGGGGTGAGGTGGACGATGATCAGGGCGCCGATGACATTCGCTGCCAGCAGGAATCCGACGATGGGAGTGAGCGCGCCGAGGATGAGCAGTGCTCCGCCGATGAGCTCGATGAAGGTCGCAACCGGGGCCGCGATATCGGCCATCGGCACTCCCATCTGCGCAAACGAATCGCTCGTTCCGGCGATGGTCCACTCATTGAACTTCTGCCACCCGTGGGCGATGAAGATCGCGCCGAGGCCGATCCGGGCAATGAGAGTGATGATGTCGCGGGCAGAGGTCGGCAGTCCGGTCGTTGCGTACACGGTGATCTCCAAAATTGGTTGAAACTGCAATCACACAGTATGCGCCGAAGATGGCAGGACGCTGGCAACCCGTCATCGTCGGCGATAGATGACCAGCAAAGCAACGTGAACGAGAAGCATTCCCGCAGCGGCGAAGGAGAACGCGATGTCGAGGATTCCGACATCGGTGAGTTCGGGCGGATCCGAGAATCCCGGGGCGTTCCACAGCATGATGCCGATGGTCAGACTGAGTGCGGCCGCGATGAAGAGTCCGGACCCCGGCAGCTTGCGCAGCGCCGCGATGGTCAGCAGGGCGATGAGTGCGACGAAGATCAGCATGGCGGCGGCGTTATAGCTGTGACCGGTGCGTGCGAGTTCCTGCCACAGGCCGCCGAAGCGAAACGAGCTCTCCGGTTCGGACCGGTAATAGGGAAGGAAAGTGAGAACGAAGGCGACGACGGCCAACGGTGCATAGAAGCGAGAGAATCCGTCATTGATTCGGTCCCTGCGCACAGCCGCATCGGCGGCGACTCTGGCCGCGATCTCGGCAGAGAACGCATCTGGTGTCGGCACTCTGTCCATCCTCCTCGGGGAATCCGGTTCCACTCCGTTGTGGTTGTGGGCGCTTCCATGGTCGGTGGGTCGAATCCGCGTGACAAGGATTCGACGATCCTCACTCCTGTGTCGGTGAAACGGACGCCTTCTAAATGGGCCGCCTGGAGCCGTGGGTGTCTCTGGTCATCCCCGGCCGGAGTGGGACAATGGAGGCAATGACTGTGAGTGCAGGGACCGCTAGCGGGCGCACGTAACGTATGCGCTGCCCACGAGAGTGACTGAACTGGGAAGAAGGCAGATAGGTGAGCGAAGAGAACAGCGAACTCCTCGGAGCGGGACGCAAGGCTGCCGTCATCATCGCCTCCACCTCGGCGGCCAGGGGCGAGGCTGCGGACACGACGGGTCCGATCCTCGTCGATTGGCTGCGCGGCCGCGGTTATGAGACCCCCGACGCCATCGTCGTCCGGGACGGCGAACCCGTCGGTGAAGCGCTGCGAACGCTCCTCGTCGACACCCCGGAAGTCGATCGTCCTCGTGTCATCGTCACCAGCGGCGGGACCGGGCTCGCTCCCGACGATCGCACTCCGGAGTTCACTGCCGAACTCCTTGAACGACAGTCGCCGGGCCTCATCTATGCGATGTGGCGCAAGGGTCTCGAATCGACATCCTCGGCGGTGATGAGTCGCGGAGTCGCGGGAGTGCGCGGACGCAGCTTCGTCATCAACTTCCCCGGGTCTAAGGGCGGGGTCAAGGACGGAATCACCATCATCGACGACCTCCTCGAGCACATTCAGACCTCCGTCGAGGACACCACCGACCACGGCCCCCGGGCCTGAGAGAGGAACGAGACCATGCAGATGCGCAAGGCCGTGCGAGCCCGGGTCTACAAGTTCGACGCCACCGGTGAGATCTCGGCCGGTCCGGATTCCCTGGCAGGCGAGGAGCCGCTGGAGATCCAGCTCGACGGTGAGCAGTACACCGTGACCATGCGCACCGCCGGACACGACGTCGAACTCATCGCCGGATACCTGCTCTCCGAGGCTGTCGTGACCTCGATGGACGATATCGACGAGGTCAACTTCTCCGCCGGGCTCGCCCCCGATGGCAGCCGGAACTACAACGTCGCCCAAGTGCGACTGGCTCCTGGGATCTGGAATCCCGAGACGGCTCCGGCCCGCAATGTCTACACCTCATCGTCGTGCGGGATCTGCGGAACCGCGGCCGCCGATGCCGTCACGAAGACCTCTGCATTTCCCCTCATTCCTGGCGCCTTTCATGTCGAGGACCATGGAGAATACGAGTTCCCCAAGCTGCTTTCCGCGGCTCGGATCGGTGAACTGCCCGATCGTCTGCGGCAGACGCAGGAGATCTTCGACAAGACCGGCGGAGTCCATGCCGCTGCACTCTTCGCCGTCGGTGACGATCCGAACGTCGAACCCGAGCTGCTCGTCGGTCGTGAGGATGTCGGCCGGCACAATGCCGTCGACAAGGTCATCGGCTGGGCCATGGCCAACCGGGGCCTGCCGCTGCGCCAGACCGTGCTGCAGGTGTCCGCACGGGCATCGTTCGAGCTCGTTCAGAAGTGCGCCATGGCCGGCATCCCGATGATGTCCGCCGTCAGCGCCCCCTCGGCGATGGCCGTCGACCACGGCAAAGACGTAGGCGTGACCGTCATCGGCTTCAACCGCAAGGGCAAATTCAACGCGTATTCGTACCCGGAGCGGGTGGCCTGAATTCGCCGAGGCGGCCCCGCGGTTCCGGTGCTAGATTCGCTGGCATGGACATCAATGACGATCCCACCAGCTCCACCTCCTGTCTGACTATCGCGCAGGCCCGTACCGAATGGGACGTGCAGAAGGCCTTCCTCGATTCCTGCTCCTACGGTCCGCCGCCTCGGCGCGGATGGAATGCGCTGCAACGATCCCTCGACGAGTGGCGGGCCGGAAGCGTCCCCTGGCCGCGGTGGGCGGAATCGGTCGACACCAGCCGAGAACTCTTCGGTCGCCTCGTCGGTGTTCCCGCAGATCAGGTGGCCACCGGGGCCGCCGTATCCCAGTTGCTCGCCCCGATCGCCGCTGCGCTGCCTGACGGCGCGGAGGTCCTCATCCCCGACATCGAGTTCACCTCCGGGGTCTACCCTTTCGCCGTCCACGCCGACCGTGGGGTGCGGGTGCGCACCGCGCCGCTGAACACCCTCGCCGAGGCGGTCGACGAGTCCACGACGCTCGTGTCCTTCTCCGCCGCAAGTCCGCGACCGGCGAGGTCGCCGACATCCCAGCGATCACCCGTGCCGCCCGAGAAGTTAGGGCCCTCACTGTCCTCGACGGCACGCAGGCGGCCGGATGGCTGCCGCTCAACGCCTCCGAGGTCGACTTCCTCGCCGTCGCCGCCTACAAATGGCTGTGCGCTCCGCGCGGGACGGCGTTCCTCACGATGCCGTCGCAGTTGGCAGCCGCCGACGACTCTCATCCCCGCCGTGCGGAGTTCTTCGACCGGCTCAAGCCTCTGGCCGCCGGGTGGTTCGCTGCCGGGGGAGCAGCCAGCTACGGGAGGCCGATGCATCTGGCCGACGGTGCTCGCGCCTTCGACATCTCACCGGCCTGGCACTCGTGGGTCGGCACGGCTCCAGCGCTCGAACTGCTGCTCGACGTCGATGTCGACCAGATCCACACCCACGACCTCGCCTTGGCCAACCGTTTCAGAACCGGGCTCGGCCTTGCAGAGTTGAACTCGGCGATCGTGTCAATCGACCTCGGGATCGTCGGCCGGTCCTGGCCCGGTGCCCCCGACCGACTCGACGCGGCCAGGGTCAGGTACTCGCAGGCCGGAGGGAATATGCGCTTCGGTTTCCACCTCTTCAACGACGAGTCCGACGTCGATACGGCGCTCAACGCTGTGACGGACTATGCACCTGCCTGACGGGTGCCGTCCGAGACCCGAGCGGTCACGATCGGCTGACGAGAACTCAGAGCGATTCGAGGATGCTTTCCAGCCTGCCTGCGGTCGCCTCGAGCTCCCTGGCTTGAGCAAGCAGTTTCTTGTGCTCGCGTTGCAGCGTGGCCACGGTGTCAGAAGTCGCTGATCCATTCATACAGGGCAGAAGCTCTCGAATCACCTCGGTGCCGAGGCCGGCGTCGATGAGCCTTCGGTAAAGGAGGACCCGCTCAACAGCGTCAGCTGGATAGCGACGTTGACCACCCTCGGTGCGCTCCGGCGCGAGGAGGCCCTGTTCCTCGTAGTAGCGCAGGGCACGCGGACTGCTGCCGGAGCGACGTGCGGTCTCACCGATCGATAACAGGGCCGGCGACTGCGGAATCTGTGACATGTGTCTCTTTGACTTGAAGCTGACGTCCACGGCAGATTTTAGCATCGAAGCACCCGCCTGAACCGGTGGGAGATGCGAAAGGAAGCACAGTCATGAAGATCAAGTACAGCGTTGTCGTCATCACCGGAGCGAACCGCGGACTGGGGGCTCAGTTCGCCACGCAGATGCTCGAGCGCGGCGCCGCAAGAGTCTATGCGGCAGCGCGCCGTCCAGAGTCAGTCGACGTGCCCGGAGTCGAACCCATTAGTCTCGACGTCACCGACCAGCAGCAGGTCGAGGAGGCGGCTCGCGCGGTCGGCCAAGCAGACATCGTCATCAACAACGCAGGATTCTCCTCATTCGCCCGCCTCATCGATGGAGAGATGCGCGATATCAGGCGAGAGATCGACATCAACTATTTCGGTGCCCTGCGTATGGTCCGGGCGTTCGCCCCGGCCATGCGGAAGCGCGGCCGCGGCGCCTTTCTCAACGTCTCCTCTGTCATGGCCTGGCTGGGTTACGAACACTCGAACTCCTATGGGGCGTCCAAAGCGGCGAACTGGGCGATGTCGAACGGGCTGCGTGAAGAGCTGGCTGGGGCCGGCATCCAGGTCAGCTCGATGCTGCTTGGAAGCACCGACACCGACATGATGGCAGGAATCGATGTCCCCAAGAACCGCCCGGACGAACTCGTCGCCACCGCCCTCGACCAGTTCGAAGACGGGGTGAACGAGATCCTGGCCGACGATGCGGCCACAATACTCAAGGCAGGGCTGTCAGGCGACCCTGGTCGATTCGTCGAGTGATGTAGCGGACCGGCCCTGAATCCCGAGGAATTCGGTAACACAGCCATAACGATCGACCGGCCTCTCTTCGGCGGCGGGAAGTCATCCACCCCTGCCGTTCGGGGCGGGGCGGCCTTTGTGAAAGATCTGCAACATTCAACAATTTCTTCATGTGGCGATAAGAGCGCGAACTCGAGGCTAATGTGGCTCTCGGTGCCATTTCCGTGCGAACGGGAAGGGCGCGACAGACAGACCACTGTGCATCACCGCCACACGCTGCGGAAATGCCGACAACGAGATGGAGTGACAATGACCTACACGCTGCAGGCCGTTGAGAACTCGGATGAGAAGGCCAGCCTGGTCCGGCGCTGCCGCAACGGGGCGCTCATCGTCATCTTCGCCTCCGTGCTGTGTGGGCTGCTGGCATGGAATGAGCCGCACCCGATCGCAGTGGCCCTCGCCGTCCTCATCGGCGGTGCCGGCATCCTCGCCATCGACACTGCACTGGCCTACCGGTCTTCCGTGCGACGCTCCAAAGGCTGAATCGCACCAGCTGAGACACCTCACCACCCGCCATTCGCCTCCGGCTAGCATGCTGACTTGAAGCATGCGACAGGAGGTGTACGATGACCAGCCGTGACCAGAAGGCACCTGGCATCGGTCTGCTCACCGTCCTCCTCGGGGCCGTCGCTGCCGGGCCCATCATGCTCTATGGGCTGAGCGCCACCAGCGATGCGATCATCGCCGAGCTCGGCATCTCCGAAGCCCACTTCGGCCTGCTCGCCACCACCTGTTTCGGTGCCGCCGCGATCGGCAACGCCACTCTGGGCCGCCTCGCCGATCGGCATTCCGATCTCTCGCTCATGGCGTTCATCTTCGTCCTCGCCACGCTGGCACTCCTGCTCGTGGCCGTTCCCGACGGGTTCCCGATGCTTCTGCTGGCCGCAGCCCTGTCCGGCATCGCTCAATCCTTTCCCAACGGAGTGACCAACCGGATCCTCCTCGAACGCGTCCCCGACACCAAGCGCATCGGCTGGGTCGGCATCAAACAGTCCGGAGTCCAGGTCAGCCAGCTCATCGCCAGCCTTGCCTTCCCGGTTCTCGCGCTCGGTGTCGGGTGGCGCGGTGCCGCCCTGACCATCGCGGTCATCCCACTCATCCTGCTCGCGATGACCTGGTATTCGGTGCGCACCACCCCGCTGCTGAGCGCTCCGAAACCTGCATCAGACACCGCCGCCGAGTCGGCCGCCACCACCCCGAAACCCTCAACGGACACCCCCGCCGAGGCGGCCCAACCCGATCCCGAACCGGCACCCACCCGCCCGGCCAAGCACCCCGGCATGGTGTGGGCATTGGCGCTGTTCGGGCTCATCAACGGCATCGGCGTGCAGGCGACGAACGTGTACATACCGCTCTTCGCCGTGCGCGAGATGGGCTTCAGCCTCGTCCTCGGCGGCGCCGCGGCCGCACTGGCCGGCGTCATCGGCGTCATCGCCCGCGTCACCTGGGCCAGACGCATGGCCAAGGGCGCATCAGGCCCCCGCCTGCTATTGGTCCTCGCCCTCATCGCCCTGGCCGGAGCGGTGCTGTTCCTCATTGCCGACGCAGCCGGGTGGGCTCTGCTCGTCTGGGCGGCAGTGGCCTTCCACGGCATCTCCGCGCTCGGCGTCTCGGTCGTGCTCATGGCCGCACTCATGCGGGCGATCCCCGCATCCTCGATGGTCTCGGCCAGCGGCATGGTCACGGCCGGAATGTTCTTCGGCTTCGCCTTGGGCCCGCTGCTCATGGGCATCATCGTGGGTTCACCCGGCGGGTTCGTCCTCGGCTGGATCACCGTCGGCATCACTTATGCGCTGTGCGTGATCCTCGCGCTGATCCTCATCCGCGTGAGCTCCCGCCGCCGCTGACGACCGCCCCGCTGACGACGGGTGAGGGCAGATTCCTCCGATCCGCTGTCCCCTGTCAGACCGAAGTCTTAGAATAGAACACATGTCTGAATATGATCCCCCGGCATGGATGATCCGCTACCGGAACTTCAAAACGCTGTGCTCCTATGTCTGTGGTGAGTTCATCCGCTTCTACCTCACCACCGGCTGCGACCAGATCAGATATACGCATTCGCAGATCACCGAGGGTCTGCCGAACTATTCATGCCGTCTGACCTCCGTCGACGGTTCGGTTCTGCTGCTGCCGCTCGATGATTGGGTCGACCGTCTGGACGAGGTCATGCCGATGGTGCGGACCTGGCTGGGGGAGCATTCGGATCTCAAGGGGTGCAAGCCGGAGAAGTCGCACTACCAAGGCGACCGCTATTGGTTCACCCGCTGGCAGGAGGCCAACCCGTGGTGACGGCGACTCGTCGTCGGGCACCATGGACACTAACCGGGGGAGTCGCAGTAGAATCCGGACCATGCGCAAACGTGTGATCGTGTACGTCATCGCGGGCCTGGCGGTGCTGGGGCTGATCGCCAGCATGCTCAACGGCGTGCCTGCCTGAGTCGCGTCCTGACGCAGGCGAGGTTGACGAGAAGCGACTCAAGTGTCGCTTTGGGGCCGATGTGGACCCGTGTTCTGCTTCCTATCGTTGAAGGTGTCAACGACGGTGAGGGCATGCGACTGCCCTCATGAAACAGGACACTCATCATGCCTTATCAACAGAGTCCACCGGAAGATCAGGCATCTTCCATATCGCCCCGACTCGATCCGACCACACCGCGGCACCGGCTCGGCCTGCCTGTCATCGCCATCGTGGGTCTCGCGCTTCTGGCGGCACCGCGAGTGGTGCTCCACGATCTGAACATCATCGAAGAAGGCACATCCGTCAATGCGCTGTTCGTCTTTCTGCCGCCGCTCGTCTGGATCGTCACCGTCCTGATCACACGTGTGCCGAGACCTCTCATCACCCTCCTGGCAGTCGGGCTCTTCTATGGAGTCTTCCTGGCACTCGGGCATCAGATCCTGTGGAATCACTCCCTGGGTGACAACCCGCCGCAGCTCGGAGGGAACCTCGCAGGCCTCGACCCGACGGCGCAGTCGCTCATCTTCCGTTCGTTCGCAGTCGCCTCGAGCCTTCTGATCGGAGTGGTGGTCGGAGCGATCTCCGGTGCCATCGCATGGGGTCTGAAGGTGCTGCTCCGGAGGCCGCGGAATGGTGGGTGAGCCTGAGCGGACTGACTGAATCAGCCGTGCCGACGCGGCTCTGGAATGCTATGTTGAGCGGCATGGGAAGCGACGACGATCTCAACTCTCAGAAGTCAGACGTGACGGATCACAAACCGATCGTGAAGACCTTTCACGACGACATCGGTGTGCTCAATCAACTGGTGAAGCTCGCGTCGGAGGGCGTACCGAAGACAGCCCTACACGTCTTCGCCCACGATGCGGAGAGCACCGACGAGGTGGTCGGTGCCGACGGAACTCTGAAAGGACTCGGAGACCTCGTGGACGAGCGATACAACGAACGAGGCGACGAACTCAGGAACCGCTTTCAGCGGTACGGCTTCGACTCCGATGAAATAGAGACGTTCGAAAGTGATCTCGACAACGGAGCGATTCTGCTTGTGATCGACGACCCCGATCTGCGTGCGCATTATAGAGGCAATCGTCGGGCACCGTAAGGGGCTGGTCGCCGTCACCGGGGTTTGAGACGGTGGAGTCTCGGTTCGGCAGAGGTCGCGGAGCGGAGATGATTGCTGCTCCGCAGAGCACCTTGACGAACCTCGAGGAAAGGAGAAGCCGTGACCGCGAAATTCAACACCACGAACCCGGCGACCGGAGAGGTCCTCAAGGAATTTCCCACAGCCAGCGACGAGGAGATCTCCGCCGTCATCGACGCCTCCGACGCGGCCTTCCAGACATGGCGGACGACCGATGTCCGGGAACGTTCTTCACCGCTCGCCCGAGCGGCGGATCTCATGGACGAGCGCAGGTGGGACCTCGCTGAGCTCCTCACACTCGAAATGGGCAAACTGCGCGCCGAGGCCGAAGCAGAAGTCGAACTGGCAGCGAGGATTCTGCGCTACTACTCCGAAGAGGGACCCCTGCTGCTCTCCGACGAGGTGCTCGCGCCGTCCAGTGGAGGCAGCGCGGTGATGAAGTACGAACCCATTGGTCCGATACTCGGTGTCATGCCGTGGAACTTCCCCTACTACCAGGTGGTCCGCCTGGCTGCGCCGAACCTCGTGGCGGGCAACACCATCATCCTCAAGCACGCTTCGAACTGTCCGCAGTCGGCGCTGGCCTTCGAACAGGTCATGAACGATGCGCAGCTGCCGTCCGACTGCTATCGCAACGTCTTCGCCGACAATGATCAGATCCAGACGATCATCGCGGACGAGAGAGTTCGCGGCGCCTCGCTGACCGGTTCCGAAGGCGCCGGAGCGGCAGTGGCAGGGGCCGCCGGCCACAATCTGAAGAAGTCCATCCTCGAACTCGGCGGCAGCGATCCGTTCATCGTCCTCGACTCCGCGGATCTGGACGCGACCGTCACCGCCGCCGTGAAAGGGCGGATGACGAACTCCGGCCAGAGCTGCATCGCCTCCAAACGCCTGATCGTGCTTGAGGAGCACTACCGCGAATTCGTCGATCTGTTGACGGCGAAGATGTCGCAGTTCGTCGCCGGGGACCCACGGGATTCTGCGACGACAATGGCACCGCTGTCCTCCGAGCAAGCGGCACAGGACCTCATGGAACAGGTCCAGGATGCCATCGACCATGGCGCCGAGGTGCACACCGGCGGGCATCGAGTCGACAGGCCGGGTGCCTTCGTCGAACCCACGGTGCTGACCGGGGTGACCGAACAGATGCGCGCCTACTCGGAGGAGCTGTTCGGACCCGTCGCAGTCGTTTACTCGGTCGCAGACGAGGACGAAGCCGTGGCACTCGCCAATGACTCGTCCTTCGGCCTCGGCGGCACGGTCGTCAGCGATGACATCGAGAAGGCCCAACGCGTCGCCGACCGCATCGACACCGGAATGGTGTGGATCAATCAAGCCACCTGGACCGAACCTGACCTGCCGTTCGGCGGGACCAAGCGCTCCGGCGTCGGCCGTGAACTCGGCGCAGAGGGTATCCGCGAATTCGTCAACAAAAAGCTCATCCGTACGCCCTGACACAGCAGACCGACAGTCGACCGAGATACCGGAAGGAGACAGATGGATCTCAACATCCGCGACCGCAAGGCACTGGTGACGGGGGCGAGTTCGGGCATCGGGCTGGAGACGGCCCGTCAGCTCCTCGCTGAAGGAGCCGTCGTCGTGATGACCGGGCCCGAGCCCGACGAACTCAAAGCCGCAGTCGACGAACTCGCCGAATTCAAGGAGCGGATCTACGCCCACGACGCCGATATCGCCGATGACGAATCAGTCGACGAACTCGCCGCGTCCGTCGCCGCCGAGGTCGGCGACCTCGACATCCTCGTCAATGTCGCCGGCATCCACGGGGCCGGTGGGCTGTTCCATGAGATCAGCCAGGAGGGCTGGGACCGAACCATCGACGTCGACCTCATGGGACCGGTCCGTGTCACTCGGGCGTTCCTTCCGGGACTTCGCCGAGGCGGCTGGGGCCGTATCGTGTTCGTGTCCTCTGAAGACGCGGTGCAGCCCTATGACGACGAGCTGCCGTACTGTGCGGCCAAGGCCGGCATGCTCTCCTTGGCCAAGGGACTCTCGCGCACCTACGCCTCCGAAGGGTTGCTGGTCAACACCGTCTCTCCGGCGTTCATCGCGACCCCGATGACCGACGAGATGATGAATGAGCGAGCCCAGCAGAAGGGAACGAGCTTCGATGAGGCCATCGCCTCGTTCCTGCGAGAAGAACGGCCGTTCATGGAACTCGGACGTCGCGGCCGACCGGAGGAGGTGGCCAAGGTCATTGCATTCCTCTGCTCGGACGCCGCGAGCTTCGTCAACGGCTCGAACTATCGCGTGGACGCTGGATCGGTGGCCACGATCTAGTGCGCCAGAGCGCCCCGAACACCGAATACAGGCACAGCAGAGACGACAGGAAGAGGAGCATCCGACATGGCTGAGTTCCGATATGTGATCATCGGCGGCGGCATGGCCGCTGACTCCGCGGCCCAGGGGATACGGGAGATCGACGAGGAGGGTTCGATCGCCATCATCAGCGATGACGTCGACGAGCCCTATACGCGTCCCGCGCTGAGCAAGCGACTGTGGACCGACGAGAGTTTCGACGAGAGCGACAACTACCTCGACACCGCCGAAGCGACCGGAGCCCGGATCAGCCTCCGTACGGGGGCGACCGCAGTCGACGTCGAAGCGAAATCCGTGAGGACGACCCACGGCGACTTCACCTATGACAAGCTGCTCTTCGTCACCGGCGGGAGACCGAAGGGCATCGATCTGGACGAAGGTGAGCGGGTCATCTGCTTCCGCGAGTTCAACGACTACCGCCGTCTGCGGGATCTGTCGGGCCGGAACCTGAGCATCGCAGTCATCGGCGGCGGCTTCATCGGCACTGAACTCGCCGCCGCCCTGGTGCAGAACGACACCCGAACGACTCTGATCTTCGACGACGACACCCTCGGCGGGTCCATCTTCCCGCCGGACCTCGCCAAGCAGTTCCACGAACTCTATCGCAGCCACGGAGTGACTCTCGTGCCGGGCACGAAGGCCTCGGGTGGGCACGTCGACGGCGATCGAGTGGTGCTCGACTGCGACGGCGAGCCCCATGAGTTCGACGCCGTGGTCGTCGGCCTCGGCATCGAACCTGCGACCCAGCTCGCAGAGGATGCGGGGCTGGACACGGACGACGGGATCATCGTCGACGAATCGCTGCGGACCTCAAAGCCGGACGTCTTCGCAGCCGGAGACGTTGCTCGCTATCCCGACAGGATCCTCGGACGACAGCGTGTCGAACACGTCGACAACGCCACCCAGATGGGCAAGGCCGTCGGGCGGATCATGGCCGGCGCGGACGAGTCCTACACCCATACACCGTACTTCTACACGAACGTTTTCGACTTCGGGTACCAGGCGGTCGGCGAGCTCGATCCGACACTGCGCACCGTCGAAGACTGGAAGAAGCCCCATACGGATGGAGTGGTGTACTACCTCGGCGAGGACGGACGCGTGCGCGGAGTCCTCATGGTGAATATGGAGGACCGTCTCGACGCCGCGCGGGAGATCCTCGGCGAAGACTGGGACCACACACCGGGCGACCTCGTGACCAGGATCTCGTGAACTGAGTCTCCGGGAATAATCTCACAGAGGCCGGCGACGCTGAGCCGTGGCCACGTCGGCTCGCGACCCTACGGCTCACCGCCACCGTGCGCTGCGGGCGCAGAGTACTCTCCTTCAGGCCTTCGCACCATGCCTTGTCGGCCCGGCGGAGTGTGCTTAGACTGCCTGGCAATCGAGTGGCGTCGTCCAGGAGGTGTCTGATGAGTGAGAACGTCGAGCTCGGAACGATCAAGACGGATGTGCCGGCCCGGTTGGACCGGCTGCCGTGGGCCCGGTTCCACTGGATGGTCGTCGTCGGGCTCGGCAGTGTGTGGATCCTCGATGGTCTCGAGGTGACGATGGTCGGCAACGTCGCCGCTCGGATGACCGAAGAGGGCAGCGGCATCGACATGACCGCGGGGCAGATCGGCACCGCCGGAGCCATCTACGTCCTCGGCGCCTGCGTCGGTGCGATCGTCTTCGGCCAGCTCACTGACCGATTCGGCCGACGCAAGCTCTTCCTCATCACTCTCGTGCTCTATCTCGTCGCCACCGTCGCCACGGCGTTCTCGTTCTCCGCCTGGTACTTCTTCCTCGTGCGCTTTCTCACCGGTGCCGGCATCGGCGGGGAATACGCAGCCGTCAACTCCGCCATCGACGAACTCATCCCCGCCCGCGTCCGGGGCCGCATCGATCTCATCATCAACGGCTCCTACTGGCTCGGCGCCGCCGGTGGGGCGGCGACGACGCTGTTCTTCCTCAACACCGATATCCTGCCGAAGATGATCGGCTGGCGCCTGGCCTTCGCCGTCGGCATGCTGCTGGCGATCTTTGTGTTCGTCGTGCGCAAGAACGTTCCAGAGAGTCCGAGGTGGCTGTTCATCCATGGTCGGAACGACGAGGCCGAACGCATCGTCGGCGAGATCGAAGACGGCATCGAGACGGAGACCTCACAGACCCTGCCGCCGCCGAAGAAGACCATCACCGTCCGGCAGCGGAAGACGATCTCGTTCGTCGAGATCATGAAGGTCGCTTTCACGATCTATCCCAAACGCGCGATCCTCTGCCTCGTCCTCTTCGTCGGGCAGGCGTTCCTCTACAACGGCATCACCTTCAACCTGGGCACGATCTTCAACGGATTCTACGGAGTTGCGGCAGCCACCGTGCCGATCTTCATCATCCTCTGGTCGCTGAGCAACTTCGCCGGCCCCGTCATCCTCGGCAGATTCTTCGATACGATCGGTCGGAAACCGATGATCTCGTTCAGCTACCTCGGATCGGCGGTCGTGGCAGTGGTCCTCGCACTCGTCTTCAACGCTGATGTCGGCGGCGAATGGCTCTTCCTCGTCATCCTCATCGTCTGCTTCTTCCTCGCCTCGTCCGGAGCCAGTGCGGCCTACCTCACCGTCAGCGAGATCTTCCCGATGGAGACCCGAGCACTGGCCATCGCATTCTTCTACGCCATCGGCACCGCCGCCGGAGGCATCGCCGGTCCGCTGCTCTTCGGCGGCATGATCGAGTCCGGTGATCGTTCCCAAGTGGCCTGGGCATTCTGCATCGGTGCGGCGGTCATGGCGCTCGGCGGCGTGGCCGAACTGATCTTCGGCGTCAAGGCGGAAGGTGCCGACCTCGAAGACATCGCCCGACCCCTGACGGCCGAGGACGCTGAGAGTGCCGAAGGCGCCGCGGAGAGCAGTGCCGAGCCGACCGAGCGAGGTGAGTGGGCAGATTCCGCTGAGGCGGCCGAACCGTCGGCGAGCCCCGAGGCTCGAAGCCGAGGAGATCGTCTGCGTCCGGGCCCGGGATCGGTCGGCGTCTATGCACCGTGGCCTTCGGTGTCCTCACGCGACGTTCCGCCCGAGGTCTCGGCCAACGAGGTCAACGGCATCATCGATTTCGTCCGCGACATGGAACCTGTCGGAGAGGTGGAGCTCTACCGTGCGATCGGGGCTCGCCGCTGGGGCCCCGGACGCTTCCGTGCGGCGGTGCGTGAGGCGATTCGGCAGGGAGCCGTCCATCGCAATCGCCGCGGCAGGCTGGAGTACCGAGGCGACCGGTCATAGACCGGTTTCGTCGGTCAGCGGGGCTCGCGGAGGCGGGGGAAGCATATCGATGAGCTCATTGACGGCCTCGGCCAGGATGTCGTGCTGATAGGGCGTGAGGAAGTAGGCCTCGTGGAGGTAGGCGTCGAGCTCGTATTCGGTGAGGTCACCGCCGAGGCTGACATAGTGCAACCACACTCCGGCAACCGACATGTTCCAGAATTCGGCGGCCTCTTTGAGCTTCCTCCGTCTCCTGATCGCTCGCTCGTCTGAGAATGCGATGCTGGATCGGGGATCGATGCGCTTCGGGTTCTGATCGTCCATTCGTCTGCTGATTCGGCTTGTGACTTTCGTGGCAGGAGGTTCCTCCTGCCCGGTGTGCCAGCGATCCGGGACCCAGCGACCCTCGCTCATGCTTTGGCCACTCGTCTCGAATCTTCCCGAAAGTGTAGGTTCTGCTTCTCGATGGAGGCTAGGGGTGATCGACGATCCGGCTGCCGCGTCTGAATCGCCGCGAGAGCGCCTACCGCTCACACCTGCCGCCGGGGCCTCTTCGCAGGTATTTCCGTGAGGTCCCGCATCTGCTGTCGAATCCGCGACCCGTCCAATAGCGTGAGCGGGTCAGAAACGGAATGAGGTGACGATGAGCGAATTCGGCATCGAGGAGGAATTCCTTCTCGTCGATCGACATTCACTTCTGCCTGCTCGATCGAAGAGCAGCCTGCAGGAGATCGAGGACGAGGTGAGGCCGAGCCGCGGAGCAGCCTGTGCCGAATGGCTGCCCGGGCAGATCGAGTTCGCGACTCCCGTCCTGACCACGGCTGAAGAAGCGTTCGAATCGCTGCACTCTTTTCGACGCGGCCTCTCGGCAGCGGCTCAGGCGCGCGGACTGCTCGCTGTCGGCCTCGGCACAGCGCCTCAGATTCCGGCGGCCCCGCCGGGGGTCAGCGACGGCAGCCGTTACCGTGAGTTCGCGCAGCTCGCTCCCGCCATCGCCGCCGACCAATACGTCAACGGCATGCATGTCCATGTCGACATTCCCGACAGGGAAGCGGGGCTGAGAGCTGTCAACGGCCTGCGCAGGTGGATTCCCGTGCTCACCGCGTTGAGCGCGAATTCTCCCCTCTGGCGCGGAGCCGACAGCGGCTTCGCCAGCTGGCGTTCCATCCACTACCGGCGGTGGGTCGTCTTCGGCATCCCGCCTCACTTCCACGACCTCGACGACTACGATGCGCAGATCGATGCTGCGCTGCGATCGGACGTGGTGCTCGACGAGGCGACTCTGGGGTGGCTGGTCAGGCTCTCGCCGAAGCACAGGACAGTCGAAGTCCGGACCAGTGACGTGCAGCTGGACACCGCGACCACTGTGACCCTCGCGCTGCTCACCCGTGCGCTCGCAGACGTCGCCATGGACGACACGGGACCGGAGGCGGTCCCTGCGAATCTGCTGAACATCGCTCATTGGCAGGCTGCGCGTTTCGGTCTCACGGGCTTGCTCATGGACCCGGACACGCAGACGAGTGCACCGGCCGCGGAGGTAGTCCGAAAGGTCTTCCACCGCGCACGACCGGCGCTGATGCGAAGCCAGGATATGGGCCGTGTTCACCGTGGACTCCGCCGTCTGCTCAGCCAGGGCACCGGCTCCGAGGAGCAGCGCCGGGTGGCGGAGAGACAGGGGGTAGGCGGCTTGTTGGAACACGCAGCCCACAGATTGACAGACAGTTCTCAGGATCAATTTGAGCAACCGGCTGACAGCTCCAGGGGCGTTTCTGACCCCCCTTGACGGATCAGGGGTAGCTGAACAGATGATGGTGCAAAGGGCAGAGTGCTCTTGGCTTCCGCGACACAGGAAGCCCGCAGACGCGGTCAGGAGTCTGCGACAGCTTCGGACGATGGGCGGAGACGATTCCCGCCGTTGTCGTCACGAGGCGATGACCCTCGAATCAGTGATCAGCACGAAGGAGCGCCAACCCATCGCATGGCAATCCCAGCCCTGGGCTCCTGGCTTCCATTCTTCAATCTCGGTCCGTGCCCATCAGCGCGGAGACGGAGGCAATCATGAACAACAAGATGAAGATCACCGGTCTGATACTGGCGGGCTACATGCTCGGCAGGACCAAGAAGTTAGGCCTGGCACTCACGGTAGCCTCGGCTGTCGCCGGAACGACTGCCGCGAAGAATCGCGATCAGCTTCTGGGCGGCCTCAAGGATTTCGCTGATTCTTCCCCCGAGCTCAAGAGTCTCCAGGAGAAGATCACCGGTCGTCTGGCCGAATCCGGCAAGAGCGCGGTCAAAGCCGTGGCCGCGAAGGGAGTCGATCAGCTCAGCGTCAAGCTCCAGGATCAGACCGAGAAGATGAAGTCGACTCTCGACGACGCCGCCGACTCGATCGACCCCAATGTCGATGACAGCGAGGGTGCGGACGACGAAGAGGACGCACCCGAGTCGGAGGCCGAGAACGCTGCCGCGCCGTCGGAGGGTTCCGAGCCCGATGAGGAAGGGTTGACCGAGGAGGCAGAGTCCACCGGCGAAACGGAGACGACCGACGAGCCGCAGGAGACCGACGAGGAGCCGCAGGACGAGGAGGAAGCTCCGAAGAAGAAGCCGGCAGCCAAGCGCCCCTCGACGGCGAATCGCTCTGCGAAGGGAACGCGTTCGTCGAAGTCGTCGACTGCTTCACGCGGTTCGCGCACGAAGTCGGGCTCCAAGCGCTCGACGACTGCGAAGAAGACATCGTCGACCCGCGCCGCTGCCAAGCCCGAGGAGGCCGAAGATGAGTGATGATTCGATCTTCAGCGGCCTCAAGCAGCAGGCCGGAGACTTTGCCAAGACCGTCGGACGCAAGGCGGTCAACTCCGTCGGGGACAGGGTCGAGAAGATCGCCGACCGCCTCGACGGCGTGGGCGATGGGCCCGGGCCTGCGGCCCAAGCCGGGGCAGAGGAGATCGCCGAGGGCAAGTCACCGGCGAAAGCGGCGATGTCCGCGGCGACGACCGGAGTCAAGGAGAAGGTCAAGGGTCTGTTCGGCGGCTCGAGCGGTTCGGGCGGCTCCGGTGATTTCAAGTTCTCCAACATCGTGGAGACCGCCGAGGTCGGTGTCCCGCTGAACGTGGCCTACAACGCGTTCACGACGTTCGAGGACTGGCCCGACTTCATGAAGAAGGTCGAGAACGTCGAACGCACCGACGATGTCACCCTCAGCATCAAAGGGCAGGCCGTCTGGTCGCACCGGACCTGGGAAGCCACGATCACCGAGCAGGTTCCCGACTCCCACATCGTCTGGGAATCGACTGGCGAGAAGGGCTATATCAGCGGCAGCATCTCCTTCCACGAGGTCGCGCCCAGGCTGACCCGGATCATTGCAGTGGGCGAGTACCACAAGCAGGGCTTCATGGAAGGCGTCGGTGCACTGTGGTTCACCGTCCCCCGCCGTTTCCGCCTCGAACTGAAGTTCTTCGTCCGCCATGTGATGAGACAGATCATGGTCGACCCCGACAGCGTCGAAGGATGGCGCGGAGAGATCCGCGACGGGGAACTCGTCACCTCCCACGAGGACGGCCTCGAACAGGACCAGGCCCAACCCGAAGACAGCGAGGACGAGCCGGCCGAGGACCAGGTCGCGGATGTCGACTCCGGCGCGGATGAGGATGAACCCGACGAATCCGAGGCGGAGGAGACCGAGGTCGAGCCCGCCGAGGGCGAAGCCGGAGAGGAGTACGAGGACGACGAACCGGCCGAGGGCGAAGCCGAAGAGGAGTACGAGGAGGAGCCGGCAGAGGAATACGAGGACGACGAACCGGCCGAGGCAGGCGACGCGGAGCCCGCAGAGGACTACGAGGAGGAGCCGGAAGCCGCTGACGAGCCCGTGGAATACGAGGAATCCGAAGAACCAGAAGACGAGGAACGCCGCTGAGCGTCCTCCGATTGGGAAGTAGGCAAGAACAATGAGCACCAGCACTGTTGAACGTTCACGCGGCAGCTACGTCGACCGTCCGTCGTCGAGTTCGCTTGCAGACGTCATCGAGATCATCCTCGACAAGGGCCTGGTCATCGATGCATACGTACGCGTCTCCCTGGTGGGGATCGAGGTCCTCACGATCGACGCACGCATCGTCATCGCCAGCGTGGACACCTATCTGCGCTTCGCCGAGGCGACGAACCGGCTCGATCTGACACAGCAGGGCGGACGCGACCTGCCGGAGATGATGGGCGGAATGATGGAGAACGGCTCCAAGGGCAAGACACAGGGAGCTGTGGAAGGCATCAAGGACGCCCTCACCTCGGACGACTCCGATGACGACTCGGGCGAGAGTTCGAGTCAGGAGAAATCACGTCGCCGGACCAAACGCCCGGCGCGCAACTCCTCGGAGTCCGAATGAGTGAAGAAGGCGCACCCTTGGCAGATTGGTATCTGTACGGGATCGTACGCGCCGGTGCCGAGCTGCCGACCGGGCCCGACGGGGTGCAGGGCAATGCCCTCGCTCTCGTCGAGTCCGGGGCGGTTGCGGCCGTGGTCACGGAACTCGCGGACAGTGGGATGCTGGGCACTCCCGAAGCTCTGCAGAACCACAGCGTCGTCCTCGACGAGCTGGCCGAGAAGCAACCGGTGTTGCCGCTCGCATTCGGCACCGTCGTCCCCGGAGGGGCCGATATCGCCGAACAGGTGCTGGCTCCGCAGGCGGACGTCTTCGCCGAGGCGCTCGACCAGTTGGCAGGGTGCACGCAGTTCACCCTGAGGATCAGCTTCGACCGCGACGCGATACTGCGGGAGATCGTCAGCGGTAACCCCGAGGTCGCCGAGCTGAGGGAGAGGATCAGCGGCACGAGCGAAGACGAGACGAGGAACGAACGTATCCGGCTCGGAGAGATCGTGGTCACGACGATGGAGAGCTGGAGAAGGACCGAAGCTCCTCCGATACTCGAGCAGATCCGCTCCGCGACAGTCGAGACGGCGATGCGGGAAGTCGGCCAGGCCGAGGACGTCGCCGAGGTGGCGGTGCTGGTTCGCAGGGACGCCATCGACGAGTTCGACTCCGTCATCGAGGAGTTGGCGGAGGCGAACCGGGAGCGGATGAGATTCCGGCTGATCGGACCGCAGGCACCCTACGACTTCGTCCCCGAGATGTAGGTGACGTCATGGGACTTCTGTCAGCAGTCTTCGGTGCTCCCTTGGCACCGCTCAAGGGAACCGTATGGGTCGCCGAGCAGGTCAGAGGAGAAGCCGAGAAGCGCTATTTCGATCCCGGTGCCATTCGGCGTCAGCTGGAAGAGGTCGCCGGGGCACGCGAACGCGGATCGATCAGTGATGACGAAGCCGATGCCCTCGAGCGTGAGCTCGTCGGACGACTGCTCGAGGGCCGTCGGCGCAGAACCGAGGAGGACCGATGAGCGAAGAGTCGACAGCGAACGAAGAGTCGAGAGCAGAGGGCAGCTCTGCAGACGATGGAGGCACGACCACGAAGCGCGCCAGGAAGCCGGTTGAGAAGGAGCGCACGAGCGGCGGGACGTCCCGCCGGTCGTCCTCATCGGCGTCTTCCTCACGCGAGAAGGCGACGTCCTCGTCATCTGAGAAGGCGAAGTCGTCCTCGCGCTCGGAGAGTCGGTCTCACAGCGCGACCGGTCAGAGGATCTCTGCGGTCAGCGCGGTGAAGAGGGCGATTGAGCAGTTCAGCACCCTCACCGGCAGGCCTCCGGAGTCCGTGGTCGGCACGAGGTGGAAGGACGACCGCTGGTCCGTGCGTCTGGAGGTCGTGGAATCCCGACGCATTCCCGACAGCGCGGATCTGCTGGCCGAGTACGAGGTCGAGCTCGATGCGGACGGTGAGCTCATGGCCTATGACAGGAAGGATCGCTACGTTCGCGGCCGGCCGAGCGAGTGATCGAAAGGGCGATATGAGCATCATGAATCAGCCGAACGATGCGATGCAGCCGCAGCGCAGCCAGGAGGGCACGCTGCTGCACGTCGTGGAGACGCTGCTGGACAAAGGTCTGGTTCTCAACGCGGACATCATGGTCTCCGTGGCCGGTGTCGAGCTGCTGGGAATCCGGATCAGGGCCGCCCTGGCCTCCTTCGAGACCGCGGCCCGCTACGGTCTGGACTTTCCCGCGGGCACGGACCGGGAGACCGTCGCATGGAAGGAAGCAGTCGAGCAGAAGGACACCTGCCCCGAGTGCGGGAAGCGCTCCGCACTCGCGCAGCTGATGAACGACTACTGCCCCTGGTGCGGGTGGCAGAGTGCGCGTTCGAAGCGGATCGAGGCCGGTGAGCCGGCGCAGCTGAACTCCGCGGACGACGGTGACACCTCCGCGGAGCAAGCCGCCGGCTCATCCGCCGACGCAGGCACTCCCGCCGCCGGCTCTCCCGGCGACGACCGCTGAGGCGACCATGCCCGGAGACGCGATCATGCAGCCCACACGCGACCCGCGAGCGACTCTGCCCGACCTCATCGAAGTGCTTCTCAACAAGGGCGTCCATCTCAACCTCGACCTCATCATCTCGGTGTCGGACATCCCGCTCATCGGAATCAATCTGCGCGCCACGATCGCGGGGATCGAGACGATGATCGAGTACGGGATGATGCAGCAGTGGGACCGCGACACCCGAGAGTGGGTGCAGAGAGCCGTCCGCACACATCTGCCGCTGGCCGCCGACGAGGAGATCCTCGCCAAGATGGCCGGAGGGCACTATCAGGACAACTTCTATCGGACGTGGCGGCCCGGCAGCGCCTATCTCACCACCCAGCGTCTCATCATCCATCGACGTGACCCTGCAGAGACACTATGGCAGACGCGCCTGGACGCGATCGCCTCGGTCTCCGCGCTGCGCGAGCCCTCCATCGGAGGTGAAGAGCGCACGCGCATCCTCGTCGGGCTCAACGACGGCACCGAGGCGATCCTTTCGGCCCTCGAGCCCGATCGCCTCATCTCCCTGGTCCAGGCTCGGCTCGACCGGACCGACGGCGCCCCATCCTCGACTCCGGAGGCGACGACGGCGGAGGACCGGCCTCTGCGAGAGGGTCGGATGTGGTTTCTCGAGACCCTGTCGTCCGGGAGCACGTGGCGCGGCGGGCAGGCGCAGCTTTCGAACACGGAACTGACCTGGAGGTCGCCGATGGACGGGCGCGCACGAGTGAGGATCCCACCCGAGCAGCTGCTAGACATCCGCCGCGAGGAGCGCAGCAACCCGACCGACGAACGGCGGGTCCTCATCCTCGAGACCGCGGACTCGACCATCACCCTGGCCGCAGACGACGCCGGCGCATGGTTCGCCGGACTCGACGAGTGGCGGACCGGGCCCGGTGACAGGCGTTCCGCGCCGCTCGAGGCCACCATTTCACCAGGCCGCAACCCCGACGAACGCGCCGAAGAAGGAGCAGCATCATGACGCTCAATGTCAACGAGGAGAGCCTCAAACACGGGGTTCTCACACTCGTCGTCACCCTCGTCGAGGTGATCCAGGAAGCCCTCGAGACCCAAGCGGTGCGCCGGATGGAAGGCGGGGACCTCACCGAGGACGAACAGAACCGCCTCGGCGAGGCTCTCCTCGAACTCGATGAGGCGATGGATCAGATCAAGGACCAACACGGGATCACAGGTTCCGTCGACGATCTGCACCGAGGCCTCGACGATGTCGTCGATGAAGTCGTCGACAAGCTCATCAATCCGGCCAGATGGGCCGAGGAGAATGGAAAGGGCGTCGAATGAACGCCGAGGGTGACATGCTCTACGTCTACGCCATCGTCGCCGGCGACGACTACGCTCCTGCCGTCACGGGCATCGACGGTTCCGCGCTCCACATGGTCGGACGCGACACCGGCCCGAGGGCCGTGGTCCACCGCCACACCCGAGGTCCCTTCGACGGGCCGGACGATTCCGTGCGTCGGTGGGTGCTCGAACACAGCGAAGTCATCGATGATGCCTGGCAGAACTCACCGGCCCTTCTCCCGGTCTCCTTCAACGTCATCGTCCGCTCGGATCCCGAGACCGAGGCGACGGCGACCCAACAGCTCGAACATTGGCTCGACGACTCCGCGGTGATGCTGTCGAGACGACTCGAGGAGCTGTGCGACACCTCCGAGCTGCGAGTCGAAATCTTCCTGGACGGAGGCCTGCTCGAGGAGGTCGACGCAGAGGTCGGCGAAATGAGGACGGAGACGGAGAGCCGTCCTGCAGGAGTGCGCCGACTGCTCGAGAAGCGACTGGAGAAGACGGAGAAGGAGATCGTCGATCGAGCGGCCGACAGGATCTACCCCGAGATCAGGGCCAGGATCGCCGCCCACTGCCTCGACATCGAGGAACACCGCTCCACGAGCCGCGAAAGTGGATTGACACCGGTGATCATGGCCTCATGCCTGGTGAAAAGCACAGACGCCACGGCACTGGGAGCCGAGCTCACCGCGCTCAAGAAGGCCCAGCCCGCTCTGTCCATCCGCTTCCTCGGCCCGTGGCCGCCGTATTCCTTCGCCGACGTCTCCATCAGCGAGGAGCGGAACCCGAGCAGCTCTGCACCAGACTCGCCGACGCCGAACCCGCAGGGCGAGACAACATGAGAGTCGCAGTCATCGGAGCCACCGGCAACGTCGGCACAGCGGTCCTCGACGTGCTCGGGCGCATGCCCGAAATCACCTCGGTGCTGGGGATCTCCAGACGGATGCCCGACACCGAGGCCGAACCGTATTCCGGATGCGAATGGAGATCGATCGACATCGCCGCCGCGAGCAGCGAGAGCACGGCCCACCGCGATCTCACAGAAGCGCTGACCGGTGCCGACGCCGTCATCCATCTGGCCTGGCTGATCCAGCCCAACAGCGACCGGGACCTGCTCCGACGCGTCAACGTCGACGGCACGGCCCGTGTGGCCGCAGCCGTCGCGGCGGCCGGCGTCCCACATCTCGTCGTGGCGTCCTCGGTCGGCGCCTACTCTCCCGATGACAGCATGGACAAGCGCGATGAGGAATGGCCGACCGAGGGGATCCGCTCTTCCCACTACAGTGTGGACAAAGCCGCCCAGGAACGCGTGCTCGACGACTTCTGCGCCGACCACCCCGAGATCACCGTGACCCGACTGCGTCCTGCGCTCATCTTCGGTGCCCCTGCCGCCTCGGAGATCCAGCGCTATTTCCTGGGAACCTGGATGCCCGTCCAGCTGCTGCGCGCGGGCCGACTGCCGTTCCTTCCACTGCCTGCGGGACTGCGCGGCGTCCAAGCCGTCCACTCGACCGATGTCGCCCGTGCCTATGTCGCCAGTGTCCTCCGTCGCCGTTCGGGCGCCTTCAACATCTGCGCCGATGATGTCCTCCATCCGAAGGATCTGGCCGAACTGCTCGACCACGGCAGGCACATCCCGGTGCCGAACGGCGCAGTGCGCGCGGCTCTGGGCATGGGCCATAGCAGCTCACTGGTCGCCGCCGATGCCGGATGGCTGGACATGGGCCTGCACGTGCCGCTGATGGACAACGGCCGCGCACGCCGGGAACTCGGCTGGGAGCCGGAGTACAGTGCCATGGACGCCGCGCGCGAACTGCTCAAAGGCATGGCCGACGGCGAGGGTGCCGCCTCCGTCCCGCTGCGTCCACGCGATGTCGAACATACGCGCCTGCGGGCAACGGACGATACGAGCCGCGGGCACGACGCACCGGGTGCGGACGAGCACGTCGACATGGACCTCCTAGGTCTCTATCTCAGCGACCATCTCACCGGGGCCACCGCCGGCGCGGAGAGGATCGAACGGATGGCGGCCGACTTCATCGACACTCCCGTCTTCGCAGCCCTGTCCGAGCTGGCCGCGGAGATCCGCGGAGAGCATCTCTACGTGCGGCACCTCATCGGCGAGCTCGGTTTTCGGCGCCGTTCTCTCGCCGAGGCTGTGTCGTGGGTCGGCGAACGGGTCGGCAGGCTCAAGAGCAACGGCTCGCTGCTCAAACGCTCGCCCATGACCCTCGTGCTCGAAGCGGAGCTGATGCGCAGCGCGGTCATCGGCAAGCTGGGAATGTGGCAGACGCTTGAGGGCAACGCCGAGGCACTCGGCCTGGATGCCGAACAGTTCCGTGGTTTCGCGCAGAAGGCAGAACACCAACGTGAAGTGCTCGACACTGTGCACAGCTATGCTCGGAGCCGCGCGTTCCGCCGGGATCGGGCTGTCTACGATCAGGCCTCGGGAGTCAGCCCTGTGCGGGGCGACTGAGACACCGTATCCTGCTCCGGTCCTCGATGCCTCCGGGCGCATCGACGAGCTGTGAGCCGGATTCCTGGGCTTCCCGCTACCGGCGACGTCACCTTTCCTTCAGCAATGGCATGCAGTGTCTCAGGCCTCGACCCGGGCCCAAGCTCGGTGCTCGCTCAGCCCCTCCTGCAGCTGCGAGAGCGCCGTTTCGAGGTCATCTTTGCAGTACACTCCGGGGTCGTCGGCCGTGATGCCGTACTTCTCCATCATGGTGCAGGAGTCTCCGCTGGCGGCGATGAACTTGAGATGACGCCACGCTTCCGTGATCAGGAGCTCGATCTCGGTGGTCAGCTCGGCACCATCGGCGAAGAAGAAGGCGTCGAGTTCGCTCGAGGCCACGGTCAGGTATGTCCGCTCGACGGCGACGCTCCGCTCGCCGGAGGTGATGCGTCCACCCACCGGAGCGATCGTGATGGGGACCATTCCCGCCTCGGCGATGCGGTCGTAGGCGCGGATGACCTGCTCGGGGTCGGTCCCACTGCCGGTGACGATGCCGATCTTGCGCCCGTCGACCGGCCAGCGCTTCCCCACCTGGGACAGTGCCGGGCTCGGTTCGATATCGCTGCGCGGCGGCGTCTGAGCCGCAGGGGCCTCGAGACCCAGCCCCTCGGCGACCATGCGGGCAAGCTCCGAGTCGATGCAGGCGAGCACAGCGACCTCGCGCTCCCGGATCGTCTCCTCGTAGCATTTGCCGAGCTCGAAGGTGAAGGCATCGGCGAGGTGCTGCTGTTCGACGGGGGTGAGGCTGAGCCAGAACATGCGCGGCTGGGAATAGTGGTCGTCGAAGGACTCCGGCGAACGGCGTTCCTTCTTCGACGCCGGAATCTCGTGGGCGATTTCGACGAACGTATGCTCGTCGGTCTGCTCGGCAGGGAACGGGTTGCCGCCGTCGAGCGAATTCGGCTTGTACGGTGCGGTGCCGCGATGGTCGGCAGTCTGGTGCATTCCGTCGCGGAACATGTCGTTGACCGGGCAGTGCGGACGGTTGATCGGGAGCTGAGAGAAGTTCGGCCCGCCCAGTCGGGTGAGCTGGGTGTCGAGATAGGAGAACAGCCGCCCTTGGAGCAGCGGATCGTCGGTGATGTCGATGCCCGGGACCACATGCCCGGGGTGGAACGCCACCTGCTCGGTCTCATCGAAGAAGTTGCTGGGATTGCGGTTGAGCGTGAGCATTCCCAGCGGCTGTACGGGTGCGAGCTCCTCGGGCACGATCTTCGTCGGATCGAGCAGGTCGATTCCCTCGAAGGTCTCATGGGGGTCGTCGGGGAAGACCTGGACGCCGAGTTCCCACTGCGGGCATGCTCCGGCCTCGATGGCGTCGGCGAGGTCCCGGCGATGGAAGTCCGGATCGACGCCGTTGACCATCTGGGCCTCCTCCCAGATGAGCGAATGCACACCGGCCTTCGGCTTCCAGTGGAACTTCACCAGGGAGGTCTCTCCGGCGGAGTTCTCGGTTCGGAAGGTGTGGATCCCGAAGCCCTCCATCATCCGGAAGGAGCGGGGGATGCCCCGATCGGACATCTGCCACATCGTGTGATGAGTCGCCTCGGTGTGCAGGGACACGAAGTCCCAGAAGGTGTCGTGAGCGCTCTGCGCCTGCGGGATCTCACGGTCCGGGTGCGGTTTGGCCGCATGGACGATGTCGGGGAACTTGATCGCATCCTGGATGAAGAACACCGGGATGTTGTTGCCGACGAGGTCGAACACACCGTCCCTCGTATAGAACTTCGTCGCGAAGCCCCGGGTGTCGCGGACGGCGTCGGCCGAGCCGCGCGAGCCGACGACCGAGGAGAAGCGGGTGAAAACCTCCGTCTCGACGTCGGGGGCGAGGAAGGCCGCCTTCGTGATGGTCGCGGCATTGCCGTAGGAGATGAACGTGCCGTGGGCGGCAGAACCGCGCGCGTGGACGACACGTTCGGGGATGCGCTCATGGTCGAAGTGGGTGATCTTCTCCCGCAGGTGGTGGTCCTGCAGCAGGGTCGGTCCACGGGAACCCGCCTTGAGCGAATGGTTCGTGTCATAGAGCCGGGCGCCCTGGGCAGTGGTCAGCCAGCTGCCCTGTTGGGCCTGGTCCTCCTGCTCGTCGCGACTGGGCGCCCCTGTGGGTGACGTCGGCTTCGGACCGCTCTGATCGGGCTTCGGCGGCAACGGCTCTCGCGGCGTCGTCGGCTCCTCGAAGTCCGGAGTGCGGGAACCGGGTTTGCCCGGAATGATCGGTCGATCTTCTGTACTCATGGTGTCTCCTCAATGGTGGGTTGACTGCAGAAGCGGTGGGCGGCTCACAGATCCGCGTTCGGGTCGAGGACGACCTTGATGCAGCCGTCGGTCTTCTGCTGGAACATCTCATAGGCTTCGGGAGCTGAATCGAGGGGAAGCCGGTGGGTGACGAGGTCATCGACGCCAAGCGGATCGTCGGAGCTTTCGACCAACGGCAGAAGGTCATCGGTCCAGCTGCGGACGTTGCACTGCCCCATCCGCAGCTGGATCTGCTTGTCGAAGAGGGTGAGCAGCGGCATGGGTGAGAGTGCCCCACCGTAGACTCCGCTGAGCGAGAGGGTCCCGCCCCGACGGACCAGATCGATCGCCGCGTGGAGGACCGCGGTCCTGTCGATGCCGCTGGTCTCCATGAGCTTCCGCGCGGCCGGAGGCGGGAGCAGACCGGTCGCCTGCTGTGCGGCCGAGGCCAGCGGGGACCCGTGTGCTTCCATCCCCACGGCGTCGACGACCGCGTCGGGCCCACGCCCGGAGGTGGCCTCTCGGATGGCCGAATGTGCGTCCTCGTCGAAGTCGAAGACCTCGATCCCGTGGCGAGCGGCCATGTCACGACGTTCGGGGACCGGGTCGAGAGCGAAGACCTGCGCGCCGAGGTGTCTGCCGATGCGGGCGGCGAACTGGCCGACAGGCCCGAGACCGTAGACGCCGAGCGAGTCGCCTTCCCTGATCCCGGCGTATTTCACTGCCTGCCATGCCGTGGGGAGGATGTCGCTGAGGAAGAGGTAGCGGTGGTCGGGAAGATCGGCACCGACCTTGATCGGTCCGACGTCGGCATAGGGGACACGGAGGTATTCTGCCTGCCCGCCGGGCACAGACCCGTAGAGTCGGGAGTAGCCGAACAGCTGTGCCCCGGACCCGTACTGCCTCACCTGTGTGGTCTCGCATTGGGTGTACAGCCCCTGCTCGCACATCCAGCAGCGGCCGCAGGAGATGGGAAACGGCACGACCACCCGATCGTCGGTCGACAAGCCGGAATCGGGGCCGGCCTCGACGACTCGACCCATCGTCTCGTGCCCGATGATGTCCCCGCGGTCCATGAATGGACCCAGCACTTCGTAGAGGTGAAGGTCGGAGCCGCAGATGGCGGTGGAGGTGACTTCGATGATCGCGTCGTTCGACTTGTGACGGATCGGATCATCGACCGTCTCCACAGAGACGTCTCTCTTGCCTTGCCAAGTGACTGCACGCATTGTCTTCTCTCCTTTTCGATCGACAGTGTGTTCGCCCGTCGGAGCGGTCGCTCGCCCGCGGGTCAGTCGTTATCCGATGGCTCCGCGGGGTCTGTCGGCTGGTCTTCTGTCGGCGGTGGTGCGGGAGCACGGAAGCCGACGGCCCGATGGGAGCCGTCGCACAGCGGTGGGATTCCGGTCTTCCCGCACCGGCAGAGGGCGACGACCCGACGTTCGGTTGCCGTCTCCTCCCGTCCTGGTGCTGTGAGGACCGCGAAGTCGCCTCGGATCAGCAGTGGCCCGTCCGGGCACGGAGTGATGGTGGTGGTCGGAGTCGTGTTCACAGCGACCTCCCGCTCGCTCGCAGCGAGCTGGCTCCTGTGGACCAGGCCGCGAGCATCCGGGAACCGGTGATGTCGTCGAGGCGGAGGCAGGCCGCGGCACCGAAGAGGATGTCGGGGATGAGTCCCGGTTCGTCGTTGGCTGCCCCTCCCGCGAGGTCATGTGCGGCGATCTGTTCGTGAACGGCGTCGGCTTCGACGTGTTCGTCGAAGTACCACGTGACGTCCCGATCGAAGCCGTTTCTGGAGAAGGCACGAGAGAAGAGGCCGTTGGGGATGGACGAGGTCATCTCGAACGCCGCGAGATGACCGATGGCGGCACCTCGCAGGCGCCGGTTGAGACCGAAGAGGTTCATCGCGTTCACCGAGGCGAGAGTGACCGCAGGCACGTCATCGAGGTAGTGATCGGGTCGGTCGTCCAGACCGAATCCGCGCAGCGCCTGGGCGAAGATCTCGGCGTGGACGCGCTCGGGTCTGCCGCCGCCGTATTCGTCAGCCTGGATCTCGACGAGGGCTGCCTTCGCCCGTCCGCGCAGTCGAGGTATCGCCCAGGAATGGGGATCGGCTTCGCGCAGGGTGTAGATGGACTTGTGGATGAGGAATTCCCGCAGCTGGTCGACGGACGCGTGCTTCGCCGCCCATGTGGCCAGCTCCGGCTGCGCCACCTCGCTGGTCATCGAGAACAGTGTCTGTGCGAGTTCGGCGCCGGTGTTCGGAAGGGGTTCCGGGAACGGTGCGAGCGCCCGCAGCGCCGTCTCGAAGCTCTTTTCGATCCGTCCTCGGACTCCGATCAGCAGAGGGTTCCACTCCCATTCACCGCGCACGAAGTCGGCGGGCCCGCTGTGGAGGAGGTAGAGGAGGTGGAGTGACAGCTGGAGATCCTCGTCTCGGAGCAGATCCTCACTCGCCGTCAGGCCGCGTCGGGTCGCGGCGTCGAGTTCGAGCAGCGCCTCGGCCGACACGTCGCCTTCGGCAGTGAGCACGGTGAGCAGAAGGGAGCTGACCTCGCCTCTCGGACTGGGCGTGAGTCCGCTGCCCGTCGGGGGACTCAGAACTCGGCCGTCCTGCTCATCGATCGCACCAGTCTGTGTCATCCGCTGACTCCTCATCGTCGGCCGTCCCTGAGTAGACAGCGTGGCAAAGTGCGCTGCCGATGTCAGCGTCCGCACGAGACTCATACTTCATCGCCGCTGAGCCGTCGGCAGGCGGGCCAGGCACGGAACGCGGCCCGAGGACGGTCGCTTGGGACGGCGTGACGACCGTCTCTGTGTCCGCGAACGGCAACGTTGTCTGAGGCACCCGCCGGGGGGCGGCGGCCCCCTGGACAGTGCTCGGGAGCACTCAGCATGATGAGCGTCCCGCACCCGGAGAGTGGGTCATCCGACCGTTCCCGCTGCGGGGGAGCAGACGACACGCACACTGACACGAGGAGACGATGAAGATGACGACAGCACATCGGCGGGCACGAACCGCGCCTCGGCCCATGGCAGCTCGTGAGCGGCGACGACGGTCGCCCGCCACATGCGCAGGTCCTTCGCGCTGAAGTCGTGTCCGGCGACGTCTCGGATGTTGTCGTTGCCGGCGACGGCGGACAGCTGATCCTCTGTTGGCGCCCTTCCTCAGAATTTCCTCACCGCTGAGATCGACGAGCACGATGTTTCTCGTCGCCCCAGGATGTCGAGACCGATGCCGAGACGCAAGAGGTGTGACAGATGCGGTCGCTGCCCTATTCGACGGAGTTCTCGTGCTTATGCCCCACGTTCTTGGGCAGAGTCTGCATCTGGGCACCGATGACCGGGTCGCTGTCGATGTGCTTGCGCGCGATCGGGCACGAGACGGTGATGGGGATCCGGCGATTCAGTGAGTCTTCGAGCGCCAGACGCAGGAGTTCGCGGCAATGCCGGTCCGAATCGAGGGGCTCAATGGCTTCGCAGTAGACGAACATGATCTCGTCCGCTGTGATCGTGTAGTGAAGAGAGGCGACGAGCTGTCCGGGAAGGTAGAGATCGAACTTGGACGCTTCGCTGTTGTTGAGCAGAGTGTACACAGTGGTTCCCTTGGGTCCAGGAAGGCGGCCATCTGCTTGACCGATTCTCAGATTATCCCAGAGCCGCACCGGACAACAAGTGGCAGGTCGAAGTGAGTGAGAAGTCGGACGTGCCGGATCAGTCGGTGACCGTGCCCGGCAGCGCACCGGTGCTGACGAACTCCTCGGCGACCTCACGCAGCTTCGTGTTCGTCTTCGAGCTCATCTTCGTGAGCAGCAGGAACGCCTCGTGCTCACTGATCTTGTGCCGTTCCATGAGGATCCCTTTCGCCTGACCGATGAGATCCCGCGAGGCCACTGCCTCTTAGAGCTGTCCCTGCTTCTGCGCGTTGGCCAGAGCCAGAGAGGCATGAGCGGCCACTCCGCTTCCGATGTCTTCCGATTCCTGGTCGAAGGCGCGGGGAGTCTTCGAATAGAGATTGAGGGCACCGAGGCTGTCGACCTCGACGAAGAGTTGGAAGGCGAGCATGCTCCTCACTCCCTCAGAGACCGCGCTGGAGGCGAACCGGGGCCAGGGGGTGGGGTCGGTGAGATCCGGGACCCGGACGATGCGATGCTCGCGGATGGAGTCGAAGCACCCTGCTCGCCGATCTGCGCAGTAAGTCGATGCCGTTCGTCATCGGTAACGGTGGGCGCGGGAGCGACAGCCGCGTCGCGGGGTATGTCATCGGTCGGTTCTGCCGAGGTCTCGTCCATCAGAGATGCCACTCCAATCGTGTCTCAGGTGTCGACCCTGGGATGGCTGTCTTCAGTATTCGTCCATGTCGGGATCTTCGTCAATGGCCTCCGACGGCCGTTTCTCGTCGCCTACCGCCGGACCTGGCGGCGAAGTGTCCCTTCACCGCAGAGTCGACTTCAGCTCCTCGACGCGTGCGGTGAGCCCGGCGATGTCGAGTCCCTGACTCTTCTCGATCAGTTCCCGAGTCTGTTCGGGGCAGAGGATGCCGGATGCGATGAGTCGGGAGACCGGCGTGTCCGGACGATCGTATTCGCGTCGACGCTCTCCTGCAGGAGAGAGGCGCCAGCCCACGGGGTTCTTGACAGGCATGAAGTAATTGAGGCGGTCGGCCAGGGCCGACCACAGCTGGTTGACTCTCGCGACCGCGGCATCGATGTCGTGCGGCGTGCCGAGCGGGAGGTTGAGGCCGCTGAACGTCCGATCGGGTACGCGAGACCCTTGTCGGAGATCGCTCATGCAGTGGACTTCGATGAGGTTGTCCTCTGCCCACTTCTCGATGGCGCTGTCCGGGACCGCCGGTGGCAACAGGATTCCGGTGACGATGAAAGGCACCGCGCGCACCATCTGCGCGAGCATGTCGACCACTTGCGTGCCGGGGGCGAAGGTCCTCGTGTGCACCCACCCGATCTCCACGTCGGTGAATGTCACTGTGACGCAGTCCTCGTCGGTCAGTGTCGTGATCGTCAGCAGTTCGACGAGGAAGTAGCCGGGTTCGGGCTCGAGGAGCGAACGCATGCGCTGCCGCGGGAGGGAAGCACGCATCCCCGCCCCGGTGCCGGTCAGCCACGAATCGTCCTGGTCGCCGGCCTTGGCACCGCGCAGGTACCGATCGATCGTCGCCGCGGAGATGTCGAGGAGTTCCCTTCGCACCGAGGGCGAATAGCCGTGCCGTCCCTCACGGAGGTGACCGTGCCGCTCCAGGGAGTCGAGGCAGTCGGCCATCGCCGCCTCGAGGTACTTGCCGCAGGGGCGGCCGGAGGACTTCCACACGAGTTCGAGAGCCCGCTGGGCACGAGAGGAGAACTTCTTCGGCTTGAGGCGACGGCGGTCGACGACAGCGTCGAGGGAGACCCCGGCTCTGATCTGGTGGAACTGGCTGCGCAGTTGGTGGCGCGCGTGATCGCGTGTCCACCCGGTCGCCTCCGTCAGCGTGTCGAGGATCGTGCCCTTGCCCTTGCGCGACGACGCCTCATAGGAGCGAGCATAGGTGCGGGCTAGTTGGATGGGTGAAGTCATGATGTCATCCTCCGAATCGGATCGGGGAGCCACCGGGACTCCCGTTGTGCCAGAGACGCTATTGAGCGCGAAGTTTCTGTGGAAGGGTCTTTACAGATCCGCGGGTTTCGTCTAGGCGACCCGAGCGACCTCGGGAATCCTCAACCTCGGTCCTCGCAACGGCAAAGCGGGGGTTTGCATTGGGCGCCGAGGGGTCTTGTCGCTGTCGAGTCCCGGCGTCTAGCGTGACCACATTGACAATGCGGTCACGGCCACAGCATTCCCTGCACTTCGGTGAGGAAGGAAGGATCACGATGATCGACGCCGGCGGCAGGCTCCTCGACGATTCGGACGAGCACCCGACCTTCCGTGTCTACGCCGACCTGATCGGGCGTCCCTTCTGCCTCGTCCTCGAATGACACCGCGACGCCGCCCGAGCGAAGATTCGCTTACTTGGCAGATATTTAGCTAAGCTAACGAACATGACGCGGCGAAGCAGCACCATCGATGAGCTCTACACGCGCACCGCCGAGGATGCGTCCAGGGCCGTGATCGCGAGCTATTCGACCTCTTTCGGTCTTGCGGTCAGACTGCTCGGAGCCAGAAACCGGCACCATATCCGCAATATCTACGCCCTGGTCCGCATTGCCGATGAGATTGTCGATGGCCTGGCCCTCGAAGCAGGGCTTGACGAGGCCGAGCAGCGGGAGATGCTGGACCGGTTCGCATCCGCCACCCACGCGGCGCTGCGCAACGGCATCAGTGACAACCTCGTCATCCATGCCTTCGCCCGGACCGCTCGCGCAGCAGGCATCGACTCCGAGCTCATCGACCCGTTCTTCGCCTCCATGCGGGCAGACCTGGAATCCGCGGACGCCGGTTCCGGTCGTAGGACCGAGGCGGCGACCGCGTCGCCGGTCCGCGGCTTCGACGCGAAGGAACATGCCGAGTACGTCTTCGGGTCCGCCGAGGTCGTCGGACTCATGTGCCTCAAGGTCTTCCTCATCGATCTCGACCGCACCCCCGCCGAGGTCGCCCGGCTCGAGTACGGGGCACGGCAGCTGGGAGCGGCGTTCCAGAATGTCAACTTCCTGCGCGACCTGGCCGATGATGATCAGCGCCTCGGCCGCAGCTACCTCACCTCGGGACACCGACTCACCGAGGCTGAGAAAGCCGAATGGGTGAACACGATCCGGCAGCAGCTCGACGCCGCGCAGGATGCCATCACCGGACTGCCGAAGGACGCGCGCACTGCGGTCCGCTGCGCCTGCGCGCTCTTCACCGCGCTCACCGAGAGGATTGCCTCTACTCCCGTCGCCGAGCTCTACCGACATCGGGTGCGGGTCCCGAGCGCCGTGAAGGCTCGACTGACAGCCCACGCAGTCATGACTTCAGCCCGCGAAGGTCGGAAGTGAACCGGCGGAGCGGCTCCGGTGCCGTCAGCAGCCCGCGCACCGGCATCATCGGCGGGGGAGCCGCCGGGCTGGCCACAGCTATCCTCCTCGCCCGCGAAGGCCACTCGGTTGACCTGTTCGAGAAGAACAGCGAACTCGGCGGGCGCATCGGCGTGTTCGAGAGTGAGGGCTTCCGTTTCGACACCGGGCCCTCTTGGTATCTCATGCCCGAGGTCTTCGAACACTTCTTCGCTCTCGCCGGCACCAGCGCCGAGGCCGAACTCGACCTCCGCATGCTCGATCCCGGCTACACCGTATTCAGCCCACCGGGGCCGGTCGATGAGAGCACGGGCGCCCCGGGGCGCACGCGAGAACTGACGATCCCGCAGGGCAGGTCCCGGGTGCGGGCGATCTTCGAAAGCGTCGAGCGAGGCACGGGAGGTTCCCTCGACGACTATCTCGTCTCGGCCGAGCACACGAAGGAGCTCGCGCTCGCTCACTTCCTCTACAACCCCTTCACCTCGCCGCGGTCCCTGCTCCATCGGGACATCCTCAGCGGGCTCCCGAAATTGGTCCGGCTGATGGGGACGTCGCTGGCCGGCTTCGCCGAATCCTCGTTCAACGATCCGGTGCTGCGCCAGATCCTCCAGTACCCCGCGATCTTCCTCGGCACCGACCCGAGACGGGCACCGGCGATCTACCACCTCATGAGTACGCTCGACCTCGCCCAAGGTGTCAGTTACCCCATGGGCGGGTTCCATACGATCATCGACGCCCTGGTCCAGTTGGCCGAACGCTCCGGGGTGCGCCTCCACACGGGAGCCGATGTCACGCACATCGACACCGGGCCAGTCGGGCGCGGCCGAACCAGACGTCGAGTCACCGGCCTGAACTGGACCGACGAGGACGGACGCGCACACACGCATTCTGCCGATGTCGTCGTCTCCGCCGCTGACCTCCACCACACGGAGACGAAACTGCTCTCTCCCGAGGACCAGAGCTTCCCCGAACGCTCCTGGACATCGGTGACGAGCGGTCCCGGCGCGGTGCTCGTCTTCCTCGGCATCGAAGGCGAACTCGAGGCGCTGCCGCACCATTCGCTGTTCTTCACCGAGGACTGGGCGGCGAACTTCGACGCGATCTTCGGGTCCAGGCAGAAGATCCCCTCACCGGCCTCGATCTATGTCTGTCGTCCCAGCGCCACCGATCCCACTGTCGCTCCGCCCGGGCACGAGAACCTCTTCCTCCTCATCCCCGTCCCCGCCGATGCGGGACTCGGGGCCGGGGGAGACGACGGCGGAGGCGACCCGCGGATCGAGACGGCCGCCGACCGTGCGATCGACCAGATCGCCCGGTGGGCCGACATCCCCGACCTGCGCCGGCGGATCAGAGTGCGCAGAACCCAGGGCCCGACGGACTTCGCCGAAGGATTCAACTCCTGGCTCGGCGGAATGCTCGGTCCTGCGCACACACTGCGACAGAGCGCGATGTTTCGATGGCAGAACGCCTCGAAGACTGTCGACGGGCTGTTCTATGCCGGCGCCACCACGACGCCCGGCGTGGGTGTGCCGATGTGCCTCATCAGCGCCGAGCTCGTCCTCAAACGCCTCCGCGGAGACTCCAGCCCGGGACCACTGCCGATCCCTGCACCGTGAGGGACTTGGGGGCGGCGGTCAGCGCCCGGTGCCTGCTCCTCGCCTGGGCCCCGTTGCCCCACTCCTGCGCAGTGCGCCGAGGAGACCCCGGCGGAGCAGACCGCGCCGAGGCGGCGACCAGATCTCGGTTCCCTCCACCCGCCAACCGGCGAGCAGTTCGTTCGCGGCCATGAACCCCGTCGTCGCCGCGCGTTCCATGAGCGCCACAGGTGCCTCACAGCGGATCGAATCCCCGGCGAGCACCAGCCCGGGAAACGCGGTGGTGACCCCGGGGCGGTCGTCGTGCGGCCGCGTGTCGGCCAGTGCGCAGTCATCGGCGATGAGCAGCTCCTGGGCGGTGATGGCGATGTCGGCTGTCTCTGGGTAGACAGCGTGGAGGTCGGCCAGCAGTTGGCGTGTCACGGCTTCCCGGTCGACGTCTTCGGACTCGATCATCGCTCGCGCGCCGCCTCGATGCGCGGTGCCGAGCGCATAGGCGTGGAGTTCGACGACGGAACCGCCGTGCGTATGCCGCCATCTCTCGGCCCCGGCCTCGAAGCGTTCGAGGATCGAGATGTTGTCGAGCAGCGCATAGCCGGTCGTGCCGAGGAAGGCCGGGCGGCTCCGATCCACCTCGTCTTGCAGCCACAGTCTGAGCACCGCGAACGGCGGGGCGTTCCGCTGCGAGGTGACGCTGCTCAGCCACCGCTCTCGAGTCTCCGTGCCTGCGGCCGGTGAGCCGGGTGCGTGTCCGAGCGCGTCGGTGTCGACCGAGTCCTCGAGTCCGGCCAGCAGCGTCCGAGTGCTCCGCGGATCAGCGGCGAGCACGAGCGCATCGCTCTCGAGCGTCCCGCTCGTCGTCTCGGCGCGCCACCTACCCGCACTGTCCCGTGGGCGGAGCGCGGTGACCGCGGTGTCGGTCTCGATCCGCACCCCAGCCTCGGCGAGGTATTCGCTCAGGGGCGACCACAGTGCGGTGTCGTAGTCGTCGTCGGGGACGTCGAAGAGCAGCCCTTCGGCGGAGCCCGTGAAGTACGTGTGGAACATCGCGACGAGCTCCCCGGCGGAGAAGTCCGCGGGGTGGGCGAAGAAAGAGCGGGCGAAGACCTCGAGCGCGAGATGCCGCGCCCCGACCGGGAACCGCAGCCGGTCGAGGAACTGCTCGGCCGACTCTCCGTCGTAGCGTCGATAGGAGTCCGGGAAGTCGACGTCGATGAGTTCGAATGCCGTCGTCAGGTCGACGTCGGCCAGACCATGCAGCGGGAAGGACGGGCTGGTGAGCACGAATCCCGCGAGACTGAGCGGGGGAGTCCGGGGAATCCGGGCGAAGGAGTCGCGCAGACCGTCCCGACCCACGAGTGGATAGTCCGTGACCGGGACCAGACGGTCGAGGCCGGGATCGGCGCGTGCGAGCAGGCTGCGGAGATTGTAGTACTGGCGGAAGAAGGCATGGAATCCGCGGCTCATCGACCGGTCCCCGTCGAGGCTCCAGGCCCGGACCCGTCCACCGAGGCTGGATTCGGCCTCGACCAGGTGCACACTCACGCCGTGCTCGGCGAGGACCGCGGCCGCGGCCAGTCCGGCGATGCCGCCGCCGACGACGGTCACCCGCTTGGGCCGCAGCAGACGCGGACGTCCCGGGTGGGAGGGGTTGAGGATCGCGTGCCGGTCGCGGGGGCGTAGCTGGGAGGCGCGGCGGTTCATGTGCTCTCCTCTCCGGTGGACGCAGCGTGCCTGTTCAGGCGCCACTGCCAGAGCATGAGGACGGCGGTGATCATGGCGAAGCCGAAGCCGAAGTCCTCGATCGGGATGTCCCACGGGAACCGGATACCACTCAGACCCTGCGGATTGTAGATGACGATGGGGTCAGAGAGCTTCGTCAGCCAGCCGTCGACGAAGCACTGGAAGACCAGGCAGATGCTCAGCGCCGCCCAGTACTTCGCCCGGCGGAAGATGCCTGAGCGGAAGACGAACAGCTCGAGGCCGACGACGAGGATCATTCCGACGACGGTCATGATCGTGTACTCGGGCACGCTCATCGTTCGCCGCCTCCTTCGGATTCGGGCGGCCGGTCGGTGCGCTCGTGTGGCCGGGACTGGATTGCGGGCCGGGGTGGACTGTCCTGCCGGGGCAGGCTTCCCGGCCGGGTGCGCTTGCGCACCGCCGTGAGCACCGTGCCGACCGCCTCATAGCTGAGCAGGGCGCACAGGGGGATGACGATGAAGAACACGAGCTCCTCGAGCGGGAGGTTGCCGAGGTGGATGCCGGTGACGAATCGCGGGTTGTACACCCAATGGTCACGGGCGATAGCGACGACGTCCCAGAGGCAGAAGACGACGATGACGGGCACGAGCGCCCACAGCACGGTTCTCCACCGACGGTACACCCGAGCCCGGAAGAACAGCTCCAGCGGCAGGGTGATGAGGACGCAGGCACCCATGAGGAGCAGATACTCGAAGGCGCTCACGACAGTCTCCTCTCCGGGCCGGAGCACTCGTCGAAGGCCAGTTGGAGTCCACGCAGCCGGTAGCCCGAGATGACGCTGTCCCAGCCGATCTCCGGCTCGGCGACCAGTCGCGGGCCGCGGTCGAACAGGCGATGGACGAGGGCATCGGTCTCGAACAGCGCCAGCGACTGCCCCGGGCACTTGTGCGCACCGTCGCTGAAGCTCATGCCGACCGCCGGGACGGCTTCTGCGGTGTGCCGCACGGGGCACAGGGAATGCGGCTCGGATCCCATCGCCTCTTCATCGGTGTTCGTCGCGCGGACGCAGACGTCGATGAGGTCCCCGGCGGGGATCGTCACGGTGCGATCCGGTGCCGTGACCTCGATGTCGGCCTGAGTGCGTCGAAAGAGGTGGCCGACGACCGGTTCGAGGCGGATGATCTCCTCGAGGATCTCCAACCGGCGAGGCCGGTCGGCCGCGAGGTACTCCGCCCCGAGCTCGCCGTCTGAGAGCAGGTGCCAGCACGCCATGGTGATGAATTCGCGGGTGGTGACCATCCCGGCCGTGCCGTAGGTGACGCACTCGACGAGGATGTCCGACGTGCTGTGTCCGGCCCCGATGAGATGGGACAGGACGTCATCGCGCTGCCTGCGGCGTCGGGCCCGAAGCGCCGGTCGGACGTCGGCGAGGTAGAACCGGACGATCGGGACGAGGCCGTTGACCGCGGCCTGCAGCCACTGCTTCCGGGTCCGGCCCCAACCGGGGGCGGCGAGGTCGACCGGCGGCTGGGTGAAGAATCCCTCGAGCCGCCGCGACATGCCCGCGATGGAGGATTCGGTCAGTCCCACGACTTCGGAGGTCACGGCCACGGAGAAGTGCAGAGCCACCTCGTCGAGGCGGCACCGGCCGGTCTCGGCAACCCGGCCGACCGTGTCCTGCGCGAGAGCATCGATGCGCTCGCCGTACCTGTCGGCGATCACAGCGGGGGCGAAGAATCGGGCGAGCTCTCGGCGCTGCGAGTCATGGGACTCCCCGTCGGAGATGAGGATCGGGTGGCGGCGGAAGATGCCGCGAGGAATCCGCTCCGCGGTGAATCCGGCTTGAGTCGTGAGGTGTCGGGCCCGCAGCACCTGGCGGGCGGCGTCGAAGGAGCGGATGCGCCAGAGGTCGGGACCGTGTTCGAGTGGCACCTGCTCGACCGGGGGGCCGGCCGGCTCGTCGCCGGGTGCCGCCAGCCGGCTCGGACGGTGCCGATCGGCCCCGCTCATGCGCACCTCAGACTGCAGGCGGAGGTGAGGTCCGCGAGTCTGCCGGCAAGCGCCTGCGGCAGCTCCGCCTCGGCGATGAGCCCGGCGATGGTCTTGCAGTGCTCGGCGATCATCGATTCGACGTATGCCCTCGCCCCGGACTCCTCGATGGCCTGCCGCAGCCGGAGGCCACCCTCGGCGTCGAGGCCCCGATCGCCGAAGAGATGGGCGACCTGGGACCAGGCCGAATGGGTTCGGGCCGTGTTGATGAGCAGGGTCTCCTTGCCTTCTCGGAGGTCGCTGAGTACGGATTTGCCGGTCTCGTGCTCATCGCCGAAGAGCCCGAGGACATCGTCCCTGAGCTGATAGACGATGCCGATGCGGCGGCCGATGGCGCGCAGCCGCTCGACCAGGCTGTCGTCGCTTCCGGCGAGGACCGCGGCGATGGACAGCGGGGCTTCGAATGAGTAGGCGGCGGTCTTGCGTCCGATCATCGTGAGCACGTCACCGGAGTCGGCCTCGTCGAGGTGGAGGCTCAGCCACACGTCGGACTGTTCTCCAGCGACGCTCTCGGCGATCGTCTCATCGTAGATGTCGAGGATCGCGAGTCTGCGCGGCGCCTCGAGGTCGAGGCGCGCCAGGAGGGACTGGGCCTCGTTGAGCATGAGGTCACCGGCGAGCAGGGACGAGGAGATCCCCCACGTCTGCGCTGCGGCGCTCGTGGCTCCGAGGAGCATGGCCTCGGAGGAGAACTGACCGGTGATGTTCATCTCTCCTCGCCGGACGGTGTCGTTGTCGATGACATCATCGTGGATGATCAGGCCGATGTGCAGCAGCTGCATCGCGCCGGCGGCGTCCGTCGCGGCCTGCGTTGCCGTGCCTCCCAGGCCCTCATGGGCATCGATGAGCAGGCGGGGCCTGATCATCTTTCCGCCCAACGCCATCCTCGACAGCGCTTCCCAGAGCTGTTCGTACTGCTGGGTGCGGACTCGAGAGCGTCGCCGAGCAGCGGCGAGGACTTCGACGAGGCGGGATTCGACGGTCAGGACGCTCTCCAATTTCTTTAGCCAGGCGAGAGTTCAATCTAACACGTCAGCGGTATGCTGTCAGCGTGCCGTCCGCAGACTCGAAGGCAGCTGGGCTGACCTACTTTTCGAATGAATCGGAGTTCTCCGATCGCTCGGCCCTGTCCGAATCCGAGATCGCGGAGTGCACCGCGCTGATGGAGGCCCTGCGGCAGTGGCACGAGGCCGAACGCGACCTCGCCGAGGCGTCGCGGCGGTATATGCAGCTCAACGACAGCGATATGCGCACCATCCGCCTGCTCATCCGCGCGCAGCGCCAGGGGCTCATCGTCACTCCCAAGGACATCGCTGCTGCCGTCGGGATCTCCAGCGCCTCGACGACGAAGCTCGTCGATCGCCTCGTCGCCGGTGGGCACCTGATCCGGGTTCCCCACCCCCACGACAGGCGCACCACCAGCGTCGAGGTGACAGAGGAGACCGCGCAGGCAGCGCACGAGTCGGTGGGTCGCCAGCATGCCCGTCGCTTCGACGTGATCGCGGCCCTGAACAGCCGGGAGCGCCAGACCGTGCTGCGGTTCTTCTCTGCCATGACCGAAGCCGACTGCCCGCAGGGCGTACTGGCTGATGACGGGAGCGGACGGTCGACGCAGGACCGTGATTAGGACCGGGCTGTTCCCGTTCCTCTCACCGTCCCTGAGTCTTCGCTGCGGTCGGATCAGCCGAAGACCCCGACGATATAGGCGACGAAGAAGAAGATCATGATCGCCAGCAGGCAACTGATTCCGACGATCACCCATTTCGTCTTCGGGGGCCGCGACGCCGGAGGGTGAGGCGGCGAGGCGGTCGCCGAGTGCGACTCAGGAGGAGTCGCACCTGGTCGGACGCTTCCGCCCTCATCGAGGTCGGGGTCGCCGGCTGGGCCCGGGTCGAGGTTGGGATTGCCGGTGCCGTGCCGGTCGGTGTTCGGTTTCGGCTGTTTGTCATCGTGTGAACTCATCAGGTCTCCTTCGGGGCGCGGGGCCGCGGTGACCATCCTGGAGCGGTTGCTCACGGGGTGGGCTGGCCGCCGTTGACGTTGAGGGTCTCACCGATCACGTAGCTCGACTCCGACGAGGTGAGGAAGACGTACGCAGGTGCGAGCTCTGTCGGCTGCCCTGCCCGTCCCAGCGGAGTGTTCTTGCCGAAGTGCGGCAGCGCCTCCTTCGGCTGGCCGTCGGAGACCTGCAGCGGGGTCCAGATCGGCCCCGGTGCCACGGAATTCACTCGGATGCCCTTCGGAGCCAGCTGAGTGGCCAGTCCCTTCGTGAAGTTGTTGATCGCCGCTTTCGTCGACGCATAGTCGATGAGGTGGGCGGACGGCGAATACGCCTGCACGGAGGTGCTGTTGACGATCGTCGACCCAGGCTCGAGATGCTCGAGCGCGGCCTGGGAGACCCGGAACATCGCGTGGATGTTCGTCCGGAATGTGTCCTCCCACTGCTCGTCCGTGAGGTCGGCGATGTCTTCGACGGCGATCTGTCGGCCGGCATTGTTGACCACCGCATCGAGCCCGCCCAGTTCCTCTGCCGCCCGGCGGACCACTTCGCGGCAGTACTCGGGATCGGACAGGTCTCCCGGGAGAGGCACGGCCTTGCGGCCGGCCTGGCGGATGACTTCGCAGACGTGCTGGGCATCCTCCTCCTCGGCGGGCAGATAGGACAGAGCGACATCGGCTCCCTCACGGGCGAAGGCGATCGCGACGGCGGATCCGATGCCGGAGTCCGAGCCGGTGATCAGCGCCCTGCGGCCGCGGAGCCTGCCTGTGCCGGTGTAGCTGTCCTCACCGCGATCCGTGCCGGGGATGAGTTCCGCGTCGAGTCCCGGTTCGGGCTGATCCTGCTTCGGCGGTGAGATGTCGGGAAAGCGAGTGGTGGGATCCTGGAAGGTCAGCTGGTCGCTCATCGTATTCCTCCTTTGTCGTCGGTGGCCTCTGTATGTCCTGCCTCGCGCGCACAGTGCGAGCAGCAGAACAGCGCTTGGCCGTCATGGACACCGTGGCCGAGGATGCGGCATCCGCAGTGTTCGCAAGTGGGTGCGGCCTTATGGATCGCGCATTCGAAGCTGTCGAATGTCCACGAGTCGTTTCCGAATGACAGGGTGAATGTCTGTTCGTAGTCGTTTCCGCAGGTGTCGCAGACGGACATGGGAATCTCCTTGCTGGTGGGTGAGTCATCGGCACCGCTGCCGGGGCGGCTGTGCCTCCACCGCGGGGGCGGCCTCAGCTCGGCCGGCGCGTCTCGGCGCTGATGAACCAGGCCTGCTGTTCGAGCTGGGCGATGTATTCGTGGAACAGATCCGCGGTCGTCGGGTCGGCGGAGTCGACCTCGTCGTGGCAGGTGCGCATGCTGCCGACCGTCGTCTCGATCGCGTCCACGACGTGGTCGATCGCATCGTGGGTGGTGATCTCTCCGGCCGGGAACGTCGCCAGATCGGTCTGCGCGGCGATGACCGCGGGCCGTCCGTCGGGCGAACCGTGCAGTGCCCTCATCCGTTCGGCGAGGGCGTCGCTGCCGTTGCGGGCCACTGTCGTCACCTCGTCGAGGTTGAGATGGAGATCTCGGAAGTTCGTGCCCACGATGTTCCAGTGCGCCTGTTTGGCGACCAGGCTGAGGGCGATGAAGTCGACGAGGACGTTCTGCAGGTTCTTCGTCAGCGACTCGGGTGCGACGAATCCCCTCTCGGCGTTCTCCCTCCGGGTGTCTTCGGATCCGTGCGGTTCGGGAACGGTGACTGTGTCTGTCATGGTGCTCCGATCTCTGTTTGTGCGTCTGTCGGGACAGCGGGACGGAGATCCTCACGGTAGTCTCGGTGTTCGGCCGCCGGAAGAACTCTCCATGCCGCTTCGTTTTCGCCGCTTCGGGTCGGTGTCAGGAGTTCTGCTTCGTCTTGCGCTTGCTCTCCTTCTCGAGTGCGTCGACGAGTTCTTTCTTCGTCATCGACGAACGTCCCGAGATCTTCAGCTTCTTCGCCTGCTCGTAGAGGTGCTCCTTCGAGGCTTTCGCGTCGACTCCGCCGGCGGTCTTGCGGTCGGTGTTCTTGCCACCGGAGCTCTGAGCGTCCGACGGGCCGGAGGAGTCCTTCGCCTCCCACTTGTCGCCGACCTTCTCATAGCTGTGTTTGAGAGCGTCGTAGGCGACCTGGTGAGCGCGCTTCTCGTCTCCGTATTGGTCGATGGCCGAGTCGTAGGCCTTGGCGAAGGTCCGCTGCGCCTTCTTGCTCGACTTCTCCAGCGTCGAGGGCAGCTCGGTCTCCTTCGGCTTTCCTGTCTTCGTCGTCTTCGGCATGGTGTGAACTTCTCCTATCGTGTCGTTCATGGCCAGAGGTTTCTGCAAGGTTGGCTGAGGTTGCACTTCATCCGGTGCGTTTCTTCGGGGCCGATTTCTTCGCCGTCGACTTCTTCGGTTTCGCGCTCGACTTCTTCGACGAGGTCTTCTTCGCATTCGACTTCTTGCCCGGCGTCCCCTTCTTCGCCGACCGCGAACTGTCCACGGATTTGCGCAGCGCCTCCATGAGGTCGATGACATCGCCTCCGGTGTCCTCCTCGGAGTCTTCCTCGTCGAAGGTCTTCTCGATGTCGAGGCTCTCGCCGGATTCGATCTTCGCGTCGATGAGTTTGCGCAACTCGACCTGGTAGTCGTCGCTGAACTCCTCGGGGGTGAAGTCCTCGGAGTAGGACTCGACGAGCTTCTCCGACATCTCGAGTTCCTTGTCCGAGATCTTCGCCTTCGAGTTCACGCCCTTGAAGTCGACGTCGCGGATCTCATCGGCCCAGCGCAGGGTCTGGATCATGAGGACCTTTCCGCAGACCCGCAACACGGCCAGACGCGTACGGGTGCGCAGAGTGAGCTTGACGATCGCGGTCCGCTCGGTGTCCTCGAGCGTCTTACGCAACAGGAGGTAGGCCTTCGGCGTCTTCGACGTCGGCTCGAGGAAGTAGGCCTTCTCGAGCATGATGGGGTCGATCTCGTCGCTGGGCACGAATTGCAGGACGTCGATATCGTCGTTGTCCTCTGCCGGAAGAGCCTCGAAGTCCTCACTGGTGAGGACCACGCGGTGCTCGCCGTCGTCGAAAGCCTTATCGATGTCGTCGTACTCGACGGTCTTCCCGCATTCCTCGCAGTGATGCTGATTGCGGATCCGCCCTCCGTCCTTCTTGTGGACCTGATGCATTCGCACGTCGTGGTTCTCCGTGGCCGAGTACAGCTTCACGGGCACATTCACGAGGCCGAAGGCGATGGATCCGGTCCAGATAGCTCTCATGACCCCATTGAAACGCAGGTTTCGAGCACTGGCTAGCCCCCTCAGGCCGACCCGGGAAATGTAGGGAGCAGGCACCAGCCCCGCGCAATCTGGTGGTTGCGCTCATCTTCTCGACGCAGGAGAAGACGAGACAGAGCTCGTTGGAGGACTCCGTGCGATCGATCGCGAAACTCAGAAGTGCGCGTGGGGACCGCGGTGACCCCGGTCTGGGACGGGATGACACCGCATACATCGTGATGCCCGGATGGCTCAACCGGCTGCGGCTGCTGACAGGAATGGTGCGCAGCAACCGGCCCGGGCGGATGCTGCCCGCGCTGACCACCTCCATCGCCGCGGCGGCGGCCGTGGGCACATTCGGTGTCTTCTACAGTTCGATGTGGACATTGGCCGATTCCCTGCATCCGGCGCGTCTGCTCCTGATCGGTCTGCTCGTCATCGCGGCGCTGACCTTCTGGCTGATCTTCCGCAATCGCCTCTGGACCAAGCGGCGCGATGCGGTGTACGCATGGCAGGGCGGGCTGGACAACACCACCACGGTCATCATGGTGGGTACCAGCGTGGCCCTGATGTTCCTGGTCCTGTTCGCCTTTTTGTTCGCACTGGGACTGGTCGTCGTCGATGATGGCCAGCTCGGTTCCGAACTCATGCATTCCGTGAGCTTCTTCAACTATCCGAGGCTTGCGTGGTTGGCGGCTTGTCTGGGCACATTGGCCGGAGCACTCGGCTCCAACTTCGACAGCGACGATGAGATTCGGCGAGCAACGTACAGCAAGCGCGAAAGCGAACGCCGCGAACGCCGCGACACCGACGACGAGGCAGAGGCCTGAGCTCTTCGGGCTCAGACCCGCGCGTACGTGCCCAGGGAGTCGGGGTCAGTCGGATTCCCGTGCGCTGCGCGCCGAGGCGACATCGTCGACGATGACGACGATATGGCGCAGGCTCGTGATGAGTGAGCCGTAGATCGGCCACGTAATCTCTGGAAGCGACCGATCCTGGGAGATATCGGTCGACAGCTGTTGGAGACGGTCGAAGATCGGTTCGACCTCGGCATCGGGATCGGCGATGGACCGTCCGGCCTCGGCGACGATCGACGTCCACTCATCGCGGAACCAGGTGTTCCATTCTCTTTCGGATGAGGAGGCTTCACGGAGAGTGCGGGCGAGGTTCCGCAGGTGGGAGATGCCTTCGTCGGCTCTGAACAGGATGTTCTCGTAGCTTTCCTTCTCTGCGGAGTCGGCTGTGTCTGCCCGGCGTCGCAGTCTCTTGGCCCGGATCGCTGTGCGGGGATTGATGCGTCGGCTTTCACGGGCGAATCGCACGGTCTGCCACGCCGATTCGAGCTCTCGGCTCATGGCCTCAGTCCGTTCGAACCACTCCTGGGCGGCATCCGAGTCCCAGGAGCGAGAGAACTGGTCCGACATGTCTGTGAGCACTTCGCCCATCTGCCGGTTGACGCTGTCGATATAGCGAGCCGCCTGTCGGTCCCGCAGAGGCGGGACCATGAGGAGATTGACTGCGAGGCCGACTGCCACCCCGAGGGCGAGTTCGAGGAGACGGTCGACGAGCAGAGGCTGCTGGGAGTCGAATCCCGAGCCGAGGATGAAGATCGCCGTCGTCGCGATCGCCACTCCTTCGTCGCGGATCCACGACAGGCGGGCACCGGCCAGACCGACGAACATCGCCAGAGCGAAAGTCCAGAGACCGACACCGAGGTAGTTGCCGATGAGGAAGGACACGCCCACGCCGATCGTCGACGCGATCGTCGTCTGCACCCCTCGAGAGAACGACCGGTAGACGGTGGCGTGGACCGTCAGCAGCGCCGTCCACGGAGCAAGGAACGGCATCTGACTGTCAAGCACGGCGTCAGAGACCCACCAGGCGCCGGTGGCGGCGATCACGCCCTTGGCGATCTGCAGCAGGTCGGTGACGAACTCCGGCTGCCGGAGATATCCCTCCTGTGAGCGATCATGGGGCATGGCTGGCTCCTCGCCTCGAAGTCCGGTCAGAACAGTTCAGCTTCGGCAACAGTGTACGGGGGTGGTTCGCACGCTCTTCCATCGGATTCGCTTGCCGGGAGTGTCGTTCCCGGTTCCACCTGCTGAGGCACCGTCGCCGTCCTGCCAGGTCAGCGAAGCGGTGTTAGATTGGCTTTTCGAAGGCGAACCGGTTGCCGGTAAGCGAACTTCGCAATCAACGAATGAAGGAGTACCCGTGGCTGTCATTCTCTGGATCATCGCAGCGCTGCTCGTCGTCTCCGGTATCGCTGCCCTCTTCAGGAAACAGATACTCTGGGGAGTCGTGCTCATCGTCGTGGGCTGCCTCGTCGGGCCCGGGGGAGTGAGCATCTTCACCTGAGACAGGCGGACGGGACGGAAGGGGATAGAGTGAGCGGATGTCTCCGCTGAGAAATCCTTCCCTCCGCCAGGTCGACCGTCTGCGGCGAATCGTGCCCTGGGCGGTAGTCGGCCTCGTCGGCGCAGTGCCGACGACCGTCGCAGCTTCGATGGCCATCGACCTCATCCAGAAGCGGGGACGAAAGACGCGCGCTGCTCCGCGACCGGGGACCTTCAGTTCGACGGTCGAAGAGTCAGAGCTCGACATCTACACCGATGGTGCCACTCTCTACGAGGACATGCTCGATGCGATCGGCTCCGCACGCGAGTCGATCCTCATGGAGACGTTCATCTGGAAGAACGACGAGGTGGGTCAGAGGTTCATCGACGCATTCAACGCGGCATCGGCCCGCGGTGTGGAGGTCCATCTCATCTACGACGGCTTCGCCAATCTGTCGGTGCCCAGCTCGTTCTACCATCAGCTCTTCGAGCAGGTTCGTGTGCTGCGTCTGCCGACGGTGGCGCGGAGGTTTTGGCGGGGACCGATGCGGCATTCGGGTTTCAACCATTCGAAGATCCTCGTCATCGACGACGATGTAGCCTTCGTCGGCGGGTTCAACATCGGCTCTCTCTACGCCCGTCACTGGCGCGACACCCACCTGCGATCGGTCGGCCCCGGAGCCTGGGGTCTGCGGCAGACCATCGCGGAAGTGTGGAACGAGTTCCACGACTCCGACGAACAGATCGCATGGGTGCCGCCCGCGGCCTGGGAGTCGAAGCTGCGGGTCTCGGCGAATCTTCCGATCCACCTCGTCTATCCCATTCGCAGTATGTATCTCAACGCCTTCGCCCGTGCGCGGAAGCGGATCTGGCTGACGACACCCTATTTCATTCCCGACCAGCAGCTGCTGCACTCTCTCGTCGAGGCGGCGGAGCGCGGCGTGGACGTGCGGGTCATGGTTCCGCAGGAGTCCAACCACATCCTCGGCGATTGGCTCTCCCGCGGATTCTTCGAGCAGATGATCAACTCGAAGGTCACGGTTCTGCTCTACACCGCGAGCATGATCCATTCGAAGGTCGCCACTGTCGACGGCGAATGGTCGACGGTGGGTACGGCGAACATCGACCGGCTGTCGTTGACGTTCAACTACGAGACGAATGTCGAAGTCATCGACCGTGCATTCGCCGCCGAGATGGAGAAGGTTTTCGACAGTGACTCCATGCACTGTGTCGAACTCGGTTCGGAGTGGCTCAACCGCCACCGGCTGACCAAACTCGCTGAACGCGCTCTCGTGCCGATGCGCCCCTGGCTGTGACGCGGGCTTTCCGCACTCTTCCCTCCTGTCCTCGCGCGCGGTCCCATCCCGATCATTTTCGGGGTACCGTGGACGAGAGGACCTGCCAGCAGAGAGGGCAGATGCATGGACGCATCAGGAGCATTCACCGTCGAGACGTTCACCCCGATCGATCTTCCGCGCGAGGAGACGCCGACGACGGCCACGCCGGTCGGTCTCGCGCGGATGGAGAAGCATTTCACCGGCGAAGTCAGCGGGCACTCGACGACGCTGTTCACCTACGCGGTGGATCATTCGACCGACGTCGGCGGCTATGTCGCCATGGAGTCGTTCGCAGGGAACCTGCACGAACGCACGGGCACCTTCAACTTCACTCATTCCGCGACGACATCCGGTGAGGACAGGGACAACGAATCGTTCGTCATCATCCCGTCGAGCGGCACCGGAGATCTGGCTGGGATCACTGGGACCGGTGGGCTGAGGAACGAAGCCGACGGCACTCATCGTGTCTGGCTGACGTACGAACTGCCCGAATAGTCCGTTCGCGTCAAGGCTCTGTCGGTGAGGTTCCCGACGGTATAGTCTCGGCCCATGCTCGACGTTCTCTCCGCCGCTGCGACGCGGCTCTTCGACTCGCAAGAGCCGCAGAATGTCGCCGTCGCGACGGTCATCGCGACAGAGGGTTCGGTCCCGCGACCGGTGGGGACCTCGATGCTCGTCGATGCCGCCGGCAGCATCGTCGGATCGCTCACCGGAGGATGCGTCGAAGGAGCCGTGCTCGAGGCGTGCCGGGAGGCGCTCGCCACCGGGGACTCCTCGGTACAGAGGTTCGGCTACAGCGATGACGATGCCTTCGCCGTCGGTCTGATGTGCGGTGGCCGCATCGACGTGCTCATCCAGCCCTTCCGCTCAGGCTGTCCCGGTCTGCGATCGGACAGTGGACCGACAGCCGTGGTGATGCGCCTGCCTTCCGCCGATGACGATTGTGCCCCAGCGGCAGCTGTCTCGGCCAGCGCTGTGGATGAGAGCACGGGGCCGAGCACCGAATCCTTGGCTGTCAGACTCGGTCCTCTGGTACCCGAAGACGTGGTCGAGACCGCCGCGCAGCGCGTCGGGGCCTTTATCCGCAGCGGCCGCACCGGCAGCATCCGCCTTGCGCCCCCGGAAGGCGGGAGCGAGCCGATCGAGCTCTTCGTCGAGACCCGCATCGAGCCGGCCCATCTGCTGGTCGTCGGAGCCAACGCCTTCAGTCTCGCCCTCGTCGAAGCGGCCAGACCCTTGGGACTGCGCATCACAGTGTGCGACCCCCGTCCGTCCTTCGCCGACCAGACATCGTTTCCCGGCGCCGAGGTGGTTCGGGCCTGGCCGCACCGATTCCTCACCGAAGCGGCCGCCACCGGTGAGTTCGACACCCGGAGCATGATCTGCGTCCTCAGCCACGACCCGAAGGTCGACATCCCCACCCTGGCCGTCGCACTCGACCTCGACGTGGCCTACGTCGGGGCGATGGGCTCGCGGCGCAGCGACCGCGACCGCCGCGCCGCGCTGCGCGAAGCGGGAGTGGCGAGCCCAGCACTGGCACGGTTGCATTCGCCGATCGGTCTCCATCTGGAGACGTTCACCCCCGCCGAGGTGGCTGTGTCGATCCTCGCAGAGATCCTCGCTGTACGCGGTGGCCGCCGACAGGTCGTTCCCCTCAGCGACGAACGGGAAGATTCGCCTCTTCACTGAGGCGAAACGAGTCGCCAGTCGCTGGCTGCATCTTCGCATTCGACTTCGATATGTCAGTCATAGCATTCTGTTGTTCCGCATAGTGCCTGCCCCTGGCGTGCGACACGACCTCGCCTTCAGGACTACAACTCATGACGAGCGCTGGGAAGCATTCATATGCGATGATCGCTCAGTCATGGGCGATGGCGGACTGTGGCAGTCTTGCCGATAAGTGCGCGAGCGAGTGCTCGAGCGTGCCAGGGCCAGACAATCAACAGTTTCTCCAAGAAGCTGACGAACATGTTCTCCTCGTTTCTCATCTCAACCGAACATGGTCTGGCCCCGGGGGATAGCCCGGGGCCAGAAGGGGAAGCCGTGGACGGGCCCGCATCACTTCGTCGTCATTGTGACGTCACTGCCGCGCATCTTGCGTCGAGCGCACTGGTAGAAAGACTTGCGGACGCGACCACACGGCTGTGTAGCTCATCCTGGGTGCGGAAACGTCTCACCTCCTTTCATCGAAGATGTCAGCGCCGTTTGAACCGGGGAGGAGAGCGCTGACAAGCGAGGACTCGGTAGGCGATAACCTGGGCTGCTGAGAGACCGGGAGACCGGAACAGCAGCCACGGTGAGGAGTGCCTGAAGGTCCGGCACTCGCAATGACTCAAAGCCCGCGGTTCATCATCTGCGTGGTGACTCGTGTCGAGGCCGCGCAGTTCGCGGTCGCTGAGGATGATCGCCCAGAACGCAGCATCGATACCCAGCTGGACGTCTGGTGCACACGTCTGCATGGGAACACCCCACCAGTTGTAATTAGGCGCTGATGGCTGCCGGTTCAGCAGAGCCTGAGTTGATGGCGATCTTGCGGGGTTTCGCTGATTCCGCGACCGGGATGCTGAGTGTGAGCACACCGGCGTCGTAGTTCGCCGTGATGTTGCTGGTGTCGAGGTTGTCGCCGAGGACGAGTTGTCGGCTGAAGGTCCCGCGGGGCCGCTCTGCCGCGACCGAAGACTCCCCGTGGTCGGTCGCAGGCCGTTCAGCTTTGACGGTGACGACGTTGTTCTCGACGTCGAGGTCGATGTTGTCAGGATCAATTCCTGGCAGGTCGAGTTCGACGCGGAAAGTATCGCCGTCGCGCCAGGCGTCCATCGGCATCATCACGGGGCGAGCCGTTGTGCCGGTGGCTCCGAAGATTTCTCTGCTCAGGCGTTCGACTTCGCGGAATGGGTCAGTGCGCATCATGATCATTGGTGAAACCTCCTTTGCTGGATGGCGGATTCGTGCAGATGATAGGATCTACATCATCTGATAGACATATGATTTAGTCGATCAGAATGCGAATGTCAACACTGTTTCAGGAGGAATTTTGGGACATGGGGAGACGGCGACTTCAGAGTCCGGGGGGCGCTTGTTCTCGATTTCGCATGTTGCGGAGTTGACCGGTGTCGGGGTGCAGTCATTGCGGCAGTACGAGGCTCGCGGCCTCGTGGCGCCTATGCGAAGTGAAGGCGGGACGCGGCGGTTCAGTCGCGAGGATATTGCTCGTCTGCGGCGTGTGCGGGAGCTGGTTGACGTGGGCGCGAATCTCGCTAGCATCGGAATCATTCTCGATCTCCAGGATGAGAACACCTCGCTTCGGTACGAATTGAGGAGGATGCAATGATGGCAGACAGTGTCCGCCCCGGCGTCGAAGTGCCCGGGCCGGATTGGAATGAACAGCTCGTCGACGCCGCAACGCATATCGACGACGGTTACGAAGAGGCTGAGCCTCACTGGGGAGCAATCCGCGAAGCGGATGTGGGCGATGTTGCCGATCAATCCATCGTCGTCGAGGTTGATGACGAAGACGGGTGAGAAGCCGCGCTGATCTGATGGCGGCATATCGGGCTATAGGGGGAAGCTGCTGTGCTTCTTCCATCGGCCTTGCCGGCGTTCGAATGCGAACCGTTCCGCTCGCAACCGCCTCACCCGCTCCACAACGTCCGGGGCGTAACCGTATGCGGCGTCCGTATCCACGATCCCCTCGAGCACGATGGCGTACCTCTCTGCTGGAAGTTCGATTCGCTGGCACAACTCGTGTCGCCCCGCCGCAGCAGACGCAGTCTTCTCGAAGTCGAGGATCAACCGATCATGCTCGGACAGTTCGTGCACAGTGCCGGGGACCATGGAGACCATTGTGACACAGCAGAATTCGACACCGCGTATGTCGCTGCTCACTCTGTCTTGGTCACCTCGATTCAGGGGGACTGCTCGCCGGCCAGTCCGAAGCAGTTGTCCGCGGCTGCGCTGGCGATAAAGCTTCAGACAGTGAAGCCTACGTATAGGACTACCCCATAGTGATTACGCTCACTAGACTTCGGAACCAGAACAATCTTCTACACAACTCGCTGGTCGAGTAGCGGAGGACTTTATGCCCACCACCTCATCCCAGGCTCTTCAAGTGCTGGTCGTAGCCGACCCAGGTCTGCCCAGCAGGCGAGCGGCTTCCATCCACTCCTCGTTAGAGCGCTATCTGCGTGAGGCGTATGGGGTCACAACGACGCTGTACACTCGCACCGACACGGTCTATCTGACACCCGAGCGCGAGCTGGCTCTAGACGCAGTCGAAGACCTCCGCGCTGATTACCCCGACGTCAACATCATCCTCATCCTCACAGAGATCCCCCGGCACACCCAGGGCGACCCTCTGATCGCCGAAGTCTACTCTGACCGCAACCTTGCGGTCGTCTCATGCCCCACACTCGGCGCGTGGGCCACCAAGCGCCGCATCATCAAAGTCATGATGAGCTCGGTGAACAAGTTGGTTCCGTGGGACCCCGAAGCCACGACACGCAAATTTCTGCTCGGATGGTCGAACTGGTCGAACAACGAAGACTCCAGCCATCAGTCCCTGCATGCCCACACCATCACCGGAGGCCCACGGCTGATTATGGGGATGACGATTGCCAACGAACCTTGGCGCACGGCCCCGAAACTCTCAGGAGCCCTCGCAGCAGCCTCGGCAACCGGAGCTTTCGGCATCTTCTACAGTTCGATCTGGCAGATGTCGACCTACCTGTCCACCCTCCGGCTGCTCTCAATCGGCGCGCTCGCCATCCTAATGATGGTCGCCTGGTTGATCGTCAGTCACAGACTTTGGGATCGACCGGTCAACGAACGTCTGGCCACGGTGGTCATGTACTACAACTTCTCCACCGTCCTCACACTGCTGATCACTGTGATCGTTCTCTACGCGACACTGGTCGTCCTCATTCTCCTGGGCGGCCTCGTCGTTATCGATCCGGAATTCATGACCCAACAGATTCAACAAGACGCGTCGTTCACCAACTACCTCGATATCGCATGGCTCAGCGCAGCCATGGGTGTGGTCGCCGGCGGCCTCGGTGCCAGCTTCGACACTGATGCCGACGTGCAGAAGCTGACTCATGGCCAGCGGATGCGGCAGCGAGTCTATACAGACAACAGCACAGATGCCGACGACACGGTAGAGAGCAGTTGACTGAGATCTGCCAAGCATGCCGCTAGTCTGCACATTGGGGTGATGTGGAAGAGCCGGCTGGAATTGGGTATCTGCACCCACTTGAGATATAAGCGTGTTCAGAGCCATCACCTCCGACTGCCTCCTGCGTGTTCACTACACACCGAGTTCCGACGAAATGTTCTGCCCGAAGGACGTGAAATGGAAACCCTGTTCGACTCAACCTCGTCTCGGATCATCGCCACACCGTTCGAACCGTGGTGGGAAACTCCAGACTTCAGGGATGATCTCACCGAGGTCGTCACGAGCAGTGCGTCCGCTGTCGACAAGATCACCGCCCTTGCCCGTCTTCTGCAGCTCACAGGGTGCTCACCTCAGATCGATCAATGGGAAAGGCTGCTTCAACTGGCTGCGATCGACATCGGCGTCGCTCGTATGCTCGAACCCCACGTCGACGCTCTGGGCATCCTCGCCGAGGCCGGACACGAAACACCTGATCCCGATTCGGCCTGGGGCGTGTACGCGGCTGACCTGCCCACACATCGCGTGAACGTGATCGATGCCGGTGCGGAGAACCTCCTCACCGGCACGAAAGCGTGGTGCTCTTTAGCCGCGGAACTCACCGACGCGATCGTCATCGCCAGCGGCAGCGACGGGAACCGAGCCTACGCGGTGAATCTTCGGCACCCTCGTGTACGACCGCAGACAGGTGCTTGGCCGAGTCTGGGGCTCAGAGAAATCCCGAGCGGCTCAGTCGTCTTCGACCGAGCACCGGCGACGAGTGTCGGCCCCCCGAATTGGTACCTTGACCGGCCCTCTTTCGCTTGGGGTGGGATTCGCGTGGCAGCCTGCTGGTTCGGTGGAGCATTGGGACTGGCCCGGCGTGCAGCCCAAACCCACCTGAACAGGGCTGGGCGCTCGCCGATGGGAGAGATGCAGCTCGGGCAGCTTGATGCTGAGATCTTCGCGGTCCGCACCATGTTGGCGCAAACTGCTGCTGCAGCGGATGGGGATGAGAAGTTCTCGCGAGAACACGCGTGGAGACTGGCTCTGAGAGTTCGCAACAACATATACCGCAGTGCCCAACGGATCCAGCTTCTGAGCCGGGAGCTGGCCGGTCCTGCGGTTCTGACGAGTGATGCGGCATTTGCCAAAGCTGACGCTGATCTCACCGTCTACCTCAGTCAGCATCACGGGCCTCGGGACGAAGCTGCTTTGGGCGAGAATATCTGTGCAGAGCCAGATGTCGATGAGGTTTAGCCACCAAGACCGCAGCACCAGAGAAGATGCCTGGGTGCAGGCGGGTGCCCTTGATCTTCCGGCGGTTCCAGAGAGCACAATCGCCAGAGGCGGAACCATCATCGTCCTTGCCGCACACCCAGACGATGAAGCGCTGGGAGCCGCTGCGCTGCTCGCACGTGCCGATGAGTGGAGCTGCCAGCTGAAAGTCCTACTCTTCAGCGCAGGCGAGAAATCGCACCCTGAGTCGCCGACGTATACCGGCGATCAGCTCAAAAGCATCCGTCTGGAGGAGTTCGATCGTGCGCTGAGCACCTTCGACAAGGCGCACTCCAGTCGTTTTCTCGATCTGCCCGACGGTCAGCTGCCCGAATATTCAAGCCAGATCAGAGACGTGATCCGACAGGAGATCGCACGATCACATGGGCCGGTGACACTCGTTGCGCCTTACAGCCGGGATGGGCACTGTGACCACGAGGCGGTGGGCGCCGCGGCGCTGGACATCGGGCGATCACATTATGCCGTAGTGCTCGAATATCCCATCTGGTTCTGGCACTGGGCTGCTCCCACAGACCCTCGCTGGCAGGCCTGGGCAATCTTACCTGACCCTCAAGGTCTTGATCGAAATGCTCTGCTCGCGTGTTACCCGTCGCAGACCGAAGCGCTGTCGGATCAGCACGGGGACGAAGCGATCCTCACCAGCGCCCATTTGGAACACTTCATCCGGAGCCACGATACCTTCGTGATCACGGATTTCAGATCCGGTGAGGCATCGGCCGGCTATGGTCAGGAGGGAATAGGCAGACCGATCAATGATGCGTCCACTGCGTCGGCGGTGTTCGATGATGTGCACAGAGAACGCAGTGATCCGTGGACGGTGTGGGAGTCCGAATACGAAATCGCCAAACGCGAGACCCTTGTGTCCCACCTCCCGTCGACCTCGTTTTCCCACATTCTCGAGATCGGTTGTTCAGTCGGCGCTTTGACCCGAGAGCTTGCCGCTTACAGCGTCAGAGTGACAGCTGTCGATGCCAGCTGCGAGGCGCTGAAAACAGCGAAACGTCTGCACACGACCACTGCAACCGAAATAGCCTTCCTGCACGCCACTGTCCCATACGAATGGCCCGAAGGGCATTTCGACTGCGTCGTCCTCTCAGAGACCGGCTTCTATCTGACACGTGCACAGCTGCAACGAACGTTGGAGCGCATTGATGAATCAACCCCATCGCGCTTTGTGCTCGTTCTCTGTCATTGGAAGGGTGACATCGAAGATTGGCCTCTGACCGCCGATGAAGTCCATGACGCGTGCCTGGACTACTGGCCCCGAATGCGGACCGATTTTCGCTCCGAGGCCGAGTATCGTCTCGATATCGTGACGGTGGACAAAACTGACGATTTCCTCCCTGCGGAAGCCGTTGAGTGATCACGCACCTGGGCATCGTCATCCCGGCTCACAATGAACAAGACGAGATCCTCGGCTGTCTCGACTCGGTGGCCCAAGCGGGTGCTCAGCTCCCTGACGGGTTCGCGCAATCCTCCACTCGAATCCTCGTCGTGGCCGACGCCTGTACCGACGAGACGGTGAGTCGCGTCGCAGACTTCGCCGAACAGCATTCACAAGTCACGCTACTTGAGACGACGTTCAAGAACGTGGGCAGTGCCCGGAATTTCGCCTGGAACCATTTCAAGCAGACGGCTGAAGCTGATCGCGATGTCAACTTCGACCTGACATGGATTGCGTTCACCGATGCGGACAGCAGAGTTCCCACCCACTGGCTGACGACGCACCTTGCCATGGCGGAAGCCGGAAGCGACTGCCTGGTCGGCACGGTGTCGCCTCGACCTGATACCGGGTCGGCAGCGCTGATCGCGAAATGGCACTCTCACCACACGTTACTTGAGGACCATCCCCACGTGTTCGGCGCGAACCTGGGCATTCGAGGCTCGTATCTCAACATCATCGGCGGCATGCCTCAGCTGCCACTCGGCGAAGATGCCGCAACTGTTGCTGCCGTGCTCGCCGCGGGGGGAAACGTGAGACGCACCGACACCTGCCGGGTTCTCACCTCGGCCCGTCTGGAGGGACGCGCGGAGGGAGGCTTCAGCAGCTTTATGCAGAGCCTTCTTTGAGACCCGACTCTGCTCACAGCACTTCAGGGCGCCTCCGGCCGAGTTGCTCCCGACAACCCAGAGCTAATCGCGAGAACTGACGACTGTCAGCCTGTGCAGGTCCTTGGGCACATCGACATCGGCCCCGTCGTCGAGGTCGGAGCAGTCGACGAGGTCGACGACAGCTCTGTGCGTCGCGAGCAGGTCGCGGGCACCGACGTCGCCGTGCGCGGCGGCAGCCGCCCGGCTCGTCCAGCTCTCGTCGAAGAGCACAGGGTGACCGCGGTGCAGCGACCCGTTCGCATCACAGTGGCCCGCAGCGGTGATCGCTCGGGGACGATGGGCGGCGATGAGACGAGCGACTTCCGCCGCACAGATTCCGGGACGGTCCACAGGTGTGACCATGACGTCGGGTCCGGGGCCGATCGCCTGCAGGCCGCGGCGCAGCGAGGAACCCATACCCGAAGACCAGTCAGGGTTGAACGCGACGGACACGCGGTCACACCCGCCCAGCAGGCTCGCAACCTGCTCGCTGCAGGCTCCGGTGACGACTGTGACGTCCCGGCAGCCACCGTCGAGCAGGGCGAGGACCATCGACTCCACCAGGGTGAGCCCATCCATTCGCACCAGCAGTGCCTTCGGCCCTCGGCCGAGGCGTCGCCCCGCTCCGGCGGCGAGGACGAGCCCTCTCGGGGGACCGGGGACGGGTCGTTTGGGAGGAGTCGACCCGGTCTCGCCGCTCACGACGGCAGGAACGCGTCGCCGAAGATCGGCAGATCGCGGACTCGGACTCCGGTGGCGTTGAAGGCGGCGTTCGCGATCGCGGCTGCGGCACCGACGATGCCGATCTCACCGACGCCGCGCGCGCCGATGGGACCGGCCTGCGGGTCCTTCTCGTCGAGCCAATCTGCCTCGATGTCGGTGATGTCTGCGTTGACGGGAACGTGATACTCCGCGAGGTCGTGGTTGACTACGTGACCGAAGCGCGGGTCGAGCTCGCCCTTCTCATGCAGAGCCATCCCGACGCCCATGGTCATGCCGCCGATGAGCTGTGAGCGTGCGGTGCTCGGGTTGACGATCCGCCCGGCGGAGAACATGCCGAACATGCGGTCGAGTCGGATCTCACCGGTGGTCGGCTGGATGCGGACCTCGGCGAAATGGGCGCCGAAAGAGTGCAGGGCGAACTTCTCCGCCGCGGGATTGGCCTCGGCCTCACCATGGGCCTCGGCGCCGATGGCAGGATCGGCTCCGTGCTCGGAACGGAGCTCCTGGGCTGCGGCGACGATCGCCGTGCTCCAACTCGCCAAACCCGTGGATCCGCCGGCCACGGTCGCGTTCGGCAGCGCGGTGTCGCCGATCCGCAGATCTACTTGCCCGATGGGAACTCCGAGAGCGTCCGCGGCAGTCTGAGACAGGACGGTCCACGTCCCGGTGCCCAGATCGGCGGCACCGATCGAGACCTCAAAGCCTTCGGGAGTGCGGCGGATCCGCGCGACAGAGCCCGGCTGTCTGCCTGCCGGGTAGGTCGCAGAGGCCACGCCCATGCCGACGAACCAGCCGTTCTCCTGACGCGTGCGCGGCTGCGGATTCCGCTTCTCCCAACCGAAACGGTCTGCTCCTTCTCGCAGACAGTCGACGAGGCGGCGCTGGTTGAACGGCAGCCCGGTGTCCGGGTCCGTGGTCGGGTCATTGCGCACCCGCAGCTCGATGGGGTCGAGGCCGGCGGCCACTGCGAGTTCGTCCATGGCGATTTCGAGTCCGACCATGCCTGAAGCCTCGCCGGGAGCACGCATCCAGGAGGGCACCGGCACGTCGAGCGGAACCACTCGCTGGGTGAGGCGGCGGTTGTCGCCTGCGTACATCATGCGGCCCGGCTTCGTCGACTCCTCGGGGAACTCCTTAGTCTGCGAGGACATGGAGATCGCATCATAAGCGAAGGCCGTGAGCGTGCCGTCGGCTCTCGCGCCCAGACGGATGTGCTGCAGGGTCGGAGCTCGATAGCCGGTGATCGAGAACATCTGCTGCCGGGTCACGGCATATTTCACGGGTCGACCCGGCACCGCCTGTGCCGCGAGGGCAGCGAGCATCATATCCGCGTGGGGGAGGCCCTTGGAGCCGAAGCCGCCGCCGACGTGCGGGGAGATGATGCGGATCTTCTCCTGCTCCACCCCGAGGATCGGCGCCAATGTCGCGCGTGCGGGGTGCACGCCCTGCGTCGAGGTCCACAGGGTCAGTTCGTCTCCGTCCCAGAGGGCGACGGTGGTATGCGGTTCCATGGGATTGTTGTGCTCCATGGGGGTGCTGTAGCGCTCATCGATGGATACGGCCGCCTCAGCGAGGGCTGTGTCGACATCGCCTGTGCGCACATCCCCGCTGCCCGACTCCGGTTCCCGGGAAGCAGGGTGATCCTCGCGCAGCTCGACGTCGTGATCGTCCTGCACATAGGTGATCTCGACGAGGCCTGCCGCGTGGCGGGCCCGCTCGGGGGTGGTCGCGATGACAGCGCCGAGGTACTGGCCGCGGAATCCGATCTCAGCAGAGCGCAGGATCGCGAGTTCGCCGTCATCGGTGCTCGCCAGCTCGGGTGCGTTGTCGGCGGTGAGCACGTACACCACCCCCTCGGCTGCTTCCGCCGCGGAGACATCGATGTGCGCTGTGCGTCCGCGGGCGATCCCCGCCTGCAGGGGGTAGAGGTAGAGAGGATCGGTCAGGGGGTGTTCGTAGGCGTAGGGGGCGCGTCCACGCACCTTGTCGGGTCCGTCGAGGCGCACCTGGTGCGTGCCGACGGACGTGGTCGTGAGCAGGTCACTCATGAGTGTCCTCCGTGGTCGTCTCCGGCAGGGCTTCCGACGCTCCGGTGAGCTCGGCGAGCACGGTGGTGATCGCTCCGCGGGTCATCGGAACCTTGAAGCTGTTGCCCTCGAGGGGTTCGGCGGTCTCGAGCTCGGCGTCGGCAGCTGCCAGGAACGTCTCGGCAGTCGGTTCCGCGCCACGCAGCACCGCCTCGGCGGCGCGTGCACGCCAGGGTTTGTGTGCGACTCCGCCGAGGGCGATCGCGGCCTCACGGATGATCGGTGCCGGTCCCGAGGCGTCGACGTCAACCCGGGCCGCGACGGAGACGAGAGCGAAAGCGTAGGACGCGCGATCGCGGATCTTCCGATACGTCGCGGCGCCGGGCCGTGGGGGAGGGAGCTCGAGCGCCGTGATGAGCTCCCCGTGTTCGAGGACCGTGTCCTGCTCGGGACGGTCGCCGGGCAGCCGGTGGAGCTCGGTGACCGGGATCCGGCGCTCACCGGAGGCACCGAGGACGACGACCACGGCGTCGAGTGCGGTCAGAGCGACCGCCATATCCGAGGGATGCGTCGCCACGCAGTCCGCTGAGGCACCGAGGATCGCGTGGTAGCGGGTGTAGCCGCCGATGGCTGAGCAGCCGGAGCCGGGTTCGCGTTTGTTGCAGGGGGTAGTCGTGTCCTGGAAGTACACGCACCGGGTGCGCTGCAGCAGGTTGCCGCCCATCGTGGCCGCGTTGCGCAGCTGACCGGAGGCACCGGAGAGCAGGGCACGTGAGAGCATCGGGTAGTCGCGTCTGATGCGCGGGTCGGCGGCGGCGTCGCTGTTGCGCACCATCGCACCGATCCGCAGGCCTCCGTCGTCGAGCGCCTCGACCTCCGTGAGCTCGAGGCGGTTGATGTCGACGACGAGGTCGGGTTCTGCGACTCCGAGTTTGAGATGATCGACGAGGTTCGTGCCTCCGGCCAGGAACACCGCATCGGGACGATCGGTGACAGTCGTGACGGCTCCGGCGGCATCGGCGGCGCGTTCGTAGTCGAAGGGGTTCATCGTGACTCCTCTGCGGCTCGGCTCACGGCCGCGACGATGTTGACGTAGGCTCCGCAGCGACAGAGGTTGCCGCTCATCCGCTCGCGGATCTCCTCCTCGGACAGCTCCACGGGCCCTTCGAGATCTTCGGTGACCACGCTCGGAGCGTCGTCGGCGGCCTCGGCCAGCATACCGGCGGCCGAGCACACCTGCCCCGGGGTGCAGTATCCGCACTGAAATGCGTCGAGGGCGAGGAACGCCCGATGCAAGGGCGAGAGTTCGCCTTCGGGAGCCAGACCGTCGGCGGTCGTGACCTCGGCACCGTTGTGGGTGAGCGCGAGCGCGAGGCAGGAGTTGAGCCGACGGCCGTCGACGAGGACGGTGCAGGCCCCGCATTGGCCGTGGTCGCAGCCCTTCTTCGCAGACATCACCCCCAACCTGTCCCGCAGGGCATCGAGAAGGGTGGTTCGGGAATCCACGACCAGGGTGTGCTCCTGGCCGTCGACGGTGAGGTGCAGCGAGTGTCCCATGAGGGCCCTCCAGACAGCGTTGTCGACGTCCGGCCAATCTAACCCCGTTCGGACACCCCGACAAGAGGGGTCAGCTTTCGTCATCGCGGCGCTCCTGGCTGTGGCGCGGATACTCGGCCACCTGTGGTGAGGATCGGGCGCTCGCAGATGCGGGAGGTCGGGCGATCTCGCACCCCCTGTTGCCCATGGCGGTCTCCGACTACCGTGAAAGGACGATCTTGGGTATGAGCCCGAACGGTGCACAGAGGAGGTGCTCAGTGGCACGTCACGAGCAGAAGGTCACGGTCGAGGGCCATCGACTGACATTGAGCAATCTGAACAAGGTCCTCTACCCGGAGACCAAGACGACCAAGGGTGAGATCCTCGACTACTGCGCCACCATCGCGCCGCATCTCATCCGTCATGCTCGGGACCGGATCGCCACACGCAAACGCTGGGTCGACGGGGTCGGCACTCCCGATGACCCCGGGGACGTGTTCTTCGAGAAGAACCTGCCCGAATCCGCCCCGTCATGGATCCGCTCGCGCGCGATCCGACACAGCACCGGCACCAAACGCTACCCCTTGGTCAACGATCTCGCGACGCTGACCTACCTCACTCAGATGGCCGCGCTCGAGATCCATGTGCCGCAGTGGACGGTGCGCGCCGGAGCGAAGGACCCCGGAACGATCGATTCGGAGACCCGCTTCCCCGACCGGATGGTCTTCGACCTCGATCCGGGCCCCGGTCGCGGCCTGGCCGACTGCATCGAGGTGGCTCAGCTCGTCCGCGAACTGCTCGAGGGCATGGGCCTCGACGCATACCCGGTGACCAGCGGTTCCAAAGGCGTCCACCTCTATGCACCGCTGGACGGGTCGGTGAGCTCGCAGCAGGTCTCCGATGTCGCCCATGAGCTCGCCCGCAGCCTGGAGGCCGACCACAACGATCTCATCGTCTCGGCGATGAAGAAGACGCTGCGGGAGAACAAGGTGCTCATCGATTGGTCGCAGAACTCAGCGGCCAAGACCACGGTCGCCCCGTATTCGCTGCGCGGACGCTTCACCCCCATGGTCGCCGCTCCCCGCAGCTGGGACGAGTTCGATGATCCGGCCGCGGTCGAGCAGGTGCGTTTCGAGGAGGTCCTCGACCGCGTGGACGACTTCGGGGATCTTCTCGAACCCCTCGCCGAGGCGGTCGGAGGAACCGCCTCGGCGCCGGAGCCCGGAGCCGGTTCGGAGCCCCAATCCGACCCGATGTCGGACGAGGCCCCAGAGGTCGTGCGCGACCGACTGGAGGTCTACCGGTCCAAACGGGATCCGAAGCGCACGAGCGAACCCGTGCCAGCGAAACAGGGAACGAGCGGGGACGGACTGACCTTCGTCATCCAGGAACACCATGCGAGGAGCCTCCACTGGGACTTCCGACTCGAACACGACGGTGTGCTGGTCTCCTGGGCCCTGCCGAAGGGGCCGCCGACGGACCCGGGGAAGAACCACCTGGCGGTACAGACCGAGGACCATCCCCTCGAATACGGCAGCTTCGAAGGCACGATCCCGAAAGGGGAGTACGGAGCCGGCGACGTGGAGATCTGGGACTCCGGAACCTGCGACATCGAGAAGTGGCAGGAGGGCAAGGAGGTCATCGCGGTCCTCCACGGGCGTGAGGACGGCGGCCTCGGGGCAGTGCGGCGGTTCGCACTGTTCAACACCGGGGGCCACGGTCCGAACAAGGACCCGGAGAAGAACTGGATGATCCACCTCATGGAGGACGAATCGACGAATCACGGATCGAAGAAGGAGGCTCTGCCCACAGATCTGTCTCCGATGCTTGCGAGCATCGGCGACATCGATTCCGTGCGCAGGGAAGCCGAGGACTGGGCCTTCGAGATGAAGTGGGACGGCATCCGCGCTCTGGCGAGGGTGCAGCCGGGTGACGGGGACCGCAACGGCAGCGTTGAGCTGACCAGCCGCAACGGTCGTGACATGACGAGCACTTATCCGGAGCTTCGCGAGTTGGTCGACTGTGTCGATGTCGACTGCGTCCTCGACGGGGAGATCGTCGCTCTCGGACAGGGCAGCAGACCGGATTTCGGGAGACTCCAGCGCAGAATGGGGTTGAGCCGGGAGAGCGATGTCGAACGAGAGCGGAGACGCACCCCGGTTTACCTCATGCTCTTCGACGTCCTCCATGCCGACGGATCCTCGTTGCTGCGGAAACCGTACACGGAACGTCGCGAACGTCTGTTCGAACTCGTGGCCGAAAGTGACCACATCCAGGTGCCCGATGCTTTTGAAGGCAGCGTCGATGCAGCATTCGAATCCAGCCGGAAGCTTCGCCTCGAAGGGGTGATGGCGAAGCGGACCGACAGCATCTATCTTCCCGGAAAGCGCACTCGCACCTGGGCCAAGCTCAAGCATGCCTCGACCCGAGATGTCATCATTGTCGGCTGGCGGACCGGAGAAGGCGAACGCTCTGACAGCTTCGCCTCATTGTTGGTCGCCGCCCACGACGGCGACGACCTCGTCTACCTGGGGCGTGTGGGCACCGGGTTCGACGAGGCCGCCCTGCGGAGTCTGCGTTCCAGTCTCGATCGCCGGTCTCGGAAGACGCCGGCGCTCACGGTGCCGGCTGCTGAGTCGCGAGATGCCCACTGGGTGCGACCCGACCTCGTCGGGGAGGTCCGGTTCTCGGGCCTGACCGAGGCCGGGCGCCTGCGGCACCCGGTCTGGCGCGGCCTGCGCTCCGACATCGACTCAGAGGATGTGCGGGGCTGAGCTTCCTTTGGAAGGTGGGCAGTCGCCTGAGACCGATCAGCTCTGCGAGGCGGATTCCGACCGAGTGTCGCCGGCGTATCGGAGCGGTGTGAGCTCCCAATAGGTGCCGCAGCGCCACAGCCATTCCAGGGGACCGTAGCGGAAATAGCGCAGCCACACCGTGGAGAATGCGCACTGGGCAATGATGATGACTGCCCAGACGATGAGCGCGGCAGCCGCGGATACATGTCCGTGAGCGGTCAGGTGCGGGATGACCAGCACGCAGACCACGGTCTGTCCCAGATAGTTCGAGAACGCCATCCGACCGTACAGACGCAGAAAGGACAGGCTCTTTCGGCCGAGTTGGGTGCGCAGCAGAAGGATGAGACCGGTGATGTACATGAGACCGGGGACCAAAGCGGTGCGGAAGGCGATCTCGTGAGCCTCGGTCGATCCGGTCCCGGCAGCGGTGGTCCAGATCCAGATCGGCACCGAGCCGAGGAGGCTGAGGATGAAGAGTCCCGTGACCGGGATTCGAGTCGCTGCGGAGTACAGGCCGAGACCGGTCAGCCAGAACCCCAGCATCATGTGCCCCAGAGTCCGGACGTACGACAGGATGGGAAACAGCAGCGTCGGCGGGTCGAGATCGCCGAGGCTCGACGCCAGCTGCAGCACGTCGGGAACCGTCGCCGCCGCGACGCCGAGAATCACGAAGGCCCAGCGCGGCAGCCGAGTCAGCGGCAGAAGCAAGAGCGCGAGGACGCCGTAGGAGGCGAGCACATCGATGCCTCCGAGGGCTGAGTTGATGATGCCGGCTGCGATGAGGATGATCATCCGTCGGACGTAGACCCAAGTCGAACGATGCTTCGCGCGCAGCCTGCTCAGGAAGATGTGCATGCCGGTGCCGAACAGGAAGGCGAAGACGAAATGGAACTTGCCTAGGGCGATGTCGTCGACGACCTGCCAGATCACTGCGTCTATGCCGACGGGATCCTCTGTCTGCCCGGCTTGGGACAGGAAGTAGCCTAAGTTGATGAGCAGAATGCCGGCGATGGCGATGCCGCGGATGACATCGATCGAGACGATGCGGTCTTGCGGATTCGACGGCTGCGTTCGATCGGCGGCAGATTTCGCGTGCGCGGGTTCGTGGATCACGCCGGGCCACGGTATCAGACTAGGTTCCTTGTCAGCGAAAGTCGCTGAATCCCGTGCTCAGACCGAACGGAACGTTCCCGCATCGGCCCTCGCCCAGTCGCGGCTCCAGGACTCGGGCGGCTGCGTCAGCAGCTCTCCCGGCTCGAGCCAGTCGAAGAGCTCGGCGTACGACACGTGTTCATTGCGGCCGAGGTTGCAGTGGAGCTGCTGCGGGGAGAGTTCGGAAGGATCGCTGACGCCCATGGATGCCATGATCTCCACGGCCTGCTGCACGGTCGCCTCCTGGTAGTTCCGCACCCGCTCACTCTTGTCACCCACATGCAGGGCCCTCTGCCGTTTGGGGTCCTGGGTGGTGACGCCGACAGGGCACTGTCCGGTATGGCAGATCTGAGCCTGAATGCAGCCGACGGCCATCATCATGGCGCGGGCCGAGTTCGTATAGTCTGCCCCCTGGATGAGGCGTTTGACGATGTCGTTGCCCGCGGCGACCTTCCCGCTGGCGCCGACGCGGATCCGATCCCGCAAGCCCGTTCCGACCAGCGCGTTGTGGACGGTGAGCAGGCCGTCGGTGAGCGGAGTCCCCACGTGATCCTCGTACTCGAGGGGAGCGGCTCCCGTGCCGCCCTCGGAACCGTCGACGATGATGAAGTCGGGTGCGGTTCCGACTTCGAGCATCGCCTTGCAGATCGCGAGCACATCTGTGCGGGATCCCACGCAGAGTTTGAATCCCGTGGGCTTGCCGCCCGAGAGTTCGCGTATCCGGGCGATGAACTCGATGAGTTCGACCGGGGTGCTGAAGACGCTGTGGGCGGCCGGGCTCACGCACTTCTCGCCTTGCGGGACGCCGCGGGTTCGGGCGATCTCGGCGTTGACCTTCGCCGCGGGCAGGACGCCTCCGATTCCGGGTTTCGCACCCTGGCTCAGTTTGAGTGAGACGCACTTGACCTGGTCGCGGGAGCTCTGGTCGGCGAACTGGGCGGGGTCGAAGTCGCCGCTGTCGGTCCGGGCGCCGAAATAGCCCGAACCGATCTCCCAGACGAGGTCGCCGCCGTTCTCGAGGTGGTAGTCGGAGATCCCGCCTTCACCGGTGTCATGGGCGAAGCCGCCGAGTTCGGCACCGCGGTTGAGCGCCCTGACGGCGTTGGGCGACAGGGAGCCGAAGCTCATGGCCGAGACGTTGAGCAGCGCCATGCTGTAGGGCTTCGTACAGTCCGGCCCACCTACCTGCACACGAGGCGTCTGGTCCGGAACCGCGACGGGAGCGGTGGAGTGGATGAGGAATTCGTAGCCGGCGGAGTTGACGTCCCGTTCGGTGCCGAAAGCGAGCTCTCCGTGGATTCCCTTCGCACGTTCGTAGACGAGGGAGCGGATGTCTCTATCGAAAGGGCGTCCGTCCCAGTTGCGTTCGATGAAGTACTGCTGGAGTTCGGGTCGGAGAGTCTCCAACAGGAATCGTAGATGACCGACTACCGGGTAGTTGCGCAGAATAGAGTGCTTGCGCTGAAGCAGGTCGTACGCGGCCACGCCGACGATGGCGAGGACCACCGCACCGAGGACCCACCATGCCCACGGTCCGACGGCGGCTGCCCAGGCGACCGCGATGAGCGCGATGAGTGTCGACGTGATCAGCAGAAAACGTCCCATGAGTCCTCCTCAGACTGGAATCCGAGCCGAGGTCGAGCTGCCCCGCTCTCTCACTCCATCGTGGACCTCCGACCGGTGCTTGGGAAGCGGCGGCGACGTCAGTGGGAAACCTGCTTGTCACCGCTGCCGGTGTCATCGTCGGTGCCGTTGTCGTTGAAGCCGATGAGGTCGTAGCCCATCTCGGCGAGCTCTTCGTCTTCGGAGCCAGGTGGAGTGGCACCGTCGATGGGTCGGCCGGCTGTCTCATTGAAGAAGCGGATGCCGATGAGTCCGATGAGACCGGCGGCGACGAGGTAGACGGCGGGGAAGAGTTCGAAACCGGTCTTCTGGATGACGAAGGTATTCACTGCCGCGGTCGTGCCGCCGAAGATCGCGGTGGAGATGTTGTAGCCGATGGCGAACCCGGAGAAGCGCACTTGTGTGGGGAAGATCGCCGGCAGGGTCGCCGAGACACACGATTGGAGCATCACCTGGAGCAGGGCGATGATGCCCAATCCCAGGATCTGCAGGCCGGCGCCCTCAGCCTGAATGAGCAGGAACGCGGGGAGGGAGAGGACGATGAACCCGATCGCCGAGGTGTAGAGGACCGGTTTGCGCCCGATTGTGTCGGTCAGCCGGCCCAAAGGTGTGATGACGACCATCATCGCCGCGAGCACAATGACGAGCGTGAAGTTGCTCTCGACCTCCGAATGGCCCAATGTGCTGCTGAGGTAGGTGGGCATATACGTGAGCACCATGTACTGGCCGATGTTGAGCAGGACCACGAAAGCCATGAGCATGGTGATCTGCTTCGAGTAACCGCGGAAGAGATCTCGGAAGGGCTTCTTCGTCGTCTGCTGTCGGCTCGTCGCCGCGGAGAACGCCTCGGGCTCATCGAGTTTCATCCGAAGCCACAGGGCGATGCCGCCGAGCGGGAGTGTGAGCAGGAACGGCAGCCGCCACCAGCCGGCATCCATGCCGTCGCTGCCGACGAGGACGAGCAGAACGGTGCAGACCAGGGCCGCCGAGGCGGTACCGGCCAGAGTGCCGAGTTCGAGGAACGACCCGCAGAAGCCCCGGCGCTTATCAGGGGCCGACTCTGCCATGTAGACAGCAGCACCACCGTATTCTCCACCCGTGGAGAAGCCTTGGACCATCCTGCACAGCAGCAGGAGGATGGGAGCGAACGCACCCAGCGTGGCATAGGTCGGCAGGATGCCGATCAGCGTCGTCGGGATGGTCATCATGATGATGGTGAGAACCATGATGTGCTGGCGCCCCACCTTGTCGCCGAGGGGGCCCAGGACGAAGCCGCCCAAGGGACGGAAGACGAAGGAGAGGGCGAGGAAGGCGAAGGTGAGCGCCACACCCCACTCGCCGGGGAAGAACGCATTGGCGATGTAGACGGAGACGTAGGAGTAGACACCGTAGTCGAACCATTCGACGGCATTTCCGAGGGCGGAGCCGCTGATGGCTCGTCTGAGTGTGCGTCTGTCTCCGGGCGGCATCGTCTTGATGTCGATGCCGTCGGGCGTGGGGATCTTCTCATCGGACTCGTTCACGGCGTCTGTCCTCCCGTCTGCGATTGTCTCTGTTCCGTAATGTCTCAACGGCTTCTGGCCGGCAGGTTAGCACTGTGACCAGGGCTGCTGCGCCCCCTTACGGGAACGCGGCAACTGCGTTAGTCTCGGGAGACCTGTGACATCAGCATTAGTGAGGAGCAGACAGTGAATACACCTGAGAGCATCGCGTACACCGCTCGCGCGGAGATCACCGGCGGCCGGGACGGACACGGCGCCACCGATGACAAGATGGTCGACGTCGACCTGCGCACACCGAAGGAACAGGGCGGACCGGGCGGCGGCACCAACCCCGAACAGCTCTTCGCCGTCGGCTACGGGGCCTGCTTCCAGGGCGCACTCGGGCTGGCGGGCAAGGAACAGGGCGTCGACACCTCGAAGTCCGTCGTCAACTCGCAGGTCGGGATCGGCAAAGAGGGTGAGAGCTTCGGCCTGTCGGTGAGACTCGAGGTGAGCATCCCCGGTGTGGACCCCGAGACTGCGCAGAAGCTCGTCGACCGCACCCATGAGCTCTGCCCCTATTCGAAGGCCACTCGCGGCAACATCCCCGTCGAGGTCGTCGCGGTCTGAGACCGGTCGAGGACTTCAGCCCTCCTCGTCGTCCTCTTCGTCGAGGGTGCTGAAGTCCTCCACCTCGCGGGGAGATCCTGCGACGAGGATCTCGTCGTTGGCATAGAGAGTGACATCCTGATCAGCGATGTTCCAGGTGTCCTCACCGTCGCGTCTGAATGCGACGACACTGATCCCGTACTCGCGTCTGATGTCGAAGGACGCCAGCGGTGAATCCGAGATGCGCACTGGCGGGGCGGTGCGAGCCAGCACGAAATCTTCGCTGACTGACATGAAGTCGGACATGTGTCCGCGGATGAGATGCGCTGTCCGTCGCCCCATATCGTTCTCGGGACGGATCACATTGTCGATGCCCAACTGTCCGAGGATGTCCGCATGAGTCTGGCTGACGGCTTTGGCCCAGATATGCTGATTCCCGATCTTGAGGACCTTCGAAGCGACGAGGATGCCGGCTTCGACGTCGTTGCCGATGGCGATCACCACTCGGCTGACCTCCTCGATGCCGACCTGGCGCAGAACGGTCTCATCCGTCGCATCCGTCCGGGAGACGAAGGCCAGTTTGTCAGAGTATTGGGCCACGACCGCCTCGTCGATGTCGATGCCGATGACGTCGACGCCGTAGGCGGCCAGTTCTGTGGCCAGTGATCCGCCGAAGCGGCCCAGCCCGATGACGGCCACCGCCCCGTCCCTGGCCAGGGGGTGGGGGTTGCCCAAGAAGAACGCCGCAGGTCGTGTGCGCCACTTTCTGCTCTTCATCTCCGGTCTCCTTTCCGAGAGTGCGTGGGGTCTGGCTGGGAGGCAGCGGTGCCGGTCACCCGGCTCAGCCGATGAGCGGCCGTTCGACCGGAAGCTCGTAGCGGATGGCGCGGGCCCGCAGTGCCAGTCCGGAAGCGACGGTCACCGGACCCAGTCGCCCCAGGATCATCACTGTGATGAGGACGGCTTGACTCGTTCCGGGCAGTCCGGCGGTGATGCCGGTCGACAGGCCGACGTTGCCGAAGCCGGAGATGACCTCGAAGAGGAGTCGGCCGAGTCCGGGCCGCGGGTCGTCGAGCATGAGGACGATGGTGGCTGTGGCGATGAGCGCGAGAGCCAGAACGATCACCGTCGCCGCCTGTCGGTACGCCGAACGTGCCACACGGGATCCGAAGAGGTTCGTTGCCGTGCCTCCGGAGATCTCTGCCCAGGTCATCGCCAGCAGCACGAGAACAGTGGTGATCTTCACGCCACCCGCGGTTCCCGCCGGGCCTCCGCCGACGAACATCAGGATGTCCATGACGAACCAGGTGGCGGGGTGCAGCTGCGCGAAATCGACCGTGCTGAAGCCCGCCGTGCGTGTGGTCGTCGATTGGAATGCGGCCACCTGCAGTTTGTCCCACCAGTCAAATCGTCCCAGAGTGCCGGGATTGTTCCATTCGACGGCGGCGATGAACACCGTGCCGGCAAGGAGCAGAACGGGAGTGGCGGCGACCATCGCACGCGTCGTCATGCTCCACGCCAGCGGAGTCCGGTAGCGGCGGACGATCTCGATGAGCACCGGATAGCCGAGTCCGCCGAGGATGATGGCCGCGGCGACGGGACCACAGACGAAGGGATCGGTGGCGTAGCCGGCGAGACTGTCGGATCTGAGACCGAAGCCGGCGTTGTTGAAAGCCGAGACTGCATGGAAGACCGCGTCCCACGCCGCGTTTCCGGCTTCTTCGCCGTAGTGGGTGGAGAAGCGAAGGAACAGCATCGTGGCAACGGCCGCCTCGGTGGCGACGGTGAGACCGATGATCCGCAGAACCATGGGTCGGACGCCTCCGATATCGGAGCTTTTGGCCTCGGCGGCGGCCGACTCGCGGAGCCTGAGCCCGACCTTTCCCGCGACGAGCATGGCCAGAAGAGTCGTGAGCAGCAGGACGCCGAGGCCGCCGATCTGGATGAGACCGAGGATCACGGCCTGGCCGAAGAACGTGTAGTCGCTGCCGGTCGAGAGCACCTCCAGGCCCGTGACGCTGATCGCGGAAGTGGCGGTGAAGAGCGCAGACAGCACTGAGATGCCGCCGGGAGTGGACGTCGCTGCGGGCAGCATCAGCAGGCCTGTGCCGAGGATCAGAGCCGCAAGGTAGGTCACTACTACACGGTCGATGGCGTTGCGATGAGGATGATGCGCGGTCGGCATGCTATCGACCCCGAATGGCCTCTGCCATTGTCGTCATAGCTTCAACAGTACCGATGTTCCTCCGGGCCACAAGGGGGTCTGTTCGGTACTCGTGCCTCGGGGCGTCTAAGGTCCTGTCGCAGGTCCGGACAGACCAGAGCCCCGGCGAACCGGGGCTCTGTCTAGACGTCATTGAAGACGTTGGAGAAGCATCTCCTTGCCTTGCTGGCCGGCCGTACGGTTGTTCTCCTGGATCTTCCTGAACCAGTCGGCGAGTTCCTCATCGCCCTGTTCCCGAGCATCCTGGACGTAGGTCTCGAGCTTCCACACATTGCTCAATGACGCTTCGATCGCCCAGATGAGGTTGTAGTTCTTGTCCTTGACCGGGCTGCTGATGTCGGTGGCCATCGTAATCATCTCCTTAGCGCTCTGCGGGGCTTCTGCTCCCGCTGAGATGATCCACGCTACGGATGGAATCTCGGCCACGACAGGGGTTATCGACCACGCTGTCTCTTGTTACCGTGTGGAGGAAGTGTGTCTGATCGTCTGTTCCGTCATCGCTGACAGCAGATCGGCACGCGGTCGGCTCACGGGCGGATCGCCCGTTCCTCGGCGCTGTGCCCGGGGCTGAGGTCTCCCAGTTGTGAAGGGCGCAGCGACGCGAAGCCGCCCTTCGTCTCGGTCGCAAGCACACGGGCCGTGAGGCAGACGTGATCGCCTCCGTCGTCGAGCATCGTGATGCGTTCGACGATGAGGCGATTCGGCAGGTCCGCGAGCAAGGGCACCCCATCCTCGGTGACGGTGAAGTCAAGACCGGCGAACTTGTCCGTCTCCGATCCGGAGCGCGACCCGAAGAACCGGGCCAGCTCACTGTCCCCGGTGGTAGGGAAATGGACGGCGAAACGCTCGGAACGCAGCGCCACCCGGTAGGTGTGATTGGCTTTCGACAGCCAGAAGCAGTAATGCTCCGGATCGATGCTCGCCTGCGAATGGAATCCGACCAGACAGCCGGCCCGTTCGCCCTCCGCCGAGGTGGTGACGACGATGAGTGGGGAATCGACCGATCCAATGAGGTCCTCGATGGTGTTCATGAGCCGTTTCCGTCAGGCGGTTTCGCCTCGTAGCGGAGGAAGAGGGTGTCATCGGCGACCATCGTCGACTTCAGCGAGAACTGTGCGATCCCGGCACCGGGCGGCGCAATGCTCACCGGCAGCGGATCACCACCCATCATCGGTGAGATCGACAGGCACAGTTCGTCGAGTCGGTCCGCTGCGACGAGCTCCCCGAGCCACCGGGGTCCGCCTTCGCAGAGCACGACCCGGTAGCCGAGCCCGGCGAGAGCCTGCAGAGCCTCCGCTGGTTCGACACGGTCAACACCTGCGATGATGATTGTGGCGACCTTTTCTGCGTCTGCCAGCCGCTGCGGGTCGGCCTTGGCACACGTGATGACGATGGTGCGTGCGTGTTCGGGGGCTCCAGTGAAGACCTGTGACGACCAGTCGAGGTCGAGGCTGCGACTGACAATGGCCACCGGTGGCATCTCGGACTGGCCCCGCATTCGACGCTGTTCTCGGGCGGACTCGTCCAGGTGCATCGGGGCATAGCCTTCATTGCGGATGGTCTGAGCACCGACCATGACGACATCGGCGATCTGCCGCATCCGTCGAAAGAGGTCCTGGTCGGGCTCTGTCGACAGCGCGCCGACGCGCCCGTGGATGGCAGCGGTGCCGTCGAGACCGGCGACCATGTGACCGGTCACCCAGCATTCGTGCCGCGGCTGGGAGCGGTTGACCTCGAGATAGGGTGTCAGCGGGTCCGGGATCGGGGTGCCGCGTTCGAGAGGCTCCATTCGTGCAGTCTACTCAACGTCGCGGGCACTCGCGGCGGTGATTTTCCGACCCTCTCCCGGATCCCGCTGTTTGATCATCGGTGCGAGGAACTCAGTCAGTCCAGGCGTCGTCGGTGAAGTAGCCGTCGATGAACCTGGGCAGGCGCTGCCCGTCCTTCGAAGTCTCGAGCGTGTACGGGGCGACGTGGAAGCCGGCCTTGTCGAGCTCGCGCATCTTGTTCGTCGGCAGGTTCTTGCTCGGTCCCACCCATTCGATTCCGGCGTCCTTGATCTCGGCCGGTGATTCCTTCGGCATGGTCGAGCCCATGAGGTAGAGCGAGGTGTATCCGCGGTCGGCGATCGTCTTCGCCGCTTCGAAATCGAAGGACTGGACGACGAGCGAGTCCTTGAGTCCGCGTTCGTCGAATTCGTCGAGGACCCGGTCGACCTCCTTGGGGGTGGCCCCGGGCTTGATCTCGGGAACCATGACGACCTCGCCGCCCATCTCGTCGAGGAGTTCGTCGAGAGTGACAGTGGCGGCTTCCTCTCCGCCGGCCGGGTGCTTGATCGTGGCCGAGTCCCATTCCTCACGGCTGAGGTCCCGGATGGGTCCGGTCACGCCGTTGAGGGTGCGGTCTGCGGTGTCGTCGTGGATGAGGACGGGGGTGCCGTCTTCGAGGAACTGGATGTCCATCTCGGGGAGGAATCCGTCCTTCGCCGAGGCGGTGAATCCTTCCATGGATTCTTCCGGGTAGACGTTGGCGCCGCCTCGGTGGGAGATTGTCGTCGGGAATTCGATGTCGGCGACCTTGTCAGGGGCGGTGAAGCCGCTGGGGGAGTCGAGTCCCGGTGCTTCACCGGTGGATCCGAGCCCGGTGGCTGCCGCAGGGGCGAGGCCTGCACCGAAGGTGGCCGATGCCGCTAGAACGGCAGTGGCGAGAATCGTGAACGGACGGGTGCGTGTGGATTTCTCTCTCTGTGTATTCACGACCGCGACGCTACGAAGCGCAGGCGACCGTGCGGCAAAGGTGCTGTGAACGTCATCGGCAGAGTGGACGAACGGGTGGGAAATGAAAAATCTCGCCGAGGCGGCCGCCCACTGCCGTACGTCCGCATTCGCGGACATCGTGGTGAGGAACGTGCATCCCTGGTTTCGCACCCGACCGGACTCTATTCTTTGCGCTATGGTCACCGACCCCGCCCTCGGAAGCGTTCCGGTTGACCCTGTCGTCACACGGGGTCGCCAGGATGAAGAGGTGCTGCACAGATACGATCGCCCGGTTGCGTTCTATGTGTGGGCGACGGCGCTGCCGTGGGCGTTCTGGTTCGCGGCCGCCTACCTCAGTCATCTGCCGGAGCAGAATCAGACCGTGCTCGTCGGGACCCTGGTGCTGTCATTGGCGGGGCTGTTCGCCCCTCTCGCCGTGGTCGTCGCGTTTGTCCGGCATCGGCCGGAGTTGCGAGCCGACATCATCAACAGGTTGAAGTGGCCGAGTTTTGCGCGGTGGCCGTTCCTCGTCGCGGCGGTGTTCCTGGTTCCCGTGACCCTGATGGCAGCTCAAGGACTGTCACTGTTCTTCGGCTACGATCCCGGTCAGTTCAGATTGCGGGGAGGGTTCACCTTTTCGACGGGGCTGATGCCGGGCTGGGTGACGCTCATCGGGGCCGCCGTCATCGAAGAGCTCGCCTGGCACAGCTATGGCACCGACACCTTGGTGAGGAAGATGCGGGTGTTCTCGGCGTCGCTGCTCTTCACCCTCATCTGGGCGCTGTGGCATGTGCCGCTGTCGTTCATCGACGGCTATTACCAGAACGAGGTCGTCGAATCGGGTGTGCTGCAGACCTTGAACTTCCCGGTCTCGATGGTGGCGTTCGTGCTCGTGATGAACTGGCTGTATTTTCGGTGCGGACGCAGCATCCTCATCCCGGTGGTCTTCCACGCTTCGGCGAATATGTCCGCGGAGACTTTCATGACCGACCCGGACTCGAAGGTCATCCAGACGGGACTCATGCTCATCCTCTCGGCGATCATCATCGTCAGGGAACGCCGCCTGTTCTTCGACAGGCCGGGGTTACAGTGAACGGCCTCATGACCCGGAATCCGCCAAGGCTCATCGTGAAATGCACATCACCATTCGGTTGTGGTGTGTCGGCGGTCGGCTGCTCCGCGGTCGGCCTATATTTCTGTAGTGAACAGCATCCCCGAAACATCCCCAAGACAGTCCCATCCCCACCGATTCCCTCATCGCGGTCTCCTGCCCGAAGGCAGCTACTTCACTCTGACGTGGACCATCGGCTACGACTACGGCGGCATGACCACGGTCGCGCTGGAACGGAGCTCCGCCTTCGCTCGGCTCGACAACCGGCGCGTTGAGATTCTGACTCTGAGCCCTGAGATGAAAGGCCTGGATCGGGAACGCGAGCTTCGGGCCGCCGGGTCAATCGATCGTAAGGTGAAAGTCCGCAATCTGTGGCAGGACCTCACCTCCTGGTCTGACCGAAAACTGCGCAGAATGGTCGGCACGGTCGACCCCGATCCGACAGCAGCCGATGATGTCATCACGCGGACCGGTCAGGAATGGACTGAACAGAGGAACGATTCCGAGGACAGTCTGCTCCAGGCCGACAGATACCACGATCGAGGGCACCTGCTTGTCATCGATCGCCAGGACATGAAGAAGCCCGGTCGCCGAGGCGGTCGTCGGATCACACTGTTCGACCGCGAACAGACGGTCATCGCACAATGGTCAACGGCGCGAGATTTCTATCAGGCGTGGCTCGACATCGTCATCGGAGACAAGCCCTCCTACCTCATCTGCGACTCTGCCTTCGTCGGCAATTTCATTCATGAATACCGGCGCGACAACGTCATTCTCTGCATGGTCAACCACAATCACTTTCTTGCTGATGCCGATGATGAGCCCACCGGTGCGTTGGCTGAAGACAAGTTCGGCTACCTCCGTCAACTGGACGGATTCGATCTGGCGACGACGCTCACCGATTCGCAGCGAGTCGCCATGGAAGGACTGGACCTGTCGGCCGGAAAGCTTGCGACAGTGTCGAACCTGACGGACGATCTGCACGGAGATCCGGACCGACCACGGCCTCGCAGCAGAGGTTCCATGGTTGCTCGTCTATCACCGCAGAAACGCGTGGAAGACGCAATCGCCGCCGTTGCAAGCGTTGTGGCCGATGGTCAGCAGGTGATGCTTGACGTGTATGGGGACGGCGACGACCGGCCGATGCTCAGCGAGCTCATCGAGAGCGGGAACGCAGCCGGCCGAGTCACGCTCCACGGCCACGTGGATGGAGCGAAGTCGAACTTCCTCTCCAGCTCATTCAGCCTCCTGACGAGCCGCTTCGAAGGTCAAGGGCTCGTGGTGCTGGAAAGCATGTCGGCGGGGTGCATCCCCATCTGCTACGCGGTGGACTACGGACCCGCAGACATCATCGAGCACGGGACCGATGGATTCCTCGTCGCACCCGGCGACGTCGACGGACTGGCCGCCGCGATCTCGACGTTCCTGTCTCTGCCCGAGGACGAGGTCTCGAGGATGCGCCGAAACGCCGTCGCCCGGGCCGCGGACTTCTTCCACGATCCCATCGTCCGACGGTGGGGAGAGGTTCTGGCGGCTCAGCCGTTCGTTCCGATCATCCGTGCCGAGAACGCGCGGGCAGAGGTTCGAACTGCCGAGGTGACTGCCGATGGAGTCTCTGTCACTCTGAGCGTCTCTGATCTCGGAGGAAGCACGCCCGAGCAGATGTTCATCTCGTGGAAGTCGCGAACTGGGACCTTCTATGGGCGAGTCGAAGCCCACAGCAGCATGGAGCTGATCACGGCCGATATTCCGCTCTCTCGGATTGAACCCATCACAGAAGAGTATGTCGACTTCTCCCTCGACCTCGTCTTCGGGCGAGGATTCGAAAGAGTGCGCTTAGCCTGCAGCGAGGACTCAGCCCTCTCATCGTCGGCTGCGCTGCATCTCTATTCGACCAAACACGGAAATCTCAGCGGTCGCTTCATCCGAGACGGACTCACATCCACTTCTTGACTCGGAAGACGACGTAGAGCACAACACCTAGTCCGAACATGAGCCCCAGCGCCATCGGGTAGCCGAACGCCCAGTGGAGTTCGGGCATATCGTCGAAGTTCATTCCGTAGATCGCTCCGACGAGAGTGGGGGCGAAGAGGATCGCGGCCCATCCGGAGATCTTCTTCATGTCCTCGTTCTGTCGTTGGGCGACCAGCGTCGAATTGACGTTGAGGATCTGGGACAAGGCCTCGCGCAGTTCGCCGGCTTCGGCTAGGACTCTGGTGAGGTGATCTGTGACGTCGTCGAGGTAGGCGCGAAGGTCGTCAGGAATCGCGTATTTGGCGGCCCCGTTTCCGAGCGCCTGCGTCAGCCGATTGAGGTGGGTTGAGTTGTGAAGGACATCGATGACTTCTTGGCTGAGGAGATAGATGCGCTCGGCAGCGGCAGTGTCCCCGCTGAAGACCTGTCTCTCGATCCCGTCCTTGTCGTCCTGCAGCCCATCGAGAACAGGGAAGTACCCGTCGACCACGGTGTCGAGCAGGCGGTACATGAGCGCTTCCGGTCCGAGCGTGAGAAGTTCGCGGTCTTTCGCCCAGCTGCGCTTCTCGTTCGTGAAGTACTCCTGGACTCCGCTGGTGTCCGCCGGAATCGGTGTTCCGTCGATGAAGCGGTCTCCCTGACAGATGATCACGAGCACATCGTCCTTCATGAGAAGGTGGAACTCGTTGAACTCGACTTCCTCTTTCGCGTCGATGTAGATCGCTGATTTCAGAACGACGAAGAGGACATCGTCGTAGCGTTCGACCTTCGCCCGTTGATTCGCATGAAAGAGGTCGTCGATGAGAACCGGATGGAGATCCCACGCAGAGGCGATCTCGGTGAGGAGCTCGGGAGTCGAGCGCGGAATGACCACCTGAGTGATCGACCCGGTCGTTTCTGTCGGTGTGCCCTCCGGAATATGCGCGGCCAATGCGTCGCTGAAGGTCGACGCAGTTGTCAGCTCCTGGGGTTCGCTGTTGATGATCTGCCGGCTGAACAGCGTGGTCTCCCGAGCGACGTTGTCGTGGGGCGTGGTCGAAGGACGCTTCCGCAGAGACGACCGTTCGAACCGCAGCCGACGTTCAGGTGACATGTACTCCCTTTCGCAGAATCTCACCCAAAAATAGCCGATTGTCGATGAAAGAGTCGATTATCGATCGGACATCCGTTCACCTGGAACGGAGGCGTAATTCAGGGGGAGCACAGATAGGCATGCACAATAGTCTCCATGACCTTCCTACCGGCAGAATTGCCGCAGACCGCAGTTCGTGGTGCCTCGTTCGCGCAGTCAGTGGCCAAGCTCGCCGCGCAGAGACTGCGTGAGCGTGTTCGTGAATCTCGGCTATCTGATGATTTCCATCCTCAGGACGACGACGCATTCGTTGCGGCCGCGTACTTTGCCGGGGACCTCAGCTCTGTCTACCAGCTCGAACAGTGGCTGTGGCCGTTCGAACAGCTCGAGTCCCGACTGAAAGACCTCGGCTTCGGGGACCGCCCCTTCGGCATCATCGTCCGGAATTCACTCGTCGCCAGACATCTCAAGGGCGTCACCTCGTTTCCTGTCCGCTTCTCACGCCTGACGAAGGGACTGGACGAGTTCATGCAGGCACCGAGTCTGCGGACAGTGTTCTATGTCAACCAGGGGACAAGCAACTTTCAGGCACTCCGCTATCCCGAACCGGCTCATGTGCACCTCAGCCACGGTGAGAGCGAGAAGATCTCGATGATCTCCAATCAGCTCAAGGGATATGACTATGTTTTCACCGCCGGCCAGGCGGCGAGAGAACGGATTGAGCAGACTCTTTACGGTATGCGCGGTGATCGGATGCTCGATGTCGGCCGCCCCCAACTGGACCGTCCACGATCCGTCCCGTCTGATTGGGAAGAGTTCAAGAAATCGAACCCCGATGGCAGAGCGGTGCTCTACGCACCGACGTGGGAAGGCGACTCCCCGTCGATGGCGTATGGCACCATCGCCTACAACGGAGAGAAGATCGTCACATCTCTTCTTGAAGCGGGATACCGAGTGATCTTCCGACCGCATCCACGTACCGGAGTGATGCGTCATGAGTTCGAGAAGGCTGTAGAAGATGTAGCGGAGATCGTCGAATCGGATCCTCGCGGGTTCCTCGACAAGAGTCCGGACGTGTCATGGCAGTTGGACGAAGCCGATCTTGCCGTCGTCGAAATGACCTCCGTGGCCTTCGATTGGCTCGCCTCCGGGAAACCCCTTGTGATGGTCAAACCCCATGAGCCAGCTGCGGAGGTGCTGGAAGGCGGACTTCTTGACCAGTGCCCGGCGGTCGACCCAGCGAGCAAGCAAGGAGTTGTCGACCTCATTGAAGAAGCCGACGCGCGAATCGGATCCGTCGCTGAGTTGGCTCAGTTCTATCTTGGGGATACTGCAACTGGCCAACAGACTTCGCGCTTCATCAAATCGAGCGAACAAGTGATCAGACACCGTTCGGAAGAACACCGTATGAAGCACGCCGAGTGAGCCGTGTGACATTTTCTAAACTTTAAGTAACAGAATGATAAACTAACGCGGAACTAAATCTGCGGCTCACGAGGTGAGCTTCGACCTCTGAACGGAATCAGCCATGAAACGAGTCATCACGTACGGAACATTCGACCTGCTCCATTACGGGCACATTCGACTGCTCCAACGGTGCAAGGAACAGGGCGATTACCTTGTCGTTGCACTGTCGAGCGATGAGTTCAATGCGGGTAAAGGTAAGAAGTCGTACTTCTCTTATGAAGAGCGCAAGCACATGCTCGAAGCCATCCGCTATGTCGACCTCGTCATTCCTGAAGACAATTGGGAGCAGAAGTCGACCGACGTCGAGAAATACCATATCGACACCTTTGTCATGGGCGACGATTGGGAAGGGGAGTTCGACTTCCTCAAGGACAAGTGCGAGGTCGTCTATCTGCCGCGCACTCCTGAGATCTCGACGACGCGGATCAAGAGCGAGCTGGGCAAGTCCTGACCGTGACGGCGCGGGCTTCGCGCTATCGTGACTGGACACCATCATGGATCTGAGAGGAACGGACGTGCCCGAAAAGCCTTCGGCGAAACATCCGACGCTGTCGGAGCTTCGGGCCAAGGCGCAGCCGCCGGAAGTTCGCAGCCGGAAGAATGCCGAGCACTGGACGGCGCAGCTGTACCTCCGCCATATCTCGATCTACTTCACGATGTTGCTCGTGCGTACGAAGATCAGTGCCAATGGTGTCACCGGCCTGATGATCGTGGCAGGTTGGTGCATCGCCTTCAGTCTTCTGATCCCAGGCATCTGGGGCGCGATTCTGGCTGTCTTCTTCTCTCAGGCCCAGATGTACATCGACTGCTGTGATGGTGAGGTTGCCCGTTGGCGAGGAACCAGCGGTGCCAAAGGTGTGTTTCTGGACAAGGTCGGCCACTACACGACTGAGGGTCTGGTTGCGGTTGCACTCGGAATCCGAGCAGTGGGGGAGTGGAACAACCTCATCGACGATCCCGCTGGGTCCTACCCGCTTCTGCTCGCCGGAACGGTTCTCGCCGGACTGGTGCTTCTCAACAAGGCTCTCAACGACATGGTTCATGTCTCCCGCGCGTTCAACGGACTCGATAAACTCGCGGATTCGAAGGAAGCCACAGCACTGAATCCGGGAGTCATCTCCACCCTCAAACGAATCGCTCGGTTTGTGCCCTTCCACCGCATCTTCCATTCGGTAGAGATGTCTCTGATGGCATTGGCCTCGAGCATCATCACCGCGATAGCGGCATCGGCAGGAGCCGAGCCCCTGTTCGGCGAACGTTGGCTCGTCCTCATCATGGCTCCGCTGTGCCTGCTCTCCGTCATCGGCCACTTCATGGCGATCATGGCATCAAGGAGGCTGTCATGAGCGAGTCATCGAGGATCCTCTCCCAGAAGTTCGAAGACAATCGACGTTACACATTCGGCGTTGTCGTTCTCAGCCAAGGCAAGCGACTGGACGACCTCAACCGAGGATTCGAGTCGCTGCTGGCGCAGAAGGGCGTCGATCTCGACATCGTCTGCGTGGGAAACGGTTGGGAGCCGGAAGGCATTCCGGACCAGGTCAAGAAGTTGGGACTTCCGGAGAACCTCGGAATCCCTGCCGGTCGCAACGCCGGCGTTCCTCACGTCGATGGCGAATTCCTGTTCTTCCTCGATGATGACGCTTGGCTGCCTGATGACACGTCGCTGATGCGCATGGCCCAATTGATGCGCACAAAGCCGCAGATCGGGCTGATCCAGCCGAGGGTCGAGGAACCAGGTGGACCGGATGCGCCGAAACGGTGGATTCCCAGACTGAAGAAGGGAAGCGCTGACCACTCATCGAACGTGTTCTCGGTGTGGGAAGGCGCGGTCTGCATGCAGCGTCGGGCATTCGACGAGTGCGGCGGATGGCCTGCACCATTCTGGTATGCGCACGAGGGCATCGAACTTGCATGGAGGGTCTGGGACGCCGGCTACATCGTCTGGTATATGGGTGACCTCGCCGTCGCCCACCCGGTGATCGACCCGAGACGTCACGACGAGTACTTCTACATGAACGCAAGGAACAGAGTCTGGCTGGCGCGACGCAATCTGCCGTGGCCATTCAGCTGGGCATACGTGGGCTCCTGGACGTTGATGCAATTCATCAAGTGGGCGAACAAACCGCACCAGCTCAAAGCTTGGATGGAAGGATGGCGTGCCGGGTGGCGTCTCGACCCGTGGGGTCAAGACGAAGACAGGCAGAAGCTCTCACGGAGAGGCGTCCTTCGAATGTCCCGGCATGGCAGGCCGCCGATCGTGTGACTTCACGCCGCCGTGTCGAACGGTGCGCGTAAAGACGGCAGGAATCAGTCCGGGTGAGTCTCCGGAGAGCATGCTGTCTGCCGCGTACGACGGAAACGAGTAATGACAGGGACCGCAGTCGGGTCCGAACCAACCGACTGAGAAACTGAGTGGAGCCGATTGATGCAGTCGACAGCCCCCGTCGCTGAAAACTCCCCGCAGAGGGCGAGTGCGCCCAAACCCACGGGTTTTCGTTCCGATATCCAGGGGCTGCGAGCTCTGGCCGTGGGTATCGTTCTGCTCTATCACCTGTGGCCCGACCGATTCGTCGGCGGGTTTGTCGGTGTTGACGTATTCTTCGTCATTTCCGGATTCCTGATCACCAGCCACCTCATCAAATCCCCTCCACGGAGTTGGGGCGACGTGGCAAAGTTCTGGGCACGACGAGTCAGGCGCCTGTTGCCGGCATCGCTGCTCGTCCTCTTCCTCGTCGGCATCGCCACCTTCCTGGTTGCTCCGCAATCGATCTGGGCAGATACCGGACGCCAGATCCTCTCCGCAGGGCTCTACGTCGTCAACTGGGATTTCGCTGTATCCAGCGTCGACTATCTGGCTGCGGACAATGCTCCGTCGCCGGTCCAACATTTCTGGTCGCTGTCCGTCGAGGAACAGTTCTATTTCGTCTGGCCGATGATCATCGGCTTGGCGTTCCTCGTCGGGACGAAGCTCGGCCGGTCCAAGCAATTCATCGGTTTCACCGTCCTCGGAATCTTCCTGGCCTCGTTCGTCTTTTCCATCTGGTACACGGCTGCCGAGCCGGCCATGGCCTACTTCATCACCCCGACCAGGATGTGGGAATTGGCTACCGGCGGTCTGGTTGCCGTATTCGTTCTCTACGTTCGCCCGGAGCGGCTCCCGTTCAGCTCACTGCTCGGATGGATAGGACTCGCCGGAATCGTGGCGGCCACCTTCCTCATCCGTGCAGACATGCCGTTCCCCGGCTACATCGCGCTGGTTCCTGTGGTGTCGACAGCTCTCGTCATCCTCGCCGATTCCCGGGGCAGGACGTCTGTGCTTCCGCTGCTGTCACTGCGGCCGATTCGGTTCCTCGGAGATATCTCTTATTCCGTGTATCTCTGGCATTGGCCGCTCATTGTCCTCGTGCCTTACCTCTCCGCCAAGCTCGGACGCTCGGAGAGCCTCGGCGTACTGGACAATATCGCCATCATCCTGGTCTCGATCATCGCCGCGTGGGCTTCAACGACTTGGGTTGAGAACCGGTTCCGCAAGTCGTCGTTCTTCAGCAGTTCGAAGAAGACCTTCGCATTTGCGGCACTTGCCATGTCGCTGGTCGCTGCGCTCGGTCTCAGCCAGATGGTCATCGCCAACACTATTGTCGAAGAGAATGAGGACAAGCTGCAGGCCCAGCTGGACGACCCTGATTCCTGCCTCGGAGCCGGGATTCTCCTCCCCAGTGCAAAGGACAATCCCAACTGCGAAGACAAGGACTCGCTGCAGATGGAACCCGCTGCGGCGAAGAAGGACAAGTCGAAGGCCTATGCCGATGGCTGTTGGGCCAGCGCACCATATGCGAGCAAACCGGAATGCACGTATGGAGACGGGTCGAAACGTGTCGCACTCGTCGGAAATTCGCATGCCGGTCATTGGCTGCCGACGCTCGAGCGCTTGGCCGATGAGCACGATCTGACGATCACGACATTCCTCGCATCGAACTGCAGCATTTCGACCCTGCCTCAGGACCTGTCGACTCCGGACGAAACCAAGGGATGTCAGGACTACGCCGACTGGGTCTCGAAGAGAACGACCGAAGGCGGCTTCGACGCAGTGATCACTTCGGAGCGGCAATCAACTCCGCTGGATGGTATGGACTGGGAAGAAACCGAGAAGAAGGCCCCCGAAGGACATCGTGAGATCCTGCAGCGCTGGGTCGACGCCGATCTCGACGTCGTAGTCATTCGGGACACCCCATATCCCGGTGGGGCCGATATCACCGTGCCGGATTGCGTTGCCAAACACGAAGACGACCTCGAGCAGTGCTCCGGAACCCCGGAGTCATGGCACTGGATGGATCCGCTTGCCGCCTCGGCGAGGACCATGGATGCAAAGAATCTGTCGGTTGTCTACCCTCAGGACTGGTTCTGCCCGGACGGGCGATGCGAACCGGTCATCGGCGGAGTCATCACCTATTTCGATACCGCCCATATCACCGCGACCTATGCGCAGACTCTTGCCCCGCAACTTGACGCCAGCCTCCGCAAGACAGGACTTGGCACTTTCGATTGAGACTGCGACTGCTGCGGTTCATCGAACTGACAGTCAAGTCGGATAGCGTGTGCCTGATTGCCCCTGACCGTCGACCGTAACCAACGACCGATCACCGAAACCTCTGCAAAGGACTGAACGAGTGACCACTGGACGAAACGCCGCCGACCGATACTTCAGCAAGGGACGAGAACTGGTGAAACCCGTCGTCCACGGAATCGCCCGACGTGCCCTGCCCGTGGTGGAACGAGCATCCGGGACGAAGTACGTGCGTGAACGAGCCGCCGGAGGAACAGGGGCCGGGAAATCGGCCGGTTCGTCGAAGAAGATCGCGACGGACACCGCTCGCGCGTATCGAAAGCTGGCGTCAGGGCTCAAAGGCAAGACAGCCGACAACACGGACGGATGGACGGTTGCACCCTCGACTCGAGAGGTCGACGCAAAGGCGTGCCAGCAGGCGCGCGTCAAGGCTCACGCGACACTCTCGGAGGCACTTGCACAAGGATCAGCTTTCGGTGAGTCGGTTGTCGACGCGGCGCGGATTCTCGTCGCAGAAGGAAACTTGGCCGAGGCAGTGTCCATCGGTCTGAATCTGCGCAGCGGTGCATCGACCGAGGAACCCGGCAGGGTGATCCTCGGAATGGCGTATCAGCGGTCATCTGACCCAGAGGTGGCGTGGGCAGAATTTGCAAAGATCGACGACCGCGACATCATCGTCTCCGCAGCCGAAGAATACTTCCCTACTGCAATCGACACCCTCGGGCAGGAAGCCCTGCCGCTCCTGGACCGCTCGAACGAAGCAGGCGAAACCGACCGTTGGAGCGACAAAGCAGTGCTGCGCACAGCCGAGTCGGCATTCTGCATCGGAGCTTTCGACCATGTGCGCACACTCATCGAGTCACGCCTCGAAAGGCAGTCGGACCAGATGGAATCGGCGGTGCGCTACGAGCTCAACCGCATGCTCGATTGGCTTCCGGGCGGAAAGCACCTCGAGCCTCTCCCGACTGCGGCCGGCAAACGCAACTTCGGTGTGCTCAGCTACGACCAGCCTGGGATCCGCTCCCGCAACATCGGCGACTACATCCAGACGATCGCGTCGATAGGTCACCTTCTGCGGTACCAGAATCTCAGCTTCTCGGGCGACCAGGGGCTGACCGAGCTCTTCAAGAAGCTCCGCAAGTCGGTTAAAGACGAACGAAAGTATGCAGGACCTGAGGCTGAGCTCAACCTCGTTGAGGTCTACAGAGACGGCAACGTCTATCAGGATATTCCGGAAGACACCTGGTACATCGCCTTCGGCTGGTACATGCATGACATCTTCGGGAAGTCATTCAACATTCCCTTCCACCCGAATCTGCGTCCCATTCTGCTCTCCGTCTTCGTCCGCTACCCGGAGATGCTCACCCCCGATGCCATCGCCTACCTGAAGAAGTACGGCCCAGTGGGGTGCCGTGACTGGCAGTCGGTCGCCGTGCTCAGAGCCGTCGGCGTTCCGGCATTCTTCTCCGGGTGCCTCACCACAACGGTCGACACCCTGTTCCCGGCTCCGTCGGCTGATCGTCGATCCGGCACGGTGCGAATCGATTGGACCAAGGGCGGAAAAGGGCCGAAGAAGAAGCAGACGGTCACCGCGATCCGCGACAAGACGTTCCCGGAGAACCTGGAACTGGCCCGCAACTGGGTCGCCGACTACGCCTACAAGTACAAGCGAGTCCTCACCTCGCGACTGCATGCGAACCTGCCCGCACGATCGGTGGGCGCCGAGGTCGAATTCGAACCGAAGAACAAATCGGATTCACGTTTCGGCGGACTGATCGGCATCGACGAAGCCGAGTTCGACACAATCCGGAACGGAATCTTGGACAAACTGTCTGTCCTGCTTCCACTTATCGCGACTGGAGCTTCGGAAAGCGAAATCTACTCGAAGTGGGAAGAGATCACCGCGGACGACATGGTCGCCGCCGATGAGTACCTGGCTGCAGCTGAGCTTCCTATCGCTGACGGCACTGCGATCGATTCGGCAGTGAGCAAGGTGGACAAGGCAGCTCCCGAAGCACAGGTCACAGACGTCTTCATGACTGTCGAGAAGGGTGAAGAGTCACTGGTTGCTACGGCAATCAGGTCCATCGATGCCCACGCCTCAGGGCAGTATCGCCTCTGGCTTCCGTCTGGAGCGGTGAGTGCTGAGGCCGCCGATGAGATCCAAGCACAGCTCTCACACGGAACAGTTCGGAGCTTGGAACCCGTGTCCTATGGCGATATTGCCAACGAATCGGACCTGGTGCAGGCGCTGCTTCCCGTGCTGTTCCCTGACCATGAGCGCCTCGTCGTTGTTCCCGCAGCCGGCGAATTCTCTGCCGACATCGTCGAGTTCTCAAGCGCCGAACTCGAGGGTGCACTGCTCGCCGCGAAACATGACGTGAGGAAGAACCGCTCCAGCGGTCTGACCCTGATGAGGAGGATCGCGAGCGCGTTCGGCGACGACCATGTCGGCGCGCTGAACTTCGTCTTCGCAAGTCATGCCGGCCTCACCGAGGACTTCCTTCCCTTCGACCCACAGACTGCGGTCCTCAACCTCAGCGAAATGCGCAGCGAAGGCCTCGTCACCAAGATCATCGGCCTGATGCAGGACCTCAAGCTCAGCTACGTTGACGCAATGCAGACGATCGTCGGCGGAAAGTACTCCGACATCGACGACGAGTGGAACGTCCGCGCCCAGTGGGAGACGTCGGACAGCCCCAAGATCGTCAACTGGCGACGCCAGACACGCTACTACGGTCGCATGACGCTGACACGTTGATCAGCGCGCCGAGACTGCCGCACGACCAGAGCTGAGAAGGATACCATCAGTGAGTTTTATGGCTCGACGAACGCATGACGTCAACGACAACAGTCAGGTCCAGAACGATCGCGACTACCAGCTCGGGACCGATGAAGTGCACGTCTACAACGTCCTGTGGGGGATCCCCGAATCGATGGGCGGAATGACGACCGCGGCCCTCCGACGGATTCGGAGCTTTCAGAACTTCGGGAGGCCGATGTCGCAGACTATCCTGACGTTCAGCCCTCGAATGGACACAGAGGAAATTCGGAATCGGTTGGTCTCGTCGGGACGGATGCGTGATGACGTCGAGCTGATGAACATCTGGTCGGACTTGCGGTGCAGGTCCGACCAGGAACTCGCGCAGCTCGAAGGTGAACAGCCGCAGAGCCCGATTCCGGACGTCGATGGTGAAATCGAGAACATCACCTCATTCTTTGACGTAGTCCGCAATGCGCGCAGCGGCAAGATCATTCGCCGCAACTATTACAGGGAAGATGGGAGCCTGCTGGTCGCGGACATCCGGGATCCGAAACTGGGCAGCAGGTTCGTCCTCTGTGCTCCGAATGGAACACCGATCGCGGAATGGCGACGTCCGCGAGATTTCTACAACGCCTGGGTCAAGGCAGTTGTGAACAAGGAGCCCGCTGTCGTCATCGCCGATGACAAGAAGGTCAGCGAGTTCATCCACGAGATCGCAGATCGGAACTTCGCACTCATTTTGTTCCTCCATGGAACCCACCTACGTCATCCGTGGAACGGCAACCACGGCCAGGTGCTGCCCCGCAGAGTTGATACTGTGCGCAACTTCGACCGCTTCGACGTGGTCGGGGTGCAGACACGTCAGCAGGCGGACGCCGTCCGAGCGCTCGGATTCACTGAAGACAACATCAGGCTTCTGACCGGAGAGCTGCCGGCAGGGTCGGTGCTGACCGAGGCTCGGCAAGAACGGTCAGTGGGTAAGGCCGTAATGATCGCCAATCTCATTGAACTCAAGCGGGTGGACCACCCGATTCGGGCAGTGGCGAAACTGCGTGACCGTGGTGTCGACGTCTCTCTGACTGTCCTGGGAGAGGGGCCAGCACGGCCCAAACTGGAGAAGCTCATCGATGACCTTGACGTTCGTGATCGAGTGGAGCTGCCCGGCTATGTCAATGATGTCGCAGACAGGTTGACATCGGCTTCATTCTCTATGCTGACGAGCACCAGTGAAGGACTGCCGTTGTCGATGATGGAATCGATGGGTGCTGGTTGCATCCCGATCGTCTACGACATCACCTATGGCCCGCGCGACCTGATCGAGCAGGGCCACAACGGCTTCATCACGCCGAGGAATGATATCGACGCCCTCGCAGATCAGATCGAGGAATTTCTCTCTCTGAGCACAGATACCGTTGCGGAAATGCGCAATTCTGCCATGGACACGGTCGAACGCTATCTGCCGGAGACCGGATACCGGCGCTGGCAGACGGTCATCGAGGAATTGCCTGCGGCTGCACACTTGGCCGATGACCGCATCGACACGTCAGGTTTCCCCGTCGCGGTGAAGAGAGCCTCGTGCGAAGCGATCTCTGGAGGTTGCAGAATTGAGCTCGAATTCGCGCATCTCCACCGACAGGTCCTCGAAAGCCTGGAGATGGTCGTTGCCGCGCGCGATATCAACACGTTCTTCGTCTGCGGAAGCACTTCGGTGTCTACCCGGCGGATGGGGCGGCGGCAGGTGGTGACATTCGATGTGGATTTTGAGAACTTCTCCGAGTCGGTGGGTGAGACGTTTGACGTCTATCTGCGGAGGCCCCGCGATCTATGGACGTCGAAGCGGAGGATCCGACTCCCGAGAACGCACAGTGGGATGCAGTCGGGGGAGTGGGAGTGGTATCCCACGAAGCATGGGAATCTCTCGGTACGACCCCTGAAATCACAGTAGGAAGACCGCCCGGAGGCGGGACATCGCCAATCGGTGGCTCTGTCCCACCTCCGACTCCTATTCGCCGTTGGACTCGTCCTCGGACTCGGCGTTGATACTGTCGTCGGAATGGAAGTGCTCCAGATCTACGGCCCGAGCGGAGATCAGCTTCGACACCGCTTCAGTGAAGAGGACTGTCGACGTCCCCTTTCCTCCGGCACCGAAGTAGTGACGGCGCAGATCGAGACGAGCCTCCGCTGCCGAATCCTCGGACAGCATCGACCCGAACACCTGATTCAAGCTGTCGATGGTCGATATGTCGATGATCGGAGTGGCACGACTGATCGGTGCTTCGGCATTGAGCCGAGCGGTGTCATTGCGGCGATCTGTCAGCGCAAGTGGCTTTTCGGGGTGCAGGTAGAGAAAGTCGAGCCCGACACTGGAGATATCGGTGATAAGCAGGTCGACCGCGTCGAACATCGCGAGAATATCGCCCTGCATGAGCACCTGATGTTGCATGGACTCGTCTGAGATCGATTCATTGGCTGTCTCGAGGAGGTCGAGGATCCGAGTATTCGCTTCAGCCATCGCAGGATCTTTGGACGTCTCCACTCGGGGATGCGGTTTGTAGATCACTCGGGCGTTGGGAATCTGCAATGCTGCTTCGACGATCTGGGGACCGAAGAGATCGACCGAAGTGTAGTTGTTGGAATCATTCTCACCCTCCCACGTCGGCGCATACATGATGGTTCGCGCATCGGACGGTTCCAGTTCCACAGGTCGCTCGATGTCGAGCTGTGGTCGTCCGACCTTGACGAGAGCGGATTCGTTGAAATCGATGAGTGCTCTGCGGTGCCGTTCGATCGCAGCATCGCCGGCGACGAACACTTTGTCATAGGATTTGGCCTGGTTCGAGACCATGCTCAGTTTGTCCGACTCGCCGTGGTTGACGTGTACGTGCACCATCGGTGCGAAGGCCAGCGACTGGAAGTTCGTCATCCCGTTGTTGACGTAGAGCGCCAACTTGAAGTCGTTGGCATGATAGAAGGTGTGCAGCGGGTCGAATTTGCGTTTGAACACCACGGGAAGGTTCGTGGTCTCAATCGTCCGAAGCAGAGCGGAGCCCTTTCGCATCACCAAGACGACACGGTGCTTCTTATGCAGCTCTTCAAGGACAGGGATCCACTGCTCGAGCTGGTAGAACTTCGAGCTCCGATCACCGAAATAGACGACCACCTCAGCCTTGACGTAGCTGCCGTCGAATTCGTCCTCGAGACGGTTCCACCGTTCGGTGCCCCTGAGCCACTTGCTCGTGTTCTTCCATGCGGAAGAGCGCACGGCCCATAGGGCTGGTTTACGGATCAGGTTCTTCAACGGGAGCCTCTTCTACCTCAGACAGTTTCTTGAGCCAGCTCATTTCGTGGACTAGCCCCATCAATGGTAAGTGCAGAAGTCGGGGGCTGTCTGCTCGCCGATTGTGAATTTGATCTGTGTCAGCTTGAGGCAGACGAAGAGCTTCTGGTCTCTCGTGGCTCTGCCACTATGGCAGACCGACTCCAGAAAAGAGAACCTCCGTGCAGAACCCGATTCTCACTGGCCAGTTTGTGCGGAACCAACATAGTCCCCTGGAATGAACGGGACCAGCTCAAAAGGAAATGCGTTGATAAGCGCGTCAGCGGAATATTGTGGCTGAGGCAAGGAAGCCCGAGTCGCCAGCTCCGGAATGTCAAGGTTCTGTAGTTCGTCCTTGGTGACCTCAGCAGTAGATACCTTAGATGCCTCGATAGTTGAGAAGAAATCTTTGAACTTGAAATCGTCTCCAACGAGGCCCTGGTCTGAAATGCGAAGCCAGATCCACGGAACACCATAAGCTTGGGCGATTATTAGGCCATGCAATGACGTCGAAACGATTGACGATGCATTTGCGATTTGAGATACGACGATCTCTGGCGATTTGCGGACATCGACAGTTTCATACCCATTATGTTCGCTGGTCGCAGGAAGTAGATCTCGGTGAGCGTAGTGTGGGACTAGAGCTGGCAGTTTCGATGATTCAGGTCGTAAGTGCGGTTTGAAGTATGACGGAAGAAGCAGTGCTGGATCTCCAAAAGTGGATGGCACTTCCCACCCGAGCTTCTGAGCAAGCTCCGCGCGTGTGAATTCACCCCTTACAGCGGTGATTCTGCGCGGCTCACGACGTTTCAACACAGATACTCTTGAGTCGTTGAGCGGAGATATTAAGCCGGATCCCCAAATTGTCATACCACCACGATTCATCGCAGTAATGATCGAACCAGCAGCCATAACTGCCTGACCAGCACCAGGAAGGCCCATAGTGTTATAGGCAGACCGGCCAGTCATCATCTCAATCAGCCATGGCGTGATCTGATCTCCGAAGTTGCTCTTTTCGTCCCACCAGTACGCTGGAATGCCTCTGGTCGGCACTTCAACTTCCAGCGACATAAGTGCGCTTACACGATTAATGCTGGCCAATGCCTCCAAGACCAAATCACGGTTGCTGATAGGTAGTTGCCAGCTCTTAACCCGACGCTTGTGAGACTTCTTGATGGGCTCACCCAAAGCGCCTAATCGAGTTCTCACCGAGTATCGTGAGGGATCATCACGGCCTACGACGCTCAGAGTGGCTCGCCCGTCGGTTAGAACTAAGTCGATCCCATACTTCGCTCCATACGAAGTCCCGAACTCGAAAACCAAGGTGCGCTCTTTCCAGAACCACGATTTGGTGAAAGTAGAGTCAGTTTCAAGGTGAGGAACTAACAAGTTCTGTACTTTGTTCAGTCGTTTTGTGAGCGAGGGAACGCCTCTCAAGTTCGGAAATCTCATGATGCTCCTGAATTTACCGCGCCGTAATGACTCTAGTATCGATCACTGTCAGTTGGTGGCCTGCTGCATCGGACAATTTGATTTCGTATCTCGACTTCGAAGTGATCCGCCGTGGCAGCACGACAGCAATGCAAGATGACGTCAATCGATGCCAAGCAGCCTGGATTTCTTTAGTTGTAGAGTCTGAAACCACGGTAGCGTTGACGATGTTGGAAAGTTGACCTTCTACAATCACTGACTGCCTCTTGGGCGACGGAAACGAACCGACGATCTGAGGCAGGGACTCGGTGGTTACTTTTGTGTACTCTCGAGTTGGACCGACATCGAGACTGAGATTTCCGAACTTTGTGAAGAACACAACGACAGAGTTCTTATTGCCTAGGAAGACAGGTTGAGTAACGAGGCCCTTTCCTTTGGCTCTCCCGAATCGCTCTCGAACGGTGCAGTTGCCCCATTGCATTTCGACGTAGGAGTCCCACTCACTGCTGAGTTCGAGTTGATCGGTCTCAAGCCAGGAGCTGAACTCGATACATGCGCCGCGGTCAGTGAAATACTGGGCGTCAATCTTACCTGCACCGACAGTTTGCTCTCCACTGCGTCTGTGTACCCATACTGTGGACACCCGTTCAGGAAGTCGATTGGAGCCAGGCAGAGTGACAGTGCCTCTGACCCCCACATTCATGCCGCTGAATATGATCTGCGCCAGATATGGCTCGATAGACAAAGCCAGATCACCAATTGAAAGTCCCTGCTTTGGTTGATAGACGAAATGTTGCGCTTCTTCATCGAACTCCAGCGGCACCGGTAGTCGATCGCCCAGGAACTGACACAGTTGCTCGAGGGACTCTACGTCGTTACGGCAGAGTAAGTCGGCGATTACCTGTGCTTCTAGGTTGCCTTTCGCTCTCAGAGAGTTCGTCATCAAAGGACTGACAAGTTTGTGCAGTTCGTCGACCACTTCTTTTCTCTGATGCGCATCGAACAAGGTCAGAAATGAACCGCCGAATACTGTTCTGAAACCGGTGGGAGCTACTGTTGGTCGCTCTAGTAGCGGGTTGCGCCGCTCAGGCGGGAGATCAAATGAAGCCACAACCTCAATAAGTCGTTTGATTTTCTTATAATGCTCGGTAGCAGGTTGACCAATGCTTGTGACATTGGTGCCATCGTCTCGGCCCCTTGCCCAGTAGTAGATTCTGTCAGCCAGTATCGTAACGTGCGGACTGTGGAAGTAGGCTTCCATGGTAAAGGGCTGGTCTTCACCGACTGCGTAGCCGGGCGGGAACTGAATCCGGTGATCTTTCAGAATCGACGTTTTGAAGAGTTTGAGCGCACCCAAAGTTGTATAGGCTTTGGAATCAATAAAGTCGACAGCGAATTGGGACTTCTTAAACGCGCGTGATGGTAGGGCGCTGGCGCGTTTACTGGGGCCAAAGGGTCCTAGTTTACATGCGATGACGCCAGAACCTGTTTGATGGGCAGTTGTGAGAAGCCTATCCAGCGCGCCTTCAGCCAGCTTGTCATCTGCATCGAGGAAGAATACGTATTCACCGGAAGCTAACTCGAGTCCGCGATTTCGTGGGGCTGAAGCGGACCCACTGTTCGGAATTGATTCGACGATCATATCGGACCGATGTTCCGCAATCTCTTTCAGTATCGCCAGACTGGCGTCTGTCGAGCCATCGTCTACTGCGATTATCTGCAGCTGGTATTCACCAAGATTCTGGTTGATTACAGACTGCAGGGTTTCGGATATGTAGCGCTCACAGTTGTAGACAGGAATGATGACTGACACGTCAGGTCGGGATGTCGCCGAAACTGGAGATGCATTGGCGGATCCTGTGAACTCGGTGGTCATGTTGCTCCATTGTGAGGTTGTGGTATCAGTCGAGCAGTCTTGGAACGCTGTGCTTGCCGGGTCGTTCACTGCAGGTGGGAAATCTTATCGTCATGCTACTTGAGCGTGGAAGATGGTGCGCTCGGTGCGAAGGCGAGACTTTCTGCACCTCAGCTGAAAATGGTATCGGCTACGCCGGGCTTGTCGTCTAGATAAAGATTCGCCGGTTAATGCTTCATGAACAGTAGCGGAATACTCAGCGCTGGTAGACTGACTACGGCTGTTCGCGCGCCAGCGAACGCATGGAGTCGAGTTAGCTTGGAGTCGGTCGTTGGAAAGTACGCGCAATATTGCGGTTGTCCTTGCAGGAGGAGTTGGGACCCGAATCGGACTGGACACCCCGAAGCAGCTGATCAAGATTGCTGGCCGTCCGATTATGGAACACACCTTGGCGATCTTCGACGAGCACCCACTTATCGATGAGGTCATCGTTCTGATGGCACGTGGGCATCTTGACAGGGTTCACGAAATCGTGAGGAAGAATCAATTCAAGAAGGTGGGTTCTGTCCTCGAGGGCTCCGGAACGCGCAACGACACGACCCAGGTGGCGCTCAACGCGATCGCAGAAAAGTATGATGAAGACTGCAATGTGATCTTGCACGATGCAGTACGGCCTTTGATGGCGCCGTCGATCATCAACGATGTGGTTCGCGCATTAGAGTCGAATGACGCAGTTGATGTGGCAATACCCTCAGCCGACACAATCATTGAAGTTGAACCTGGTGCCGGAGACTACCCCGTAATCAAAGACGTACCCCCGCGCGCCAACCTCCGTCGTGGACAGACTCCTCAAGCGTTCAAGCTCTCAGCAATCCGGCGCGCGTATGAGCTCGCTAACCAAGACGCGAACTTTGAGGCCACGGATGATTGCACCGTCGTTCTCAGATATACCCCCGACGTTCCGGTTGCGGTTGTCACGGGTGACGACAGCAATATGAAAGTCACCGAGCCGATTGACATCTACATTGCCGATAAGCTCTTCCAGCTGCCGGCGCGCAATGAGCACGCTGCAACTGAGGAGACCCTTAAGTCTGCGCTGTCGGGTAAGACGATGGCGGTCTTTGGCGGTTCCTACGGCATCGGTGCGGACATCGCAGCTCTGGCGCGTGAGTACGGGGCAACTGTTAAGACCTTCTCGCGTTCATCGACGAAGACTCACATCAACAGGCGCGATGACCTCATTGCAGCTCGAGATGAAGTCTTAGCAGAAACAGGGCAAGTGGATTTTGTCGTCAACACTGCGGGAGTCCTGCCGCTTGCTCGTCTGGAAGACACGAGCGACGAGACGATTTATGAAGCCACCGAGATCAACTACATCGGACCTATCCTCCTGGCGCAGACCTTCTATCCCGAGCTGGTCAAGACCCAGGGTTCTCTGCTTCTCTTCACTTCGAGCTCCTACACGCGGGGGAGGGGCAGCTACAGCCTGTACAGCTCAGCGAAGGCTGCGACTGTCAATCTGACGCAGGCTCTCGCCGATGAATGGGCAAACGAGAAGGTGCGGATCAACTGCGTTAATCCCGAAAGAACCGGGACACCGATGAGAACCAAGGCCTTCGGTGCCGAAGATCCGGATTCGCTCTTAGAGTCGAGGACCGTTGCCAGAGCATCTCTCGAGGTCCTAGTCGCCAACAAGACCGGGCATGTGATCGACGTCCGACGCGAGGATCCGCTCTCTGGGTATGCGGCAGAAAACGTCGACTGACAAAAATTGAGTAAAACCGGGCGGGTCCAGCACTAAGAGGATTCGGTCATACGGACTGACTGATCTGGGCTGCCTTCCGATCAAGAGTCGACCATCAGACAAGGTAGAACATAGTGGCAGATTCCGAATCTAAGTCCGCACCGGACGGAGTGTCTGGCAATGAGCCGGCCAGAGCTTTCTTGAAGGGTGCGTTGACTTCGTTTGCTTCATACGAGGTCCTGGCGCTGCTGTCGCTGTTCTCCGTTTTCATTGCGCTGAGTGGCAGTGCACTGTTGCTATTTGCTGTATGGGTTGCGGCGATTTCGGCCTGGGACACCTTCCGATTGTGGAAGAAGCGTTCCCGGCTGGGCCACCGTGCAGTTGTCAGGGCACTTCTGGTGATCGCGGTCAGCACAGCGTTTACGGCGGTCGACTCTGATAACGGGCTGCTGGCTGCGATCGCGGGAGTAGTCGTGGTCGGACCTATCTTCTTCGAGAGCCTGCTGGCAAAGGGAACCAACAGCAAAGAGACCTTCATAACCGGGCTTCCAGGAATCCGAACCTACGGGCCATTGAAGGGATACGATCGTCCTCTGCTTACCGTCAGCGAGATCGCCATACTCGTTGGAGCGATAACGGTCTGGCTGGGAACCGGCCCAATTTTGTGGCTGATATCAGGATTGTTCCTTGACGCTCTCTATTTCTCCCTGGCGGCTGCGGCTTTTGTTCGCATTCGGAAGAACGCGGAAGCAAAGGCCAGTCTGCACGATGCCCTTGTTTCCTACCAGCCAGAGTTCTACATCTACACGTCACGGCCCGATGATGCGTCATATCAGGTGATGATGTGGCTACCCTATTTGGCGCGAACAGGTAAGAAGTTCGCTATCATCACACGGAACAATGTCCCGGCCAAAGCTCTTGCCGAGCTCACGGATGCTCCGATCATCACCTGCCCGAAATCGGCCGATCTGGAGAAGACGCTGGTTCCTTCATTGGGCGCTGTGTACTATGTCAACGCTTCTTCTCGTAACGGAGAGATGATCCGTCACCAGGAGTACACCCACGTCTATCTCGGCCACGGCGACTCAGATAAGCCGCCTTCTTATAATCCGACCCACGCAATGTACAACCGAATCTTCGCCGCAGGTCAGGCTGCGACTGAGAGATACGGGGCACATGGCGTAACGATCTCGCCCGAAAAGTTCGAGATCGTCGGTCGGCCACAGCTGGAGACTGTCGACGTTACGACCGAGTTGCCCGCAGGCGGCAGCACAACCGTCCTCTACGCCCCCACCTGGCGCGGACACGTTGATGAGACGATGCTTCACTCACTGCCAGTTGCGCCGCAGATGATCACGGAGCTGATCAAGCGTGGCATGACGGTGGTATTCCGACCTCACCCATTCAGTTACGAATTCGAAGAGGACGCGGCGACTATCCGGCAGATCCAGGGGATCCTCGACGAAGACCGCATGCAGAGCGGACGCCAACATGTCTTCGGCGATGCCGCCGAAAAGGACATGGACGTCATCGAGTGCATGAACCTGTCCGACGCCATGATCTCAGATGTTTCCAGTGTGGTGTCGGACTATCTCTATTCCGGCAAACCTTTCGCCATGACAGCGGTCAGCGCTCAAGGTGAGGACTTCATCGAGCAGTATCCGATTGCTCGAGCGTCCTATGTCCTCAACGGTGACCTCAGCAACCTCGACGAGGTGCTCAACGCAATACTCGAGACAGATCCGCGCAGGCAGAACCGACTACAGTACCGAAGTTTCTATCTCGGTGATTTTCCAGATGAAGGTTACGCTGAGAACTTCGTCTCCGCAGCAGCGCGGATGGTCACGGAGTCTCATAACTACGCTGGCGAGATCGACGAGTCCGACAATATTGTCGAAGATGATTCGGCGGCTGATAACGACGGCGAGGGGGAAAAGGACGAAGCCTCATCCGCGGAAAACGCGAGTGAAGTGACCGAGCCAGACGCCGACCTCGTCGATTCCAGAACGGTTCGCGGCACTCTGTCGCTGATCTATCGCAAACTCGGTGGCAGAACCCTTATCCCAGCGGCACTCGCATCACTGACTTTCATTCTGGCCTCAGCTGATCTCCCTGCGGTACTCGCGTGCGGTTCCGGCCTACTGGCTGGCTTGGGCTTCCTATTCGTCCACCGTCGCAGTTTCAAATCAAAGAGCAGGTTGGCCGGAGTACTTCGAGCAAGCAATTCTGCGCGAGCTGTGGTGGCTGCCGTGTTGGCAAGCTTCTGGGCTGGCGAATACGGCCTGAACTGGGTGGTTAACTCAGCCGTTGCTGTTCTTGTCATCACCATCGTGATGGAGTCGAGTTTGGCCAAGTCCTGGAAAGTGACCGGACTTGAAGCAAGGAATCTTCCGAATGCAGAGACGCGAGGTTTCCAGCCCGTTAGCCGGGGAACTGTAGCCGTCGCCAACGCAGTCGTGATCTCACTTGGGTGGCTCTTCGCAGCCTTCGGCACGTTCGAGTATCTCCTACTTGCTCTGTCCGTCGTACCAACAGTTTTGGCCACGATTCTGTTCGTTGCAGGGCTGAAACGAGGGCTGCGCAGTATTCGATTGGACTGGCAACTATATGACCTGCTCGATGAGTACGGAGCCGAGTTCGTCGTCTATTTCGGTTCGAACGTCGGCATCACCTACCAGCTGGGTATGTGGCTACCGTACTTGGACCGGATCGGGAAGAAATTCATTGTTGTGACCCGCAGCTTGAAGATGATGAGAGCCGCGGGTCAAATCACAGAAGCACCAGTGATCAACCGTCCGACTCTTCGAAGCCTCGAAGAAGTGATCACTCCATCGGTCGGTGCCGCGTTCTACGTGAATAATGCGGGTAAAAACACCCACTTCATCGAGCGTCGGGAAATAAAGCACGTATGGCTCAACCACGGAGACTCGGAGAAGCCTGCATGTTTCAACCCGGTTCACGCGATCTATGACGTCATCTTTGCTGCTGGCCAGGCTGGAATCGACCGGTATGAACGGCACGGAGTTCGGATTCCACTTGAGAAATTCAAGATCGTCGGTCGACCGCAGGTCGATCAGATCAAATTCGGGGGGAGCGAACCAACCGTTCAAGGCGCTGGAAAGACCGTGCTCTACGCTCCAACGTGGAAAGGTGCCTATCAGGACTCGGAGCTCTATTCTCTTCCCAGCGGTGCTGAAATCGTCCGCGAACTTCTCGCCAGAGATTGCACTGTCGTATTCAGAGCCCATCCTCTGAATTACCGGTATGCGAACGCTCGCGAATATATCGCGGAGATACATGAGATTCTCGAAGCCGATGCCAAGGCGAGCGGTCGTCAGCATGTGTGGGGACCTGCGGCAGAAAAAGAAATGACTACTGACGAGTGCTTCAACGCGTCGGATGCCATGATTTCTGACGTTTCGGCTGTTGTGACGGACTTCCTCCAATCGGGAAAGCCACTGTCAGTCGTATCTGTCGCAAGGACAAGGGAAGAACTGCTTAATGAAGTTCCTGCTGCGAAAGCCGCGTACATCCTCGAAGAGGACCTGTCGAACCTTTCCGAGGTCCTCGACGGATTGCTCGTTGACGATGTGAAGGCCTCTGAGCGAGACTCAATGCGGAAGTACTACCTCGGCGATTTTGCACCCGAGACATATGCAGATACCTTCCTCGCGACCTCGAGGCAGATGATTGCCGCTGGACAGCAGAGGAATCAATGCGAAGTGGGATTCACGTCGGACCAAGGCGGAGAAGATGACTGAGATTCTGCTTCGTGCCGCTAAGGAACCATGGGAATCCACCTCAGCTGCAGACGTACTGAAAGCCAACACGATTGCGAACAACACTGGAAATCTGTTGTTCGCCCAATCGGTGTATCGAATGCTCTCAGCCCCGGAGGTGACGATCACTCCCGACCGCTACTCCAGTCATCGCACAAGAGAGCCAGTTGCATATGCAGATTGGATCAATGACTCTTTCGACCACTTCGTCATCCCGCTGGCCAATGCTTTTCGTCCTGCTTTCAGGCCGGCTCTCCGCCGTCTTACTAGAGTCGTTCGGAGGCTGAAAGTGCCGGTGACAGTCATCGGCGTCGGCAGTCAGCACAAACTTGACGACGGCATAGTCGACGGGGATCTCGGTCGAGATGTACAGGGCTTCATGTCCGCCGTTCTCGATCGCTCGTCCAGTGTCGGTGTTCGTGGGGAGCGAACAGCGGATTTCCTCGAAACGCTGGGTTTCGACGGCAACCAGGTGGATGTCATCGGGTGTCCCTCAGTATTCATGACCGGTAATCCCCAAACCGTCGTGAAGGCAGCCCCGTCACTGACGGACGATTCGACGATCGCGATGACGATCTCGCCCTATGTTGGTCGTCTCAATGCGATCGTGGCTTCGCACACGAGGCGCTACAAGAATCTCATCTACGTACCTCAGAACCTCTCGGACCTCAACATGATGGTGTGGGGAGAGAACCGCGCGAACCCAAAGAATCGTTGGAACCCCACTCATGTTGCTCATCCTCTGTATACCGAGGATCGGATGAGGTTTCCTCTTGACCCGCTCACCTGGATTGATTACCTCAGTGACTTCGAGTTCGTCTTCGGCAGCCGCATCCACGGTTCCATCGCAGGAATTTTGGCTGGAGTGCCGACAATGTTGTTGGCTCACGACTCCCGCACTCTGGAACTCGCCGAATATCATGCCATTCCACATCTGAAGGTGAGTGAGCTGAATTCGAAGTCAGATGCGAAAGAGTTGTACGAGCAGACCGACTATTCAGAATACAACTCTCGGATTCCCGAAATTCGGCAGGCATTAGTCGCCTTCCTTGAGAAGAACGGCTTGAGCCATGCGCTGAATGAAACTGATGCAGCAGCTGAGTTCGACAAGAAGCTCGACGCGGCTGAACTACCGGGAATGGTAACGACGATCTACGCCACTCAGAACGAAGGCCGAACAGCTATTCTCGATAGAGTTCGTGCGCTCCACCATGAACATAATCAGCTTGAAGCCCGAGTCGAAGAGTTGGAGAAGTTCGTTGCAGGTTATTCCATCGAGGCCGAGACTCGGAAACTGATCGGCTCGTGGCGCAGACGCGCTGCACGCAAGCTCGGGATGCGCAAATGAGGCGGCAATTTCGACGAGCTGCGCGATTGCTGTTGGATTCCAACACCGGCAGCTACCTCAAATCCCTGGTCAGAGACACCGGACCTGCACGTCGGAAGGGCATCTTCGTACATGGTTCCAGGCAGTCGGCCGACGTCATAGCCTACTTCGGCGACAGCTTGGACAAGATGTACCAACTCGAACAATGGCTGCCGACGTTCGAGCGCCTCAATCTGAACCGTCCGGTCGTCGTAGTCATGAGGAACCCGGAGTCCTTTGCAGCGGCAAAAGACATCACCGACCTCCCGCTGGTCCTGGCAGAGACTCAACCCGACCTGATCGATCTGTACGCGCAGAATGACTATCGGCTGGCGATCTATGTCAACAACAGTATGCGCAACTTCCAGTCGATGGCCGAGACATCGATCATCCATGTTCACGTGGATCATGGTGAGAGCGACAAGACCAGTTCGATTTCGAACCAGCTCAAAGCCTACGACAAAGTATTCGTGGCAGGACAAGCAGCGAAAGACCGGTGTCTGCGAGCGGTGTGGGGAATCGATCCGAACAAGCTGATCTCAATAGGGCGGCCACCCTTAGACGGAGACTTCCAACGTGTTCTTCCTGCCGACCCTCGGCCCACTGTGCTCTACGCCCCTACCTGGCAGGGAGAGAACGAGGCGAACAACTTCACGTCAGTCGATGTGTTGGGACCGGAGATCATTCGACACCTTTTGGCAGACGGGGTTCGAGTTGTCTATCGACCCCATCCTCGTCTGACGGACATGGGGGAGTCATCTGTCCAACAAGCTGATGCGGAGATTCGTTCCACCCTGTCGGATGCTTCTGCAAAGGGAAGCGAGCAGTTCATTGCGACGGACCAATCGATCTTCGACCTCTTCGAAGATGCAGATGTCCTGATCTCTGATATCTCAAGTGTGAGTTTGGACTTCCTCTATCTGCATACTGACAAAGGTCTCATCATCACGGATCGGCACGACGATCCGTCGGGCACGAGGAGTCAGTCTGCGATCGGTGCTGAGCTGAGTGTGCTCTCCTCGAGCACCGTACAGGGGCTTGCTGAGATCGTCGAGCAGGCGCTTAATGGATCGAATGCGTTGAGCAGCAGGCAACGACTCAAGTCACACTACTTCGACGGCCATCAGGCCGGGGAATCGACTCAGGCCTTCATCGATGCTGTTGAGCACGCGATATCGGAACGGGAAAACTAGCCCCTGAGGACTGACGGAAATGCTGCCAGCGACGGCTGATCGCAAAATTGGTCACTCGTTGTTCACTTGGGCACCAGGAGGAACCCGGAGGCTGAGGCTGCCGAACCCCGTCGGATGGGCCGCCGGATTGCCCAACGGTAGAGGTTCGAATTCGGCAGCTCCTTTGATGCGGGTTCGGCAGGGACGACCGGCGATTCTAAGATCGATTCAGAAATTCAATTCACCATGATCGACTGAGGCGAAGTCAGCCCCGCGAGCATTTGCGGCGACCTGAGTTTCGTCGTTGACCTGCCCAAGTGGGGCAGGCAACCCACCGAATCGGCCAGCCGTTCGTTCGGTCCACGACAGCCTTCAAAGCCTTCAACTTTGGTGGAGGAGCTGTTTACAGTCGATGCGCGTCGTCTGAAAGCATCCGGTTTCCGCCACGACTGTTCACCATGGCGCGTTCGCGAGATCCTGGCCTTGCGTTAGGGTGGCAACCTGACTGCGAAGTGCTGATCGTTGACTCGCCCGAGCATCACGATCTACTACCTAAAACCCCAGTAAGTCTTGCCAAAATCGCAACTTCTGTGCAGACTTGAGTGGTGGTTACGACAGGCAACGGTGCTGACAGCACAGAGACGACGCTGGTCAGCCGTGTCCGCACCGCCATCAAAGGCGCTGGAATCAACCACAGCGAAGTCGCCCGGCACATCGGGCTCGACGCCAGCAAACTCTCGAAATCTCTAGCCGGGACTCGGAAGTTCAGGGTCGAGGAGATCTCGCTCATCGCCGAACTCACCGAGGTCACCACGGACTGGCTCACGACTGGGAGAACAACACGGCCGCCTCGGCGAAGCATCGTCGCTGACCTTCCGGTCGTGCCCGCTGATCCGGGTGAGGATCACACCGCCGGTCCGATGCCGGCGGCCGAGACGCCGCCGCGGACACCGGTGCCCGAGTGGATGTCGAAGGGTACCCGCAACCGTCTGAAGATCATCGCGGCCGCCTGGCGGCTCTACGCCGATCTCGGCATCGACAAGGTCCGCACCGAGGATGTCGCGGACGCGGCCGGGGTGAGCGCCTCGGCGGTGAACTACCACTTCCGGACGAAAGACCAGCTGCTGCAGTCGGCCCTACGGCACTCCCTCGATGTCATCGCCGAGACCCGCCACCTCAACGACTCCTCCGACCCCATCGGCGTGCTCCGCCACTTCGCACGCATCCATGCCGGAGTCGACCCGAAGATCCGGCGCGTGTGGTCGATCTGGCTCCAGTGCTGGGCCCGTGCGGCCACCGACGAAAGCGCCCGCGCGAACCTCACCGCCGTCTACGGCGAATGGATGGACATGATCACCACCGTCATCGACGGCGGCCAACGATCCGGCAGGATCCGCTCCGGCGATACCGCACTCATGGTCAAATCCCTGTCGATCTTCATCGACGGCCTCGGCGTGGCCCGCACCACCGAACACATGCCCATCACCGATGACGAAGCGCTGACCATGCTCGAGAACTACCTCGCCGCCCACGTCCTCAGCGACGATACGCACTCCTTTGGCAGTCCAATCCCGAAGTCAGACCGGGTCGCCTCAGGCAGCCGGCCCGAACCGACGTCCCAGGAAGAAGGCACATGAACACACCGAACCGAAGACAAGCGCTGGGGGCAGGCCTTGCCGTCGCCGGCGTCGCGGGCTTGAGCGCCTGCGGCGGCGGGGAAGTCGGCGCCGCCGACGCCGGAGACCCCGTCAAGGGCGGAACCCTGCGCGTCGGCGTCACCGGAGGCAACTCCGCGGACACCATCGACGCCCACATCCCCGTCAACAACGGCGATGTCTGCCGTGCCGTCAACCTCTACAACGCCCTCTACGGCTGGGACGACGACTCCCAGGTCGTACCGCTGCTGGCCGAATCGATCAAAGCCAACTCCGACTCCACCGTGTGGACGTGCACACTGAAAGAGGGCCTCAAATTCTCCGACGGCAAACCGATCACCTCCGAAGACGTCGTCTTCACCTTCGAGCGGATCAACGACCCCGACGACCCGAAGACCGCGGCAGCGAACTTCTCCATGCTGGAGAAAGTCGTCGCCAAGGACGATCGCACCGTCGAATTCCGCCTCAACGAACCCAACGGCCTGTTCAAGGACGCCGTCGCCGAATACACCGCCGCCATCGTCCCCGTCGGCTACGATCCGGAGAACCCGGTGTGCTCGGGACCATTCAAACTCAAATCCTTCACCGCCGCTCAGTCGACGGTGCTCGTGCCCAACGAGCACTACTTCGACTTCGACAAGATGTACCTCGACGAGGTTGAGATCCTCAACTTCAACGACGACGACGCTCTCATCAACGCCCTCCTGTCCACCCAGGTCGATGCGATCGCCGGCATCCCGCTCGCGCTCGTCGAAGTCATCGACGCCGATGAGCGCATGTCCATCCTCAACTCGAAGACCGGCATGTGGCTGCCCTTCACCATGCGGGTGGACAAGAAGCCCTTCGACGACGTCAAGGTCCGGCAGGCCTTCCGCCTCGTCGTCGACCGCGAACAGATGATCGAACAGGTGCTCTCGGGCTATGGCACCGTGGGCAACGACATGTTCGGGCCGCTGAGCGAGAACTACCCGAAGTTCCCGCAGCGCAAACTGGACCTGGACAAAGCCAAGAAGCTCCTCGCCGAGGCGGGCTACCCCGACGGACTCGACGTCGAACTCGTCACCGCCCCCATCCAATCCGGAGCCGTCGAAGCCGCCCAGGTCTTCGCTCAACAGGCCGCCGACGCCGGAATCCGGGTCAAGATCCGCAAGGTCGACGCCACCACGTTCTTCGGCGACGGCTACCTCAAATGGGATTTCGCCCAGGACTTCTGGTACACCCGCGACTTCATGCCGCAGGTCATCTCCTGCGCCCTGGACGAATCGCCGTTCAACGAAACCCACTGGGACGACCCGCAGTTCAACAAGGTCTTCGACAAGGCCCGCGCGATTCCGGAGCCCGAGAAGCGCCGGGACCTCGAGCACGAGCTGCAGAAGATGCTCTACGACGAGGGCGGATACATCGTATGGGGCTTCGCCAACCAGGTCGACGCCTTCCAGAAGTACGTCGGAGGGCTCGTCCCCAACTCGACAGGACGTCCGCTGAGCGGTTGGAGATTCGACCGCGTATGGATCGGAGAGGTCTGACATGTTCGGAAAAGTCATCGGTAAGCGGCTGCTCTTCTCCGCGTTCATCCTCATCGCAGTCTCGCTGCTCGTCTTCGGCGCCACCCTGCTGCTGCCCGGCGATGCCGCCCGGGCGATCCTCGGCCAGCAGGCCACCCCGGAGCGCATCGCGGCCCTGAACGAACAGCTGGGACTCGACCAACCCGCCTGGCAGCGGTACTTCACCTGGCTGGGAGGACTCTTCGTCGGAGACTTCGGAACCTCCTCGGCGACGGGAGGATCGGTCGGCGCACTCCTCGGCGATCGGATCGGGGCTTCCTTCATCCTCATGGGACTGGCTGCGATCATCTCCGTGCCCTTGGGCATCGGCCTCGGCGTCTACCAGGCCCTGCACCGCGGGAAGCGTCGCGACCAGGGGATGACCGGAATCAGCCTCGTGCTCGCGGCCATGCCCGAATTCGTCATCGGCATCGGCCTCATCGCCATCTTCGCCACCTCGGTGTTCCAGATCCTGCCGGCCGTGACCCTGGCCCCGCCGGGAGAGCCCGTGTGGAACCGGCCGGAACAGCTGATCCTGCCCACCTTGACTCTCATCCTCGTCGTCACGCCCTATATTGTGCGAATGATGCGGGCGACGATGATCGAAGTCCTCGACTCCGGTTTCGTCGAAATGGCGCGGCTCAAGGGTGTCCCGGAGAAGCGCGTGATCATGCGCCATGCCGTGCCCCACGCACTCGGACCGGTCGCTCAGGTCGTCGCGATCCAGCTGGCCTGGCTGGCCGGCGGCGTGGTCGTCGTCGAGTTCCTCTTCCGCTACCCGGGACTCGGCCAAGCCCTCATCGATGCGGTGACCTACCGTGACGTGCAGGTCGTCCAGGCGATCTCCATGCTCGTCGCCGCCGTCTACGTCGTGGTGAACCTGGCGGCCGATGTCGTCGGCATCCTCACCAACCCGAAACTCAGGAGCGCAGCATGAGCACCGACGCCAACAGCCTTGATGACCTCAAGTCCGCGGCCACCGATGCCGCTGAAGTGCCCAAGGAATCCGCCACCACCTATGTTCCCTTCTACAAGCGGGTGCTCGCCCAGAAACAGGGCAAGATCGGCCTGATCATCACCGTGGTCGTCGTCGCGCTCGCTCTGTGCGGTCCGCTGCTGCTGCCCTGGGCGACCGGCAACACCGCCACCGAGTTCGTCACGAAGCCGTTCAGTCCCTATGGTCTGTTCGGATCGGACAACCTCGGCCGCGATGTGTTCTCCCGGTTCCTCGCCGGCGGTGTGACACTCATCGTCTACGGTGTGCTCGCCACGGCGCTCGGCATGGTCGTCGGTGCGATCATCGGCATGCTCGCCGCCTATGTCGGAGGAACCTTCGACGCCGTGATCATGCGGCTCAACGACGTCATCCTCGCTATCCCGCAGCTCGTGTTCGCCCTCCTGGCGATCACAGTGCTCGGACCGCAGGGGTGGGTGCTCGTGACCGTCATCGGCCTCACCCACGCCCCGCGCATCGCCCGCGTCGCGCGGTCAGCGACCCTGGGCGTCATCACCGAGGACTACATCAAGGCCGCGGAGATGTACGCGATGCCCAGGTGGAAGGTCCTCGTCCGTGAGCTGCTGCCCAACATCACCGGCCCGCTGAGCGTGGAGGCGGGACTGCGTCTGACCTACTCGATCGGCTACATCGCGTCGCTGTCGTTCCTCGGACTCGGTCTGCAGCCGCCCGCGGCCGACTGGGGCCTGATGATCAACGAGAACCGCATCGCCCTGTCCATCCAGCCCTGGGGTGTGCTGCTGCCGGTCGTTGCGATCGCGCTGTTGACCATCGGCACCAACCTGCTCGCGGACTCCTTCGCCCGAGCCACCGCATCAACATCCGTGGAGGCATGATGAGCCCGAAGACAGAGACCGTTCGCCACGATGATGCGAACGAACCGAACGAGAAGATCGTCCTGCGCGTCAGCGACCTGCGCGTGCTGACGAACGCCGGGGATGAGATCCTCCACGGTGTCGACTTCGCCCTGTCCCGAGGAGAGATCCTCGGGCTCGTGGGCGAGTCCGGTTCCGGTAAGACCACGGCCGGTCTGGCCTGCATGGGGCACTTCCGGGAGGGGCTGAAGTTCGGGTCGGGGTCCGTGAGCATCTGGCCGCGCGGTGACGCCACTCACCTTGAGGTCGGCGAACTCGACGAGGTGGCTCTGCGGGATCTGCGCGGATCCCGAATCGCGTACATCCCCCAGGATCCAGCACTTTCGCTCAACCCGGCCATGCGCGTGGGCGAGCAGATCCGGGAGGTCCTCGACATCCACGACTTCGGAGCCTCGGATCGTGAGCGAGCTGATCGCGTTGCAGAGGTGCTCGTTGACGTCGGCTTGCCCGGGGATCGCGCCTATCAGAAACGCTGGCCCCATCAGCTCTCCGGCGGTCAGCAGCAGCGCATCGGCATCGCCATGGCCTTCGCCATGTATCCTGACGTGCTCATTCTCGATGAACCGACGACGGGTCTGGACGTGTCCACGCAGTCGGTCGTGCTCGACACGATCCGGCAGATGACGGTGGCGAACAACGTCGCCGGTCTCTACATCACCCACGACCTCGCGGTGATCAAGGACATCTCCGACCGGGTGGCCGTGATGCTGCGCGGCGACCTCGTCGAAGAGGGACCGGTGTCGGCAGTGCTCGAACGTCCGCAACATGAGTACACGAAGATGCTCATGGCAGCGGTGCCGGACTTGGCCGGGCGGAAGACGATCGGTGACGGGGCCGCGGAAGCGAAAGCCGTCGCCGAGGCTGATGAGAAGACACATATCCTCGTGTCGGCGGGGGAGAAGTCCGGCGATTCGGAATCGGATCGGTCCGTTGCTGACGGGGTGGCCGCCTCGGCGAATGACGGGGACGGCGGGGCCGCGACTGCACCTCTGCTCGAGGTCAAGGACGTAGCGCTCGCCTACGGGAAGGCGCAGATCCTCGACGGGATCAACCTGGTCCTGGAGCCAGGGGAGTGCACGATGCTGCTCGGCGAATCCGGATCGGGTAAGACGACGCTGTCGCAGTGTGTGGCCGGGCTCAACGACGACTACCAAGGATCGGTGAAGCTGCGCGGAACGGAGCTGGCTCGGTCGACGCGCAAACGCACGAACGAGCAGCGCGTGGGCATCCAGTACGTGTTCCAGTCGCCGTTCTCCTCACTCAATCCGCGACGATCCATCGGTCAGTCGCTGACGGTGCCATTGGAGATGAGCGGTCAGGGAACGGCCGCGAGCCGGAAGGCCGCTGTCGAGGAGGCGCTGGATTCGGTGCGTCTGGGACGGACGTTCTACCACCGGCGCCCCGGTGACCTCTCCGGTGGTGAGCGGCAGAGGGCGGCGATCGCCCGCGCCCTGGTCAACGCACCGTCGGTGATGGTCTGTGATGAGATCACCTCTGCGCTCGACGTCAGCGTGCAGGCATCGATCGTCGCCCTGCTGCGGAGCCTGCGGGAGGAGCGGCAGCTGGCGATGCTCTTCGTTACGCACAACATCGCACTCTCCCGGCACATCGCGGACAATCTTGCCGTGCTCAACAAGGGCAAGATCGTCGACTACGGGCCGACTGCCTCGGTGCTCGAGGATCCGTCGCACGAGTACACGCGGGCGCTGATCGCCGACGTGCCGAAGTTCTGAGGGCTTGTGGCACAGTTTGGGGCGGATAGCACCTGTTCAAACAGGTGCTATCCGCCCCAAACTGTGTTGTGAGCCGACGATGCTCTGAAGGTCGTCAGCGATCAGTCGAGGTAGAACCGTTCGCCGATGCGTTATCGTCGGAGGCGGCATCCTCGTCGCGGTCCTCATCCTCGCCGGTTTCATCGTTGCGGCCGAAGTCGTCGGGATCGACCTTATCGAGGTACTCGGATGACGGTGCACCTCCGGCCTCGTGATCGAGGTTCTCCGCAGCCTTGCGCATGCTGTCTGATGTGTTGCCTTCGGTGCTGTTGTCGTCGGTTGACATTCTGGTCACCTTTCGCTGGAGAGCGCGGATAGGTGATCAGTCTACGTGGGGCCTCTGCCGAGCGGCACCCCCGTAATGCCTCATGCCAATATGCCCGCACCCCCCCTACCCAGTTGGATCAAAGAGTGTCAGCATAGGTTCGTACACTCGATAGAGAAGGGACGATCGTGATGAGCGATTTCAGCGAAGACGAGAAGGATCCGAAAGCGGCCCCCGAGGGAGCCAGGGATGACGTTGCGGAAATGCCCGGCACGGATTCCGCGTCGAAGGAGAAAGAGGACGAATTGGTCGATGAGTGGGAGGAAGAGTCCTTCCCCGCGAGCGATCCGCCAGCACACTACTGACTTCCGTGATCGCAGGGCCCGGCACCGATGCACAGGTGCCGGGCCCTGCGTCGCGGCAGTGAGCATGGTGCCGCTTCGACTGAGGAACTGACCAGATTGCGCTTGGCCTACTCGTCCATAGTGAGTACGAGTTTGCCGGTGGTGCGATTGGTCTCGCCCTCTCGATGGGCTTCTGCTGCCTTCGAGAGTGGGAAAGTCCCGGCGATGGTGGCACGCAGTGCACCGTCGTCGACGAGCCCGGAGACGATTTCCAGCGTGCTGCGCGAGGAGTCCACGAGCATTCGAAGAGCTCGCACTCCGAGCTGATCTGCTTCGCGAAAGAGATCAGCGGAGCCGACGGGGATGAGCGACACGAGACACCCGCCTTTGCGAAGAGTGTGCAGGGAGCGCATCGCTGTGTCACCGCCGATCGTGTCGAGCACCGCGTCCACGTCTCGCACTCGATCGGCGAAGTCGTCCGTACGGTAGTCGATGACCTCATCGGCGCCGAGTTCGCGCAAGAAGCCGTGTTTCTCCGCGCTCGCGGTTCCGATCACGTATGCGCCCAGCGATTTCGCGATCTGCACAGCGATGTGCCCGACGCCGCCTGCGGCCGCGTGAATCAGCACACGCTGTCCGGGCTGTAAGCCGGCGTTGTCGACGAGCGCCTGCCAAGCGGTCAGAGAGGCGAGGGGGAGTGCTCCCGCCTGCACATGGTCGACCGATCGGGGTTTCGACGCGAAGAATCTGGCCGGGGCGGCGACGTATTCGGCGTGTGAGCCGAGCCCAAACGGATACGTCAGCATGCCGAACACCTCGTCTCCGGGCGCGAACGTCGCGACGCCGATGCCGACGGCTTCGACCACTCCGGAGACGTCCCAGCCGAGCACCAATGGCAGATCGTCGACGAAGCCGTGGCCGGAACGGTGCTTCCAATCGGTCGGGTTGAGACCCGCAGCGTGGACTTTCACAAGGATTTCGTTGGTGCGGGGCTTCGGTCGTGGGATCTCGGTGATTTCGAGGACGTCGGCGCTTCCAAAAGTCTGCTGACTGACGGCGCGCATCATCGTTTCGGTGTTTATATCGGTGTTCATGTTCCCATTGTGTCACTTCAGAAGCCGAAGCTGGCCAGACTTTTCCTATAACCGCCCGACCCTGGTTTGTCAAGACTGTTTACAGCGGTCTCCCCACAATGCCACGCTGAGAACACCGCGCGCAGCGCGGCGAGCCCCGCGGGGGCGAGTCAGACAGCCACAGACGCTGAGGAGGAACAGGGGATGAACCATAATCACTTGCGCAGGGTCGTCGAGAGCGGCGGGCCATATGCCACCGTCTACCTTGAGGGTCGTACTCCGTCAGCCGATGCCGAGACGCAGCTGCGTCTGCGCTGGTCAGAGCTGCGCGACCAGCTGTCCGAAAGCGGGGCAGAGGAGTCGCTCCTCGAGCCCATTGACGCGATCATCCTCGTCGACGAACCCACCGAGGTGCACACGGACGGTCGGACCATCGTTGCGAACTCCCAAGGAGTTCTGCTGGACGAACATTGGGATGCGGCGTTGGGAGATGGCGACGCGGCCCACTACGGAGACGTGCCCGAACTCGGCGCCTACCTCCGCCAGGAGTCCAGGCAGTTCGACGTCGTTCTCGTCATCGCCGGACAGGATGGAGCGGCCGTGCGTGAACTGAGCGTGACCCCGGATCGTGAGCGCACCGAGAACGAATCGGTCCACGTGACCGGCGACAACGACGAAGACATCAACAAGCCGCGGCGAGGAGCTTACTCACACAACCAGATCCGGCGCCGCGTCGACGAGATCATCAAAGACAACGCTCGCGCTGTCGCCGACTTCATCGACCGACTGATCACCGATCATGCTCCGGGCGCCGTCGTCCTGGCAGGAGAAGTGCAGGGCAGAACTGTCGTCAAGGCCGAACTGTCGGTGAGGGCCGAAGAGTTGCTGCACGAAATATCAGAAGGCGGCAACGACGATGACGCTGCCGAAGAGGCGATCGATGTGGCGGTGCGCACACTCGTGACTAAACTCGCCGGCGAGCGCGAGGCCGATAACTCCGAACGGCTGGCCGAGAGCAAAGCCCACGACCGCGCGGTCGAAGGTCGCACCGAAGTCGCGAAAGCAGTCGAACGTGGTGCGGTGGCGACCCTGCTGCTCGACGACGCCGAGGCGGCAGAGGGAGAGGCAGGCATCATCGCCCAGGCTGTTCTGTCCTCAGCAGAGATCGGGCTCAGTCATGATCCGATGTCCGAAAACATCGCCGCGATCCTTCGATACGACGTGGGAGCTGCGTTGGCGGACTGAGGATCAGATTTCTGCTGGTAGATAGTATCCAATGGGTTAATAAAATGTGTAGGGTTGGTCCATGACAGCCGATCCCGGCAGGCCGGAAGGACCCTCGGATGCATCGCCCGACGAAACGCTCGACACCGCACCACTCGGAATCACTCGGTGACGAAGTCATCCGACAGACCCGCAGCCCTCGTCGTGTCCTCGTGCTTGGGGCGACCGGGTACATCGGCGGTCGCCTCGTGCCTCGCCTGCTTCAGGCCGGTCACGAGGTCCGGGTCGGGGTGCGGCGACCGGAGAAGCTCGAACAGGTTCCATGGGCAGCTGACGTCGACGTGAGAACCGTCGACCTCGACTCCGGTCGTGGACTGTCGGACAGCCTCACCGGCATCGACACGGCCTACTATCTTGTGCATTCCATGGGCTCTGGCGGGGACTTCGAAGCCGCCGAGTCCGCGGCGGCCACACGTTTCGCCGACGAAGTCGCCGCGTCCGGTGTGGGCCGTGTCGTCTACCTCGGAGGACTCCATCCGGAGGGTCGCGAACTGTCCAAACACATGCGCTCGCGGGCGACCGTCGGACGGATTCTGCTTGACTCCGAGGTCGACGCGATCGTCTTCAACGCCGGCATCATCATCGGCTCCGGCTCCGCCTCGTTCGAGATGATCCGCCATCTCGCCCTGACGCTGAGGTGGATGCCGGCACCGGACTGGGTGGCCAACCGCGTCGAACCGCTGTCGGTCCGTGACGCTCTCTACTATCTTCTCTCCGCCGCTGACGTCGACGGACGGGTCAATGAGTCCTTCGACATCGGTTCGCGCCAGATCCTCACATACGCCGACGTGATGCGCACCTTCGCCGCCGTCGCGGGCCTCAAGCCTCGACATGTCCTCGCGCTGCCGCTGCCCGCCCCAACCCTGTCGGGTATCTGGGTCGGACTGGTGACACCGCTGCCGTTCCGCCTCACCCTCCCTCTCGTCCAGTCCCTTCAAGAAGACGCGGTGGCCACATCACATGCGATCGACGAGGTCATCCCACCGCCAGAATCCGGGCTGATCAGGTTCGACGATGCCGTCCGACTCGCGCTGCGTCGCGAAGTCGAGGGCGCCGTGGACACGAACTGGGACGCCGATGCCGGAGAGCTCGACGAGGCGGCCAGCCCGCTGCCGAATGACCCGCAGTGGGCGGGACGGCGCATCTGCACCGACGAACGCGCGGCAACGATTACCGGCCTCTCGGCCGCCGATGTGTGGCCCGTGATCGAGGGCATCGGCGGGGCTCAAGGCTGGTACTCCTGGCCCCTTGCCTGGAAAGTCCGCGGAATCTGGGACAAAGCCGTCGGCGGCGCCGGCCTCAACCGAGGTCGACGGCTGCCCGATTCCCTGCGCATCGGCGATCCCGTCGATTGGTGGAGGGTCGAACAGCTGGAGCGGAACTCGCGTCTGCTGCTGCGCGCCGAGATGAAGGTCTCCGGTCATGCGTGGCTCGAATTCACGCTGACCGACTCAGCCGACGGCTGCGAGTACCACCAGACAGCGACCTTCATTCCCACCGGTGTGCGCGGCCGCCTCTACTGGGCCCTCGTCGCCCCGTTCCACCGATTCATCTTCCCTGCAATGGCGAAGAACATCGCCGCCGAGGCGCGCCGTCGGGTGCGAGCGTGACCGTTCCCCGATCTCGTTCGTGATCAGGCAGTTGCCGTCAGCATCGAAGAGAAGCCGTCCCGGTAGGTGGGGTAGCCGAGTTCGCCCACAAGTGCGCGGAAGCGAGTTCCGTCGATCCGTTTGCCGCCCGGCTTCTCGTCCTCGATATGGTCGGGGACGGGCACGCCGAGGCGGTCGGCGATGAAGGCGGCGACCTCGCCCATCTGGGCAGGTTGGGAATCGACGGCATGGACCAGGTTCGGCGGTTCCGGGTCAAGGGCCAAGTGCTCCAGACCGTGAACCAGATCGTCCCGGTGGATGCGGTTCGTCCACCGCTGATGATTGAACTGCTGCCCGCGACGCACGGAGTCGATGAGACGGGTGCGGCCAGGTCCGTAGATACCCGCCGGGCGCACGATCGTGACGTGGTCGAAGAGTTCGCCCGCTTCGGATTCGGCTGCCGTGAGCACCTCACCCGGCCCGGACTCCGGGGCGCTCGGAGTGTCTTCGGTGGTCACACGTGTCGGGTCGTCAGCGAGGACACGCGTGGAGGAGACGAGGACGACTCGGCCCGGCTGTGACTCGAGCACGCGCGCGAGGCCTCTCAGCCCGTGGAGGTAGGACCGTTCGTATCCGGCCCGAGTCGGTTCGTCCGGAGTGAGGGTGATGACGACCGCGTCGAGTGCGTCCAGTCGTAGATCGCTGCGGACCGGGGCGTCGGCCCCGCCGCGCTCTGGCGATCCGAGGAGGGAGAGGTCCAGGCTGATCGTCTCGAAGGCATCGGGCAGTTCGGCGACGCGCCGGCGCAGTCCGATCACCTTGTGCCCCTGGTCGACCAGCCGCAATCCCAACCGCGTGCCTAAGTCTCCGCACCCGGCCAGGAGAATTCTGCGTCCGTTCGTCGTGCTCAATTCGCCTCGCTCTTCATCCGGTCATAGGCTGCCAGCGCCGCCTGGCGCGATGCCTTGAGATCGACGATCGGCTCGCGATCGCCGTGTGAACGTTCCGTTCGGGTGAGACCGCCCGGACCGCGGCCCAACCACCTGCTCACGTACTCGCTGTTCGGATCGAAACGCTCACGTTGGCGTTCGGGATTGAAGATCCGAAAGTACGGGGCCGCATCGGCTCCGCACCCGGCGACCCATTGCCACGAGACGGGATTGTTGGCCTCATCGGCGTCGACGAGCGTGTCCCAGAACCACTGTTCGCCGTGCCACCAGTGGATGAGCAGATTCTTTGTTAGGAAGCTCGCCGTGGCCATCCGCACTCGATTGTGCATCCACCCGGTCTGCCACAGCTGCGCCATGCCGGCGTCGACGAGGGCAATCCCGGTCGTACCGCTGCGCCAATGCTCAAGCGCCTCGGGGTCGTTCTCATAGGGGAAGGATGCGAATTCCGGTCGCATCGGCTCGGACTCGATGGCCGGCAGGTGATAGGTCAGGTGCCAGGAGAACTCCCGCCAGTAGAGCTGCCGGATCCATGCCTGTCGGTCATCATCGCTGACTTCCCGCAGGTCCAGGGCCGCGGCCAACAGCTGCCGTGGGGAGAGTTCGCCGAAGCGCAGTCGCGGAGACAGGCCGGTCGTGCTGTCGGGGTCGGCTGGGACATCGTGCGAATCGGCGTAGCCGTCGATCCCGTCGCTCACGTCCGCCAGCGCTCGGGCCGCCTCTCGACACCCGGGGCTCCAGTGCTCGGCCACGGTCGTCTGCCACCACTGCGGGGTCTTCGCCGAGGCGAATTCGCCCGAGCCTGTGTCTGTTCCGTCGAGAAGGCCGAGGCCGTCGAGGTCGCACACCCACGAGTGCCCGTCGAGGGTCTGGCGGTCCGCCTTCGACAGAGAGGTCTGTCTGCGCGGGGCCGGGAGGACGTCGCCGACGCTGCGATCGCGCACGGCGTTGAAGTAAGGCGTGAACACCTTGTAGAAGTCTCCGCCCTGCGGGCTGATGGTCCAGGGTTCGACGAGCAGCGCGCCGGTATGGGAGTGCACATCACGCCCGGCATCAGCCAGGTCCGTCTTGATCTGCGCGTCGAGGTCACGTGAGGCCGGTGCATAGCGGCGCGACCAGCGGACGGCATCGACCTCCAGGTCCGCAGCCGCCTGCGGGACGATGTCGGCGGCGGAGCCTGCTGCGAAGAGCAGCGGGATACCGAGCTGTGCGAGTTCGGTCTCCAGGACGCGCAGCGACTCGTGCGCCCACCAGCGGGCCGCCCCACCCAACGGGCGTGGACCCGGGCCGTCGTCGTTGCGGGACTCCCTGATCCAGAGGCCGATCACCTGACCGTCGGCGCGGGCCGCGGTCAGGGCCTCGTGGTCGTCGACGCGCAGGTCGTCGCGGAACCAGACGAGGGTGAGATGCGCGTTGCTCATCTGTTGATTTCCTTCTTCGCTCTTCGCAGCCGCCCGAGCAGACCGCGCCGCAACAGCCCCTGCGGCGGCGGAGACCAGATCGGGGTGCCTGCGACCCGCCATGTGCCCAACAGCTCGTTGGCGGCGAGATACCCGGTGGTCGCCGCACGTTCCATCAGTGCCACCGGCAGCTCGCAACGAATGTGGTCACCGGCCAGGACCAGGCCGGGCAGCGGAGTGGAGACGCCCGGCCGGTCGACCCAGGCTCGGGTGTCGCTGAGCCCGCAATCGGATTCGATGAGGAGTTCGCGGTGGAGGATTTCGATGCGTCTGGTCTCCGGATATACCTCGTGCAGATCTGCCAGGAGTCTCTCCTCCAAGTCGTTCTCGGCGAGGTGGTCGGCCAAGGCATAGGCGTGGAGCTCGACGACGGATCCCGAGTGCTCTTCGGCCCACCGGCAGGCACCTGCCTCGAAGCGTTCGAGCACGGAGATGTTGTCGAGCAGAGCGAAGCCGCTCGTGCCCAGGAACGCGGGCCGGTCCGGCGCGACCGCCTCCGCGAACCAGAGCCGGAGCACCGCAAACGGCGGAGCGTTGCGCTGCGTGGCGACACGGGTGAACCAGTCATGCAGTTCCTGCCGCCCGGCCGAACCTTCCCGACCGGCCAGGAGGGCCACTGCAGAGTCGTCGTGCGCCTCGATCGTGGAGATCAGACGCCGAGTGCTCGCGGGGTCGGCGGCGAGGACAAGCGCATCGGAGTCGATGACCCCCGCAGTCGTCTCGACGCTCCAGCTGTGGGGTGAGCGGCCGATCGCGCGAGCCTCAGTCGACGTCTCGATGCGCACCCCGAGTCCGTCCAGGTATCCTCCGAGCGGTGCCCACAGGGCAGTGTCGTAGTCATCGTCGGGGACGTCGAAGAGCAGCCCTTCGGCCGAACCTGCGAAGTAGGTGTGGAACATGGCAACGAGCTCACCGGCGGAGAAGTCACTCGGGTGTGCGAAGAAGGACCGCGCAAAGACCTCGAGGGCGAGGTGGCGCGCTTGCTCCGGGAAGCGGAGCCGGTCGAGGAACGCGTCCGCCGATTCCCCGTCATATCGACAGAAGGAGTCCGGGAAGTCGACGTCGATGAGTTCCAGAGCTGTGCCGAGGTCGACATGCGCCAGGCCCCGCAGCGGGAAAGTGGGGCTGGCGAGCACGAAGCCGAGGAGATTCAGCGGTGGAGTCCGCGGGATCGAAGCGAACGAATCGGTGGGGCCGCCTCGGCGAATGAGGGGATAGTCCGGGATCGGTCGGAGACGATCGAGGTCAGGGTCAGCGCGGCTGAGCAGGTCGCGCAGGTTGTAGTACTGCCGGAAGAACGCGTGGAATCCCCGGCTCATCGTCCTGTCCTCTGCCACCGGCCAGGCACTGACACGTCCGCCGAGGCGGGGCCCGGATTCGATGATTGTCACCTCGACTCCGCGTTCGGCCAGAACCGTCGCGGCCGATAGGCCCGCAATTCCGGCGCCGATGACCGTCACGGTCTTCGGGCGCAGCAGGCTGTGTCGTCCGGGGATGGCGGGCAGCTGTCGAGCATGCGGATCGTGCGGGGTCATTCCGCCTCCTCGGGGATTCGGTTGAGGTTCCACTGCCAGAGCATGAGCACCGCGGTGATCATGGCGAAGCCGAACCCGAAGTCCTCGATGGGGATGTCGAAGGGGAAGCGGATGCCGAGGAACATGTCCGGGTTGTAGATGACGATCGGGTCGGACAGTTTCGTCAGCCAGCCGTCGACGAGGCATTGGAACCCCAGGCAGATGGCCAAGGCCGCCCAGTACTTCGCGCGGCGGAAGATGCCGCTGCGGAAGACGAGGAGCTCGAGTCCGACGACCACGATCATGCCGAGGGCGGTCATCACGGTGTACTCCGGGATCATGGCGCCTCCCCGTCATTCGGTGGGCGGTGATCAGACTCGGTTGAGCGCTGCTCGGTCTTCGTCGGGACAGCGACTTCGGTTCGGGGTTCGGTCTTCGTCCCGCCGCCGGCGAGTCGCCGGACCCAGCCGATCACGGTGCCGACCGCCTCGTAGCTCAGCAGCGCACAGACCGGGATGACGAGGAAGAACACGAGTTCCTCGAGCGGCAGGACCCCGAGGTCGATACCGGTGACGAACCGGGGGTTATATGTCCAGTGGTCTCGGGCGATGGCGAAGACGTCCCAGACGGCGAAGACGACGACCACGGGGATCAGTGCGGTGAGCAGAATCTGCCAGCGACGGTAGACGCGGGCCGCGAACACGAGTTCGAGCGGCAGCGTGATGAGCAGGCAGGCGGCCATGAGGCCGAGGTAGTCCCAATGGTCGATCATGGGCTCGCCTGCCCAACGGACGGTCCGGCAGGCGCGGTCGCGCGGGTGCCTGCGGAGTCGCCCGTGCGATGCTCCGCGCGGGCCGGGCGGGCGCTCACATGGAAACCGAGATCGAGATTGCGGATCCGGTAGCCCTCGATGAGATCGTCCCATTCGACGGTGGGTTCCGTCAGCAGTCGGGGACCGCAGGAGAGGAGACGGTGCAGGAGCGCATCGGTCTCGTACAGGGCCAGGGACTGTCCCGGACAGCTGTGGGCGCCGTCGCTGAAGGTCAGCCCCGCGGCCGGGGCGGCCGCGTGCCGAACCGGGCAGAGCGCCTCGGCGTCGTCTCCGTAGTGATCGGCGTCGATGTTGGTCTCACGGACGCAGACATCGATGAGGTCGCCGGCGGGGATGGTGACCGGTGCGTATTCGTCGCTGATGTCGATCGGCGAGGTGGCGCGACGGTAGAGGTGGCCGACGACGGGTTCGAGGCGGATGATCTCCTCGAGGATGGACAGGCGCCGTGGATGGTCGGCGCTGAGATAGTCGCGTCTGAGCGGGTCGTTCTCGAGCAGGTGCCAGCAGGCCATGGCGATGAACTCGCGGGTCGTGACCATCCCCGCGGTGCCGTAGGTGAGGCACTCGACGAGGATGTCACCGGTGCTGTGCCCGGAATCGAGGAGGTGGGAGATGACGTCGCCGCGATGCCGACGACGGTGGGCGCGGATGGCGGGGTAGACGTCGTGGGCGAAGAAGGTGATGAGCGGAACGATGCCGTTGACCGCCGCCTGCGCCCATTGGCGATTCGTGCGACCCCAATCCTCGGCGGCGAGATCGACCGGCGGCTGACGGAAGAACGCGGTGAGACGCGCGGCCATGCTGTCGGTGTCGGACTCGGTGAGGCCGACGACCCTCGAGGTCACCTCAACCGTGAAGTTCAGGGCTGCTTCGTCGAGTCGGCACCGCCCCGTGACAGCCGCCTCGTCGACGATTCGCTGCGCGGAGGCAGCGATGTGCTCACCGTAGCGGTCGGCGATGACCGCCGGTGCGAAGAAACGGGCGACCTCACGGCGCTGTCGGTCATGAGCCGGGCCGTCGGAGATGAGGATCGGATGCGCGCGGAAGAGACCGCGGGGGATCCGCTCCGCGGTGAAGCCGGCTTGGGTCGTCGAGGAGCGGGCGCGCAGCACCTGCCGGGCCGCGGTGAGCGAGCGGACCCTCCACATCCCTCGGTCCGCCTCGAGGCCAGGAGAGGTCCTCTCTTCCGGGCGTCGGGCCTTGCGCTGGCCCACCTTGGAGCGGGGGCCCATCGGGGAGCGGGGGCCCATCGGGGACGTCGCGATCACAGCTGCTTCGTCCAGTCGGCGTTGCTCAGCGACAGTTCCTCGGTCATGCCGTCGAGGAAGCGGATGACGGCATCGCGTTCGCCGGTGGTGAGGTCAGCGGCGGCGTGGATTCGCCGAGCCTGGGTGCGTCCGACGGTCTCGCGGGCCGAGCGGGCTGTCTTCGCGGTGACGTCGAGCGCGTATGCGCGGCGATCACTGGGATGCAGCTTCCTGATCACGTGCCCCTCCCGTTCCAGGCGGTTGATGAGCTTCGTCACCGAGGCCGCCGACATGTTCATGTGGACCGACAGCATCTTCGGGGTCACGACGGCATTCTGACGCTTGGCGGCGATGAGGTAGTGCAGTGCGCGCATGTCCTGCTCGCTGAGCTTCATGAATCTGCGCGAGGCTTCGGAAAGCGCGCGTTCGGCCTCACGCAGTCGGGCGAGCGCGTTCATGACCTCAGCGATCTGCTTACGGTCGGGCGCGGACAGTTCGGAGCAGTCGATGAGGTCGTCGGGAAAACCGGTCTGCGAACCGGTGTAGATGTTCTCTGTGATCGGGTCGTGAACGCCCGCGGCCCTCGAAGACTCCATAGCGGCATCTTACTGATTTTCATCCCTTGAACGCTGAAGAATAACTCCGTGCATATATTAACCTAAAGTGTAGTATATCGTTGAGGTTACTGCAGATCGACAGAAGGACTCACCGATGACTACTGCCGAGGGCGTCGGGTTCGGACCCCCCGTCACCGCCGACATCGAGTCCGAGGTGCGGCGTGTGCTCGACTCCCGTGCTGACCGAGTGGCGGCACTGGGCCCGGCGATCGTCGAAGCGTGGGACCGTGCTTCGAGCCTTCTGCTCGGCGGAAAGCTGCTGCGACCGCGACTGCTCATGGGCGCCTTCGATGCGCTCGCCTCCGCGGCGTTCCCTGAGTCCCTCACCGAGGCAGACCCGCGTGCCGAGGAGAGCCCGCGTCCCGAGGAGGGTTCGCGTCTCGAGGAAGGTTCGCGTCTCGAGGAGGGTTCGCGCCTCGAGGCGGGACCGGGTTCCGAGGCGGGACCGCGTGGACCGGAGGCCGCGATCGACGGCGCGCTTGCGGCGAGGGCCCGGGCCTTGCGCATTGCGGCAGCCATCGAGCTGCTGCACTTCGCCTTCCTTCTCCACGACGATGTCATCGACGGTGACCTCATGCGCCGTGGGCGCCCGAACTTCATCGGTCTGCTGCTCGAGGACTGGCGGGCTGCCGACGGCACCGCGGCCGATCCGAGTGCGGATGCAGCCCTGCTGCAGGCGGCACGCAGCACGGCGATGCTGATCGGCGACCTGCTTCTGTCGGCTGCGCAGCAGATCGTCTTCAGCGAAGTCCGTCCCGGCGATGCCGGTGAGCGACTGATCGAGCAGTTCGATCGGGCCGTGACGGAATCGGTGGCCGGTGAGCTGACGGACGTGGCGCTCAGTGCCGGGCACATCGGGGCGGACCTGGCAGACGTGGTGGAGATGAGCCGCCAGAAGACTGCGACGTACTCCTTCGAACTGCCGCTGCGGTCCGCCGCGATCATCTCCGGTCTCGGCGCCGATGTCGAGGCCGTTCTCGGCCGGGTGGGTGCCATGCTCGGACTGTCCTACCAACTCCAGGATGATCTGCTCTCGACCTTCGGCCATCCCGACGACCATGGCAAGGACGCCTATTCGGATCTGCGTGAGGGCAAGCAGACGGCTCTCATCGCCATCGCCAGAGGGTCGGCTGTCTGGCCGCTCATCGAACCGCATTTCGGCACAGGAGAGCTCAGCGAGAGCGAGGGAGCGAAGGTGAGATCGCTGTTGTCCGAGTGTGGGGCCGACCGAGAGGTGCGCGTGCTCATCGACGAACTCTCCGACAATGCGCGGGCACTCGTCGCGACCGAACCGGCCGGAATCGGTCCGGAGATGTCCGTGCTCATCGACGACCTCATCGAGACACTCAAGGGGAGGCGATCATGAAGCGGGACCTCGACCGGTTGGGGCCACTCGGACGCTATTCCCTCGTGTCGGACCGGATCTCACGGTCGGTCATCGGCGCCTACTCGACGTCCTTCGGCCTGGCGACGCGATTGCTCGGCTCTCGCCACCGGGACCATGTGCGCAACATCTACGCATTGGTGCGGGTGGCGGACGAGCTCGTCGACGGGGTGGCGACCGAAGCGGGCATCCCCGCCGAACAGCAGCATCGGATGCTCGACCAACTCGAAGCGGACACCGAGAGCGGGATGCGCCTGGGCTACAGCAGCAACCCCATCATCCACGCCTTCGCCCGCACCGCACGCGACTCCGGGTTCGCAGACGAGCTGACCCGCCCGTTCTTCGCCTCCATGCGGACCGACCTGCAGACACCGTCCGCAGGGGACTCTGCCGCCGGCGCCGAGGAGCGGGTCGGCTTCGGCCAGAAGGAACATGCCGACTATGTGTACGGGTCCGCGGAAGTCGTGGGGCTGATGTGCCTGCGGGTCTTCGCTCGTGACGAGTCGTATTCGCCGGAGGAGGAACGCACCCTCGAACACGGTGCCCGCAACCTGGGTGCCGCCTTCCAGAACGTCAACTTCCTCCGCGACCTCGGTGACGACACGCAGCGTCTGGGGCGAAGCTACCTCACCGAGGAAGGCACGGTCGATGACCGGACGAAGGAGCGCTGGATCGTCGCCATCCGCGAACAGATCGCTGCCGCCGCGCAGACGATTCCGCTGCTGCCCGGTGACGCCCGCCTGGCAGTCCTGTCCGCATTGCGCCTGTTCTCGGCACTGACCGACAGTCTGGCCCAGACACCGGCCGCGGAGCTGCCGCGGCGGCGGATCAGGGTGACGGGCCCACATAAGGCGGCACTCTTCTTCCGGACGATCTGCGAGATGCGGATGGGGGCGAAGCGATGAGTCGGGTGATCGTCATCGGCGGGGGAATCGCCGGTCTCGCCACCTCGGCGCTTCTGGCCCGCGACGGACATGAGGTCACCCTCCTCGATCGAGGCAGCAGCCTCGGCGGGCGCGCGGGCAGTGTTGAGGATCGGGGATTCCGGTTCGACACCGGACCATCGTGGTTCCTCATGCGGGAGGTCTACGACCATTTCTTCGCACTGCTCGGCACGAGCACGGATGAGCAGCTGGATCTGCGGCTCCTCGACCCCGGGTATCGGGTCTTCTCGGAGCCTGATGATGTCACCGGTCTGCGCAGCGTGGAAGTGCCGCACGGGATCGATGCGGTAGCTGATCTGTTCGAGAGCATCGAGCCGGGAGGGGGTGCCGCGGTGCGGAAGTATGTGCGATCCGCGGGGCTGACAGCCGAAGTCGCCCGCAACCGGTTCCTCTACAACCCCTTCGCGAAGCTGAGGCCGGCCATCGGCCGAGACGTTCTCCGGTCTCTGCCGCAGCTGACCCGATTGCTGCTGCGGCCGCTTGCGAAATTCGTGGAGCGGCGGTTCGAGGAATCGATCCTGCGTCGGATCCTGACGTATCCGGCGGTGTTCCTCGGCACCGACCCCAATCGCGCTCCCGCGATCTACCACCTGTTGAGCGCATTCGACCTGGACCAGGGCGTCTTCTATCCGATGGGTGGATTCTGGGCCGTCGTCGAACGTCTGGAAGCGCTGGCCCGTGGGGCCGGGGTCACGGTCGTCACCTCGGCGGAGGTGACCGAAGTGATGACACAGGATCGACGCGGTCGAACGGTCGTCAGCGGAGTCCGCTGGACCGATTCCGATGGTCGATCGCATGTGGAGCTGGCCGACCTCGTCGTGTCTGCGGCCGACCTGCATCATACGGAGACCGAGCTGCTTCCGCCGCAATCACGCAGCTACCCCGAAGCGGCGTGGTCGAAGGTCGAGAGCGGACCCGGGGCGATCATTGCGATGCTCGGCGTCGACGGGAGCCTGCCCGAACTCGATCATCATTCGCTGTTCTTCACCGATGAGTGGGAGGAGAACCTGCAGGCGATCTTCGGTGCCAAGCAGAAGATCCCCGAGCCGGCGTCGATGTATGTGTGCAAACCCAGCGCCACGGATCCTGCGGTCGCACCGGATGGGTGTGAGAATCTCTTCGTTCTAATCCCGGTTCCGGCGGACGTGGAGATCGGCCACGGGGGATCGGACCGGGAGGGAAGTCCCGTCCTCGAGGCGGCCGTCGATGCTGCGATCGAGCGCATCGAACAGTGGGCCGGAATCGAGGACCTGAGCTCTCGGACCAGACTGCGGCGAACCCTCGGCCCGGCCGATTTCGCTCGGGACTTCCACTCCTGGAAGGGCGGAATGCTCGGGCCGGCGCACATCCTCCGGCAGAGCGCATTTCTGCGGATGCAGAATCAGTCACGACGCGTGGACGGGCTCTATTACGCCGGAGCAACGACTGCGCCGGGGATCGGTGTGCCGATGTGCCTCATCAGCGCCGAGGTCGTGGCCAAACGAATTCGCGGCGATCACTCGGCAGGCCCGACGCCCGTGTGACGTGCGCCGGTGCTCTGCTGGACTCAGCTGCTGGTCGAGTAGACCTGTTCGGAGCCTCCGGTGCGCACGCGATTGCGGCGACGGGTCTCCGGGCTCGTGCCGCGCGAATCGGATGAACGGCGGTTGGCCGGCTGACCGGAGCGCGAAGCTGAACCCTGACCGCCGGTGCGGCTGCCGCGAGCAGACTCGCGACGGCGGTTGCCTTCGCTGCTGCGACCGGAACCATTGTTTCGACCGCCCTGGCCGGAACCGGTGCCACCGCTTCCACCGCGTCCGCCACGGCCGCCTCGGCGACGGGACGAACGACCACCGGACTTCGCCGGTTCGGTCTTCTTGCGCGGCTGGACGGGTTCCTTCGGCTGCGGGGCGACGAACTCGGCGATCTCACCGACGAGCTCGGTCACCTCGGGAGACACTGCGGTGACCTTCTGCGGGGTCGCCTTGATGGCGGCCTTGCGCAGCAGGATCTGGGTATCTTTGCGCTGGTCAGGAGTCATGATCGTGACGACATCACCTGCGCTGCCGGCACGCGCGGTGCGTCCGGAACGGTGCAGGTAGGCCTTGTGCTCGGTCGGAGGATCGACATGGACGACGAGCTCGACGGAGTCGACATGGACGCCGCGGGCGGCGATGTCCGTGGCCACGAGCACCTTCGCCTCACCATTGGTGAACGCGGCGAGGTTGCGATCGCGGGCACCCTGAGACAGGTTTCCGTGCAGGTCGACGGCCGGGATGCCAGCAGCGGTGAGCTGGCGGGCGAAGCGCTTGGCGCGGTGTTTCGTACGAGTGAAGAGAATGCGGCGGCCCGTGCCGGAGGCGAGCTTGTGCACAAGCTCGTTCTTGTCGTCGTTCGACACTTCGAACACGTGGTGGGTCATCGCCGATACATGCGAGGTCGCCTCGTCGACGGAGTGCAGCACCTCGTTGTGGAGGAAGCGACGGACGAGCTTGTCGACGTCGTTGTCCAGCGTGGCGGAGAAGAACATCCGCTGCCCCTCGGTCGGGGTCTGCTTGAGGATGCGGGTGACGCCGGGCAGGAAGCCCAGGTCAGCCATGTGGTCGGCCTCGTCGAGGATGGTGACCTCGATGTGCTTGAGCGTGAGGATGTCCTGCTGGAGCAGATCCTCGAGGCGGCCGGGGCAGGCCACGACGATGTCGACGCCGGAATTGAGTGCGTTCTCCTGGCGGCGCTGTTTGACGCCGCCGAAGATCGTCGTCGTCCGCAGGCCCACGGCCTTGGCCAACGGGTCGATGACCTCGGTGATCTGCGTGGCGAGTTCGCGGGTGGGAGCGAGCACGAGTCCGCGCGGATGGCGGAACTTCTGCGAACCCTTGACGGATTCGGCCAGGCGGGCGACGAGTGGAATGGAGAATGCCAGGGTCTTGCCGGACCCGGTCTTTCCGCGGCCGAGCACATCGCGGCCGGCCAGCGTGTCGGGCAGAGTGTCCTGCTGAATGGGGAAGGCCTGGGTCTTGCCTTCACGGTCGAGGGAGTCGACGAGCTTGGCGGGGACACCGAGTTCGGCGAACGAGGTGGGTGCCGGGGTGGCCTTCTTCGTGCGATTGCCGGTGCTGCCTGTGTTGGCGTTGCGGTTGCTGCCTCCGCGAGTGCGGGTGCTGCGGGGATTGGTGCGTGTCTGTGAAGTAGTGATGGGGTGGCCCTTCGACGTGCCGGAGGGCGTGCCGGTGCCGTGAATAGGTGGCAGGCAGCCGCTTCCGGTCATGGAATGAGCGCTGTCGGCGCTCTCGATCGCCGAGAGAAAACGGCTTCGGAAATGCGCGGGTGCTATCACCCAGCTGCAGAGACGAGGCGTCCTGACGACGCAGGGAACCCGAAAACGGGATCGCAAGTACTTTCAGTATACTGCCGGCAGCGCTGGGAGCAGAATCCGCCGGCGCGCAGACTGTCTACGAAGAGCCTATGCCGGTCGCTCGACGCGCTCGTCGGGTGCCAGCTCCGGGGCGTCCTCTGGGATCGGATCGAGCGGTCCGCGGGCGGCCGCCTCGGCGTCGGATTCCGTGTCTGGCACGGCATCGGTCACTGAGCTGGGCACGGTGTCGGGCAGGGGGAGGGACACGGTCGAATCCGAGAGCTCAGGTGCGGGCGCGACCGGCTTCGGACGGGTTCGGCGATGTCCGGTCACCCGAGCGGCGAGCATCACCGAAGCCCAGCCGATGCCGATGCCCGCGATGTCGTCGAGGATGTAATGCCATCCGAAGTAGAGCGTGGCTACGACCGTCACACCGAAGAAGATCCAGGTGAACACCTGGACGGCGCGATGCTGTTTGGTCAGCGTCATGAACAGTGCTGCGGCGAAGGTGACGGAGACGTGAAGCGAAGCGAACGCGGCGACACCCTGGATGGAATCGCTTCCGATCGGGTTGCTGAGGTAGTCGAGGCGAGTGTCGATGAGGGATTCCTGGAGCTCACTGACTCCGGTGTCGGGCAGCGCCCGGAAGACCTCCGGGTGGCTGAACACGGGACCGACCGAAGGCAGGAGATAGTAGCTGACAGTGCCGAGTACCCAATTGAGGCTCAACATCGTCGTATACCAAGCGCCGACGGCGAGTCTGCGATTGAGCACGAGGACCGCGCCGAGGCTGATCGGAATGAGAGGCAGGTAAGCGAGGTACGCGATCGACAGCAGGTTTGCCGCAATGCCGGTCCCCAGGAGTTCGTGCAGGAGCACGGCCGGAGTGTTGCCGCCGGCGAGCCAATGGTCGAGGCGGAACAGCTGCTGATCGAAGAGGGTGCCCTCGCGGTACACCGGCAGCACGCTCTTGAGATTGCGGTAGGCGACGTAGCAGACGTAGAAACTCAGCAGCCCGGCGCCGATGCACAGCAGCCGGTGGGTGTTCCACTCCTTCTTTGCGATGTCGACGACAGACGTCGGCAGATTTCGCCACCCGTTTCGCCTCACCGTTTCCACGATCAGCCCGGCGCCGATGAATCCGAGAATCAGCAGAGGCAGACGGATGTATGAGGGGCCGAGGAATCCGTCGGGGTCTCGCAGCGGGAGATCGAGGAAGAGGGAGGAGAACACGGCGGCCGCTCCGACGAGGAGAGCGAGCACCATGGCAAAGGTGTAGGGCCAACGTCGCAATCTGGTCATCGGAACACCGTAGTAATTCACTTTTAGTACATCTTCGGATTTTCCTCGGAGGCGGCTGACCGGAGCCCCGTTCTCGCCCGCGCCGGCGGGGCAGGCGAGTGTCGAAATCAGCTCAAGTGCCGTGCCGCGAACCCGGCGGCATTGTGCAGCACCATGGTGGTGTCATCGAGGACTCGACCGAAGTGGAGGAACGAGTGGAGCACATGCGGGTACTCCTCGAAGCGGACGTCGTTGCCGGCCCGTTGCAGGGTCCTGGCCAGCGCCCGGCTGTCATCGCGCAGCGGATCGAGGCCGGCCGCCGCGACGAACACCGGTGGCAGGCCGGTCAGGTCGGCGGTCAGATGCGCGACCAGCGGTGAATGCTCGTCCTCCGGCGTCGGCAGATAGTCGCCGAGGAGGCTGCTGAGGTCGTGCATTCCCATGCCGTCCCAGTCACCGCCGTAGAGCCTGCGGCTGGCCGAGTCGACAAGCCCGTGGCTGCCGTAGATGGGCAGGAGGGCGCGCAGAGCCGAGTAACTCTCGGGGTTCGCACCGATGGTCTCCGGCTCATCGCGCAGCAGCAGACCGGCGCCGAGGGTCAGGACTGCCCCAGCGGAGTCTCCGGCAATGGCCAGACGTTCTCCGTCGATGCCGAACTCCTCACAGTGACGGGCGAGGTGGTCGACGATTCCGGCGCATTCGTGCAGCGCCTGCGGGAATTTCACTTCCGGTGAGAGCGAATAGTCGACTCCGATCACGGCGAAGCCGCCGGCGGCGGCGAGCACGCGCATGATCCGGTCGTGCGTATCGAGGTCTCCGAGGCTGAACCCGCCGCCGTGGAGGAGGACGAGTCCGGGAAGGACCGCCTCGGTGGTGGGGCGATGGATGCGGATCGGAACGTCGACCCCGGCGGTTCGGACGTGGTGATCATCCGTGCGGGCCATGGTGGGGCCGCCTTCGTTCCACAGCGTGCGCTCGGCCCGATACTCGGCGCGTTGGGCAGCCAAGGAGCGCGCGGCGGGGGAGAGGACGCCGGCGGCAGCGGCGAAGTCCTCACCGGCCCGGCGGCAGTCGTCGGCCCGGGTGGCCTGGATGGCCATGACCTCGCGCATCTGGGGCGACATCGACGCCACGATGTCGGCAGGGATGGTGGCGAGCAGCGCATCGGTGAGCGCGGGATCGACGGTCACGCCTGGAATCATCAGCCTCATTCTTGGTCGGCGGCAATGCCTCCCAGCTTAGCGAGGGCACCTGGTCATCAAGCGGAGGGGCCAGCGGTTCGGGTGCGACGGCGGGACCGTGCGGCGCGCATCGGCGGTGTCGCGGAATATCCGGCGGTCGCGACTGTTATGACTATGGGACTGCGGCACCGGCGGCCCCGCACCCCGAACGACAATCCTCACGGACACTGACATTGCAGGAGCGAAACCTTGACCGACAGCATGCAGCCCGGGCATCCGCAGCCTGGCGATGTGCCGACCGAGAATCTGCGCACCGATCACATGCGCCGGCACGAGACCGACCACGACATCCCGTGGTCCCTGCCGATCGTCGTGCGTCGGTCCAAGACCGCCATCGCCCGCCATGTCGACGTCCTCGAGGCCACCTCTCGCGCCGTCGTGACCTTCCTCGACGATCCGCGTTCGCAGCCGGGCGGGGAATGGAATGAGGCCGTTGAATACTGGCGGGACGGAGCCATCCGCAAGGTCGTGCGCCGTGGCGACGGGAAGAAGCTCGAGGACGCACGTGCCCTCGGGTGTGTGAGCGTGACCTTCGGCGGCACCGACGACTTCGCTCCCGCCGAGGCGCTCGTGTTCGCCCCCGGACCCGTCGAACCTCTGCCGACTGAGCTGAAGAAGCTCCAGGTCGGCGGCACCGAATTCCCGGATGAGGGAGAGAGCTCCGTGTCCGCGGCCGAAGCGGTCGTGACGATCGAACTCTCACCTGCGTTGACGCTGACGACCGGGAAGGCCGCCGCCCAATGCGGTCATGCTGCGCAGCTGGCGTACGAGCAGATGCCCGACGATGTGCGGAATCGCTGGCGCGAATCCGAGTTCAGCCTGCGCGTGATCACGGCAAGCCGAGAATCGTGGGCGGCGAACGACCAGCAGATCAGCGTCGTCGACGCCGGTTTCACGGAAGTCGACGGACCCACAGAAACCGTCCGCGCCCGCTGGTGAGGGCGCGACTGACCCCCATGGGTCGTCGGTGAGTCGGGAAGTGGGGGGAAGCCGCCTCGGCGAGGGAAGACTCAGGCGTCGTCGAGGTCTTTGAGCTCTTCCTCGCTCAACGGCCGTGTCTTCGTGCCGTTGCCGAACTCGTCGAGGTAGATCATGTGCTTGACCATTTCACCGGTCTCTTCGTCTTCGACTTCGATGATGTCGCCGGGATGGGTCTGGGGCTGGTAGAAATCTTCATTGACTCCGGTCATTGTGACCACCTCCTATAGGTATGTTCACCTTACGATGCTGTGATCTGAGTCTCAAGGGATCCCCTTACTACCTGACGGCGGCCCAGCAACCTCGCGCCAGGTTGCTGGGCCGCCGTCAGGTAGCAATTGGGGATTTGTGGGGGCGAGACCGTTCGCTGAGGTCGGCTGTCATACTGAATGAGCAGCAGGTCGCCTGCGCGGCACGCCACAGACGAGGAGACCGGATGCGAGAGAACCTGTTCACCTTCCTCGCACCGGGATTCATCCTCATCATCGGCGGGGCACTGCTCGTCCGCGTCGCCGAGGCGGTCGCGATCCCTCTCATCATCCTCGGTGTCCTCGTGCTCATCGGGTGGCCGATCACCGCCATCATCGTCGACGTCCGTGTCACCCGGCAGCAGAAGCACGACCAGCCGATCTCGTCTGGTTTGGCTCGAGCGCATTCCTTCACCGAGGCGGTCTCCGCGATCACGATGATCTTCGTCATACCCTCGGCGGTCCTCGGTGGGCTCGGCATCTTCTGCCTCGTTACCGCCGCTGATGACCCCGAGGACACGATGTTCAAGACGATCGTCGGATTCGGCGCCCTCCTTCTCCTCGTCGGCTACCTGTCGATCTTCGCCTTCGGTCGCTCGAAGACGGTGCTGCGGTTCATTGGCATGGCAGTCCTCATCTTCGGAGTGATCTGCCTCGTGGGAGCCACCCAGGAATTCATCGTTGGAGAGGCCGGTCGTCGTTCGGGCGCGGGACTCATCGGCGGCCTCCTGATGTCCATCGCCGGCTTGTGGCTGACCATCACCGGGCGCACTACCTGGTCACGGAACACTCAAACGGGAGGGCAACGGCCCTTATGGCAGCGAGTCGAAGGGGACAACGAGAAGTGAGGCAGAGCTAGCCCGGCATTGCCCGAGGGGCGAGTTCCAGGGTGCCTGCCATTATCAGAATATGCCACGGATGGGGCCTTGCCGCAAGGCCCCTATCAGCGGGAACAATGGTGTCTTCCCTCTTCCGATCAATCCGATCAAGGAGCCTGTGTGCCTGCCACTGTCTTCGACCTGCCCGCCCGCCTGTCCGCTAAAGGGACCGCGGATCTCATCGCCGCCGATGACCACCACTTCGCCCGCATCGCCAGTCAGCTCGACCGTGAAGTCGCCACGCTCGAGGCCCGCCTCGCAGAACTCCGCCGATCGTCCGGAGGCAGCGGCGAAGCAGCACTCGAACGGGACACCGCGATCCACCGACTGTCGTCCGACCTGAACGTGCTGCGCCGCTTCGACCTCGATGTCTGTCTGGGGCGAATGGTGTTTGCCGAGTCCGGAGACACCGTCTATATCGGCCGTATGGGATTGCGCGACGAGGACGGACACGCCCTGCTCGTTGACTGGCGGACGCCCATGGCCAAGCCGTTCTTCGCCGCCACACTCGCCTCCCCGATGGGGCTGTCCACACGGCGCCGCTATCGCTGGGCGAACGGTCTGATCTCGGACTACTGGGACGAACGTTTAACCTCGGCGACCGCCGACGACACCGCGTCCCTCGATGATCAGTCAGCGTTCATCGCCTCATTGGGCACGAGCCGGTCAGCGAAGATGCACGATGTCCTCTCCACCATCCAGGCTGACCAGGATTCGATCATCCGCGCGCCGGCCGATGCCCCGATGGTCGTCGACGGCGGGCCCGGAACCGGGAAGACCGTGGTCGCCCTGCACCGTGCCGCCTACCTTCTCTACAGCGACCCCAGCATCGCCAGGGGAGGAGGACTGCTCTTCATCGGACCCAACCATACGTATCTGTCATATGTCGATGACGTTCTGCCCCGCCTCGGCGAAGACGGTGTTCGTCTGTGCACGCTCGACGACCTGGTCGAGGAGGGTGCCACCGCCGAGGATGACGATCGCAGCGCTCGCCTCAAGGAGAATCTGAACCCCGGTGCGGTCATCGAGCGGGCGGTGAGCATCTATGAGGAACCGCCCACCACCGCCATGGTCATCGACACTGTCAGCGGTGACCTCACCGTTACGCCGGGTGATTGGGCGGCGGCGTTCACCTCTGTCGATGCGGACGTCGATCACAACGCGGCTCGTGATCAGGTCTGGGACGAACTGCTGGAGATTCTCACCGAGGCGGCCGTCGACGCCGATGAGGACGCCGAACCTCTCGAGGTGCGCCGTCACCTCAGTCAGGACCCCGACCTGCGGGCGACCCTGAGCACCGCCTGGCCGATTCTCGACCCCTTGGACATCGTCGGCGATCTGTGGAGTGTCCCGGCCTACCTGAGTCTGGCTGCTCCCGACCTGACCGAGGAGGAGGCAGCCTCTCTTCAGCGCGCCGATCCCAGGGCCTGGACGAAAGCCGATGTCCCGCTCATCGACGCTGCCAGGCGCCGCATCGGCGATCCAGCCGATCTGAGCAGGAAGCGCCGAGCCGCGGCAGAAGCGGCGGCCGAACAGGACCGGATGGCCGACGTCGTTGAGGACCTCATCGCCGCAGACGACAGCGAACTGAAGCAGATGACGATGCTGAGGGGTGATGATCTGCGGGGCGCACTGGACAACCCCTCGGGGCGGGAGATTCCCGATGCAGATCGCCTGGCCGGCCCTTTCGGCCACATCATCGTCGACGAGGCGCAGGAACTCACCGATGCACAGTGGCACATGCTCCTGGACCGGTGTCCGTCGAAGAGTTTCACCATCGTCGGCGATCGGGCACAGGCGCGACATGGATTCTCCCAGAGCTGGGACGAACGGATGAACGAGCTCGGCCTCACCATCAGCGAAGTTCGCCTCAGCATCAACTACCGCACCCCCGCCGAGGTCATGGCCGCGGCAGAACCGGTGATCCGTGCCGTCCTCCCGCACGCGAACGTGCCGCAATCGGTGCGGCAATCGGGAAATTCGGTCCGATGCAGCCGGGTGGACGAAGTGCCATCACTGGTTGACTCGTGGTTGGATTCGCACCGCGAGGGAACGGTTTGTGTCATCACAGCGTCACCGGCCTCGTGGAACTTCGCGGAGGCTGAGCGAGTCAGTGTGATGGCCCCGGCCGAGGTCAAAGGGTTGGAATTCGATCTGGTGATTGTCGTGGACCCGGACACCTTCGGCACCGGGATACAGGGAGGCGTGGATCGCTATGTGTCGATGACCCGGGCAACCGCTGAATTGGTGATAGCGACGGACGCGTCCACAGTGAGGTAGAGCCGGCCGAGCAGGTGGTCGGCAGACTCAGGCTGAACCACGTGTTTTCCGCTCCGTATCGAGCCAGGCGACGAGCTCCTCTGAGTTCGCTTTCAATCCATTCGGCAGCCAGAGTACCGGCTGTTCGCTGCCGTCCTCATTCACCGCGGTGGCCACTCCGAGTCCGGCGGCCGACTGGTGCATGGCCTCATCCTCGGTGATGGCGATCTCGATGAAGGTGTTGGAATTCTGACGGACAGTGCGCACCTCGAGGATCGAGGCCCAGGGCACTGTACCTGCCCGTGCCGTCGTCGGGCTCGATATGCCGACGGTGGAGACGGTGACGGACGGCTTGAAGGAGAACAGTCGACCGACGAAGACGATCAGGCCGAAACCGAAGAAGATGACGGCGATCCAGCCGATGATCGCGATGAAGATGCCGTCGTCGTCGAAGGCCATCCACAGACCGGAGACGACGAAGAGGAGGGAGATGAGCAGCAGCCCGGCGGCACTCCTGCGGGAGTTGCGCAGACCGACGGTCTTGCCGTGATCCAAGGTGGCTGCCCACCGCGCCGCAGCGCTGTTCTTCGCCGACATCGTGTGTTGTCCTCCTGAAAGCGTCGGAGCCAGACTCCGGACCTCGCCCACTACAAAAGTGTAGAGAAGGATCTCGGTCGCCTTGCCGCCGGTGTTCCGTTCCGCGTGGGCCGGTGCCAATCGGTAGGCTGGTGAGATGGAACGCCAGAGATTTCACTTGTCCGGAGGTCGCGACCGCAATGTCACCGAGGAGGCCCGTCCCGGAGAGGACGAGTTCCGCGTCGATATCGAACGGATCCGGTTCTCCCCGTTCTTCTCCCGCCTGGCCTCGGTCACCCAGGTCATTCCGCAGGCCGGGTCCGGCACGGTCATCCACAACCGGCTGACGCATTCGCTCAAGGTCTCCGCGGTGGCCCGATCGATCGCGATCACATTGAATAACGCGAACGAGGCGACCAGGGAAACGGTCAACCGCCTCGGCGGATGTGATCCGGTTGTCGTCCAGGCGGCCGCAGCCGCCCACGATCTGGGGCACCCGCCGTTCGGCCACCTCGGCGAGAAGGAACTCGACCGGGTGTCGCGGCAGGTGCTGCGCCTCGATGACGGGTTCGAGGGGAATGCGCAGACGTTTCGGATTCTCACCGCGCTCGACAGCTGCGAGGCCACGGCGCGCGGTCTCAACCTCACGCGCGCGATTCGGGCTGCGGTGCTCAAGTATCCGTGGGAGCGCGGGGAGTGGAGCGGGGATCAGACGGCGTCGGCGGCGCGGATGCCGCGCGGGGTCGGCAATGAGGTGGACGAAGGGGCGATGAAGTTCTCTGCCTATGCCACCGAGGTCGATGAGATGGCCGATGTGCTGTCGGTGTTCCCGGCGATCGGTCGCTATCAGCAGACGCTCGAGTGTTCGGTCATGGATGTCGCCGACGATATCGCGTACGCGGTGCATGACCTCGACGATTTCTACCGGTCGAACGTGCTGCAGTACACGGCCGTGTCCGCCGAGCTCGGGCGGTGGCTGCGTGACTGTGCCGAGCTGGCGAGCCTGGACTCTGCGGAGTTGGATCGGCGCCGGCCCGGGCATGCACTCGAGGCGATCCGGCGGCATATTCGGGAGAAGGATCCGTGGATCGTGTCAGAAGAAGCCTTCCGGGCGTCGGTGGAGCGGGTCAACAGGGACCTCGTCGAAGGGCTGCTCGGGGTTCCGTATGACGGGGGATTGGAGGCGGATCGGGCGGTCACCGGGTTCACTCGGCGGTGGATCGACCGGCTGCAGGCGTCGATCGTCGTGGACCCGGACCCGCATGTGCGCAGCGGTCATGTGCGGCTGAGTCAGGAGGCGTGGCACGACGTCGTGGTGCTCAAGTTCGTGCATTCGAGGTTCGTTCTCGAACGGTCCGACTTGGCTGTCTATCAGCGCGGACAGACGCGGATCATCGCCTCCCTGGTCGAGGGGTTCCACGAGTGGCTGCTCGATCCGGAGGAGGCGACGAGGATTCCGCGGCGCCTCGTCGATTCCGTCGAGGCGGCGACGCAGGAGTATTCGGATCTGTACGCGCGCAACCCTGAGGCGTTGGGGGAGGAGGGAGCGGCCGGGATCGCCAGGCGAGGCCGAGCACGGGCGGTCGTTGATTACATCGCTTCGTTCACCGATGCGCAGGCGATGTCGGTCAACGCCTTGATCACCGGTGCCTCCGACGAGCCGTGGGAGGCCGGGCGCGGGTTGTAGTTTTTTGGCGGGCGGCTGATGCACTAAACGGCGGCGTACGCACGAAACGGCGGGACCGAAGATTTCTCTTCGATCCCGCCGTTTGCTGTGTTTGCTGTGTTCAGCTCAGCCGGGAGGCTGGGCCGGCCTCAGCGTCCGGGCTTTCGGACCCGGACGCTGAGCGCCTGTGCACGTCAGTGCTTGCCTGCCGAGGCGCGGTAGCGGCGGGTTGCCCACACCGCTGCTGCGCCACCGGCGATGAGCAGTGCCGCGAATCCGGCCATGGCCGGGATGCCTTCGGCACCCGTCCGCGGCAGGTCTCCATCGGCATTGCCCGAGGCGTTCGTGCTCGAACCGGCCGAGGCGTTCGCCCCGGAAGTCGCGTTGGCGGACGCACCAGCGTTCGCTGCGGATCCGGCGTCAGTCGATGCCGAGGAGTTCGCCGAGGCGGCCTTCTCGGAATCCGCCGAAGCGCTGGCTGCTCCTCCGTCGGCTGAGGCGTTGGCCTCGTCACCGTCGGCGGACGCGTTTGCTTCGTCGCCATCTGCGGCGGCACTGGCTGCTCCACCATCGGCGTCGGCTGTGGCTTCGGCAGACGCTGTGCTCGATGCTTCGGCGTTAGCCGCTGCGGTGGCGGCCGCTGCCGTGTCGACGTCCGCCGCTGCTGTGGTGTCAGCGTTTGCGGAGGACTCATCGGTGGCGTCGGCTGCTGCAGTGGCTGCGGCCTGAGCCGAGGCGTTGTCCTCTTCGGTGGCATCTGCTGATGCTGTGGTCGAGGCTTCCTCTTCGGCTGCTGCTTCTGCCGCGGCTTCAGCGTTTTCGTCAGCTGCTGCAGATGCGGTGTCGTTGGCATCAGCGTCGGCCGCTGCTACTGCGGCTGCTTCTGCTGCTGCGTTGTTGTCCGAATCTGCCTCAGCTGACGCTGCTGCGGATGCTGACGCGTTGGTGTTCGTGTCAGCTTCCTCTGCCGCTGCAGCATCGGGATCGGCTGCCGCATCCGGATCGGCCGAAGCATCGGCTTCGGTCGTCGCTTCTGCCGCTGCCTCTGCTGAAGCTTCGGCAGAGGAATCCGCGTTCGCTGCAACAGATGCTGCTGCTGCCGAGTCGGCGTTCGCCGCTGCTGTGGTGTCAGCGTTGGCGGAGTCTTCGTCCGTTGCGTCGGCTGCTGCAGTGGCTGCGGCCTGAGCCGAGGCGTTGTCCTCTTCGGTGGCATCTGCTGATGCTGTGGTCGAGGCTTCCTCTTCGGCTGCTGCTTCTGCCGCGGCTTCAGCGTTTTCGTCAGCTGCTGCGGATGCGGTGTCGTTGGCATCAGCGTCGGCGGCTGCTACTGCGGCTGCTTCTGCTGCTGCGTTGTTGTCCGAATCTGCCTCAGCCGAAGCTGCTGCGGATGCCGAGGCATTGGCATCAGCCGTGGTTTCCTGAGACGCATCGGCAATGGTCGAGTCATCCGCATTCGCGGCTGCCTCTGCAGATGCCTCGCTGGACGAATCGGCCGTGGCTGCCGTGTTGGCGGCTGCGGCCGGATCGGCGTCCGCTTCTGCGGTTGCGGCGGCGTTCGTATCGTCCTCATTGTCCGCGTTGGCCGCTGCAGTGGCTGCGGCCTGAGCCGAGGCGTTGTCCTCTTCGGTGGCATCTGCTGATGCTGTGGTTGAGGCTTCCTCTTCGGCTGCTGCTTCAGCGGCGGCTTCAGCGTTTTCGTCAGCTGCTGCGGATGCGGTGTCGTTGGCATCAGCGTCGGCGGCTGCTACTGCGGCTGCTTCTGCTGCTGCGTTGTTGTCCGAGTCTGCCTCAGCCGATGCCGCTGCGGATGCTGTCGCGTTGGTGTTCGTGTCAGCTTCTTCGGCTGCCGAGGCATCCGGGTCCGCTGCGCCATCGGGATCGGCTGCCGCTTCGGCGTCCGGGTCCGCTGCCGTGTCAGCGTCAGCTGCTGCGGCAACCGAGGCATCGTCCGAGGACGTTGCATTGGATGCTACTGCGGCCGAGGCCGCGGGATCAGCGTCAGCTGCAGCCGAGGTATCAGCATTGGCAGCATCATTCGTGTCTGCAGTCGGGTCGGCCGCGGCCTGGGCCGCTGCCGTCGACGATGCATCCGGGTCGGTCGTGGCATCGGCCGATGCTGTGGTCGACGCGTCCGGATCTGCTGCAGATTCAGCTGCGGCGGTGGCATCTTCGTCGGCCGCAGCTGAAGCTGCGGTCGTCGCATCCGCCATCGCGGCGGGGTCCGCAGCGGCCTCGGCAGATGCATTGCTGTCGTCATCCGCGTCTGCCGAGGCTGCAGCCGAAGACGAGGCGTTGGTGTTCGCGTCGTTGTCGCCGGGCTCATCAGGAGCATCGGCAGTCGCACGGACAGAAGACGAAGCGAGGTTGATGTCAATGGCATTCGCTGCCGGAAGCAGTTCAAGGCTCACGGCATTGACGGTGAAGCCGTCGCCGTTATCGCCATCGACGTAGCTGTTCTCAAGCGCAGACTGAGCGCTAGCACCCTCCTGCTTGGCCGGCACAGGCGACTGCTCATTGATCGTGAGATCGACGACCTGGTTGAGAGCCTCGAGAACGGGATCGAGCGAGCTGAGGATCGGGTCGATGATGCCTGTGACAGAGCCTGAGACCTCTTCGACCGTGGCTTCGAGGATGTCTCCGATGAGGGGCTTCGTGATTCCGAGAACAGCGTCGAGCACCGGTTCGGTGATGAGGTTCAGGAGCTCGCCCAACGGAATGATGCCGAGCAGATCCAGCGTGGTCGAGATCTTCGGATCGCTGTCATCAGTGCCGGCCAGCTGACCAAGCGTGGCGTCGATGACGATCTCGCCATTGGCGATCGGCACTAGAGCTCGAATCTCTGCAGGTAGCTCGATCTTGAGATGCACATTGTTGAGTGCATCGGTGAGAGTGTCGGTGAGGGTGCCTGTCAGTTCCCCGAGCGCATCGGAGACCGCGGTTGTGATCTTTGAGATCGTGTCCGAGGTCAGAACCTGCGTGTTCGGATCCAGTCCGTTGAGGTCTTCGCCGTTGCCACCTTCGACGACTTTGGCCAGGTCGATAGCGATCTCGCCCGAGGCCAGATCGATCGAGACGATTCCGGACTTGTCTTCGAGCTTCTCCTTGACGACGTTTTCGACAACGCTGTTGAGTGCGTCGCGGACCTCAACTGAGACCTTTGCGTCGTCGCCGCCGATGGCGATTCGGCCGACACGACCGAGGTTGACATCAAGACCGATGCCGGCGAGCTGGTTGAGGAGGCCTTCGTCTCCGATGACTTCTTCGAGGGTGCCACCGGTTCCGTCGACGACGGTATCGAGCGCGTCGGAGATTCCTTTGACAGCAGGGCTCGAAACAGTCAGCGTGCCATCCGCGACAACGTATTCTGGAGTGTATTCCGTGCCGTTGCTGTTTGCGGTCGACGCGATCGCGCCGAGCTCGAGGCTGAGATCATCGACGACCTGGTCGGTGACTCCGTCCAGTCCGAGCTGCCCGAGGACCGCGGTCAGGTCGACACTTGCATTGCCGTAGTCGCCGTTGTTGATGTCGTCGAGGTTGAGGGAACCGTCAGACCCCACGGCACCGGCACTGGCCTTCGCGCTGTTGTACTCGGGTGCGTGACCGTAGGCATTTAGGACACCAGTGTTGCCGAGGTGAAGCAGGCCATTGCCCTCGGGAGTGCTGGCCAGTGGCAGAGACACTCCATTTCCGAGATCGATCTTGAGCGCATTGAGCGCCTCGATATCGAGCGGGGTCGAGACAGCCTCGGTGCTGTCAGGGGAGCTGCTGTAGGCAGACGCCACGTCCGCAAGCTGACCCTTGAACAGTTCAGACTGGATCAGCTGACCCCAGGCCTCAGCGTCCTGCTGTGGTCCATTGTCTGGTCGGCCGGCGGCAGCCGCCGGGGACACGGTCATTGCAGTCAGCGCGAGCGCCGACGCGGCGGCGACTGTGCCGACTGCAAACTTTCGACCGGTTCCGGGCCGGCCTCTCAGTATTCTCATGGTTCTCCACATCGTTCGGATCTTGATCGTTTCCGGGCAGGGCCTGGAAGGAAACGGGCAGTTTCCTGACAGATCTCTCACAACATTACGGAGTAATCAAAAAGTAATCAGTGAATCACAAGAAAAGTTACCTCGTCGTTATAGTTACGCCAAGGTAGGGCTGAGCTGCTGTTGCAGGTGCTGAATGATGTAGGCATCGTGCAGGTCTTGCGCTATAAAACTCCAGGTGACAGACCTATGGAGTGCCGGTGATCCTCCTTCCCGGAAATGTGTCACAGTCATAGTCGTGTCATTGCGGCAGGTCGTGATTGTCACGGATTGAGGTACACAGTCCGAGCTTCGCCGTCGACTCGTGACCAAGCGGTGACCAGCAAGATCACGACTCCCGTGGTGTGGACGGCCCCCACCGGACGGCCCGTCAGCACCTACAGTCGACTCAACCGGCAGGAGCGACGGAGATCGACGAAGGAGTTGAGACATGGCGACAAAGACGCGATGGGCTGTGATCGGGGCCGGCATCATCGGTGCCGCCGTGGCACGAGAGATCCTCAACCGCCACGACTCCGCCGATGTCACCCTCTTTGAAAAAGAAGACCACCCCGCCGCGCACCAGACCGGCCACAACTCCGGTGTCGTCCACGCCGGCCTGTACTACGAACCCGGCAGCCTCAAAGCCACACTCTGCCGACGCGGAGTCTCCCTGCTCACCGACTTCGCCCACGAACACGGAGTCGCCGTCGACGAATGCGGCAAGGTCGTCGTCGCCACCGACGAGGTCGAAGTCGACCGTCTCCACGCCATCCACGACCGTGCACTGGCCAATGGCGTGCCCGACATCGCGCTGGTCGACCGCGACGGCCTGCAAGAGATCGAACCGAACGCCGAAGGCCTCGCCGCACTCCACTCACCCCACACCGCGATCATCGACTATCCCGGCCTCACCGAAGCCCTCGTCGCCGACTTCCGCGCCCGCGGCGGGCGCGTGCGCTTCTCAACCCCGGTGAAAAACATCGTTCGCCGAGGCGGCCCCACCGGAACCGACACCGCGATCGTCCGCACCCCGGTCGATTCCCAGGAATTCGACCACGTCATCGTCTGCGCAGGCCTCCAATCAGACCGCCTGGCCGCCCGCTCCGGAGAGAGCCGCACACCGACCGTGGTGCCCTTCTTCGGGCAGTACTTCATCCTCGACGCGGACTACAACGACACAGTCAACGGGCTCATCTACCCCGTGCCCGACCCGAAATACCCCTTCCTCGGCGTGCACGTGACCCGCCGCATCGACGGCGGGCTGATGATCGGCCCGAACGCCTTCCTCTCCTTCTCCCGCGAAGGGTACCGCGGCCTCGGCTTCAATATCCCCGACTCCCTGGCCGTGGCCGCCGACCCCGGATTCTGGCGCTTCGCTGCAGGAAATATGGCCACCGCCGCCCGGGAGCTGCCAGGTGTCCTGTCGATCGAGAAATTCGTCGCCGAGGCGGCCCGCTACGTCCCGGACCTCGCCGGGGCGGGCGGACGCCGCGCCACCCGCGGAATCCGTGCACAGGCGATGAGACGCGACGGCACCCTCGTCGATGACTTCGTCATCGATCGTGCGGGAGCCTCCATATTCGTCAGGAACGCACCTTCCCCGGGAGCCACCTCGGCGCTGGCCATTGCCGAACACCTCGTCGAACTCGCAGTCGACGGGTAGGACGCTCAGTCGGCGGTGTCGGTCTCGGCGACATAGACACGCGAACGCAGCCGCTGGACGTGGGTGAGGTTCTTGACGTCGGCGCCGTCGTCGAAGCTCGACCCCAGGGCGCCGGCGACGACGCCCATCGCGGCGCTGAGCCACGCGATGTCGAGGTAATTCGAGAACTTGGCGTGCGGGCGACCGATGATCTTGGCCATGAAATCGGGATCGATGATGACGAGACTTCCGATAAGAATCCCGATTACCAAGCACGCGTAGAGGGCGGCCACGCAGATGAGCAGCGTGAGCACTGTCGAGAGGTTGTAGTAGAAGACGACCTGCGTCAGCCGTTCGTTGACCGGCCGGTCCCACAGTCTGTTGATGGTGATGAGCCAGCTGACCATGACCACGATGGCGATCATGCCGATCGAGATCAGACGCAGCGTCGACAGGTGATGGGCCATCTGCCAGATGGAGCTGTAGAAGATGCCGAAGGCGCCGGTGGCAGACGCCGCTGCCAGTGCGCGGGAGAGCTTCGAGGCCATGCGCAGAGGTTCATTGGCCATCGTCATTCCGGACACGAGCCTGGGACCACCGGTGAACGTGTGGGCATGCAGGGTGCGTCGGCCCGCCGTGCCGCTGCTCGTCCACTCGCCCCACCTGGGCAGACGGTGTCGCTGAGCGATCTGACCGGTGGGCAGCATCTGGTTGCTGCAGCTCATGAGGATCTTCAGCAGCCGTTTCCGCGAACACAGCGCCCCGAGGGTGGGGCCGGAGACGACCGCGACGTGGCGGGAGGGCAGGACCTCGGCGATGAGCGGGTTGCCTTGAGTGTGCCGGGGGATGCCCGTGAACATGATGACGAGATCGGCCTCAGGATACCCGGCGACGAGGGCGTCGATGGTCGAGAACTCCAGCTGATGGTCGGGCCGGACGCGGAGGGTCTCGACACACGAGTCCACCCGCGCCGAGTCGTCGAAGTCCTCACGCAGAAGACTCTCGAACTCGTCCTTGATCGCGGCTATGCGGCGGTTCGGCGGCCCGGGATCGGAGATCAGCAGCACATGCATAGGGGGTGGTCCTGCCTGGTCGGGGATTTCGGTTCCACTGTCGCAGGACTGGGAAAGGCGTGACCACCCGCAGGCCCCTATTTCAACCGATTCCACACTGCGTTCCCACCGGGTCTGGAGGTGGCCGGGAGGCGTCGTGTCAGGGTGACCACGTATTCTTGGGAACATATCTGATGCAACTCTGCATATCCCACGTGTCGGCCGGATTTCGGTCGGCGTGATCGTGGGCAAGCATTCGTGACGTAGGAGGATACGGCGCATGGCAGTTCTGGTGACCGGCGGGGCAGGCTACATCGGTTCGCACGTGGTGCGGCTGCTGAACGAACGCGGTGACGACGTACTCGTCGTCGACGATTTCTCCACCGGCATCGCCGCCCGGGTCGACGGCTTGTCCGTCGTCGACCTCGACCTGGCTGCACCGGACGCCACTGACCGCCTCGTCGATGCGATCAGGGAACACGGCGTGGATTCGATCATCCACTTCGCTGCGAAGAAGCAGGTCGGTGAGTCCGTCGAGGAACCGGTCATGTACTACCGGCAGAACATCGGAGCACTGACGAACATCCTCGCGGCAGTGGAGGCCACCGGCATCGAATCGCTCGTCTTCTCCTCCTCGGCCGCCACCTACGGCATGCCCGACGTCGAGATGGTCGGCGAAGACCTCGACTGCCGCCCCATCAACCCCTACGGGCAGACGAAGCTCATCGGCGAATGGATGATCGACAACCAGATCACCGCCTCACAGATGCGCGGAACCGCGTTCAACGCCGTCAAGCTGCGCTATTTCAACGTCGCAGGTGCCGGCTGGTCGGAACTCGCCGACACCGCAGTCATGAACCTCATCCCGATCGTGCTCGGCCGGATGAAAGACGGCAAGGCCCCGATCATCTTCGGCGACGACTACGACACCCCCGACGGTACGTGCATCCGCGACTACGTCCACGTCAAGGACCTCGCCGAGGCGCACATTGCTGCACTCGATTACATGAAGTCCGGCGGCACCACGGAGACCGTCTTCAACGTCGGCACCGGAACCGGTGCCTCGGTGAAGGAAGTCATCGACACCATCGCCGAGGTGACCGGCCGTGACATCGTCCCCGAAATGGGCGAGCGTCGCGCAGGTGATCCGCCGGCGCTGGTCGCCGATGTCTCCCGGATCTCAGCACTGCTGAGCTGGAAGGCCGAGTTCGGGCTCGAGGAGATCGTCCGCAGCGCCGTCGAGGCCGCCGGGATGCTGCCCGAGCAGAAGTGATGGTGACAGGCAGGGCAGGTCGGCCCGCGCGAGGGTCGGTCTGGGCTGGACGGGAAGGGTGAGTCGATGACCCACCACATCATCGTCGGCGCCGGACTGGCCGGTGCAGCAGCCGCCTATTCTTTGACCGCGCGGGGCGAGGACGTCACCGTGGTCGAACGGCATACCCCGGCCAACGACCGCGGCAGCTCGCACGGTTCGGCACGGATCTTCCGCTATGCCTACCCCGACCAGCTCTACACCGAACTCGTCGTGCGATCCCGGGAACTCTGGGATCAGCTCGAAGCGGTGTCGGGCACCGAACTGATCACCCGTACCGGAGCCATCGACCACGGCGATGCCCGGCACACCAGCCTGCTCGCCGAGATCTTCGAGACGGTCGGTGTCGATCATGAGGTCCTCGACCCGGCGCGCGCCGCCGAACGCTGGCCGCAGTTCACCTTCGACACCGAGGTCCTGTGGCATCCGGATGCCGGGGTCATCGATGCCGAGACCACAGTGACGACCCTGCTCGACCTCGCCGTGGCGACCGGTCGGGCTCGGATCCTCACCGATTGGACTGTCACTGAGGTGACTCGACGATCTGCGGGCGGCTTCCGTGCCGCCTCGGCGACGGGGGAGGTCATCGAAGGTGACCGTGTCATCGTCGCTGCCGGCGGATGGCTGCCTGCCCTCCTCGGCGATCTTGGGCTTCCGGAGGGGTTTCTCAATGCGCTGCCGCAGTTCGAGGTTCGACAGGAGCAGGCCTTCCATATGCCCTACCGTGATGCCGATGCCGATGGCCGAGCGGCGACCGTGTGGCCGACGTTCATCCACAAATCCGGTGAGATGTTCACCTATGGTCTGCCCGGTGGGCGGGATGCCGGTTTCGCCGGGCAGAAGCTCGCCCAGTTCAACGGCGGACGCGTGATCGGTTCGGCGCTCGACCAGGACGGGCAGATCACCGAGGAGATGCGTACGCGGATGATCGACTACGCGCAGTGCTTTCTGCCGGGGGTCGTGCCCGAGCCGTATGCGGAGACGACGTGCCTGTTCACGAACACCCCGAATGAGGACTTCGTCATCGACGAGGTCGACGGGCTTGTCGTCGTCTCCGCGTGTTCGGGTCACGGGGCCAAGTTCGCGCCGCTGCTCGGAGAGTTCGCCGCCGATCTCGCCATCGGTGCTGGCCGAGTGCCGGAGCGATTCCGTGTGGGTGCGTCGGCCTCGTCCTGAGGCGGGCTACTTCGCGGGTTTCATCTCGCTTTCGACCATCCACTTATGGTTGGTCATCGACATGTCCTTGCCGTTGACGTCGACCATGTAGACGGTCTCGTCGGTCGACGAGTCGATGGTGGCCTTCGCGCCCTTCAATCCGGGCATGTGATCGGCATTGACGGTGATCTCGGTGCCCTCCTTCAGCGGCGCCTGGCCCGGGTTCTCGAGCTCCTCGTGAACGACCCACTTGTGGTTCTTCACGGGTTCGCCGCCATCGGTGGGGGTGTAGCTGATCTCGTAGGCCGTGGTGTCGAAGGCACCAGTGACCTTCGCAGGGGCGTTCTTCATCCCCGGCATGTGGTCGGCGGTGAGAACCACGTCGTCGCCGATCTCGAACTTCGGGTCCGCGGCCTTCTCGATGCCCTTCGGCGGGGCACCTCCGTCCATGTTGTTCATTCCTTCGTGGCCGCCGGATTCCTCATCGGACCCGCTGTCCTCGTGCTTCATACCGGCGCGATCGGACCTGTCGCCGTCGTGGGCTGATTCGCTGGCGGCAGTCTCGGTTGTCATGCCGCCGGACTCCTGAGCCTCGTCGTTCGGGGCCGAGCAGCCGGCGAGGGCGAGCCCGATCGCCGCGGCGACGGCGGTGAGCCGCATCATCTGAGCGGACTTCTTCATGGGAGACCTCCTGGTGTTGGCATTCGTTTCCTGCGGTCGCCTCTTCGGCGGGTCCGCAATGGCAACGATATACCCCCGCAGGGTATTCCGAAGGCAGGGGGTCGGCGGAAGTCTCGCTCTCGGATGCGCGGACGACCGTCGGCGAAGTCGACGCCGTCATCGACCTCCGCTGAGTCAGCGGCGCTTCGAGGCGATGATGAGGTGCCGCGTCGAGTGGGCGACGAAGGGCTCACCCCGGCGCATCTGAGTGTCGAGTTCCCGCAGCTGAGGCAGGTAGTCTGCGACGGCGAAACCGGGCACCCACCACGGGCACTTGCGCAGGATCCACACGATCGCACCGATGTCGAAGAACTCCATGCGACACCGCGCGGTCTGCACGGTATCGACGTCGAGCCCGGCCGCCTCGGCGGCAGCAGTTTCGGTGTCCGGATGACGTGCCCGGCGATTCTCGGGCTGCGGTCCGAGGAAGAACTCGATGAGCTCGAACGCCGAGGCCGGACCGACGTGCTGGGCCACATAAGTACCTCCGGGAACGAGCACGCGGGCGATCTCCGACCACGCGGGGCTCACGGGATGGCGCGAGCTGACGAGGTCGAAGCTGCCGTTGGCGAATGGCAGATGTCGGGCGTCGGCCTCGACGACGTCGACTCCCCGCGGGCCGAGCCGATAACGGGCCACGGCGACATTGGGTCGGTGCGCCTCGGACACCGTCATGCGCGGGGGCAGCACGGGAGCCTCGTCGACCACTTCGCCACCGCCGGTGTCGATGTCCAGGGCAGCGGTCGCCGTCGACAGTCGCCTGGCCAGCAGCGCGGAGTACCGCCACAGCGGTCGCTCTTCGGTGGCACGTCCGTCCAGCCAGTCGAACCCCCACCCGGTGACGTCGGCGGACTGTGCCTCGGTGACGAGCTCGTCGAAAGTGCGCATGGTGCCATAATCTCGCACACGGCTCTCACCCGTCGAGCCAGGCGGTCACCTCGGCGAGGAGATCCTGCGGAGCTTCAAGCGGGACGAGATGCGCGGAGCGCGGGAAGCGGGTCACTTCGGGTTCTCCTGGGAGTGCTCGAGCCAAGCGGTCGGTTTGCTCGACAGGGATCCACGGATCGTCCTCACCCCAACCGATGCGCACCGGGCAGCGCACCTCGCCGAGGCGGTCGACGATCGGTGCCGTGTGTGCAGGGCTCAAAGCGGCGATCTGTCGGTAGAACGCAGGTTGACCGGCCTCGGTGCACCACGGGGTGGTGAGTTCGGTGAGGTGAGCATCGCTGAGATTTCGGTCGGCGGGCCGAAGCGGGCCGCCGAGATCGGTCGCATCGGCGGGATCTCCAGGGCCGCTGGCACCCGCAATGTATTCGCGGACCAGCGCGCCATGGAGCGGAGACGGAAGGGCGGCGAAGACCGCTTCGTTTTCGGCCACGAGACGGAAGAACGGTGAACCCCACGGATCGAGGGTGACGACGTCGAGCAGAAACAGCGATGCGAAATCGCATTCCTCCAACAGGTGCGCGCCGAGAGCCACGGCCCCGCCGATATCGTGAGCGATGACGTGCGGATTCGATACTTCCCAGTACTCGATGAGCTCGGCCAGACGGCGACGTTGGGTGATGAGATCAAGGGCGGGGGCCGCCTCGGTGAGTGGAGTCACCGACTGCTCGTTCGTGTGGTCCTCATCGCCCGATGGCCATGTGGTCCGAGCTCCGGGAATCGACTCACCATAACCGGGCATGTCCCACAGGCGGACGCGATGGTGCCGCGCGATCTCGCGGGCGAGCGGCAGCCACATCCGCGATGACCACGGGGTTCCATGGCAGATGATGACCTCGCCGAGGCGGCACTGCCGGTTGTCGGTGCCGGTCGGTTCGATGGTCGTGGTGACCGCCTCGGCGCCGTCGCTGAAGGTGATGCGGTCGGTTCTGGTGCGGATGTCGCTGTCTGTCATGGATCGACAGTAGAACTTCAGGTTGACCTTAAGTCAACGTGTCACTATGGATCTATGAAGATCGGAGAGGCTGCGGCACAGATCGGCGTCGCCGCGCATGCGCTCAGGCATTGGGAGGACGAGGGCGTCGTCGTTCCGGGGCGGGCGCCGAGCGGGCACCGTGACTATTCGGACGAGCAGCTGAGCCGGTGCCGGATCGTGCGTTCCTGTCAGGGCGTGGGCATGAGCCTCGCCGAGATCCGTGCGGTCCTCCACCGCGGTGAGGAAGGCCGCGCTGCGGTGATTGCGGCCCGGCTGTCGGCGATCCGAGCGCAGCGGACCTCGCTCGATTCTGCGGAGAAGTTCCTTCTCCACGTTCGCGAATGCCGGCACGATCTCATGACCCGGTGCCCGGAGTGCTCGGAGTATGCGGGGTGAGATGGGAGGGCCGCGGAATACTTTATGAAATACCCGCGAAATGCTCAATGGGAACACCGCGAAATGCTCAATAGGAGCACCGCGATTTGCTCAATTGATGTACCGCAAAATGCTCAATTGGGATCAAGATGGTGGTAGATTGAACTCATGTCGTACACCAGGCGAATCATTGACTCCGTCCTTGATGAGGTCTTTCCTCCCTTGTCGGCGATCGCTCTGGAGGGGGCTAAGGGCGTCGGCAAAACGGCGACGGCGACACAGCGAGTGCGATCCGTTCTGTCGCTGAACCGGCCCGCTCAGCGAGAGGTCGTACAGGCGAACTATGACCACATCATTGATGTCCCGGCACCGGTGCTGATCGACGAATGGCAACTTGTGCCGGAGGTCTGGGACCGAGTTCGAACCGCAGTTGACGATGACGCTCGAGGCGGTCAATTTCTGCTTGCTGGGTCGGCAGGTGTAACGCCGAATGCGAGGATCCATTCAGGCGCAGGTCGCATCGTCACAATGACCATGCGCCCGCTGTCGTTGGCGGAGCGTGAGATTTGCGAACCTAGCGTTTCGCTGTCGGATCTTTTGCAGGATGGAGAGCTTGCAATTGGCGGCGAATCGCCGATCCGGCTGTCTCAGTACACCGAAGAGATACTCGCTTCAGGATTTCCAGGTATCAGACAACTGCCCTCCCGAGCCCGCCGTCCTCAGTTGGACAGTTATGTCTCACGTATCGTCGAAAAGGAACTCCCAGACAATGGAATCGAGGTCAAGAGACCTGACGCGCTGAGGTCGTGGCTGTCGGCCTACGGTGCCGCAACGTCGACGAATGCGAATTTCACCCAGATCCTTGACTCGGCAGCTGCAGGAGAGGCCGACAAACCTGCGAGAAATACAGTTCAATCGTATCGGGAGCACCTGCAACGGCTATTCATTCTCGACCCGCTGCCGGCGTGGATCCCGGCTCTCAACCCGCTCAAGCGACTCACAAAGACTCCGAAACATCACCTGGTTGATCCAGCGATCGCCGCCCGAATGAGCGGAATCGGCCACAGTGGACTGCTCAAAGGAGACGGGCAAAGAGTAGCTGCCACGACGGGCACATGGCTTGGTGCACTGTTCGAGTCGCTGGCGACGCAGAGTGTGCGAGTCTATGCGGAAGCAGTTGAAGCACACGTGGGCCACCTGAGAACGAGGGACACTGAGCGCGAAATCGACATCATCGTCGAAGGTGAGGATCGACGCGTTGTTGCCATCGAGGTCAAGCTTGCTGCAACGGTCCGCGACTCCGACGTGCGACATCTCAATTGGCTAGGGGAACAGATCGGGGACCGGTTGGTCAACAAGGTGGTCGTGACTACCGGTGAGGCAGCCTATCGTCGTCCCGACGGAGTCGCGGTGATTCCGTTGGCGTTGCTTGGACCCTAGCCAACGAGTCAACTCTGATCATTCTCTTAGGAGCATCGCGCAACGTTCAGTCGGCCACGGGACGGTGGGCCGCCTCGGCGAGGGGAATGATGAGGTGGCCGGAACTCAGCGCACATTGCGCGAATTCTCTGTTCGGGGGTGGTCACAAAACCCGGTCGAAGCGGCATGATGGCCTTATGACCACAGATATGGATATTGCGCTCAGCGCCGAGCTCGATCCCATCGTCGACATCGCCGCTGGGCTGGGACTCGACGCGCAGGACATCATTCCCCACGGATGGACGAAGGCGAAGGTGCCCATCGACGTCCTCGACAAGGCGTCCGCGGACGCCACCGACGGCCGACTCATCCTCGTCACTGCCATGAGCCCGACCCCGGCAGGCGAGGGCAAGACCACGACGAGCATCGGCCTGGCCGACGGTCTCAACGAACTCGCCCGCTCGAACCCCGAGGTCGGTAAGGCAGTGCTGGCGCTGCGCGAGCCGAGCATGGGCCCGGTCTTCGGGATGAAAGGCGGCGCGGCCGGCGGCGGTTACGCCCAGGTCGTGCCGATGGAGGACATCAACCTCCACTTCACCGGGGACTTCGCGGCCATCGCGGCGGCGAACAACCTCGCCGCGACGATGCTCGATAACCACATTCACTTCGGCAACGATCTCGACGTCGACCCGCGCCGCATCCACATCCGCCGTGTCGTCGACCTCAACGACCGAGCGCTGCGCGGGGTCGTCGTCGGACTCGGCGGCATCAACGGGGGAGTGCCCCGCGAAGACGCCTTCGACATCGTCGTCGCCAGCGAGGTCATGGCCGTATTCTGCCTGGCCACCTCGTTGGCTGACCTCAAGGAGCGGCTGGGGCGGATCGTGCTCGCGCACAGCCGTTCGAGGGAGCCGATCACCGTTAACGATATCGGCGCCGCCGGAGCGATGACCGCGCTGCTGCGCAACGCCTTGGCGCCGAACCTCGTGCAGACGCTCGAGCATTCGCCGGCATTCATCCACGGCGGTCCCTTCGCCAACATCGCCCACGGCTGCAACAGCCTGCTCGCGACGAAGGCGGGACTGGCGCTGGGCGACTGGGTCGTCACGGAAGCGGGCTTCGGCGCCGACCTCGGTGCCGAGAAGTTCCTCGACATCAAGTGCCGGACCGCTGGGATCTGGCCCTCGGCCGTGGTCGTCGTCGCAACGCTGCGGGCGCTGAAGTACCACGGCGGAGTCGACGTGAAGGACGTGAACTCTACCGATGTGTCAGCGGTTCTGGAGGGGATGAGCAACCTCGAGCTGCACTGCAAGAACCTGCGCGAGATCTACGGGCTGACCCCGGTCGTGTGCTTCAACCGATTCCCCACAGACACCGACGAGGAGATGGCCGCGGCGATCTCCCACCTCGACGGGCTGGGGGTTGCCGCCGTCGAGTCGACGCATTGGGCCGATGGCGGAAAAGGTGCGCTGGACCTGGCCGAAGCGGTCGTCGAGGCCGCCGGTGGGGTCTCGGGCAGCGGCGGCGCTGGTGCTGGACGCAGTGATGGTACGGCTGGACCGGCCGTCGACGATGGTTCGGTCTTCGTCGCCGGCACCGCCTCGGGGGATGCCGAAGCTCCTGCCGTCGATCCGACTACGCGTGCGCGGTACAGCTACGAGCTCGATCTGCCTCTGGAGGACAAGATCCGCACAATTGCGCAGCGGATCTACCAGGCGGCGGACGTCGACCTTCCGGTCAAGGTCAAGCGGAAGCTCAAGCAATTCACCGAGGAAGGGTATGGAGATGCGCCCGTGTGCATCGCGAAGACCCAGTACTCGCTGTCCACGGACGCGACCCTGCGCGGGGCCCCGACCGGTCACATCATCGAGGTCAAGGATGTGCGCCTGTCGGCTGGTGCCGGGTTCGTCGTCGTCATTGCCGGCGACATCATGACAATGCCCGGCCTGCCGAAGGAACCTTCGGCACTGAGGATCGACATCACCGAGGACGGAAACATCACCGGCCTCTTCTGACAATGCGGAGCTGTCCCGCCCTTACTACCTGACGGCGCCCCAGCAACCCTGCGCCGGGTTGCTGGGGCGCCGTCACGTAGTAACTGGGGTCAGTCTGAGCCGGTGACGCGGTTGAAGACACGGTCGAGGGTTGCGGCGAGGTCGGCGCGGTTGGTCTCGTTCATCCACTCGCGGTTGACCATCTCGTTGAGACCGCCCGGGGTTTCGTGGGCGGCGACGAGGTCGTTGATGGGGTCGGTCGTCTCGGCGAGGGTGGTGCCGAGACCGACGAACTGGCCGCGGATGAAGTGATCCGCGTCGGCCTGATCCCAACCGCGGTCGACCAGCCATGCGGTGATTGTCTGCAGGAACGCGAAATGCGTCGACATCGTCGCCGTCACCGCCGAGAGCGTGGAGAACATCGTCTCGTCCGCCGCAGTCACAGACCCGCCGAGGTGGCCCAACAATGCCTCGACTGTGTCGTTGGCCGGGTACATGGCGGTGACGCCCTTGCGCTCGCGGACCGCGGGCAGCGGAATGATCCGCACGGTCGTCGGGGAATGCGGCAGATGGTCGTTGAGGACGTCCGTGGAGACCCCGGCGACGGCGCAGACCAGGGTCTTCTCGGATCGAACGCTCAGTTCGTCGAGGACGTCAGCCGCCTGCTGGGGGAGGACTGCGAGGACGATGAGGTCGCTGCGGTCGACGACATCCTGGTTGCTTTCACAGACCGTGGCGGATTCGATGGATTCGGCGAGGTTCTTCGCACGGTCGGCGTTGCGAGGGGAGAGGAAGAACTGGAGGTCGCCCACTTGGGAGGCGCTCTGCTCGGCGGTGCCTGCCTCGCTGCGGGCGAGACCTTCAACCATCGCCGAGGCGATCTCTCCGACCCCGATGAAACCGATGCTGGTCATGTGCTCCTCCTTGAGTGGCGTGGTTGATTCATTCGCTTATTCGGATTATGTCATTGGCGCGTGCGGGAGGGCAGAAGGTCTGCAGACTCAGTGGCGAATCACTTCGGACCAAATTGGTGCTGTGCGTTTTGAGCGTTTTGGGTACATTGGAGAGTATGGCTGAGGCAATCGCACACGAGAAGGCCGATGAGTTGAGAGCGGCGATCGACGAGATGTTCGCCGAGTTGCAAGACTCGTCCGCAGCGTCGGTCGTTGCCCACAATGCGTTTCTCAGGTTGGTCGACGTGCTGGAATCGAGTTCAGACGTTGTTGTGTTGCCGTCGAACAAATTGGTCTCCACGCAACAGGCGGCGGACTTGCTCGGGGTAAGTCGAATGACTGTCGTCAGGTTGATCGAGCGAGGTGAGATCACGACGCAAGGTGGAGGCCTTCACCGTCGTATTCCTGCAGATGAACTGGCTCGATATCAATCGACAAGCTCAGCGCGGAGAAGAACGGTGATCAGAGAATTCGCCGCGGAGATCGATGAGAATACTCCGCCTGATGAGATCATTCAGACTCGGTGAATGGCCCGCTTGCAGTCGTCCTTGATGCGTGCGTTCTAGCCTGTGTCAGATCCAGCCTTCTCGGCGGGCGTTTCTCAGAGCTTCGGCGCGATTGCGGGCTCCGAGCTTGCCGATCGCGCTCGACAGATAATTGCGGACAGTGCTCGGGGACAGATGCAGCGTCTCCGCCGCATCGGCAATCGGAGTGCCGTCGTCCGAGGCGATGAGGACCTGAGCTTCGCGCTCCGAAAGCGGGTTCTCACCGGAGCTGAGCGCCTGAGCCGCCAGCAGGGGATCGATGACCGTTTCCCCTTGTGCGACCCGCCGGATCGACTCGGCGAGGGTCTCGACCGGATCGTCCTTGACGAGGAATCCCCTGGCCCCTGCGTCCATGGCTCGTCGCAGGTAGCCGGCTCGGCCGAAGGTCGTGACGATGATGACGGCAGGATCAGTTGAGTCAGCGATGTTTCCGTTGGAGGTGGTTCCGTCTGCCGACCGGCTCAGCTCCTCGAGCGCTTCGAGCCCACTCATGCCCGGCAGCTCGATATCGAGGAGAATCACATCCGGCCTGAGTTCGCGGACCAATTCGACGACTTCGTCACCGCGTCCTGCCTCACCGACAACGGTGATGTCGTCTTCGAGATCGAGGAGGCTGATGAGAGCCGAGCGCATGAGAGTCTGGTCTTCGACGACGGCGATCCTGATCATTGCGGTGCTCCTGAGATCGGGGCGTGAACGGTCAGGGTGAAGCCATTCGGACCCGACCGGATGTGCGTGTGACCGCCCAGACGTTCTGCCCTCTCTCGCACCCCGAGCAGTCCCGAGCCTGCCGATTTGGTGCTCGCTCCACGGCCATCGTCGGTGATTTCGAATGTCGCAACCGCCTCGGTGACGGTGACTTTCATTGTGCACCGGGACGCGTGGGCATGACGGAGGATATTTGTCGTTCCTTCTCGGACAGCCCACGCGAAGAGAGTGTCGGTCGGGTTATCGAGGTCCGGCAGCGGAGTCGTCGTGCTGACCTCGATCCCGGCGTCATCGAGTACCTCGACTGCGTGCGACAGCTCGTCGGCGAAGCGCATCTCACGGTACCCGGCGACCGCCTGCCGAACATCGGCCAAGGCCGTGCGTCCGATGTCTTCGATCTCCTGCGCATGCTTGATGCCAACAGCGGAATCACTGTCGGCGAATCGACGGATGGCCTCGGCCTTGACCACGATCACCGAGAGCGTGTGACCGAGCAGATCGTGGAGATCTCTCGAGAACCGCTGACGTTCCTCGACCACCGCGAGCCCGGCCAAGCGACGACGTGTGGCGCGCAGGTCATCGACCGTGCCGGTGAGGCAGCGGATCAGGTACGTGCTGGCCCCGGCCATGACGGTGGCGAAGCCGAACTGCAGCGCGTTGCTGAGTGACATCGTGGCGAACCCCTCGGCGAAGGAGCCGCTGATGGCCAGGCCGATCACGATTCCGAGTGCCGCGCGGAGCCGGATCGCCGTCGCCGCCGCAATGGCCAGCAGGGGATAGAGGAACCCCTGACCTCCGGGAGACACGATGAACTGGATGACGACGAGGGCCATGAGCCCGATCGTGCAGAGCTCTCCCACCCGCTGCGGCAGATTTCTGTGCGCAACGAGGATCGTGACGACATAGAGCGCAGCGATCGCCAGATGGATCGTCAGTGTCACGGGCTCGCCGTCGAGGATGGCCGACAGGATCGGGGACAGCATGAGGACCGGCAGCCAGATCAGCGCGAACCCAGGTCCGCGGGTTCGGGCGACCCACCGCGTGACTCCATCGTCGCAGTCGGGTGAGATGGATTGCTTCATCATTGTCGCCTCCGTCTCGTACATTACTCGGACACTGCCGTCGACGGGGCCGAAACCGAAGCTGCGGAGCCTCGGTCGGGGGCGCGGCGCATCCTGCGCGGGACGAAGAGCAGGAGCCCGAGCATCATTGTGCCTCCGACGAGTACGTGCATCACTTCCAGTACGACCAAGACCGAACCCGTGGCCCCCGACAGCAGAGGACCAGTCATCGACAGGACGAGAACGATGCAGCCGAGGACCGTCCAGATCACCGGTCCGCTGCGGAAACGTCGAGCGATGAGATAGGAGATACTGGCTGCGCAACCGCTGCCGAGGGATACGAGCGCGACGGCTGCAGGTGAGACGGACCTACCGCTGGCAGTCAGCGTGACTCCGGCGATCGGAACGGTGATCACCCACACGGCCAAGGCTGCGAAGACTGCCGTGAGGATGACGACGGCGGCGGAAGCCAAAGAACGCTGGGTCGTTTGGTTGGAGTGAGTCGTCTGGGCCGTCTGGTTGGAATGGTCCGATCGGCCCGATGCTGGGGGCGCTGATCTGTGGTTGCTGCGACGGTTCATCGTGACCGCCTCCTCGCTGTTGTTATCGGTGTTCTCTGACACCTATGACGCTACGGAGGAGCGAAAAGACGGGGTAGGGAGCGCGATCCCGAATGCAAAGTGACAAACGTCCTGCGTCATCTCTTCGCAGCGAATTGCCGGCGATAGTCCGTTGGGGTGGTCCGGAACGCCTCGGCGAAGTTCTGGCGGAACGTAGTCGCGCTGCCGAACCCGCAGTCGGCGGCGATCCGATCGATCGAACGGTCCGTCGATTCGAGCAGTCGGCGGGCCTCGTCGAGGCGCCGGTATCGAACCCAGGCGGCAGGGGTGGTGCCCGTGGAGCTCTTGAACAGACGGACGAAGGAGCGGGAGATCATGTGCGCCTCCCGGGCAAGCCGTTCGACGGAAAGATCTTCGCCGAGGCGGTTGAGCGCCCACGCGAGGATCTTCGCGATGGGGTCGTCCTCAGTGCGCGTGGGCAGCGGGCGCTGAATGTACTGAGCCTGCCCGCCGTCTCGGTGCGGCGCGATGACGAGGTTGCGGGCGACCTGATTCGCTGCGGCCGCCCCGAGCCTGGCCCGGACGAGGTGGAGGCAGGCATCCAGCCCAGAGGCCGTGCCGGCCGAGGTGAAGACATCGTCGTCGTCGATGTAGAGGACCGACTCATCGACGCACAGATCAGCGTGACGTTCGGCGAGGAGCTCGAAGGCCCGCCAGTGGGTGACGACGCGTCGACCGGTGAGGAGCCCCGCATCGGCGATCGGAAACGTGCCGAGGCACAGTCCCGCGACCGTTGTTCCGCGCGCATGCTCGCTGACGAGCAGCTGTCGCAGCTCCGCGCCCGCCGGGCGACCATCGCGATGCCAGGAGGGGATGACGACGATGTCTGCGTCCGAAGCCGTCTGCGGACCCGCAATCCCGCTGATCTCGTAGCCTTCAGCGGTGCGCACCGGCGAACCGTCGCCGGAGAACACGGCAGTCTCCCAATCGGCGAGGCCCAGACGTGCCACTTCGTCGAAGACCATCTGCGGGACCGAGAGGTGGAACATCGTGATGCCGTCGAACGCGAAGATGGCGATCTTGACCGCGGACTTCTCGGACATGTTCCTCTGTCCCTCCCTATCCATGCTCGCCGCTATGCCACCGAAGGCGGCACGATCGCGGATGACGATCTCTGCCACCTTATGATTTTGGCGGAAAATCATCGGTAATAGGTCATTCTGCCACTGGTAGGGATGAACATCCTCGGCGATGGTGGAATGAGTCGCAGATCGGTGCGGCTGTTCGGTTGCCGACAAACAGGAGAATGACAATGACCGTTCCACAGCGTGCCCTCGTCCTCGTCGACGTCCAGCAGGACTATTTCGAAGACAGCCCCTTGGTGATTCAGTACCCGAACCGTGAGGATTCTCTGGCCAAGATCACCGAGGCCATCGACGCTGCCGCTGCGGCCGACGTCCCCGTCATCATGGTTCAGCACACGTCGGGCAGCGGGGCTCCGGTGTTCAACCCGGACAGCTCCGGATTCGACGTCCGCCCCGAGATCAAGGAACGCCGCCAGGACAGCTGGAAGAGCGTGGTCAAGCAGTTCGGATCGGTGTACGCCGATACCGATGTGGCGCAGTGGCTGCGCGAACAGAATGTCGACACCGTGACCCTGGTCGGCTTTATGACGAACAACTGCATTCTCGCCTCGGCGGTCGAAGGCGAAGGGCTCGGATTCACCACCGAGGTTCTCCGGGATGCGACCGGCGCGATCAACATCTCCAATGATGCCGGGTTCGCCGACGCGGAGACTGTGCATTCGACGCTGATGACCGTGCTCAACTCGAACTTTGCGGCGGTGGCGACAACTCAGGACTGGACTGCCGCGCTCGGTGCCGGCGAGGCGCTGCCGAAGAGCGACCTGGGAAGCTCGGCGGTCGCCGGTGCCCAGGAAGCGGCACGCAACGTGGCCTGAGTCGCCCGATTCCTCCCCGAACTACGTGACGGCGCCCCAGCAACCTCGCGCGAGGTTGCTGGGGCGCCGTCGGGTAGTAAGAGGGGTCAGAAGCTGGGGAGGACCGAGCCGTCTGCCCACTTCTTCTCGATGAACTTCTTCACTTCGGGGGAGTGGAGCAGCTCGTCGAGCTTCTTGATGTTCTCGTCATCCTTGTTCGCGGTGCGCACGGCGAGGAAGTTTCCGTAGGGGTTGCCGTCGGCCTTCTCGAGCAGGATGCCGTCCTTGGCCGGGTTCAGTCCGGCTTCCAGGGCGTTGTTTCCGTTGATCACCGAGGCGTCGACGTCTTCGAGGGTACGGGCCAGCTGAGCCGCGTCAGCCTCGACGAACTTCACGTTCTTCGGGTTGTCTTCGACGTCGGAGAGCTTCGCGTCGACCGCGTCGACTCCGTCCTTGAGGGTGATGAGCTTCGCCTCTTCGAGCATCTTCAGCGCACGGCCCTGGTTCGACGGGTCGTTGTTGATGCCGATCTTCGCGTTCTTCGGGATGTCCTTGACGTCCTTGATGTCCTTCGAGAACAGCGCGAAGGGTTCGAGGTTGATGGGCTCGAAGCCGGTGATCTCGTAGCCCTGGCCTTCGACCTCTGAGTCGAGGTACGGCTTGTGCTGGAAGTAGTTCGCGTCGATGTCGCCGTCGTTGAGCGCCTTGTTCGGCAGGGTGTAGTCCGTGTACTCGGTGACCTCGATGTCGAGGCCGGCATCCTCGGCGAGGTTCTCATCCACGTACTTGAGGATGTCGCCCTGCGGCACCGGGGTCGCACCCACGGTGAGCTTCGTGATGTCGCCGTCCTTCTCACCGACAGAATCGGTGCCGCCGCCGACGAGCCCGCAGCCCGAGAGCAGCAGAGTCGCGCTGGCCGCGATCGCAATGAGTTTCGTCTTCATGGTTCTCCTAGATGTGTGCTGTGTGCCGTGTAATGAGGTGGGTAGTGGTGCCGTTAAGTGGGTTCAGATTGCCGGATTCGTCGCCGATTCGGACATTCTGTCCCCACTTAACCTGGAGTTCCGTCGTAACTCGGAATTCCGCAGCAGAGCCGGATGTGATCGGCCCTCACCGAGGCGGCTCACCGGTGATCGACCGCGCGGGCCAGGCGATCGCCGATGAATTGGATGAGTGTGACGATGAGGACGAGGACGATGATGCACGCGATCATCGTGTCCGCCTGGTAGCGCTGATAGCCGTAGGAGATCGCGAGCGCACCGAGGCCGCCGCCGCCGACGGCACCGGCCATGGCCGTGTAGGACACCAAGGTCACCGAGGTGACTGTGGCGGCCCCGATGAGACCGGGCTTGGCCTCGGGCACGTAGACCTGGCGGACGACCTGTCCGTTCGAAGCCCCCATCATCAGGGCCGCTTCGACCTTGCCGTCGGAAACCTCGCGCAGAGAGTTCTCGACGAGGCGGGCGTAGAAGGGGATCGCGCCGATGGTCAGCGAGACCACGGTCGCCTGCCAGCCCAGAGCCGAACCGACGACGAATCGGGCAAACGGGATGAGGGCGATGATGAGGATGATGAAGGGGATCGAACGGGTGATGTCGACGATGAAGGACAGCACCCGGTAGACGAACTGGTTCGAGTTCAGTCCGCCCTTCGACGCAGTGAACAGCCAGATGCCCAGAGGCAGGCCGACGAGGACCGCCAGGCCGGTCGACCAGGCGGTCATGAGCAGGGTCTCGATGGTCGCGGGCCACATCTGATCGGTGATCGCGGGATTGTCGAACCACATGGGATCGTTCATCAGGCAGCCTCCTCCGCATAGATTCCATCGGCTTTCAGCGCCGTGATGAGCCCCTGAGCTTCGTCTGCCGAGTCCACGGTGAAACGCAGGCGGCCGATCTGGCGGCCCTCGATCGTCTCGACGGCTCCGGCGAGGATCGCCTCGGCGCTCACTCCCGCCTTCTGCGCGGTGGTGAGCACGGTGGGCAGGTCGGTGCCGGCCAGGGACACCTCGACGAGGCGGTTCGCCGAATCGTCGATGCTGACCGGCGGGAGGGGGACGAGGTCCTTGGCCAGCGCCGATCCGGGTTCGGCGATCACCTCGGCGAGGCGTCCGGTCTTCGCCACCCGGCCGTCGGCCAGCAGCGTCACGGAATCACAGATCTCGCGGACGACGGACATCTCGTGGGTGATGATGAGGACGGTGATGCCCAAGCGGTCACGCAGGGAGCGGATGAGACCGAGGATCTGGTCCGTGGTCGAGGCATCGAGCGCCGAGGTGGGCTCATCGCAGAGCAGCACCTTCGGCTCTGCGGCCAGTGCTCGGGCAATGCCCACGCGCTGCTTCTGTCCGCCCGAGAGCTGAGCGGGATAGTTGTCGACGCGGTCGCCGAGGCCGACGATCTCAAGCAGCTCGCGCGCCTTGTCCAGCCGTTCCGCCTTGCCCACACCGGCGATCTGCAGGGGGTGGGCGACGTTATTCAAGGCCGTGCGGGAGTCGAGGAGGTTGACGTGCTGGAAGACCATGCCGATGCTGCGGCGGGCTTCGCGCAGCCCGGACCCGGACTGACCGGTGAGGTCGACTCCGTCGATGGACACCGTCCCCGAGGTGGGGGATTCGAGTCCGGTCAGGCAGCGGATGAGCGTGGACTTGCCGGCTCCGGACCGGCCGACGATGCCGTGGATCTCTCCGGCAGGGACCGAGAGGTCGATCTCCTCCAGGGCGACGGTGTCTCCGAACACCTTTCGCAGTGCGCGCAGTTCGATCACAGGCGCCTCCTCGTGTGGTTGACGGATGCCGCGCACGGTGGTGGACGGCGAAGATTGGGGAAGGCCGACTTACGGTCCAGTAAGGCCGACGATTCAGGATGCCAAGGAATCGCATGATCCTCACAGGCAGATGTCATAAAAGGACGCATAACTGGGCGATCGTGATCGAGAACTCACCGCGCAGGCCCGTCTGACCTCCTCGACGGCCGAGATGACGAGTCGGTGAACAGAGTCGGAAATCGACGCAGAATCTCGACGCAATTCTCTTCGTCGTAACCCCATGTCCATGTCCGGGGCGTACCTGTGAATGATCGACAGGTACGCCTGTCCGGAGTATCGGGCAAGCGGTTGAGCTCCACGAGGGGACCGGTGAATGCACGAGCAGACGACGAGGATCGCAGCGATCGTTCCTTGCCACAATGAGGAGATCACCGTCGCGAAGGTCGTCGGCGACCTCAAGGCCGCAGTGCCGGGAATCACGGTCTACGTCTATGACAACTGCTCGAGCGATCGCACCTCCCAGCGCGCCGCGGAGGCCGGGGCCATCGTGCGCAAGGAGAATGTGCCGGGCAAGGGCAACGTCGTGCGTCGGGCCTTCGCCGACATCGATGCCGACATCTACGTGATGATCGACGGCGACGACACCTACGAGGCCGCTCACCTGCCCGAGATGATCGATACCCTCATCTCCGGCCCGTTTGACCATGTGCTCGGGGTGCGGCAGGACAATCAGGAGACGACGTCCTACCGACCCGGCCACGAAGCCGGGAACAAGATGTTCAACCGGCTGACCGGGTGGCTCTTCGGTTCGCTGGTCTCCGACATGCTCTCCGGCTACCGCGTGTTCTCCCGCCGCTTCGTCAAGTCGTTCCCCGCGATCAGCCGCCGGTTCGAGATCGAGACCGAGCTGACCGTGCACACGATGTCCCTGCGTCTTCCCACCACCGAGGTGGCCGTGGACTTCCGTGACCGACCCGACGGAAGCGAGTCGAAGCTCTCGACCTTCAAAGACGGGTTCCGCATCCTCGGGCTCATCTCCGCCCTCGTCCGGCACGAGCGCCCGCGGCTGTTCTACGGCACCCTCACCGTCGTGCTTGCGGCGCTGTCCCTGGTGTTCGGAATTCCCGTCGTGTGGGAGTTCTGGCAGACCGGACTCGTGCCCAGGTTCCCCACGGCGATCCTCGCCGCCGCGCTCATGGGACTGGCGTTCCTCCTCGGCAGCGTCGGACTGACCTTGGACGGACTGCGCCGTGCCCGGCGCGAGACCTCACGGCTGGCGTATCTCGGCCTCCCCGCCGTCACCGGCCGCCCCGTGATCCAACGGCAGACCCCGGGGCAGAACGCTCCCGGCGGTGAGGTCGCAGCTTCGACAGCGGGGATCTACGTTGACGCGGCACGGGTGAAGCCGAGCCAGCAGGTGCGGGCCCGCTTCGCTTCATGACCGAACCGAGGCTGAAAGCTGCACGTCCCCTTCTCTCCGCCGAACCTGAGAACGCCGGACCCAGTGCGCGGCTGCGTACCATCCTGTCGTCCGCGCTCGCCTGGGACATCCTGCTGGCAGCGATCACGCTGGCCTGGTCGGTGCTGTTCGTTCGACTCTTCTTTCCCGGACGGGTCAACGTCGACATCGCTGAGCAGTATCTGCAGGCCACAGGGAAGCACCCCTTCACCGACTGGCATCCGCCGGTGATGAGCGCGGTGTGGCACGGACTGATCGAGCTCACGGGGGAGGCCGGGAGCCTGCTGGTGTTGCAGGTCGGGCTGTTGGCTGCGTCAGCATGGCTGATCGGTGTGCTCCTGCACCGGACCGGGACTCCGCGGTGGATGTCGCTTTTGGGTCCGGCCATGATGGCCACACCGTGGGTCGTGTCACAGATGACGACCTTGTGGAAGGACACGCAACTGGCAGTGGCCCTGCTGCTGGGAACGCTGCTGATCGTCATCACCCGGTTCGTCCCGAGGGCCTGGATCCTCTGGCTTCCTGCCCTGGTCCTTCTCGTCTACGCCGTGGGCGTACGGAAGAACGCGGTCTTCGCCGTCGTGCCGATTGCTGTCTATGGCGGCTGGTGCATCCTCAGCTGGTGGCGGAACCGTCGCGAGCCGTCCCGTTCTGCTACGAGGAAGCACGGCCGATCGATCCTACTCACCGCAGTGCTGTCACTGATCGTGCTCGTACTCATCGGCGGGGGAGTCAAGGCCACCGACGCGGCCATCGACGCACAGGTCGGTGTTGAGAAGACCGGACAGATCTCGCAGATCTTCCTCGACGATGTGATGTTCTCGGTGCCCGAATCCCGGCTGCAGGCGTCCGACGCGCCGCAAGAACTCAAAGACCATATCAGCTCGGCCCGCGACATATGTCTGGAGAAGGGTGAGACCTGGGATGCCTACTGGAACTGCTACGGCAGAGGCACCACGGGACGGGCATTCAGCCCGATCGCCTACCAAGATGAACTGAAGAAGCTGTGGCTGAGCGAGGTGATCACTCATCCGGTCAGCTACATCGAGTACCGGACCGCGGTATTCTCCTCTTACTTCTTCTCCTCGAAGCTCGAGTATTGGGAAGCCACCTGGGACGGTGACGCCGAGAAGGTCGGTTTCGACCCTGGAAGCGTAAAGGCCGACTACATCTTCCGCCCCTATGTCGAGGACTTCGCCTTGGCGACGTTCCCGATGCTCTTCAAACCTTGGTTCTGGACACTCGTCGCCGTCGTGCTGCTCGGACTCGCCTATCGAGCTCGCCGGCGCACCGGGGGTGACCTGCGTGGACGTGCGGCAGGCGACCACACATCGACCTGCGAGAGCACCTTGTCAGACGACCGCGCCTCGGCAAGGGGAATCACCCCGACGGGAGAGATCGCCTCGGACACGCGTCGCGTGGCGAACCGGGCACGGACGTTCTGGCCCGAGATCACGACCTTGGCCGCCTCGGCGCTGTGTTATGTCTTCGGGTACTTCCCGATCGTGCCGGCCAATCATTTCCGGTACACGTTCTGGCCCGCGCTGGCACTGACTGCGGCCGGCGTGCTCGCGGTGGCGATGTGGCGGCACCCCTGGAAACGGGGACCGGGCGGAACCGCCCACAGCGAGGTCGGCTCGAATCGGGTGGCAGCCACTCCGCGCAGGGCGGCATCCAGCAACTCCGAAACCTAGGGCCATAGACTGGTGACAGTTATGAAAGAGTCATTCTCGGACCGTCTCCGGCGCCTCGCGGTGGAAGCCTTCAAGTTCCTCACCGTCGGCGGGCTCGGCTATATCGTCGACGTCGGGCTGTCCAATGTGCTGGCCTATGGGCTCGGTCCGATCCCCGCCCTCCTCGAGGGCAGCCCCATCAAGTCGAAGATCATCTCGACGATCCTGTCCATGATCGTCGTGTGGATGGGCAACAAACTCTGGACCTACGGGGACCGGACCACGCACTCGAACATGCGCGGCATCGTCCTCTTCGTCGTCGTCAACCTCGTAGGCATGATCATCTCCGTCATCCCGCTCGGCGTGACCTGGTACCTGCTCGATATGCGCGACCAGCTCACCTACAACATCTCGACGAACGTCATCGGAATCGGCCTGGCGATGATCTTCCGCTTCTACGCCTACCGCACCTGGGTGTTCAAGGACGAATCCCCCGACACCGAGGTGGTCGTGCCCATGGACGAACCGAGCCGAGTCCCCGACGACCGGAGCTGAGACTGCCGAGCTCCGCTCGTGCGCTTGCTTCGCCTCTCACTCCGACGCTTTTCCGGAATCCAGGTCGCTATCGGATAGTTACCGGCGCGGAATATATCCGTTGGTGACCTATTCTCGGCTAGCTGCGTGCCAGGAGCCGGGCGCCAGCGGCGGGAGTGCCGCTCCGAGCCGGGGTCAGCGGGTGTGGCGCAGCTTGCGGTAGGCGCTGATGATCGGGGTCGGGGTGACGGTGCGCAGCTCGGCGCGCAGCAGCATCCGCTTCTGCTTGAGCAGTGCTGACCGACGGTTCGGCAGCTGACCGCTCTTGGTACGTGCGGCCAGGAGTCCCAAGTCGCGACGCAGCTGGCCGTCCTCGGGGTGGAAGTAGTTCTCAGCCAGCCACTCAGGTGCAGGGAAGCCGATGGACCCGGCCGCCACCTCGGCGAGTGTCCCGGTGGCGCCGGAGTCGGCGAAGACCTCATTGAGCAGCTCGGTGTTGAAGCCGAAGTCCGAGATGAGCAGCGTCGGCACGCCTCGGTCGATGGATTCTAGCGCGGCCGTCGAGGACACGGTGACCAGGGCCGAGTCCTCGGCGAGGAAGTCACTGAGCGGACCGTAGCCCAACTCGATGCGTGCTGCACCCGGAACACCGCGCCCACGGAAGTCCTCGATGATGTCGAAGTAGGAATGCAGTTCGTGATGGGTCTCGAACTCACCGGGACGCGAGCGCATCTTGACGACCGCCGTCGATTCCGGGTGACGGTCGGCGAAAGCGGCCAGGGCCGCGATGATCGCCTCTCGGTCGCGGCGTTCGGCAGGGACCTTCGCCTGCGGAGCGAACACCAGGGTGCGGGGGACCGCCTCGGCGGTGGTGGATTTCACGAGCTGCGGAAGACTCTGCGAACGGAGCATCGGCAACCGGGCCAGCATCACCTCGCACGGGACCTGCGACTGCGCGCTGGCCTCGGTGTAGGCGGCCACCTCGGCGAAGGAATGGGCGATGAACGCATCCATCAGCCGGCGATAATTCATTCCCTTGCCGCTGGCCGGCAGCCCCATTCCGGGCAGGCCCGAGACCAGGGCCGGCCGGTTGGTGCGGGTATGCGCGGTGAGGAAGACCTGGGCGACGATTGGGCCGGTCGCTGCCCCGAGAACGATGTCGGGGGAGTGGTCGGCGATGACCTGCGCCAGGTCGGTGCGGGAGATGACGGGGACCTCACGGTGCTCCCAATCGGTGCCCGCGACAGCGCTGGCGATCTGTTCGTCGGTCGGCAGGATCGGATTGTCGATGAGGAATACACGACCCTCGACATCCGGCAGGGTCGACAGCAGTTGGGTCGCCCATTTGAGGTAGGACTCACTGTCGGAGACCGAGAGGATGCGGATGGGGTCGAGCCCGGCCGATCTCTGCGGTGGGGCGTCGGCGAGCGACGGCGGAAAGATCGGCCCGCTGTAGTGGGCATCGCCTGGTTCAGGAATCGTCATCTGCCTTGACCGACTGGGCGTTGAGGGACTTTCGCAGACTATCGGGTGAGGCGCCGGTCCACCACTTCGCGGGGATCTCAGTGACCTGGATGTCGACATCCGGGTTGAGCACGGCCAGGGACACCGCAGCAGTCGAGGGCAGGGTACGGATCGTCGACTTCGGTGGCAGATTGATCAGACGCAGCTCGATGGGCAGGCCGAGGTTTTTGATCCGAACTCTCTCATCACCTGCGAGGTCGGCGAGGAACTCATCGGTCTCTCGCCTGTGCGGGTAATAGGTGATCGATCCGTTGGCGTCGATGATGTCATCGACCCATGACCGGTAGGCGAAGGCGTCGATGAGCCCGTCGGCGGCCAAAGACGAACCGATGACTGGATTGTCCCGCGGGTGGCTGCCGCCGGTCGGCAGGGTCTGGAGGTGTTCGAAGCCGTGGCGGGTGATCTCGCCGCCGGCCTTGAGGAACCCCTTGCGCAGCGGCTTCGACACCGGAAGCGCTGTGTGCCAGCGCAGCTTGCCCATTGTCGCTAGACTGCGCAGGCGGTCGGCGACGTGGGCGGCCATAACCATGCGAGACGCTTTGAGCTTCTGTCGGGGACGCACGAGGGGTCCGCGTTTGGCAGTGAGGATCTCAATCGCCGAATAGGTGGCCAGACCGTCGTCGAGGATGACGACCTCGGGCATGCGGCGCTCGAGATACGCCAGTGCCAAGGCCTTGTGCACCTGCCCCGAGCAGGCGTCACCGAGGTAGATGCGATCGAAGTTCCTCTTTCGCAGCACCCCTGGCTTCGCGCCCTCACGTTCGAGGCGGACGTTCTTCGGCAGCCAGTCCGTGTCGAAGGCATCAAGAAACGAGGTCATTCCCTTCGCGCTCGCCCGCGCCCGGATGAGCAGGTCCTCCATCGGTTCATTGGATTCGAGAGCAGACAGGAACTGGAGTGGGGATTCGACGAAGGCGATGGCCCGACGTCGCTTGCCTGCAGGGGTCAACGGCTCTGGATCCGTTTCATGATGCGCTGCTGTTTACGTGCCACCGCTTTGACTACGAGCGTTCCCGAGCGTTTGATCATCCGCTTCGGCGCGAACGCCTTCGAGGTGCTGCCCGGCAGAGCGAGCGCGGTCAGCCGACGGCGCTTGAAATAGCGGTGGAAACGGACGGTCGATTCATTGTCCTCGTCGAAGACCTCGGTGAGAAAATCAGTGGCCGAGTCGCGCAGATCGTGTGAGAGCGTCGGTGCCATGCAGTAAGTGACCGCTGCGAGCAGACGCCGCAGCCGCGGATGCGAGGGGGCGTCATCCGGGGTGCTGCCGTCGCAGATCTCCGAGATGATCGTCAGCGGAATGCGGTTGCTGTTCTGATACGGCGCGATGGCTTCGAGCAGCAGGTCGGTGCCCACAGCCAGAGCTGGCACCCGATAGATCTGGCGTGCCGTGATCAGCGCGGTCGAGAATCCGCCGACGATGAGGTCGGGAGACAAACGGTCGATGATCACTTCGGCCATGATGGGCAGATCGAACATTCGCAGGGTGATCCCAAGTCGCTCTGCGGCATCGAGCAGCGGACCGGTCTGTGACGGCGGAGCAGCAGGGTGTGGTTTGAACACCACGACTTCCATGCCTCGGGCGGCTGCGGCCTCGATCATGTCGATGTGCAGCTGCGTCTCCTCCTCGGAAGAGATGAGCCCGAGCGCTGACAGGTACTGACCGACGATCAGCGCCCACGGCCGAGCCTGTGCAGACTTGCCCAGAACATCCCCAATCTCCCCCTCGAGCGCATCGGTGGAATGCTCACCGAGCTCGTGCACCACGGCGGTGAAGGACTCCACCCCCAACGGACGGTGGACGATATCGAACTCGTGGAGCAATCTCGGCGAGACTCCCGGCACGAGCGGCAGATGGTGCAGCACGGACATGCGCTGTCCATTCGTCATCGGGATCTGATTGCGGGTCGGACCGTAGCTCATCAGCCCATCGGCATGCACCCGTATTGTCGCCCGCGAGAACACTCGCCCCAAGGCGATAGCGGGGTTGACCTGGGGGGATTCGATGATGAGTTCGATCTCGTCAGCCTCATCAAGACCCCACCGTCTCCGCAGATACGACTCCACGATCGGCAGATCGGCGTGATCGGGCCGCCACGACGACGGGTGTACGTGAAGCGGTGCCAGAGCGTCGTTGAGATCGACGACCCGATCGAACCGCTCCACCAACGAGGCGGCTCCCGGAGCATCGATGAACGACTCGGACAGCTCCATGACGACGGCGTTGTTGCTGACCAGAAGGATACGCTCGGTCGAGGTCGGGGCGTCCTCGGGGCCGAGCCCACCGGTTCCCATCAGAACCGGAGCCGCAGGCCGATCGTAGTCACCGCCGTCGATCCCTGCCGCGAGGCAGACGAGCTCGAACAGTGTTGAGGCCAGAAAGATCTGTTTCACTTCACCATCTCCAGCACAAATGAGGGTGCGTCATTGAGGTAGCTGCTTACATTGAGCTGCCGTCCCTGCTTCTGCAGAACGAACTCCTCGCGCAGATATTCGGGGGGAATCTTCGCCGAAATCGTCCGTGAACCACGCCGCAGCTGGTTTCGCAGCGACGCCGGGGACGCGGCGAAGCGATTGATCTGATGATCGAGGATGGCTAACCAGTTCCGGATCGCCTTCGGCCACAGCCGATCGGCGTCCGGCTCGCTGGCAACGAGATCGAAGATCTGCCCGAACGCCCGAATGAAGTCCAGCTGCCGAGCGTCGACGATGCGCGACAGTGACCCGGCCAGGCCTCTTCGGTAGAGGATCCCAGGAGCATCGACGACAGCAAAGGACTCCGCCTGAAGGTGCAGACGCCAGATCCAGGACCGATCCTCAGCCGTCATGAAGTCGGCAGGGAACTCGAGAATCCCCTGGTCATAGACGCGCCGATGGAAGATGCCGGCCCACGCAAACGGATAGTCGACCATTGTCGATTCGTAGACGGGCAGGATGCCCACTCGCGGATCGAGGGACACATTGCGCACCGTCATCGGAGCAAGCTTGCGCACCCGCTTTGTCCCCTCGACCGTCGTATGGTCGCAGCGGATGAAATCTACCCCAAGTCGGTTCGCCGCCTCGAGTATCGTGGGCAGATGCCCCGGAGCCAGCCAGTCATCCCCGTCGAGGAAGACGATATGTTCCCCGCGTGCGGCGGCTAGCCCTTTGTTGCGGGCATTGGCAAGACCCGTTGCCTCGGGGTTGGTGAGCACCTCGAAATGCGGGAACCACTTGCTGAATTCCTCGAGCAGCTCCGGCGTCTCGTCGCTGGATCCATCGTTGACGAAGATGAGCTGTGTTCGGTCCCAAACGGGACCCTGCAACAGAAGCGAGCGAAACAGGGTGCTCAGGTAGGGAGCACCATCTTTGGCGGGAATGATGATACTCAGGTCGAAATCGGTCACTTTGAGTCTCCGGATCTGATGGTCAAGGTCGGGTATGCGAAGCCGTGGGCTGCGCGGACAGCGCAGAGCCACCTCGGCGCAGAAACGTCCGGCCGAGGTGGCTCTCCCGATGGTTCAGGCTGTGACCTTGCGCAGCGAGTCGATCTTCGATTCCTCGCCCGGCATGACGCGCTTCTGCCCGTCGCCGAAGGCGGTTTCGAGGACGCGGATGCCCTTGACGAGGGAGGCGAACTCGCGCGGTTCCATCGACGCGGACTGGTCGGATCCCCACATCGAGGAGTCGAGGGTGATGTGGCGTTCGATGGTCACAGCACCCAGAGCGGCGGCGGCGAAGGAGATCTCGAGGCCGAGCTCGTGACCGGAGTAGCCGACAGGGACTCCGTAGCGTTCGCGCATGGCCGGAATCGCCTTGAGGTTGACCTCTTCGGGCGGCAGCGGGTAGGTCGAGGTGGCGTGCATGAGCACGAGCTTGTCACGGTCGAAGACCTCGACGGCCCGGTCGAGGGTCTCCCAATCGGACATGCCCGAGGAGCAGAGGACGGGCTCGCCGGTGGCGGCGATCGCGCGCAGCAGCTCGAAGTCCGTCAGCGAGGCCGAAGCGACCTTGTAGGTCAGGGCGTCGAACTCGTTCTCGAGGAAGTCGACTGAGTCGGTGTCCCACGGGGAGGCGAACCACTGGAGTCCGACTTCCTTCGCGTAGCGGTCGATCTCGGTGTATTCGTCGATGCCGAACTCGACGCGGTGCTTGTAGTCGATGTAGGTCATCTCGCCCCACGGGGTCGAGCGCATCTTCGACTTCTGGTGTTCGGGGACGGCCACCTCGGGGTTGCGCTTCTGGAACTTCACAGCCTGGGCGCCGGCGGTGACGGCGACGTCCATGAGCTGCTTGGCGATGTCGACGTCTCCGTTGTGGTTGATGCCGATCTCACCGATCATGTACACGGGCTGGTTCGGGCCGACGAGGTGTTCTCCGATGGCCACGGGGGCGAGTTGATCAGTCATGAAACCTGCTTTCGGTTGGCACGCGCCGAGGCGGCGTGATTGGTGAGCAACGGCTGTTGCTGCTGGGTGGACGGTTGTCTGTCAGCGAAGGTGGATGGGTGTCCGGTGGCGGTCCGCAACGAGGTGAGGGTGGGTCCCGGAAGGGAACCGGACGCCTCGGCGGGGACGGGGATGAGGTCGCAGACCTCACGGACGGCGCCCTTGCCTCCCTCGCGGTCGAGGACCACACGGGCGGCGGCGAGCACCTTGGGGTGGGCGTCGGCGACGGCGATGGGCCAGCCGACGACATCGAAGGCTTCGAGATCGTTGATGTCGTTGCCGACGTAGGCCACGCGAGCCGGGTCGAGTCCGTTGGTCTCGATCCAATCGCTGAGGATGTGGGCTTTGTTGTCGATGCCCTGGGCGACGTCGACACGCAGCTTCTCCGCACGACGGGTCACGACCGGGTTGCGTTCCTTCGACAGGATCATCACCGGAACGCCGGCCTTCACGAGGCGGGAGATGCCCATGCCGTCGCCGCGGTGGACGCGGACCTGTTCATTTCCGTTCTCGTCGACGTAGGCACCGTCGTCGGTGTGGACTCCATCGAAGTCGGTGACGAGAGCGTCGACGTCGACGACCTGCGCGGTCTCCTGCGTGGAGGCGATGGCGCGGACGAGGGTGAGATCGGACATGTCGTCGATCTCGCGAGCGTGCTCGGGCGGGACCTCCTCGATGCCGATGCGGCCGAAGAAGCGGTGTTCGTTCTCGATGAGTCCGGAGGTGCGCATGACGTAGAAGGCACCGGTCTCGTTGAAGTGCTTGGCCCGGTCCTGACGGCGGGGACGGAAGCTCGCCTCATGTCCGACGGCCACGGCCTGGGTGTCATCGTCGAGGCGCCACAGGAAGGAGTGGTCTTCGACGGCGGAGAAGACGACGTCGGCCTCATCACCGCGAACCGTGCGGACCGCGTTCTCGATCGAGGCGGAGTCGATGAAGGGGGAGGTGCACTGCATGAACACCGTGATGTCGAAGTCCTCGTCGAGGGTCGACAGGGTGTGGATGAGTGCGGATTCGCTCGTTGCGGTGTCACCGGCGATCTCGGCGGGACGGTGGGCCACCTCGGCGCCGGCGCGCTGGGCTTCGGCGGCGATGCCGTCGTGATCGGTCGAGACGACGACGCGGTCGATGCTCGGGCTGGCCTGGGCGGCGTAGATGGCGCGGGCCAGCAGCGAGACTCCCGCGACCTTCTGCAGGTTCTTCAGCGGGATGCCCTTGGATCCGCCGCGTGCCGGGATGATGGCGACAGCGCGGTGCGGGCGGGAAGTGGTGCTTTCTGCCGCTGGACGCGCGGCCGTGGTGGTGCTCGCAGCCGGGCGGTGCTCGGATGCGTTGGGTGCAGGGGTCGTCGAAAGGTCATTCACAATGATTCGACGCTAACGACGCAGTGTTGCCTCCAGGTGAACACGCAGTGTCCCCGAGGCGACCCTTCGATGGCGAAGCTGTGACGGATCAAGGCCGCTGGTCAGAAAGTGCGCGGGGACGGGGCGCACGAAATGTGCTCGGCACGCGGACGAAATGTGTGAATGGGTGCTCGGAATGGAACGGCCGTCAGCGCCAGGTGATGTTCCACATGCGGTTGTTCCAGGCCGAGAACGGGATGACCTCTCCGGTGTAGACCGGCCAGAAGTAGGCGAAGGCGAGGACCGCCGCTGCGAGGATGATGCCGACGGTGAACCGGCGGGCGAACAGCGTCGCGGAGACGCGAACGAATCGCGCCTTCGCTGCGCCGCCATTGACGGCCACACCGCCACTCACGGCTGCGCCCGAGGATCCCTCTGCGCCTCGGTTCCCAGTCGTGTGCCCCCACAACAGGGTGAGGCAGTAGGTCACGGCGAGCACGACGAAGGGCACCATGACGATCGTGTAGAAGGTGAAGATCGTCCGCTCCTGGTAGGCGAACCACGGCAGCCAGGTTGCGGCGAGTCCGGCGAGGATGATGGCCGGTCGGATGTCTCGGCGGATGATCCATACGACCAGGCAGATGAGCACGGCAAATGGTGCCAGGCCCCAGAGGACGGGGTTGCCCACCGAGGTGATCGCCGACGAACACTTCTCTGCCATGCATCCCATCGAGCCGTGGTTATAGGACTCGTAGTAGAACGACGTCGGCCGCCACTGCACGATCCAACCCCACGGGTTCGACATGTACGGGTGCTCGGAGTCGAGTCCGACGTGGAACGAATACGCCGTGTAGTGATAGTGCGCCAACGACGGCAGCCATTGCAGCCACTCCGGCAGCGACTGCCACCAGCCGAAGTTCTCAGCCGCCCACTGGCGATCCCATGCATCGGTCGATCGGATCCAGCCTGTCCAGCACGCCAGATAGGTGACGAGCGCGACCGGCACGAGCTTGAGGAACGACGGAATGCTGTCGCGGATGAGCATTCCCAACCACGGGTGCACGACCCCGGCCCTGTGCCGCGAATGAACGTCCCAGAGCACGAGGAGGATCCCGAACGCGGCCGCCGCGTAGAGGCCCGACCATTTGACACCCATCGCCAGACCGATGCTGATCCCCGCGGCGATGATCCAGGGGCGCACGCCGAGGCGGGGCCCGAAATTGATCTCGTCCCGCGTCTTCCGGTCGTGCCGTCGTTCCCTATCGGTGCGTTGGGTCCAGGCGGCCAGGCGCTTCGTGACGTGCTCGCGGTCGAGGACGATGAAGAAGAAGGCGAGGAGGATGAAGGCCATGAGCACGATGTCGAGCAGGCTCGTGCGGGAGTGGACGAAGTGCTCGCCGTCGACGGCGAGGAGTCCGGCGGCGACGCAGGCGAAGAACGCCGAGCGGAAGAGCTTCCACGCGATGACGCCGATGAGGAAGATCGTCAGGGTGCCGACGATTGCGACCGAGAAGCGCCAGCCGAAGGAGTCATCGGCGCCGAAGAGGTCGATGCCCCACCCGATGATCCATTTCCCTAGCGGCGGGTGGACGACGTATTCGGGGTCGGGTTCGATGACGCTAGGGTCGCCGGCGTTGAAATGGTCGTCGGCTTTCTCCGGCCAGGAGCGTTCGTAGCCGAAGTTGAACACCGAGTAGCCGTCCTTGACGTAATAGGTCTCGTCGAAGATCAGGCGGTGTGGGAAATCAAGGCGGAACAGGCGCAGAGCTGCGCCGATGCCGGTGATGACGAGCAGCGCCGGCCACATCCACACGGGGGCGCGGGTGGCCCACATGCCGGCGTGGAAGGTCTCCCGCCGCATGGCCGCGGCTCCGGCGCGGACCTTTTCGCGTTTCCTCGCCAGGCGCTCGCGAGCGATGCGCCTGGTCGGGGCCGGAGAGTCTGCGGTATGTGTCATCGCTTCCAGTTTAGAGAGCGCAGACCACCGGGCTCTCATGCGACCCGCAGGGAAGAGCGGGGATCGTGCTCATGCGACCCACAGCGGAATGGTGGGGAACGCTTTCACACGTCTGGCAGGGGAGCGGCGGGGATCGCTTTCACACGTTCGGCACAGGTGCGGTGGGGAACGTCGGGGCGCTGCGCTGGGACGTTGGGCATTCTGCGGAGCGCACCACTAGGGTAGTAGAGAACGAAGTGTGTCTGAGTAGAAGCGGTGCTGAACGTGTCGAACAATCCCCATTACCGTCCGAGCGATCCGCCTCAGGTCGGCTCGCAGCAGTTCAACAACAACTATGGCTCGCAGCCGCAGAATGGTTCCGGGCAGTACGGCCAGGGTCAATATGGCTCGGGTCAGTCCGGTGCTGGTCAGTATTCGCAGGGCAGCCCGGGTCAGTACTCGCAGGGTCAGCAGTATGGTCAGGGCGGATACAGCCAGTCGGGTTCCTACGGTTCGTACGGCCAGGCGGACAGCTACAGCCAGCCCGATGCCTATGGCCAGCAGGGATCGTACGGCTCCTACAGTCAGCCCGGCGCGTACGGCGGCTACAGTCAACCCGGTGCGTACAGCCAGCCGATGACCTACGGTGCGCAGCCGCTGGTGGTTCGTCCCGTGCCCAACAAGATGGCAGTGTGGTCGATGTGGATGGGCATCACCGGAATCGGCGGTGGATTCGTCTGCGGTCTGCTGTCGATGATTCCGGTCATCGGCATCATCTTCAGCATCATCGCGATGTTCCTGTGGATCGCACCGGTGCTCGCCGTCATCTTCGGCCATATCGGCCTCGGCCAGATCAAGCGAACCGGTGAAGACGGCCGCGGGCAGGGCATCGCGGGCCTCATCATGGGCTACGCCAGTATCGCTCTCGGTCTGATCGGCCTCGTCATCATGATCGGGCTCTTCGGACTCGGGTTCATGGCGATGCTGGGCAGCTACTGAAGCGGTATCTCCTGATACGGAGCATCTCCGCCTGAATTCGGAGCTCTCCGTCTGAACTAGGACTCGCCACGCACGACAACCGTGCGTGGCGATTTCTGTCTGGGGCCGCCTCGGGGTGGGCGAACTTGCACCGCTTCCTCGGACATGGACGGTCTGCGCGTCCGCCTCGGGGATGGGCTGTCTGCACCGTTCCCTCAACGACGGTCGACTCCGCCTTGTCACCGGTGGTGCAGGACTGCAACACGAATCGCAGCTTGACCGCCCCGGGCCCCGATAGCGTTGTCAACGGACATCGAGAACCACGCATCGAGAACCACGCAGCACGGTTCCTCAACCACACGCCACAGACCACGGAGAGCAGCTGACATGAACACTCGCGTACTGCCCATCAGGAACACCGGCTTCGGCTCGAACCGTGCCCCGGCTCCTGCACCCATGTCAGCCCCGGCTCCCGTTCTCGCCCCTGCGCCGGTTCCTGTGCACGCACCTGTCACCTACGGCAACGCGGCACCGGTCGTCGTGTACCAGCAGATTGCGCCGACGAACTCCGCTGCCATCGTTTCGCTGGTGCTCGGTCTCATCTCGTTCACCACGTCGATGTTCTTCCTCGGGATCGTCGGCATCATCTTCGGCCACATCGCGCGCTCGCAGATCAAGAAGCGCGGTGAACGCGGCAACGGGATGGCGGTGGCCGGTCTGTGGCTGAGCTACGTGAGCGTGATCTTCTGGATCGTCTTCTGGCTGGCGTACTTCGGGATCATCGCGCTGGCGATCGGGCTCGGCATCGCTGCCGAAAGCGGAGCCGTCAGCTGAGGCCTGGGGGGCTTGGGGCTTCCCCACCGGCCGGATTGCGACAAAAGCCCCACAACTGTGACAGACCTGTAACCGCCCCACCTTTTGCCCGAATCGACGACTCTGTACCGTTGATGGCAGACACAAGGAGACTTCACCATGAGCAGCCAGAACAACTGGAACAATCCGGACATGTACTATCAGCAGCCCCAGTCGAACGGTGCAGGCGCGTACAGTGCGCAGTCCTATAGCCAGAACCCCGCATACGGTGCCAACCAGCAGTACGCCGGCGGCCCGAGCTATGTCTATCAGCAGCTGCCGCCGACGAACGTGCTGGCCATCATCGGCATGTGCGCTTCGATCTTCGGGTTCGTCTCGTCGTTCTTCATCGGTGGTATCGCCGGCATCATCATGGGCCATATCGCCCGCAAGCAGATCAGGGAACGCGGCGAGCGCGGCGACGGCATGGCGGTCGCCGCCCTCTGGGTCGGCTACATCGGCACTGCCCTGTGGATCCTCTTCTGGGTGTTCTTCGCCCTGTTCTATCTCGGGATGTTCGCGCTGCTATTCGCCGCTGAATCCGGCGCCTCGTGACCGAGGATTCCACCATTCCTGACCTTCAAAACCCCTCGAACGAAGGTCCCGCCGCGGACAATGACGGCATCGACCCAGCGGGTCAGAGTTCGGACCTCACCGGTGGGCGGCTCATCCTGGTCGGGACTCCGATCGGCAACCTCGGTGACGCGAGCCCGCGGATGCGACAGGCCATCGAAACTGCCGATGTCATCGCAGCCGAGGACACTCGCCGGTTCCTCTCCCTCGCACAGCGACTGAACCTCACCCACACCAATCGGGTCATCAGCGTATTCGACCACAACGAGGGCCATCGGGCTCCCGAGCTCGTCGAGCTCATCGCTTCAGGTCAGACCGTTGTCCTGCTCTCCGACGCGGGGATGCCCGCCGTCTCCGACCCCGGATACCGCGTGGTCAAGGCCTGCGCCGAGGCGGGGCTTGCGATCACGTCGACACCGGGACCGTCCGCTGTGCTCATGGCCCTCGCGGTGTCCGGGCTGCCGAGCGACCGGTTCAGCTTCGAAGGGTTCCTGCCGCGCAAATCCGGCCAGCGCAAGACTCTGCTCGAAGAGCTCAAGGCAGAGAAGCGGACGATGGTCTTCTTCGAAAGCCCCCACCGGATCGCCGATGCGATGGAGGACTTCGCCGAGGTCATCGGCGTTGACCGGCCCATGAGCATCAGCCGCGAACTGACGAAGACCTACGAGGAGACTCTGCGGGGGACAGTCGGTTCGCTGCGCGAGCTCGCCTCGGAAGGACTTCGCGGGGAACTGACCCTTGTGCTGGCCGGGGCCACCGAGGTCGAGACGGCTCCGGAAGACCACCTCGAGGAGCTCGGTGCCCTGGTCGACTCCGGTGTGCGGGCGAAGGACGCAGCCGGACAGGTGGCGAAGAAGTTCGGCCTCTCGAAGCGCGAAGTCTACGAGGCCTGGCTCCACCGCGACTGAGGCGGGAGTCTCACTGCGGGCGATGCGTGAGGCCACTTCCATGCTCCGAGCTGTTGACGGAAAGAGCACACTCGACTCCGGAAGGCTCACAGAAGAACGTGAGACATCCAGAAAAAGGTGCTCCTCATTGGGCGCGTCTACGCGATTGCCGAGGTGCGGAGCGTGTCATGTCGGAGGTGACTTGTGTGCACACGGCAGTCGACTCGCGCGTACCTGGCCTGTGGATAGCCGAGGTCCATGCACAAGGGCGAAACTGGGCCGTGACAACTGCGGCGCGTCCACACACCCTCGAGACATGAGCCTTGAGTATCTGGAGAAGTACAACGTCGTCGATCACCGGACTCTTCGGTCCGTCGGAATGACCAATGATGCGATTGCAGGTGTGGTCGATTGCTGCATGCTGAGGTTGGCGCGTGGCATCTATTCGATTGTGCGGGCTTGCCAGAAGCCGGCCCACACGTCGGCTGCAGTCCTGATCTCGGACACGGATTGGACTGAGTACTTCCGTGCGACTTCGAAGAGCCGAGAGCAGAACCCCAAGTATCAGGAGCATCTTGCCCGACTGCGAATTGTGCACTATCGCTACTACCGAACCGACGATGTCGTCAGCGGAGTGTCCGCCGCATTGCTTCATGAGATGTCGCTGTACCGACAGCCAATGAAGCGGATCTCAGTGGTGCACCCGACCGTCAGCTCGCGCAGCACTGAGATCGATCGGCGCAGACGCAGGTGCGATTCCGACGATCTGTGCACCGTGTACGGCCTTGACTGTGTCAGACCTGAGCGCACGGGGCTTGATCTGATTGCCGCTTTGGGTCCTGCCGACGGAATGGCAGCGCTGGAGAGCGGGCTTCGAGCGCAGGTGGAACGAGAGACCGGGAAACCGAAGATCGGTATGACTGATCCGCCTCGGATGCGCAAGGTCGGGAGAGAGATTGTGGAACGAGACTACGGTCCGGCAGTCCAGCGTCTCGCTCGGGGCAGGAAACGTGCTTCGGCGATCCTGTCGATCATCAGCCCACTGTCGGAGAGCTATGCGGAGAGTCGGACGTCGTTCGCCCTCCACCAATTGGGGCTGCACGACTTCACCCAGCAATACAACGTCGGGGCAAACGGTGACTTCGTGGCGAGGCTGGACTTCCTGCATCGGCCGACGAACACGATTCTTGCCTTCGACGGTGACCAGAAGTATGCCGATGCGGGTGCGGACACGCGTGTGAAGGAGGGCCGCCAGCAGAATGAGCTGCTCAACATGGGCTTTCGCATCGTCCACCTGAAGTTCAGCGACCTGTTCAACCTGAAGTTCTTCGGGATGAAGCTCTTCGACCAGGCACCGCAGCTGATCCCATTCCAGTGCGCACCGACTCTCTGATTTCGCTGATGCTGTGTCAGGATCTGCTGAAGTTGTGTCAGGGCCGACGTCGAATTGGCAACAGTGGCGCACCGGCGATGGTGTCGCACTGAATGCGGGGTGAACGGGCGGGTGGCGACTTTGCTGAGTGGCCAAGTACTTCTGAAAGGCACACGTTCTTCTGTGAGCTTTTCGGAGGGGAGTGGGCTACTTGTGGGGGAGTGCCTAGAGTAATGGGTGCTTTTTGGAACAGAGTGCGCCGTGGCGAGCAGGGTGAGCCGAACGCCGCAGGCAACTCAGGCCTCGGGTAACACCGCCACCCACCGTACCCGCACCACCGCCTGCGGGCCCATGCACACCACGCCGCACGGCCACCACCGCCTGCGGACCCATGCACACCACCTGCCCCCGCACCCGCACCACCGCCTGCGGACCCATGCACGCCCGCCATGCCGCGTCCTTTAGACTGAGTTCCCTATGGGTTACTACTTGACGACAGCGATTGCCTACCCCAACGGGGCCATTCACATCGGGCACGCCTACGAGTACATTGCGGCCGACACGATCGCCCGGTTCAAGCGACTGGACAATCACGAGGTCTTCTTCGCAACCGGCACCGATGAGCACGGGCTGAAGATGCTGCAGGCGGCCAACAAGCTCGGCATCACCCCCAAGGAGCTCGCCGACGACAACGCGAAGAACTTCCGCGATACCCAGCTCGCCCTCGGTTCGACCTTCGACCGGTTCATCCGCACCACAGACGAAGACCACTACGAGGCGTCGAAGGCCATCTGGCGCAAGCTCGAAGAGGCCGGCGACATCTACCTCGACACCTACGCCGGCTGGTACTCCGTGCGCGACGAGGCCTTCTACACCGAAGACGAGACCGAAGTCGTCGACGGTGTGCGCCTGTCCAAGGAAACCCGTACCGAGGTGACCTGGACCGAAGAGGAGTCCTACTTCTTCCGTCTCTCGAAGTACCAGGACAAGCTGCTCGAGCTGTACAAGGCACATCCCGAGTTCATCGGCCCCGATTCCCGCCGCAACGAGATCGCCTCGTTCGTCGCCTCCGGCCTCAAGGACCTCTCCGTCTCCCGCACCACCTTCGACTGGGGCGTGCCGGTTCCAGGCAACGAGAAGCACGTGATGTACGTGTGGATCGACGCCCTGACGAACTACCTCACCGCCGCCGGCTACCCCGACGACCAGGAGCGCCTGACCAAGTGGTGGCCCGCCGACGTCCACATCATCGGCAAGGACATCATCCGCTTCCACTCGGTCTACTGGCCCGCGTTCCTCATGAGCGCCGGCATCGAACTGCCCAAGCGGGTCCACGCCCACGGCTTCCTCTTCAACTCCGGCGAGAAGATGTCGAAGTCCGTCGGCAACGTCGTCGACCCCATCGACCTCGTCGATGCCTTCGGCCTGGACACCCTGCGCTTCTTCCTCTTCCGCGAGTTCTCCTACGGCCATGACGGCTCGTACACGAAGGATTCGATCATCACCCGGAAGAACTCCGACCTCGCCAACGAGTACGGCAACCTCGCCCAGCGCTCGCTGTCGATGATTGCGAAGAACTGTGACGCCCAGGTCCCGCAGCCAGGCACCCTCACCGAGGCGGACGAAGCCCTCCTCGCGCTCGCCCGGGCCGTTCCCGACACCGCCCGACGCCACGTCGACACCCAGGCCCTGCACCTCTACGTTGAGGCCTGCTGGAAGGTTCTGTCCGAGGCCAACCGGTACTTCTCCGCGCAGGAGCCGTGGAAGCTGAAGAAGACCGATCCCGACCGCATGGCCACCGTGCTGTGGGTGACGATCGAGGTCGTGCGCATCATCTCGATCCTCATCCAGCCGGTCATGCCCGAATCCGCCGGCAAGATCCTCGACCTCCTCGGAGTGCCCGCAGGAGACGGTGAGGCCGGCGCGAAGATCCTGCCGACCGCCACCGAAACCGGATCCGGCGCCGAGGCGATGGGATCCGTGAGTGCGAATGCCAGCATCGGCGTCGCGGCCGGCGCTGCCTATGCGTCCGCGGCTCTGGCACCGAACGTCGCCGAGGCGGCCACCGGCGGTCTGGCCGCCGCCGACGTCGATCCCCGTTCCTTCGCCGCCGTGGAGTTCCCGCTCGAGCCGGGCACCCCGCTGCCGAAGCCCGAACCCGTGTTCCCGAAGTACGTGGAGGAAACCGAATAATGGCCTCGCGCGCCGCCGGAACCTATCCACCGGTGCCCGAACCGCTGACTCATCCCGTCGTTGATACCCACACCCACCTCGACATCTGCACGGGTGTGCGGCTGCCTTTGGGGTCCGGTGAACCTGAACCCGAGGTGACGCCCGACGCCGAGGAGGAGTTCCCGTCGCTGGATTTCTTCCACGACACCGCCGCCGAGGCGGAGGTCCGTCGCATCGTCCAGATCGGCTGCGACCTCCCGGCAGCGAGGTGGACGACCGCGCTCGTCGCCTCCCAGTACTCCGGCACCACCGCCGAGGCGGCCGACCACCGAACCGTGCCCGCTCCTCCCTCGGGTGGTCGGAGCTGGATGCTCGGGGGAGCGGCACTCCACCCGAACGAAGCGCCGCGGCTGGCCGAACGCAGTCTGCTCGACGACGCTCTGACCGAGATCGAATCGCTCGTGTCCTCCCACGACCGGATGCGTGTGGTGGGCGAGACCGGCCTCGACTACTTCCGGACGGAAGAAGACGGCATCGCCGAACAGCAGCGTTCCTTCCGTGCCCATATCGAGATCGCCAAACGCACCGGCCGGGCCCTGCAGATCCATGACCGCGAAGCTCATGCCGACGTGCTGCGCATCCTCAAGGAGGAAGGCGCCCCCGAGGTCACGATCTTCCACTGCTTCTCCGGTGACGAAGCAATGGCGCGCGAATGCGCCGAGGCGGGCTACTTCATGTCCTTCGCCGGCAACCTCACGTTCAAGAACGCCGAGGAGCTGCGCCGAGCCGCGGCGACCGCCCCGCTGGATCTGCTGCTCACCGAGACCGACGCTCCCTTCCTCACTCCTCACCCTCACCGCGGCAAACCCGGCGGTCCGTATCTGACGGCGATCACGGCCCGGAAGCTCGCTGAAGTGCGGGGGATGAGCGAAGAGGACCTGTGCTCGGCCGTGTGGAGCAACGCCGAGAGGGCACTCGGCAGCTGGGACTGAGGCACCGACAGCTGGGATTGAGGTGACCTGCCGGCCCGAGTCGGACCGAGGGGCGGCACGTGACTCACAGTGACCGGGGCCGAACCTGAACCAGCGACGGGCCGGCGGGCTCGAAACGGCACCGGCGACGGACCGGCGGGCGGAGCGAAGGCCGCGGATTGTGAGCGGGATAACGGATGGCAGGGCCGCCTCGGCGAGGAAATATCACGGTGGATTCGGCCCCGAAAACACGGGGAATTCCAGGTCAGACACGCCCTCAGGAAACTCACAACGTTACATTTCCGTGATATTTTGCCAGCGGTGTAACGAATCGGTTACAGTGAACAGGTCGATAAACTCTGCTCAGGGATATTTTTGTGATTGATTTTCTGAAGAACCGCAAGGTTCAGATTGCCGCACAGGCAGTCGTCATTACCGGACTCGTGGGTGGCACGGGCGCGGTCGTCTCCATGAACAAGCCAGTGACCTTGGATGTCAACGGCCAGGCCGAGGAGATTCGCACCTTCGGCGGTACCGTCGGTGACATCCTCGACAGCCACGACATCGATATCGATAAGCGTGACAAGGTCAAGCCCGGCGTCGGCACGAAGGTCGACCGGGACATGACGATCACCGTCAACACCGCGAAGAAGGTCTCGCTCTCCGTCGACGGTAAAGAGTCGAACGAGTGGACCAACGCCAACACTGTCGGTCAGGCACTCGCCGATCTCGGAGTCGACGCCAAGGGCGCCGACCTCAACGCCGATGCCAAGCAGCGGCTGAAGGAAGACGGCAACGACATCAATGTGACCACGGCGAAGGACCTCACGGTCGTTGCCGATGGCAAGGACCACAAGGTCTCGGCCGCTGTGGGCACTGCGAAGGAAGCGCTCAAGGATACGGGCGTCAAGCTCGACAAAGACGACTTCCTGTCCGTGCCGATGTCCGCTGAGGTCTCCGACGGCCAGGTTCTCACCGTCAACCGCGTGAAGAATGACACCGTCAAGGACAAGCAGGCCATCAAGGCCAAGGTCGAGACCAAGAAGTCCGATTCCCTCTACGAGGGCGAGACCAAGGTCGAGTCCGAGGGCAAGGACGGCGAGAAGCAGGTCACCTACAAGGTCAAGACCATCAACGGCGAAGAGGTCAAGAAGGAGAAGAAGGACGAGAAGGTCCTCTCCGAACCCAAGGCCAAGGTCGTCGTTCAGGGCACCAAGAAGAAGGAAGAACCGGCTGACACCGGCGGCTCCGATTCGGGTGACTCCGGCGATTCGGGCGACTCCGGTGATTCGAGCACCGGCGGCGGCGACTCCGGTTCGAGCGGCGGCTCCATGAGCACCGAGGAGATCAAGGCCATGCTCGGCGGACCCGGTTCCAAGTGGTACCAGGTCGCCAAGTGCGAGTCGGAGTTCAACCCGCGCGCAGTGAACAAGTCGAATAACGCCCACTTCGGACTGTTCCAGTTCAAGCTCGCCACCTGGCAGGCCATGGGCGGCAGCGGCAACCCGATCGATGCCAGCCCGCAGGAACAGTTCGAGCGCGCCAAGAAGCTCCAGGCCGAAGCCGGCTGGGGACAGTGGGCCTGCGCCTGATCTGCAGTGAACTCTGGCCGCCGTTGACAACAGATATCGACAACTGAGCTGAGGCGGTCAGCAAGGAGCGTGGGCCCCGAGGAGAAATCCTCGGGGCCCACGCTTTTTGGCAGCCGAGTCATGGAGTTCCGGACACTTCGTGTTGGAATCGGGCCTTGAATCCCGCACGCAGCGTCCGCAACTCGCCTCCGCAGGTGGCCGGCTTCGCCTCCGACGGAGCCGGCCAGGGCCCCAATCTGAACTTTCGCCCAGAGCATGACGAATTGTTGGCACTCAAGTTGACCGAGTGCTAAAGCCGTTCTAGAGTCAGAATTAGCACTAGCACTCATTGAGTGCCAGTTTCATGAGACGGTCGAATCGCTCGGCACCCGCGACGACGAGAGGTTCATGGCAGCAGCCGCCGTCTGACTCGATGAAATAGAACCCAGCGAAGGGAGAGAGCCCGAAATGTCGGTCTCCATCAAGCCACTCGAAGATCGGATTGTCATCCGTCAGGTCGAAGCAGAGCAGACTACCGCCAGTGGTCTGGTCATTCCCGAAACCGCCAAGGAAAAGCCTCAGGAAGGCGAAGTTGTCGCAGTGGGCCCCGGCCGCGTTGCTGATAACGGAAACCGCGTGCCGGTCGACGTCGCCGTCGGCGACAAGGTCATCTACTCCAAGTACGGAGGCACCGAAGTCAAGTACGCAGGCGAAGAGTTCCTCGTGCTTTCGGCTCGCGACGTGCTCGCAGTCATCGGCTGAATCCCCTGAACAACTACTTCACAGACAGGAGGACGAATGCCTAAGACTCTGGAATTCAACGACGAAGCTCGTCGTGCACTCGAAAAGGGTGTCAACACCCTGGCCGACACCGTCAAGGTGACGCTGGGACCCAAGGGCCGCAACGTCGTGCTCGACAAGAAGTGGGGCGCTCCCACGATCACGAACGACGGTGTGACCATCGCTCGTGAGGTCGAGGTCGACGACCCGTACGAGAACCTCGGCGCACAGCTGGCCAAGGAAGTCGCCACCAAGACCAACGACATCGCCGGTGACGGAACCACCACCGCGACCGTTCTCGCTCAGGCCTTCGTCAACGAAGGACTGCGCAACGTCGCAGCAGGCGCCGCTCCCGGACAGCTCAAGCGCGGCATCGAGACCGCAGTCGAGGCTGTCTCCGAGCAGCTGGGCACCATCGCCCGCGACGTCGCCGACTCCTCGGAGATCGCACACGTCGCCGGACTGTCGGCTCAGTCGCCGGAGATCGGCAAGCTCATCGCCGATGCCTTCGACAAGGTCGGCAAGGACGGCGTCATCACGATCGACGAGTCGCAGGCCGCGTCCGTCGAGCTCGAGATCACCGAAGGTATGCAGTTCGACAAGGGCTTCCTGTCGCCGCACTTCGTGACCGATGCCGATCGTCAGGAAGCTGTGCTCTCTGACGCTCTCATCCTCATCAACCAGGGCAAGATCTCCAACATCCAGGAGCTCCTGCCCGTCCTCGAGAAGGTGCAGCAGGCCGGCAAGCCGCTGTTCATCATCGCTGAGGACATCGAGGGTGAAGCGCTGTCGACCCTGGTCGTCAACAAGCTGCGCGGCATCATCAACGTCGCCGCGGTCAAGGCTCCCGGATTCGGTGACCGCCGCAAGGCCATCCTCGAGGACCTCGCCGTCCTCACCGGTGGCCAGGTCGTCACCCCGGACATGGGCATGAAGCTCGACCAGGTCACCCTGGAGGAGCTCGGCAACGCCCGCACAATCACCGTCACCAAGGACAACACCACCATCATCGATGGTGCCGGTGCCGATGATGCTGTTGCCGGTCGTGTCGCCCAGATCCGCGCCGAGGTCGAGAACACCGACTCGGACTGGGACCGCGAGAAGCTGCAGGAGCGCTTGGCCAAGCTCTCCGGCGGAGTCGCCGTCATCAAGGTCGGCGCCGCCACCGAGGTGGAGCTCAAGGAGCGCAAGCACCGCGTCGAAGACGCTGTGTCCGCAACCCGTGCCGCCATCGAAGAGGGCGTCGTCGCCGGCGGCGGATCGGCTCTGATCCACGCTGCGAAGGTCCTCGACGGCAACGACCTCGGTCTGACCGGGGATGCACTCACCGGTGCTGACATCGTCAAGCGCGGCGTCGTCCAGCCGCTGCGTTGGATCGCTGCCAACGCCGGCCAGGACGGTTTCGTCGTCGTCGCCAAGGTGCAGGACCTCGAGTCCGGCCAGGGCTACAACGCCTCGACCGGTGAATACGGCGACCTCATCGGCGCCGGAATCATCGACCCCGTCAAGGTCACCCGCTCGGCGCTGCGCAACGCCGCTTCGATCGCCGCCCTGGTTCTCACCACCGAGACCCTGGTCGTCGAGAAGAAGGAAGAGGAGGACGAGGACTGAGCGATCCGCTCGATCTGAGTCGACTCTGAACCACACAAGTGGCCCGGAACAGCATGTTCCGGGCCACTCGTGCATTCACTTGGTCGTAGTGTGCGATTCATCTTCCCGAGGCATCGTGGCACTAATCTGTCGCGGAGGCCTCGCCTCGCACACGGTTCGCGGAGATTCTAGGGAGACATGAAACGCATTACGATGATCGGCGATGTCGGTTGGAGTCGGTTCTACCACCTCGGCGATGAGGCGATGACCGAACTCGCCATCGATGCGTTGCGCGATCGCACTGAGGTCGAGATCACCTTGATTGCCGGCGACCCGCAGCACGCGGCGGAGATGTACGGCGTCGATACCATCGCCCGCATCGGCTTCAAGCGCGAGAGGGAACCGAACCTCGCACGGATGGAACGTGTTCTCGCCTTCGCCGAATCGGACGGTGCCCGCGGGGGTCTGAGACCGAACGATCCCGCACGTACTGTGATCGAAGCGATCCGAGATTCGGATGCCGTCCTCATCGCTGGCGGCGGCAACCTCAACTCAATGTTCGCTCATCACATCTACGAACGCGTGACCCTGGGTCGTCTGGCCAAGCTCTTCGGAAAACCATACGCTCTGACCAGTCAGACGCTAGGACCGCTCATCTACGACGAGGATCGCAAGCTCGTGTACGAGTTCCTCGCCGACGCGGAGTTCCTCGGCAGCAGAGAAAGCTACACTACGCGCTTCGCCAAAGAAGTCGGAGGCAAGCGCGCCGTCATTCGCAGACAGGTCGATGACGCGTTCTCGCTCGAGGCACGTGATGAGGATCGTCACGCCGTCGCCGATCTCGTGAAAGAGCCATTCATTGTTGCGAGCTTTGCGGAGAAGGCGTCCTCACCGGTGCTCTCGGACGCGGACTATCATGCGCATCTGGTCGACATCACTCGGCAGCTGAGCGAGGAGACCGGACTCACATTACTCCTCGTCCCCCACGGTGGGGGACTGCCGCCGGCGGCGCCGACCCGAGATCAACTGACCAACGATCAAATTGTCGCTGAGGTCAGCCGCAGCAATGTCATATCCACGAGGATGCTCACCGCGCGTGAGCTCGTCGCGCTCACGGAGGAAGCGGAGTTCGTCATCGGCACGCGCTATCACGCCGGAATCTTCGCTGGAGCTGCCGGCGTTCCCTTCATCTCGCTCGTGCCCAATCTCTACTCCTCCATCCGTATGCGCGGAGCCGCAGAAAACGTCGGGATGGAACAGTTTGTTCTGCCCGTGGAGTCGGTCGACGATATCGTTCGGACCGGTGTCGGGGTGTCGCAGTCTCGCGATGAATTCAGAGCCGCGCTCAAGGACAGCTCCGCACGTCGTCGTGCTGAGCACGCAGAGTGGTGGGATTTCGTCGTCGCTCACACCATCGGCGTTGACTCGGGTGAGAAACCCAGTGCCTCGTCCGTTCCTGCCCCCGGGTTCTTCCATGCCGACGAATTGGCCAATCGGTTCGACTCCGCGCCGAGCGCCAATCGTGCTCGACTCTCGGCAATTGAGGAGTACGGGCTGCTCCTAGCCAAACGTGACCGTCAGCTGGCCGTGGCCCGGCAGAAGGCGAAGGAAGTAACGCAAGCATTGGAAGTCAGCAATGCCAGGCACGAACGGCAGGACAGCATGCTCTCGGTCAGGGCGGCACGCAGAGTCCGCGGCTGGCAGCGGAAGTTCAAACGTGGAGTGCGACGGGGCGCAAAGGCCGCTGTTCGCCACATTGGTGAGCTCTCCTCGAAATCGGTCCGCAAGACGAAATGGTCGCAGGCTCCTGCAGGAGCCATTGAGTAAACACCCTCACCGAGGCGGCCACGCCGGCCCAGAGCTTACGCGCGGTGAGTCTCACGCCGCGTTGCCCTCGAGCCGGGAACGCAGGCGCTCGAGATCGGCACGGACCATGGCAGCGTCCCGATCGAACTCGGCGTCATCGACACCCGGCAGACGGAAGAGCGTGAAGACCACCTCGGCGCCGGTGTCGTTGGCAAGCACGCGCAGCGGATTGTGCACCACGGTTCCGTCGGGGAAGAGCACATCGTGATCGAGGATGCCGAGATCGACGTGCGGGCCGAACCGGACCTCGACCTCGCCCATCGGGGAATCCGTGATCCACCGTCCCGCTTCCTCGCGGATGCCGTTGCTCAGGCCTGCCGCCCAGGCCGGGAGGTTCGCGGGATGACCGGCGAACGCGATGACCTCGGCGGGGGAGGCGTCGATGGGTGTGGAGAGATGGAGCGCAGGGTGCGTCATGTCTTCAGTGGACCACATCACGAGCCGCGGCGACAGGGACGGGCGGTCCCAAGGAGATGGGCGGCTGAAGAACGCAGACAGCGAGCAGCCACCCCACCGCCCAGGTGCCTCTCACCTACTGGTCAGTCAGTTTTCATGTTGATGACTGCCGATGGTCGTTAGTCTGGAATAGACAGATAGCACCGACGCTAGAGGGACACCATGACTACCGGCCTGCCGATGCCCATCGCCCGACTCCGTGAGGTCTCGAAGGTCTTCGACTCCTCCGGTGCCGCGGTCACCGCGCTCAATCAGGTCAGCCTCGATATCGCACCGGCCCGACTCACCGCAGTGATGGGACCCTCCGGCTCAGGCAAGTCGACCCTCATGCACGTCCTCGCAGGACTCGACCGCCCCACTTCCGGGACCGTCCACCTCGGCGAAAGGAAGATCACCGGTCTGTCCGACGATGAGCTCACCGCCCTGCGCAGGCGTCGGATCGGGTTCGTCTTCCAAGCGTTCAACCTCGTGCCGACTCTCAGCGTCAAAGAGAACGTCCGGCTGCCGTTCGAACTCGACGACCGCAAGCCGAACGCCGAGGAACGCGCCTGGATCTCCACCATCGTCGGGCGGCTCGGCCTCGCGGACCGACTCAAGCACCGGCCCAACGAACTCTCCGGCGGTCAGCAGCAGCGCACCGCCATCGCGCGGGCACTCGCGACCCGCCCCGACATCCTCTTCGCCGATGAGCCGACCGGCAACCTCGACGCCAGATCGGGGCGCGAAGTCATGTCGATCCTCACCGAGGCTGTCGCCGAGTTCGGCCAATCGATCGTCCTCGTCACCCACGACCCGATCGTCGCCGCCCACGCTGACCGCGTCATCTTCATCGCCGATGGCACACCGGTCACCGAGCTCAACGAGGGGATCACCGCCGAAGCGATCGCGCAGGTGATGCTCGAACTCGACGAACGCGCCGACTCTGTGGTGAACCGATGAACCCGCTGCGTGAGATCCGATCCAATCCTCGGCAGTTCTTTCCCAGTGTCCTCGTCGTCTTCATCGCCGCCCTCTTCGGCACCGCAATCATGCAGGGCATCGCCATTCTCACGGCATGGCTGTCCGCGGAGAGGATGGTCGCCGAATCCGACAATGCGCAGAACCTGCTCCGGGTCGTTGGGTTCACTTTCTTCCTCATCGCACTCTTCGTCTCAGCGCTCGTCATCGCCAATACCTTTTCGATCATCATCGCCGGCCGCAGCCGTCAGCTGGCCCTGCTTCGCCTCATCGGGGCGTCCTCGAAACGGCTGCGACGGGCCGCCTCGGTGGAGGGCCTGCTCATCTCCTTTCCCTCCGCCGTCCTCGCCTTCGCCGCGTCGACCGCTCTGGCGCAGGCGACTCTGCGCTACCTCGGCGAGCGGATCAGCGAGCCCGTCGCCCTCATCACGCCGCTCATGGCCGTTCCCGCGTTTGCCACCATCGTCGTGACCTGGCTGTCGGCGTATCTGGGGGCGCGTCGGATCACGGGGATCTCGCCGATCGAAGCGACCTCGCAGGCGGTCGAGCGTCGGCCGGAGGATGCCCGCGCCTCGCTGGGCGAGCTGGCTGCCACCCTCGTCCTGCTGTCCATGGGGCTCACGTTCCTCATCAGCACAGCCGTCGGTGCCTATGATCACCGGGTGAGCATCATGGGCGTCTTCATCGTCGCGCTCGGCTCGGTGCTCACCTTCGTCGGCATCGTCGTCGGTCACCCGTGGATCCTGCCGCCGATCCAAGGGCTCGTCGGCCGACTGCTTGGGCGCACCGCGGTCGCCCGTCTGGCGGCAACGACGATCGCCCGCCACCCCACGCGCAATGCCCGCACCGTCATCGGGCTGGTCATCGGCATCACCCTCATCGTCATGTTCGCCACCGCGATGACCACATTCCGCAACCAGATGCTGGACTACGCGCACTCGCTCGGTGCCGAGGGCTGGGGCGGCATGGAAGACGTGCTCGCGTCGGTGATCGACAAGACGATGCTCTTCTTCCTCGGCCTCATCCTCTTCTCCGTGGTCATCGCCGTCATCGGCGTCGCGAACACCCTCATGCTCTCCGTGCGGCAGCGCACCCAGGAGATCGGCCTGCTCATGGCGCTCGGCCAGACCCCGAAGCGCGTGCGCCGCATGATCGCCGCCGAAGGTCTGCAGCTGAGCGTGACGGCATGCGTGGTCGCCGTTCCGCTGGGCATCGTCTACGGCTGGTTCGGCGCGCTGACGCTGCTGTCGCCCCTGCTGGGATTCTTCGCCCCGTCCGTGCCGTGGTGGGTCATCGTCGCCGCCGTCCTCGGAAGCACAGCCGCCGTCTTCGCCGCCAGCCGCGAACCCGCCCGTGCGGCGACGTCGATCAGCCCCGTCCAGGCCCTCGAGACCGTGTGAAGTTCGGGGACCGCGGGACGGTCCTCGCTGAGGCGGAACTGGTAGTGTCGGGACTTCCGCGGAGGGGAGACGAACGTGCCTGAGGACGATGGCGAACCTGACTGCCGTGACGACCGTGACCGCGCAGGCAACCGCCTGCGCATCGGCGACGTCGAACGCGATGCCGCCATCGAGGTCCTGAGGACCGCGGCCGGCGAAGGACGGATCACTGTCGAGGAACTCGATGACCGCATGGAACTCATTGCCATCGCGCGATTCCCCGACGACCTTGATCGCGTCCTCGCTGACATCGTCACAGAGCTGCCATCGGAGCGTTCAACGATCGAGCTCAGCGGAGCACGGGAGGGTGTGACACCAGAAACCCACGCAGGAGAGTTACCCGGCAACCGCGAGGTCCTGCGCTCGCCGTGGACAGGCCTCACCAGGCAGGGTCGCTGGCCGGTCAAACCGTATCTGCGCTGCGAACCCGCGGGAGTGCTGCTCGAACTCAACTTCCTCGAAGTGATCACCGACCTCGAGATCATCGACATCGACGTCGCGGCCCGCACCGGCACCCTCAAGCTCATCGTGCCCGACAGCTGGGGAGTCGACTCCACTGGTCTCGCACGAAGCCCGATCTCCGTCACCACGTTCAAGGCCAATGAGACCGCGCAGGAAGGGCACCCCACCATCCGAGTCCGCGGCAGCATCGGGTCGGGGGCATTCATCGCACGGGGCCCGAACTTCCGACAACGACGCAGGCTGAGGAAGTGAGTGCAGCTCACTGAATGGGCACCAGAGCAGCGAGGAGCCGCAATCAGATGCGCAGCCAGGTTCCGCCGCTGCAGATCCTGCTCCTGCGAATGACGCGGCACAGGCCGGCGGCGCCGTACAGAGTTCCTGACCTCAGCTGCGACGGTGAGCGGAGACGCAGCGGCGGCGGTCGACGCGCATGACCCGGCCCTTGTAGCGGAGGCGACGCTTCGTGCACTCCGACGGGGCCAAGAAGTCCGGTCGGGGAGTGCGGGTCACCGCGGCCGGAGTGCGTTCGGCATTGAACGTATCGGCCTGCCAGTCCGGAGTGCGACGCGCACCGAATTCGGACCGGTCGATGAATGCCCTGAACTCGTCGAAGAGCCGCTCCTGCATGTCATAGAGGCTCTCCTCGTTGCCCGGGAAATCGAGGAGGACTTCGACAGCTTCACCGGCGACGACGACCCTCGCGATGAGACGACGATCGTCATCGGGGTCGTGGAGCATCGCGATACTGTCCCACTCATAATTGGCGAACATCGCGAGAACGATCGGCGTGACGACCTTCTCGCAGAGGAAGTCCTGCGTGAGCTCGGTGCGGTCCATGTATCCCACCATAGGTGCTCATTCGTCGGGAAATCGAAGGCGTCTCGGAGTTTTGCGGAATCCGCCATCAATCTGCGGTTTGCGGCAGACCTCGTGCGGTTGTGCGCCTGCACATCCGCGACCGGACCGAAGGCGGCACCGCATAGACTGGGCCAATGCCCCGCAGCCCGCTTCCGCCTCGAGAGGGAATCTCGGCGACCGCCCTGCGCGCCCCAGGTGGGAAGGCCACCCACGCGAAGAATCATCTGCCCGTTCCCGCCACGATCGGGGCCTGGCTCGAAACCGAGTTCCCTGAGGCGGCCCCCGAATCCCGACGGGCGCTGCTGACCGATGGGGACATGCGCGACGAGGCGGGCCTGCCCGTCGCCTGGGACGATCCGGTCATCCCCGGCGGGTTCTACTTCTTCCATCGCCCGGTCCCGCCCGAAGAGCGGATCCCGTTCGAAGTCGGCATCGTCTTCGAGGACGACGACCTCCTCGTCGTCGACAAACCTCATTTCCTCGCCAGCACCCCGAACGGCCGATTCGTCCGCGAATGTGTCGTCACCCGGCTGCGTGTCGACCTCGACCAACCCGATCTCGTCGCCATCCATCGTCTCGACCGGATCACCGCAGGCCTCCTCGTCCTGTCCAAACGCACCGAGACCCGCGGCCGTTATCAGCGTCTGTTCCAAGATCGCAAGGTCGACAAGACCTACCGGGCCCTGGCGTCGGCACCACCGTCAGACATGGAGTTTCCGCTTGAGCGGAGATCTCGCCTGATCAAGCCCGTCGGTGGACGGCAGGTCCTCGAGGTCGAGGGGGAGGCGAACGCGATCAGCCGGATCCGGTTGCTCCGCACCTCCGCCGTAGATGGGGGACCGACGGACTGCACCGCGGGAGTGCCCGCGGGGGAGGGGCCCGGTCGGTCGACGAATACGGTCGGGCCGCCTCGGCGAGGGGTTGCCGAATACGAACTCGAACCGTTCACGGGCAAGACCCACCAGCTGCGAGTGCACATGAACGCGCTCGGGCTGCCCATCCTCGGCGATCCGGTCTATCCGGTCGACATCGCACCGGATCCATACGACTTCAGCTCACCGCTGCAGCTGCTGGCCGCGGAGATCGCCTTCGACGATCCACTGACAGGTGAACCCCGCCATTTCAGCACCGGGCTCGAGCTCGATCCGACCGCATTCAGCGCCGAATCAGGCGGGACACGGTAGCCTGGTGTCATGAGTCCACGTTCCCCCGGCTGCACGTCAGAGGCGATCGTCGCCCTTGTCCGCACCCGCATCACCAACGGTGAATACCCCGCGGGAAGCCCCGTCCGCGACGGTGCCCTGGCCAAGGAATTCAACGTTTCGCGCAACACTGCCCGCGAATCTCTGAGCCTGCTGCGCCACGCCGGGCTGCTCACCCAAGAGCCCAACCGCGGATTCTTCGTGTCCACCTTCGGCCTCGACGAACTCAAAGACCTCTACCGTGCGCGTCGAGTTTTCGAGATCCGCGCCGTCCAGGAATCCCAGGACGCCACCGACGAGGCGATGGCCGCCGTCGAAGCCTCCGTCGTCCGCGCCGAGACCGCACCGAAGAATGAGACCTGGACCGACGCACAGGAACATTCGGCCTCGTTCCACCGGGCCATCGTCGGTCTGCTGGGCTCCCCGCTGCTCGACGAGTTCTACCTCAATCTCATGGCCCGGCTGTCGACGACGTTCTCGCGGTCGCCGGAGCCGGGCAAGTACCACTCGCACTGGGCCAACCCGCACCGAGACATCCTCGAGAAGATGAAGTCCGGCGACCGGCAGGGTGCCGAGGGCCTGCTGCGCATCCACCTCGACGACTCCGAAGCCTCAACCCTCGACCTGGCCAGGTCCGTGGGGGAGGGGCGGTAGGTTCGGGAGCTTTCGGGCTGCAGCGATCTGAGCCGTTGAGCAAGTGCGGCGTGGACCGCGAGACGGAGTCAGTCGTCTCTGTGCTCGACAGTGATGCCGTACTGAGCGACCTCATCGACCAGTTGGCGCCTCGCTTCGGCCTCGGCCAGCTCCCACACTCGCATATTCTCGTTTGTGTCCCACCCCGTTGCTGTCGGAGTGGTCCAGAGGCCGGTGTCATGGCGTTCCCAGAAGTCATGTAGCGCTCGAAGGTTCAGAGTGAGCTCATCGGAAAGATCGAGGTCAGAGGGTTTGAGGCACAGTTCGTCATGCTCCACGTCGCCCCAGAGCGGCCAGCGACGTCCGTGGCTGGGAAACATGCGGATCTCCGGCGTCTTGATCATGGATCCAGGCTACTGGACCGGAATCCAGTGCGAGGCACGTCGACGTGCTGATTTCAGCGCAAGTGCCTGTGTAGCCAGTCTCACAGTGCTCGGTGCTTGAACCCATAGCGGTCAACTCTCTCGCTCCGATAGCATTGAGCCACCTCATCTTCGCGTCGAAAGGCTGTCTTCATGGGAAACCCTGAGCAGGAATCACAGGCCGCAAACGATCCGTTCTCCCTCACGGGACTCACGTATGACGATGTCCTCCTCCTGCCAGGCGACACCGATGTCATCCCCTCCGAAGCCTCGACCACCACGCGCCTGACCAAGGAGATTGAGCTCAATATCCCGCTCGTCTCCGCGGCCATGGACACCGTGACCGAATCCCGGATGGCCATCGCCATGGCCCGCATCGGCGGCCTCGGCATCATCCACCGCAACCTCTCCGCCGAAGACCAGGCCGACCAGGTCGACTACGTCAAGCGCTCCGAATCCGGCATGATCAACGACCCGCTGACGATCACCGCGGACAAGACGCTGGAAGAGCTCGACGAGATCTGCGGCAAGTACCGCATCTCCGGCCTGCCGGTTGTCGATGAGAACAACGTGCTCGTGGGCATCGTGACCAACCGCGACCTGCGCTTTGTCACCCGCAGCGAATTCCCCACCCGCACCGTCGCCGAGACCATGACGAAGATGCCGCTGGTCACCGCGCCCGTCGGCGTCGCGGCCGAGAAGGCCTTCGAACTGCTCGCCGAGCACAAGGTCGAGAAGCTGCCCCTGGTCGATGACAACAACGTCATTAAGGGCCTCATCACCGTCAAGGACTTCGTCAAGACCGAGGAATACCCGTTGGCCACGAAGGACGACGAAGGTCGCCTGCGCGTGGGTGCGGCCGTCGGCTTCTACGGCGACGCCTACGAGCGTGCCGGAATGCTCGCCGAGGCGGGCGTCGACGTTCTCGTCGTCGACACCGCGAACGGTCACGCCCGGGGCGTCACGGACATGATCCGGAAGATCAAGTCCGATCCGGCGTTCGCGAACGTCCAGATCATCGGCGGCAACGTTGCGACGAAGGAGGGCGCGCAGGCGCTCGTCGACGCCGGAGTCGACGCCGTCAAGGTCGGCGTGGGCCCCGGGTCGATCTGCACCACCCGCGTCGTTGCCGGTGTCGGCGTCCCGCAGGTCACCGCCGTCCACCTCGCCGCTCAGGCCGCTCGCGCCGCCGGTGTCCCGGTCATCGCCGACGGTGGCCTCCAGTACTCCGGTGACATCGGCAAGGCCCTGGTCGCCGGTGCCGATACCGTTATGCTCGGCTCCCTGCTGGCCGGCTGCAACGAGTCACCGGGCGAACTCATCTTCGTCAACGGCAAGCAGTACAAGGCCTACCGCGGCATGGGATCCCTGGGCGCGATGGCTCCACGCAAGGGCAAGTCGTACTCGAAGGACCGCTACTTCCAGGCCGATATCGCCACCGATACCGACCTCATCCCCGAAGGCATCGAAGGCCGAGTCGCCTACCGCGGTCACCTCAAACAGGTCGCGCACCAGCTCACCGGAGGCCTGCGCCAGACGATGTTCTACGTCGGCGCACGCACCATCGACGATCTCAAGGCCAAGGGCAAATTCGTCCGCCTGACCACTGCGGGTCTGAAGGAAAGCCACCCGCACGACATCCAGATGACCGTCGAAGCCCCGAACTACGTCGTGAAGTGAGGCCCTTGGGCACTCTCTGACACGACTGTGGGGTTCCTTCCTCGGACTCAGCCGCAGTTCCTGCATCTACGCAGGGATTGCGGCTTTCTGCATGCGGGGGTCCGGGACTCGATGCTCAGCGAAGCACCACGGTCACCCCGGAACGTCTCACGATGTTGGACAACACACCCTCTTGTGACGAAGACCACTCGGCGCATTTCGACATGATGCACCCGTAGTGCGAACAGCGCCCTTGCCGCTTCATCGCTGGGGAGGCAGTGCGTCGACCCAGGTGAGGTGGCGACGTCCGTAGTTGACGACTTCGAAGATAGGCTCTTCGGAAACCCAGAAAGTTAGGGTAGGTTTCCCTAATGCGAGCTGCGCTCCGCGGTTCGTTCATCGAAGGAGGAAACCTCACAGTGACGACTTCTCTGCTTTCCGAGTCCGAAGCGACACCCACCGCAGCACCCCTTCGCACCCTCACCCATCCCCACACCGACGCACTCCTCGGTGCTCACAGCGCGGACGAGTACTCGGCACTCATGCACGACGTCGTCGACTCGCTCGGCGACCGATTCCGCACCACCGCCAGAACCGCCTCGGCGAAGGACCGGTCCGGTCTTCAGGCCGCGGTCGACTCGGTCGACCTCGACACCACCGGCGTCGGCAACGCCGAGGCGCTGCGCGAAGTCGACGCTCTCTATGCCGACAACGCAGTGTGGTTCCACCACCCCAGCTACGTTGCCCACCTCAACTGCCCGGTCGCAGTGCCGGCCGTCGCCGCCGAAGCGATGCTCGCGGCCATCAACACTTCGGTCGACACCTACGACCAATCCGAGGTCGCGACCCTCATGGAGCGCCGCCTCATCGACTGGACCTGCGGTCACCTCGGCTTCACCGGAGGGGACGGAATCTTCACCTCCGGAGGCACCCAGTCGAACCTCCAAGCACTGTTCCTGGCGCGGGAGAACGTGGTCGCCGGGCTGGTCGACACCACCCACCGAGGCGGCCCTACCCGACCGGCCCGACCGGACCTGCTGTCCCGGATGCGGATCCTCGCCACCGATCAGGCTCACTTCTCCGTGTCCCGCGCAGCGTTCCTCCTCGGCCTCGACGCCGAGGCGGTCGTGACCGTCCCGACCGACGTCACCGGCCGCATGGACGCCGAAGCGCTCAAGGCGAGCCTGCTCGCCATCGACGCGAACGATCAGATCCCGATGGCCGTCGTCGCCACCGCCGGAACCACCGACCTCGGCGTCATCGACCCTCTTGAGGCCATCGCCGAGGTCTGCGAATCGGTCGGCGTCTGGCTCCACGTCGACGCCGCCTACGGTGGGGGTCTGCTCTGGGCCCCGCGCCGAGCCCACCTGCTCAACGGAATCGGCAGGGCCACCTCGGTGACCATCGATTTCCATAAGACGTTCTTCCAGCCGGTATCGTCCTCGGCCCTGCTGATCAGGGACGGGAGCCTCTTCGGCCCGACGATCCACCACCACGACTACCTCAACCCCGAAGCCGAAGCGCAGGACGACGACGCCGAACCCAACCAGGTCGACAAGTCCCTGCAGACCACCCGGCGCTTCGATGCACTCAAACTCTGGACGACGTTGCGCGCCCGCGGTGCGAGCGAGATTGGGACGATGATCGACACCGTCTGCGACCTCGCCGCCGACGTTCGGCAGCTGCTCGACGACCAGGGCGACTTCGAGGTCCTCGGCACCTCGGATCTGTCCACCGTGCTCTTCCGCTTCACCCCGGCGATCGCTGATGCGCAGACCTGCGACGAACTCGTCCCACTCATCCGCCGGGTGCTCTTCCGGTCCGGCCGCGCCGCCGTCGCCCGCACCACCATCGACGGCACTCCGTGGCTCAAACTCACGCTGCTCAACCCCGACACCAGCATCGACGACATCACGGCGGTGCTCGACCTCGTCCGCGCCACCGGCCACGGAATCCTCGCCGGCCGAACCCTCGAAAACGAGGGCGAGCTCGGTACGTCCGCGACTGCCGAACCCGTGCCCGCCATGACCGAAGGAGGCGCAGCATGAGCGCACCGTCCACGCACGTCCACGACCTCCTCGGCGTCGGCATCGGCCCCTTCGGGCTCGGCCTCGCAGCCCTGTCGGAACCGCTTGACGATGTCGACGCGGTCTTCGTCGACCAACGACTCGAATTCCGCTGGCACCCGGGCATGATGATCGAAGGTTCGACCATCCAGGTGCCGTTCCTCGCCGACCTCGTCACCATGGCCGACCCCACCTCGCCCTATTCGTTCCTCAACTTCCTCAAGGAATGCAAGCGCCTCTACCCCTTCTACATCCGCGAATCCTTCTACCCCCTGCGCGCCGAATTCGACGAATACTGCCGGTGGGTCGCCGCCCAGCTGGACTGCCTGCGGTGGAACCGCCGCGTCGTGTCCGTGACCAGGGAAGATGGTGTGTTTTCAGCCCTCGCCGAGGTGGTCGATCCGTCCGGTTCCGTGGTGGCCACCGAGACCTACCGCGCCCGGCATCTCGTGCTCGGGGTGGGCACCCAGCCGGTGCTGCCGCCCGCTCTGCAGGGGCTCGGGGGAGAGGATGGCGGTGCTGGTGCGGCGGGCACGGCCGGGGCTGCCGGATCGGTCGGCCAGACGGGGGCTGGGTTGATCGGGTCGGCCGGGGCCGGGCCGCTCATCCACACGGCCGACTACCTCGAGAACCGGGAGGCGCTGCTCGACTCCGGGGCGGTGACGATCATCGGCAGCGGCCAGTCCGCCGCAGAGATCTACCGCGACCTCATCGAGGACGCCGAAGACCGCGGAGTGCGGCTGGACTGGGTGACCCGCTCGCCGAGGTTCTTCCCGATGGAGTACACGAAGCTCACCCTCGAGATGACCTCCCCGGAATACACCGACCACTTCCGTGCCATGCCCGATGAGCTGCGCGAACGCGTCGGTCGTGAGCAGCGGACCCTGTACAAGGGCATCTCGGGCGACCTCGTCGACGACATCCACGACACCCTCTACCGGCTCAGCCGCGGCGGGCGTCAACTGCTGACGAACCTCATCTCCGAAGCCGAACTCGAAACCGCCGAGATCGACCCGATCAGCGGCGAATACCTGCTCGGATTCCGCAACACATCACTTGATCAGACCTTCACCCGGCGTTCCGGTTCCGTCGTGGCAGCCACCGGATACAAGTCGCAGGTCCCGGACTTCCTCGCACCGCTCGGGGGAGAGGTGTGCCTGGATTCGCACGGTCGCCTCGACGTCAGCCGCCACTACACGATCAACGACGAGGGCACGATCCACGTCCTCAACGGCGAAGAGCACACCCACGGAGTCACCGCACCCGATCTCGGCTTCGGCCCATGGCGGGCCTCGGTGGTGCTGGCCGCGGTCACCGGCCGTGAACCCTATCCGATCGAGAACCGCATCGCCTTCCAGACCTTCGGGGTGCCCGCCGACGAATCGGATGCTTCCGCGCTGTCGGCTGTGGGCCCGACCGCAGCTGTCGACGCTGCAGACGATGAACCGATCGAATCCGACTCCCGGGCCGATTCCGCCGCCTTCGCACTCGACGACTCCAAGGAGATGTCACACGCATGACCACCGAACTCAAAACCGACCCGACCGCCGCCACCATCGACACGACCGGTATCAACGAGCCTGACGCACCCGGCGAGGCTGACAAGTCCACCGGTGCCCATCCGAAAGAGAACGGGGCCGTGAAGCTCACAGCTGCCTCGGCGAGGGTGACCATCCGACCGCTCGACGTCGACCGAGACGTCGCTCAGATCCACGCATGGCTCACCCACCCGCGCGCCCACTACTGGATGATGACCAAGCTCGACGAGGCCGGAGCCAGAACCTACCTCGAAGGAATCCGCGACTCCGCGGACGACGCCGGCTGGGTCGGCTCCGTCGACGGCCGCGACTGCTTCTACGTCGAAACCTACGTGCCTGCGACTCTCATCCCGCAGAACGTCCTGGCCACCGGAACAGGAGATATCGGGATGCATCTGCTCGTCGCGCCCCCGGCCGGGCCGGCCGTGCACGGGCTGACCGATCGCATCATGGCCGAGGTCATCGACTTCTGTCTCAGTCCGTCTGACCAGGGCGGACGCGGAGGCGAACGTGTCGTCGTCGAACCCGATGCCCGGAACGATGGGATCCTCGAGAAGAACCGAGCCGCCGGCTTCACACCCGTTCGTGAGGCCACGATCATGATGGGCGAGATCGAGAAGCAGGCGCTGGTGAGCGTGTGCTCGCGTGCCGACTTCGCCGGAAGCGCGCTGTCGCCACTTGCCGGTGGCAGTGTTGAGCCGCACGAGGTGAGCGGCAGTGCTGAGCCGCTCGAAGAGTGCGGCACCGTCGAATCACGCCGGGATTTGGCCGTTGCAGTGCCGCCGGGCGAGTATGCCCACCTCAATGCCGATGGGTTCAGCGTCGTCCAGCGCCACCTCGTCGCGAAGGCGCTGTCCGAGTTCGCCCACGAACGACTCATCACTCCGGTGAAGTGCCAGGATGAAAACGCGTGGGACCTGACCATCGCTGGTGCCACGCGCTACACGTTCACTGCACGGGTGCTGCCGCTCGAGCATTGGGTCATCGACGAAGCGAGCATCACCCGCCTGCGCGGTGAGGTCGAGGTTCCGCTCGACGTGCAGGAACTCGTCGTCGAACTCCAGGACGATCTGGCCATCCCCGAGGATCTCATCTCCACCTATCTCGAGGAGCTCGCCTCGACCCTGGCCGGGGCCGCGTTCAAACTCGAGGACGGTCGGGCCGGGCGCAGGCCGACCTCGCGCGCCCTCGTCGACGCAGGCTTCCAGGCCACCGAGGCGGCCATGACCGAGGGGCATCCCGGATTCCTCGCGAACAACGGCCGCATCGGCTTCGGGCTCAGCGACTTCCGGACGTGGGCACCGGAGAACGGGGAACTCAATAGCATCGAATGGGTGGCGGTCAGACGCGAACGCAGCCGCCTCTCCTTAGGCGAGGGACTCGACGAGGAGGCCCATCTCGGTGAGGCGCTCAGTCGCGCCGAGCGGGACCTCTTCGGCTCCCGTATCCGGGCGGCGGGCCAGGATCCGGCGGATTTCCATCTCATGCCGATCCACCCCTGGCAGGCCGATCATCGGCTGGCGATCACCTTCGCCGCGGACATCGCCCGCGGGGATCTGCTCCCGCTCGGGGAGGGACTCGACAAGCACCAGGCGCAGCAGTCCCTGCGCACCTTCTTCAACCATTCGCGGACCGGTGCCCCGTACGTCAAGGTCGCGCTCGCGGTGCAGAACATGGGCTTCCTGCGCGGTCTGTCGCCGAAGTACATGCGAGACACCCCGGCCATCAACGACTGGGTCGCACACCTCATCGCCTCCGACGACACCTTCGCGAAGGCTGGATTCCGGGTGCTGAGAGAACGTGCGGCGCTCGGGTACACGGGCGATGTCTACCACCGGACGAAGGAGACGAACCCGCATCGGAAGATGCTCGCCTCCCTGTGGCGTGAGAACCCTGTCGACCAGATCGCCCCAGGACAGAAGCTCATCACGATGGCAGCTCTGCTGCACCGCGACCACGAGGGCGTCTCCTTCGCCGGGGAGCTCATCCGGGCCTCCGGCGAGAAGCCCGCCGACTGGGTGCGCAGCTACCTGCGCGCGTATCTGCACCCGCTCGTCCATGCCCTGCTCGCCCACGACCTCGTGTTCATGCCGCATGGGGAGAACCTCATCCTCGTCCTCGATGGCAGCTCTGTGGTCGGGGCGTTCATGAAGGACATCGGCGAAGAGGTCGCTGTGCTCGGCCACCGCGAACTGCCCGCCGACGTCGAGCGCATCCGTGCCGTGGTGTCGGGGGAGGAGAAGGCGCTGTCGGTGTTCACCGACATGTTCGACGGGGTCCTGCGGCACCTCTCGGGCATCCTCGACGCCGACGGTCTGCTGCCGGCCGAGCGGTTCTGGACGGTCGTCGCCGAGGTGCTCGACGAGTACGAAGCCGAGCACCCGGAGCATGCTCGTGGGGTGAACGGCGACGTCGATCTGCGCGCCGAACGCTTCGCTCATTCGTGCCTCAACCGCCTGCAGCTGAAGAATACGAAGCAGATGGTCGACATCGGCAACCAGGCCGAATCCCTGCTCTACGCGGGCACCATGCCGAACCCCGTGGCTCGGTGATCTGAGCGGTCTGTGGGCTGCGAAGGTCGAATATCTTCCTCGCCGAGGTGGGACTCCGATACGGAGTCCCACCTCGGCGAGGAAGATATTCTGGCCTCGGCGAGTACTATGCACAGTGGTGCCGGGACTCACTTGTGCGACGGCACGGCCCCACTCTCGGGGCACTCACGGCATGACTCAAGGAGGAACTCATGGCCGATGAAACCGCGTACGACATTGTGCAGAGATACCACCAGGCCTGGACGAGCGGGCGAATCGATACGGCAATGGATTTTGTCGCTGATGGCATCACCTGCCGCGCACCCGGCCAGGACCTTGAGGGCAAGGACGCTTACCGACAGTTCATAGCCGGATTCGCGCCGCAGCTGACCGGAATCGCCGACATCGCAGAATTGGTCGACGGGCAGAGCGTCGCGCTCTTCTACTACCCGCAGACCGCGGCGACGTCGAAGGCACCAGCGGCCGAACTCTTCACCGTCGCCGACGGACTCATCACCGACAGTGTCCTCATCTTCGACCGGCTCTCCTATGTCCCACCCGCGCAGAGCTGACCGGCGGGCCAGCAGATGACATCTGAACAGACTGCGCTCATCGAGCGGATCCGTGCACTCATCACCGACGAGGCGAACGCCAGAGAAGTCTCGATGTTCGGCGGCAGAGCGGTGATGGTCAACGAGAAGATGATCGTCAGCGCAGGGAAGAACGGTGACCTTTTGGTGCGCGTCGATGCCGACCGGCACGACGAGCTGCTCACACGAGAAGGTGCCGCCCAGGCCGAGATGGGAACCGGGCGTGGCATGGGACCCGGATGGATCGACGTGAGCGCCGAGGCGATCACCGATGACGAGGCTCTGTCATCGTGGATCGAGACCGCCATGGACTTCAACCGGGAAGTGACGGAGCGGCGGGACTGACGTCGCTGCCCATCATCGCGCCGGTTCCCAAATAACCGGCGTCGCCCATGCGAACCGTTCAACGCACCACCGGTTAGTATCATTCCAACGGCCGCCTGCGTGATTCCGCGCGGCGGCCCTGACCGGTTCACAGACTCAAAGGTGCAGTCATGGCGAAGCAGAACGATCGGCCGACGCTGGCCACGGTCGCTGCGCGCGCCGGAGTGAGCATCAAGACCGCCTCCCGGGTCCTCAACGGAGAGAAGCACGTCGCTGCCTCCACCGCGGAGAAAGTCGAAGACGCTGCCGCGGAACTCGGATTCCGCCTCAACCCCACGGCCCGGAGACTGCGCGCCGGCGGGCGCTCGCCCTATATCGGCGTCGTCCTCTCCAGCGCCGACGACCCGTACCAGGTGCGGGTCCTGTCCGCCCTCGAAGCCGAACTCTCGACCGTCGACCTGCGGCCGGTGGTGACGGTGACCGCCGACGATCCCGACCGCGAAGAGGCCTTCCTCGACGAATGCCTCGCCAACGATCTGTCCGGAATCATCGTCGTCCGCTCCCAACCCGACACGGCCCACATCTACACCCGCGCCGCATCGACCTCGGGCGTGAGAGTCGTGTCCTTTGACCCTGCGGTCAGCGGGGACGGGATCAGCATCGTCACCGGCGACGATGTCGACGCCGGGTACCGTGCCGCTCGGCAGCTGCTCGACCACGGGCACATCGCCCTCGGCGTCGTCGGCGACCATTCGACCTCGATCATCACCACCCGCCGACTCGAGGGCATCCAATCCGCATTCGCCGGCCGCCACGATGTCGGCTGGCGGGCCTATATGCGCGAAGACGCCCACGACGAAGCGAGCGCGAAGAACGTCGTCGCCGCCTGGCTCGGCTCCCGCAGCGCCCCGAGCGCGCTCATCACGCTCTCGGCCACGCTCACCCAAGGCGCCATCGACGCCTGCCGCCGCCTCGACGATTGGCCGGCACTGGTCGGCATCGACGATTTCCCCACCGCGGAACTCCTCGACGTCACCGTCGTCGACCGTGATGTCGAAACCATGGCCGCCGAGGCGGTCCGGCGACTCCAGGACGATGCGCGGGAACGGCCGGGCCGCCTCGGTGGGGGTGCCGATCAGGGACAAGATGTCTTTCCTGTCCGCGTCATCCCACGCGGCAGCGGGGAGGAGAGTCCCGAGCTGCGGCGAAGAAATCTGCCGCGAAACAGTTGACACCGGGGTCCGATCAGCGAATCATATTCAACAGCCTGACAACGTTGTCAGAATGATTGAAAGGTTCACAATGAGGCACAACCTTAAGTCCCACAGGAAGCTGGCCCTCTTCGGTGCCTCGGTCGCGATCGGCGCACTCGCGCTCAGCGGCTGTGGCAATCAGAAGGGTCAGGGCAACGACGAAGCCGACAGCGGTTCCGGCGGCGACGGGGACGTCACCATCGCGCTGCTTCTGCCCGAGTCGAAGACCACCCGGTACGAGTCGCTCGACAAGCCGAACTTCGAGAAATACGTCGCCGAGGCCAACCCCGACGCGAAGGTCGAATACCGCAACGCCAACCAGGACGCGACCCAACAGCAGCAGCAATTCGAAGCCGCAGTGACCGAAGGGGTCGACGCCATCGTGCTCGACCCGGTCGATGCCTCCGCGGTTGCCTCGGCGCTGTCGAAGGCCGAAGCGAAGAAGATCCCGGTCATCGCCTACGACCGCTTCTTCGAAGGCGCCGACTACTACACCTCGTTCGACAACAAGAAGATCGGCAACCTGCAGGGCCAGGCCGTCCTCGACGGGCTCAAGGCGGAGAACGTCGACCCGAAGTCGGGCCCGGTGTGGATGGTCAATGGCGATCCGAAGGACCCGAACGCCGCTGACTTCAAGGCCGGCGCAGAGGAGACGCTCAAGGGCGCAGGCGTCGACATCGCAGCCAGCCACGACACCCTCGACTGGAACCCTGACGACGCCCGCCAGTGGGTCGAAGGTCAGCTGCAGGGCAAGGGTGAGAAGCCGATCGCGATCTATTCGGCCAACGACGGCACCGCCGGCGGAGTCATCGCCGCGACGAAGAAGGCCAAGGTCGACCCCGTCGTGACCGGTCAGGACGCCGAAGTCGACGGACTGCAGAACATCCTCAAGGGCGACCAGTTCGCCACGATCTACAAGTCCATCCCACCGCAGGCCGAATTCGCAGCCAAGGCCGCAGTCGCTCTGGCCGCGGGCGAAGAAGTCGATGCAGGAACGACCTACAAAGACACCCCGACTGACTTCGTCGAGGCCAAGGTCGTGACCAAGGACAACATCAAGGACATCGTCGGCGACCAGATCAAGGCCGAGGACATCTGTTCGGGAAGCGTGAAGAAGCTCTGCGACAAAGCGGGCGTGAAGTAGCCAGCGCTGCAGTGACACGCAATGACCGACCTCGTGCCGGCGGCCTCATCGGTCGCCGGCCACCGAGGTCATCGACAGCGACAAGTAGGAACAGATGACACCTGAGAAACCTGAACCGGCTCCCGCCGCAGCGCGAGAGCCGGGAAGCGGCAGCGACACCGTGCTCGAACTGCGCGGAATCAACAAACGGTTCGGCGCCGTCCAAGCCCTGACCGACATCCATCTCACCGTCGGCCGCGGTGAAGTCGTCGGACTCGTCGGCGACAACGGCGCCGGCAAATCGACCCTCATCAAGGTCATCGCCGGAGTCCACTCCGCTGATGAAGGCGAACTCATCATGAACGGCACGGCGCAGAGATTCTCTTCGCCGAAGGACGCACAGAAGGCCGGAGTGGCCACGGTGTTCCAGGACCTCTCACTGTGTGAGAACCTCGATGTCGTCGCCAACCTCTTCCTCGGACACGAGAAGACGCGTGGGGGAGTCCTCGACGAGGTGGCCATGGAAGCCAAATCCTGGGAGCTGCTGCGCAGCCTGTCGGCAAAGATCCCGAGCGTGCGCGTACCGATCGCAGCTCTGTCCGGCGGGCAACGTCAGACAGTCGCGATCGCCCGGTCCCTCCTCGGCGAACCCTCGCTGGTCATGCTCGACGAGCCGACGGCTGCCCTCGGCGTGGCCCAGACGGCCGAGGTGCTCAACCTCATCGAGAGGCTCAAGGAACGCGATCTCGGGGTGCTGCTCGTCAGCCACAACATGGCCGACGTGCAGGCCGTGTGCGACCGGGTGCACGTGCTGCGCCTGGGCAAGGACGCCGGCGACTTCCCCGGCGACGAACGCACCGATGTGCTCGTCGCCGCGATCACCGGAGCCAGCGACAACGTCGTGACGAAGCGCGCGGCACGAAGGGGTGAACGCCGATGACTCGCAATTCCTTCATCACCGACGAACGGATCTCTTCCGAAGGCATCGTCGCTACGTTCATCCGCCGCGTCAAAGAGGGCCAGCTCGGGTCGTTCCCGGTCATCCTCGCCCTCGTCGTCATCGTCATCGTCTTCCAGACCGCTGACAGCAACTTCATCTCACCTGCCAACCTCGTCAACCTCTCCACCCAGGTCGCGTTCCTCGCGATCCTGGCACTGGGCATCAACCTCATCCTGCTGCTCGGTGAGATCGACCTCTCGCTCGCGCAATTGGGTGGCCTGGCCGCCTCGCTGCTCGGTGTGCTCGTCGTCCGGCAGGGTGTGCCTCCGTTGATTGCGCTGGTCATCATGCTGCTGCTCGGCCTCGTCGTCGGTGCGATCCAGGGCTGGTTCTTCGCCGTCGTCGGCATACCCGCCTTCGTCGTCACCTTGGCCGGCCTGCTCGCCTTCACCGGCCTGACGCTGACGACCTTGGGCACGCAGAAGAACCTGTCGATGTCGGACACGTTCGCCTTCGACTTCGCGAGCTACTATTTCCCGGCCATCTGGGCCTATGTCTTCGGAGCGATCGCGGTCATCGGCTTCGGCGCCGGCATCATCTACTCGAAGCTGCGTCGTCACCGTGAGGGTCTGTCATCGCCGAGCTGGACCTCGGTGATCGTGCGCATCGTGCTCTTGGCCGCGATCGTGTTCGGGTTCCTCATCCTCGTCAACCAGGACTTCGGTCTGGCGATGCCGTTCTTCCTTATGATGGTCATCGCCATCGTCATCGACCTGGTGCTGCGCAAGACCCGCTACGGTCGGTCGATCTACGCGGTCGGCGGCAAGGTCGAAGCCGCCAGGCGTGCCGGCATCCGGGTGACCTGGGTGCGCATCAGCGTATTCATGGCCGCCGGGGTGCTCGCTGCGCTGTTCGGCTTCATCAAGACCGGTGTGACGACGAACGCGGGATCGACGCTGGTGAGCACCCAGGACCTGCTCAACGCGATCGCCGCGGCCGTCATCGGCGGCACCTCGCTCTTCGGCGGTCGCGGAACAGCGTGGGCGGCCGTGCTCGGTGCGCTGGTCGTCGGCGCAATCAACAATGGCCTCTACCTCATCGGCTTCAACTCTGATGCTCAGCAGATCATCACGGCTCTCGTGCTGCTCACTGCTGTGGTCATCGACGCACTCAGCCGCCGCGGGCAGAGGTACGTCGGGCGCGGGTAGGTCAGCCGGAGGCAAGCCAGGTGGCGGTGGGGCCGCCGAGGATAGGTGAGGTGGGAATCGGTCAGCCGGCAGCGAGCAGATCGGCTTCGACCTCAGGGGTGATCGGGTTTCCCTTCCCCGTCGTGATGAGTCGGTGCAGGCTGTCGTGGGCGTTGACCGTCCACCCCTCCGCGCAGCCGTCATAGCAATCCAGCGCCGAGGTGAGCCCCACGTGAGTGAAGGTCAGCCGAGTCCCTGCGGTGGTCGGCGCGATGTCGAAGCGCACGGTCGTCCCCGCCCATTCGTCGACTTGGTCGGGAGATGCTCCGAACCGATTGTCGAGGATTCTCCAGACAACGCGTTCCCCGGGGATCAGTTCGATGATCTCGGCGCGGGTGGTGTGGATCTGCGGAACCGTATAGACGAACTCGCCGAGGCGGTCGGTCGCCCCGTCGATGCGCTGAGACCACCATCCGCGCACATTCGTCACCGCGTCGAAGACCTCGTTCGGTGACTGCGGCACCTCGTAGGTGAAGGTGAAATCAGGCTGTTGAGTTGTGTCGGGTCGAGCAGTGGGTTCGGTCGTGGACATGGCGAGGCTCCTTTGCCGTTGTCTGCCATTCTTTCAACTTGCTTCATGCAAGTCGGTGACACGATAGTCTCACGGCCACTTTCATCATGCAAGTAAAAGGGTAGAATCGTTTCCATGCTGGGCAGAACATATGACAACGAAGTGTGCTCCATCGCGCGATCTCTGGAGATCGTCGGCGAGAGATGGAGTCTGCTCATCATCCGCAATGCACTGTTCGCGGGAGTCACGCGGTTCGGAGACTTCCAGAAGCGCCTGGGGGTGGCGACCAATGTGCTGACGACCAGGCTCGAGAGTCTCGTCGCCTCGGGAATCATGACCAGGGAATCGGCCTCCGGGGGAGCCGAATACCACCTCACCGACAAGGGGCGCGACCTGCGTGGAGTGCTCGTCGCCTTCACCGACTGGGGCGATCGGTGGGAGGCGCCGGGTGGTCGTCCGATCATCTACCGCCACGACGACTGCGACGGCGAGGTGCATTCGGGGCTCGAGTGCACCGCCTGTGATCGCGTCCCTGAGGTGGTCACGGCGTCGAAGGGTCCCGGAATGCCGGACGAGAAGTGGGCGCACCGGGCCGACTAGGGGTGGGATGACTATCTTCTCTTCATCGTCGCGTGCTTGATCTTTTCGAGCTTCGCGAGGTCCTCGGGACTCATGCCTCCAGAGCCCGTTTTCTCTTGGACTGGGCGCTCGGACTTAAAGATGTCAAAGTTGTTGAGATCATTGAGCGAGCTCTGCCAAAGGCGAAGCTTGGATTCATAGGTGATGCGATGGTGCATGTGATTGCTCAGGGCTTGAGGTATCCAGCTGTACTTTGACTCGCGTTCGAGTTGGTAGTCGATCGCTCGGCTGACGGCGGCTGCAATCCAATCGGCAAACTGAATATTGGAGCTGAGAGCGCTGTCAATGTGCATGGGCGGCTCAATGGCAGCATTCATTTCCCTAAACTCTTGGGAACGCGAGAATATGTGTGCGTATATCGTCGCTACTCTTGCAGCCCGTTGCTTCTCATTGATCTGGTCCATCAGCATCAGTAGATTTTCGCCGCAATTGTCAGCGTGACGACAGAGACGATTGACCGACTCTCGCATAGCTGAAGCTTCGCGTTGCTCATCGGAGAGCCGCACTTGCTTCCTGGTGCCGACTTCCTTCTGTTCGGCATAGAAGAAGACTCGTCCACTCAGTTCTGCGAGCCTGTTGATCAGCCCGCGAAAGACACGGATCTGCTCACCGTAGCTTCGCCAAGCGTCTGGAGTGAAGATATCTGATCCCTTGCGCTCCCAGCGGCCCGGGTTGTCTATGCCCCGCAGTTCGCTGGCAAAGACACGTCGCTTCTCTGCAGTGAAGATCTGCCCGAATCTTCGAGCCGAGTTTTCGGGGATGACGAAGCCTGCGTAGCCGAAGACCGGGTTTGTGTTGAACTTTGGGTGGTCTTTTGCAACGTAAGGGCCAGGTTCACCGATCTCATCGATATAGGCGAGCAACATGGTCGAACTCTACCCAGCGTCTCTGACACGAGGCCCAACGCAAAAACCCACGTCTGAGACGTGGGCTTGCGACTTGGCGCTCTAGGAGGTGACCTCCTCGCTACCACCTCAATATTCTCACAGCACAGATTTCCCCGCAATAGTTCTGGTATGGGGGACCAACGGCAACCATGGTGAGTGAGTATCTTTGGTGCCCCTCATCCGTCATTGTTCTTTCGACATCGAAGAAGTCGCTCGTGTCCGGTGGTGCTGATACAGTCGGAGCCATTGACATGGGGTGCCTCATGAGGATCCGTTCGCACCGAGACGCTGCGCGCGGAGGACACCGAGGCTGAGAGAACACCCATCGAACCTGATCTGGGCCATACTAGCGAAGGGATCGTCATGGTTGACTTCGACCTGCGTTCTGCCAACGCACGACTGCGTGCGTCCAACCCGCTCATCCAATGCATCACGAACACCGTCGTGCAGCAATTCAGCGCGAACGTGCTCCTGGCCGTCGGCGCGTCCCCGGCGATGCTCGACCATGAAGCCGATGCAGGACAGTTCGCCGGCATCGCCAGCGGGATCCTCATCAACTTCGGCACCGCCTCGAACCATCAGCTGCTTGCTGCCGACGCCGCCATCGACGTTGCGAATGCCGCCGGCAAGCCCTGGGTCCTCGACCCAGTGAGCGTCGGAGCCGTCGACTTCCGCACCTCCCGCATCCGCCGCGCCGCCGCCGATCACCCGACCGCCATCCGCGGCAACGCCTCCGAGATCGCCGCACTCGCCGGAGTCGGCCTCGGCGGTCGCGGAGTCGACTCCACCGACGAAGTCGACGCCGTCCTGCCGGCCGCAGCGAAACTGGCCCGGGAAACCGGCGCGATCGTTGCCGTTTCCGGTCCCACCGACGCCGTCGTCGCCCATATCGATGGCACCGACCACGTCGCCCGCGTCTCCGGCGGATACGAACTCATGCCGCTGGTCATCGGCACCGGTTGCTCCCTCGGTGCCGTCACCAGCGCCTACCTCGCCGCGGCCCGCACCGGACTCGCCGATCCCGACGCTGATGCCTCAGCCGTGCACGCACCGGAACAGGCCGCGGACAGTCAAGCCGCCTCGGCGAGGTTCGAAGCCGTCGTCGCCGCCCACGCGCACTTCGCGGTCGCCGGGGAACTCGCCGCCGACGGGGCGAAGGGACCGGGCAGCTACTCCGTGAACTTCCTCGACGCGCTCTACGCCGTCGACGGCGACCGTCTGGCCGGAGCGCGGGTCAGCATCGATGCACTCGACGCGAGCGAAGGCGTGCAGGCATGACCGCGGGGTCCGCGCACACTGCCGAAAGCCCGTACGCGACCGACCGCGTCGCAGGCGCAAACAGTCGCTTCGCAGGCATCGATACCCGCCTCTACCTCGTCACCGACTCCGCCCAATGCGCGGCCGCCGGGCGCACCGTCGCCGAGACCGTGCAGGCCGCCGTCGCAGGGGGAGTGGGCATCGTCCAGGTTCGCGACAAGGACATCGACGACGGCGAATTCTACTCACTCACACGTCAGGTCATCGCCGCCGTCGACGCCGCCACCCGCGGCACCGACCGCACCGTGCCCGTCGTCCTCAATGATCGCGTCGAGGTGGCCCGTCGCCTCATCGACGAAGGCGAGGACATCCACATCCACGTCGGCCAGACCGACACCACCGTCGCCGAGGTGCGCGCCGCCCTGGGCGAAGCACCGCTCATCGGTCTCTCGGCCGCCAGCAGCGACGAATTCGACGCCGCCCGCGACTCGGGAGTCGTCGATCTCGTCGGCATCGGGCCGGTCTATGACACCACGACGAAGGCCGACGCCCCGGACGGAATCGGACCGGACCGCCTCGGCGAACTGGTCACGAAAGCCGGCATCCCCGCCGTCGCGATCGGCGGCATCAGCATCGATCGGGCCCCTGACCTGCGTGGGCGCGGACTGCTCGGGATCTGTGTGGTCTCGGCGATCTGCATGGCCGGCGACCCGCAGGCCGCAGCCGCTGAACTGCTCGCAGCGTTTGCCGGCGGTCAGTCATGACCACTCGCCCGCCGATCGCTCTGACCATCGCCGGCACCGACCCGTCCGGGGGCGCCGGAATCCACGCCGACCTCAAGACCTTCACCGCACGGAAGACCCTGGGCACGAGTGTCATCACCGCCCTCGTTGCGCAGAACACGCACGGCGTCTCCCGGGTCTACCCGATCGACGATGATTTCGTCGCCGACCAGTTCGACTCCGTGCTGAACGATATGCCCGTCGATGCCACGAAGTCCGGGATGCTCGGCAGCCGGTCACTCGTCGAGCTCGTCGTTTCCCGCGCCGCCGCGGGTTCGCTCGGCTTCTTCACCGTCGACCCGGTGATGATCGCGACCTCCGGTCACCGCCTGCTCGCCGCCGACGCCGTCGACGCGGTTCGCACCCACCTGTTGCCCGTCGCCGACCTCATCACCCCCAACCTCCCCGAGGCGGCTCTGCTCCTGTCCGACGACGAGCCCGAAGCGCAGGCGCCGGACCAGATGCGTGACCAGGCACTTCGACTGCTCGAGCGTGGCCCCGGCGCCGTCCTCCTCAAGGGCGGGCACGGCACCGACGGGGACGTCACCGACATCCTCGCCACCCGTGACGGGCAGATCCGCGAGTTCACCCACCCCCGCGTGGCGACTGCGAACACCCACGGAACCGGGTGCACCCTCTCGGCGGCCATCACCGCCGAAGCGGCCGTCCTCGGACACGGAAGTGGACGTGCCGGGATCGGGTTCGACCTCCTCGGCGAGGCCGTCGGCAATGCCCTGGAATACCTGGCCAGAGCCCTGAGATCGGCCGCGGACTGGCAGGTCAGCATCGACCCGGAAGGGGCGCACGGTCCCGTCGACCATCAGGTCGACATCGTTCGCGGGTCGCCCGCCTGACGACGCATTCCCACTTGACGACGCATTCCCGCCTGAGCACACGACCGCTAGAGCACAGACCGAATGAGTACAAAGGAGTTCCTATGACCGTCAACTTCGCCGCCGGACCGCAGACCACTCAGCTCTGGGACCGCGTCCGCCCGATCGTCACACAGATCGAAGCGCTGCCGTTCCTCGCCCAACTCGCCGACGGCACCCTGGACACGAGGGCCTTCGTCAACTACATCTCCCAGGACAGCATCTATCTCAGCGGCTATGCCAAGGCCATGTCGTTCCTGGCTGCGAAGACCGTCGACCGCGACGAATCCCGTTTCTGGGCCGGATCCGCCGCCGAGGCGATCACGGTCGAAGAGGGAATGCACGAGGAGCTGCTCGCCGACCCGAGGCTCGCAGCAGACCTGAACGAACTCACCACCTCAGGCTCCCGGTTCAAGGCCTCGCCGACGACGCTCGGCTACGTGTCATTCCTCGTCGCCACGGCCGCCAGCCGCTCATACGGGGAAGGCGTGGCCGCAGTCCTGCCGTGCTTCTGGGTATACGCCCACATGGGCAAGGTGCTCGTCGAAGAAGCCGGACAGATGTCCGAGGACCACCCGTACCGGACATGGGTGCAGACCTACGACTCACCGGAATTCGACGATTCGACCCGCCACGCCGTGCAGATCCTCGAACAGGAATTCGCGAAGGCCACCAGTGAAGAAGCCACCCGCATGCGGGCAGCCTTCGAACAGGCATGCACGTACGAACTGCACTTCTGGGCCTCGGCGCACGCGATGCAGAACTGGGACGCCTCCGTCTTCCTGCCGCAGGATGTCACAGTCTGATCCTGGTCACGATCTCAGCCCGTTCGCCGAGGCGGCCCTGACCTCTGATCGGTCACCTCGGCGGGCGTAAGCGTTCGCGATCCCGCGGTCGAATTCGACCGCGCGGTCATCTCGGCGGGGTGAGCCTGCGGTAGAGCCGCCACACGGCGAGTCCGGTCGCGATGAGGAAGATCGCCGTGGGAACAAGCGTCATCCACTCCGGCATCGTCGCCGTGCGCGCCTCCCTCATGATGATGACGAGGATCGAGGCGAACAGCAGGGCGAGCAGACCGCCGACGATGCGCATGAATTCCATGAGACAGTCGAAGAGAAACGTGCGCTCCCCGCGCTCGAGCCAATAGTCCTTCGACGGCATGTTGATGAGACTGATCGGAAGCCTCGCCCAGATCCAGCGGATCGAGAAGAGCAGGGGCAGGCCGACACCCAAAGGCACGAAGATCCCGAGGAGCCCGGTCTTCGACGACCAGTCATCGGGCTGCCCGGCAGAGTCGAAGTGAGTGGCCACGGTGTCCGGAGCCTGCACCCAGAACCAGACGGAGAACCCGAGAAAGATCAGGATCGACGCGATCGCGAAGACGAGCGCGGCAAACTCGCTCGGTGGGTTCCGTCGCGGCTCTGCAGAGGAAGTCATCCTGCCACTCTAACAACAGCGGAAGTCAGCACCACCGGGTCAGAGTCGCCCGCCTCACCGTGCGACGTCGGCACCGTCTTGGTCCGGTCTCAGGCGCGAGCCGCGCCACCCGGATCATCAGGGTAATGGGTGAGCGGACCGAACGAGCCGAGTGCATGCCAACCGCGACGCAGGGTCGTCCACAGCAGCACATGGTCGACCTCGATGAGCGGCACGCGGTCATGCTTCGGGCAGGCGAATCGACCGATGAAGAAGACAACAGTCGAAAACATCACTGCAATCATGAACAGAATCAGCAGATCCATGGCGGCCCCCTCACACCCGTCGCGAATACTGCTTTCAGTCTCACCCCAAAGCGCGGAGAAAGAAAGGGTCTATCCCACCTGCTGAGAGCGCTATGGTCAAAATCACATGTAGGTGCGTTTTCGGCTACGCGAAACTCGTGGCGAGGCTCTCCGCAGCTGCGATGACAGCGTGGGCGGCGGTCCGTCCCTGCTCGGCTGTGATCGATGAGGGGAAGGTGAAGCGGACACTCGTCTGAGCGACCTCGGCGGCGATTCCGAGGGCAGTGAGCACGTGCGAGGGTTCGTCCGATCCGACCGCGCATGCCGAGCCGCTCGAGGCAGTGACACAGAGGCGCTCGAGCTCAAGCAGCACCGCCTCACCGGAGGTGTCCGAGAAGCAGAACGACGCATGATTCGGCGAACGAGTCGGTCGACCGTCCGCGCCGGCACCGTCTGCAGCACCTGTGAGGAACGCTCCGGGGACGCCGCCGAGGACAGTGGCAATGAACTCATCCCGGATGGCTGCGACACGGGCGGCGGCTTCGGTCCGTTCCGCCTCGGCGAGTTCGAGGGCCGTGGCGAATGCGACGGCCAAGGCTACGTTCTCCGTCCCCGACCGTCGCCCGGCCTCCTGCCCGCCGCCGTGGATGAGCGGTTCGACGGGAATCCGCGCGCGGATCGCGGCCACCCCGATGCCCTTCGGCGCTCCAACCTTGTGCCCGGCCAAGCTGAGCGCATCGACGCCGAGCCCCGACAGCGGCAGCCACCCGGCGGCCTGCACCGCATCCGTGTGGAACAGGGCTCCTGCCTCGCGGGCGACGGCTGCCAGGGCGGGGATGTTCGCGACAGTGCCGATCTCATTATTCGCATACCCCAAGGTCACGAGCACGGTGTCCGGGCGCATCGCTTCTGCCAGCGCCTCCGGGGTCACGGTTCCATCGGAGGTCAGCGCCGCCTCGGTGACAGTGAATCCGTGGACGCGGGAGAGGAACTCCACCGAGGCGAGCACCGCCTCATGCTCGATGGGTGAGGTGACGATGTGTCGCCGAGGCGGGGGCGTGCTCCCAGCCGTACCCGCAGTCTGCGCGCCGAGGGCCATGCCGATGATCGCGAGGTTGTCCGCCTCGGTGCCGCCGCTGGTGAACGTGATGTCAGTGGCCCGCATGCCCAACACCTTCGCCACGCGCGAGCGCGCATCGGCCAGAGCCTCCGAGGAGATGCGGCCGATCGCGTGGTGGCTCGACGGATTCCCGAACGCCCCTGCCAGATACGGCCACGCGGCCTCAAGGGCCTCCCGGCGCACGGGTGCCGCCGAGGCGGTGTCGAGGTAGAGCCGGCCGCCGTCCATCTCAGTTCTCCAGCACGAGGTCGAGGCCGAGGTCGATCGCGCGCACACTGTGGGTCAGCGCTCCCGAAGAGATGACATCGACGCCGGTCGCTGCGATCTCCGGGATCGTGTCCAGGGTGACGTTGCCGCTGGCCTCGACGACCGCGCGCCCGGCGATGAGCTCGACACCCTCGCGCAGCTGGTCGGTGGTGAAGTTGTCGAGCATGATGATGTCGGCGCCGCCGTCGAGGACCGCCTGGACCTGATCGAGCCGGTCGACCTCCACCTCGATCATCGTCGTGTGCGGCAGACGGGCGCGTGCTGCTCGGATCGCTTCGGCGATGCTGCGGCCCTCACCTGCGAGGACAGCGAGGTGATTGTCCTTGGCCATGACCGCGTCCGAGAGCCCGAACCGGTGATTGTGCCCGCCGCCGCACACGACCGCGTGCTTCTCGAACGCCCGCAGCCCCGGGGTCGTCTTGCGGGTGTCGGCGATGCGGGCACGTCCGGCGGCCGCATCGACATACGCGCGAGTCTGGGTGGCGACGCCGCTCATCCGCTGGCAGAAGTTCAGGGCGATCCGCTCGGCGCGCAGCACCGCTCGCGCAGGGCCCGTGACGGTGGCGAGCAGCTGACCAGCAGAGAAGGCATCACCATCGGCCGCATCGAGTTCGACCGTGACCGTGTCGTCGACGAGGGTGAAGGCGCGGGCGAAGACCTCGATGCCGGCGAGCACCCCGTCCTCCCGCGCGCGCAGCTGCGCCCGTGCCGAGGCGGTCGCCGGGATGAACGTCTCCCCGGTGATGTCGCCCCAGGGAGCATCCTCGTCGAGCGCGATCCCCAGCGCAGAGTCGATGGTCGCGGTCGTCAGCATGCGGTGGCCTCCTGCAGCAGGGCGGTGGACGAAATGAATGGAGCATCGGTGCGGGTATGTGCGCCGAGGCTGTGCTCACGCGCCAGCGCATGATCGGCCATATGCCTGGCGATGAGCGCAAGATTCGCAGTCTCGAGCTGTTCGGCGGAGATGGTGGTGCCGCGGTCGGCGGCGACAGTCGTGCCGCGCTCGCCGTCTGACGTGTCGGGGGTTCCCTCGCCGAGGCGGTCGAGCAGGATTCGCAGACCCGTGGCCGTGCGTTCGACGCCGAGGTGGTCCCAGGCCAATCTCTGCAGTTCGGTCCGTGTCAGTGCCGTCTGGTGGAATGAACCGTACTGGGGGAGTGGACCGAACCGGGGGAATGGGAGGTGATGATCAGGATCGATGATGACGGAGTCACGGCGCAGCTGCGCCTCGATCGCTGTGGCGGCCCGGCCGGCGAAGACTGCTCCTTCGAGCAGGGAGTTCGAGGCCAGACGGTTGGCCCCGTGCACTCCCGTGCATGCGGCCTCACCGACGGCGAAGAGCCGGTCGATGCTCGTGCGCCCGCCGACGTCCGTGGCCACCCCGCCCATGAAGTAGTGCGCGGCAGGAGAGATGGGAATGAGGTCCCGGGACAAGTCGAGACCATGCTCGGCCAGTCCTGCGGTGATGCTCGGGAACTTCGCCGCCACATTCGGTATCGCTCGGGCATCGAGGAAGCAGGGACGTCCGTCCTGGGCAGCCTGGCGGCGGTGCAGAGCCAGCGCCACGACATCGCGGGGAGCGAGCTCGGCTCTCTCGTCGACCTCACGCATGAACCGTCTGCCCTGCTCATCGAGCAGCAGGGCACCGGCGCCGCGGACGGCCTCGGAGATGAGGAACCCGGCACCGGCCAGAGCGGTCGGATGGAACTGGAAGAACTCGAGATCACGGACCACGGCGCCGGCGCGAATGGCCGCGGCCAGACCGTCCCCGGTCGCCGCTAGCGGGTTCGTCGTATGCGCGAAGAGCTGCCCGGCCCCGCCGGTGGCGAGCACGATTGCATCCGCGGCCAGTCGCTCGAGACGGCTGCCGCGGAGCACGGTGACTCCGGTCGCTCGGCTCGGGGTCTCACTGGATGCGAGCATGGTCCGGCCGTGTCCGGTGGGTTCGTTGTCAGCGGTGATGATGTCGACGAGCATCGTGTGCTCGTACAGCTCGACCCGCCCGGCGGCCACCTCCGACCGCAACCGGGCAGCCAATGCCGCGGTGATCGCGCGTCCGGTCGCGTCCCCACCGGAATGGAAGATGCGGGGATGCGAATGTGCTCCTTCCATCCCCCTGGCCCAGTCCCCGGTCGGGTCCGTGTCGAAGTCGACCCCCGCCTCGGCGAGGGTGGCAAGCGCGTCCCCACCGGCCTCGCACAGCACGCGCACGGCGTCGACGTCGCAGTGCCCGACCCCGGCGGACAGGGTGTCGGCGATATGAGAATCGATGGTGTCTTCGACCCCGATGACCCCGGCGATCCCGCCCTGGGCCCACGCGGTGTTCGACTCACCGAGGCGGCCCTTCGTGATGAGAGTAACCCGATGTCGGCCGGCCAGGTTCACGGCCGCAGTCAGTCCCGCGATCCCGGTCCCGACGATGATGACGCGGCTCATCAGATCCGCGGCTTCGCAGCGAGCATCCGCTCCAGGGAGACGCGGGCGGGGTCGGCCACCTCGGCGTCGACGGAGATCTGATTGACGACCTCGCCGGCGATGAGGGACTCGAGGACCCAGGCGATGTATCCGGGGTGGATGCGATACATCGTCGAGCACGGGCAGATGACGGGATCGAGGCAGAAGATCTCGTGCTGCGGATGCTCGGCGGCCAGCCGCTGGACGAGGTTGATCTCGGTGCCGATGGCGAACGTGGTCGGCTCGGTCGCCTCGGCGATGGCCTTCGTGATGTACGCGGTCGACCCTGACTCATCGGCGGCCTCGACGGTCTCGCGCGGGCATTCGGGGTGAACGATGACGCGCACATCGGGGTGTTCGGCCCGGGCCTTGGCGATCTGGGCGGGGGTGAAGCGCTTGTGCACGGAGCAGAATCCCTGCCACAGGATGACGCGGGCGTTGCGCAGCTCGGCTTCGGAGTTGTTGCCCAGCGGTCGCGCGGGATTCCACAGGGGCATCTCGTCGGGGCCGATTCCCATGTTCACCGCGGTGTTGCGGCCGAGGTGCTGGTCGGGGAAGAACAGGACCCTCTGCCCGCGTTCGAAGGCCCACTCGAGGACCACCTCGGCGTTGGATGAGGTGCACACGATGCCGCCGTTGCGGCCGCAGAAGCCCTTGATCGCGGCCGAGGAATTCATGTACGTGACGGGGATGACCGGGACGCGACCGTGCTCATCGGCCTCGGTGCCGAAGACCTCGGCCAGCTGCTCCCAGCAGTCCTCGACCTGGTCGATCGAGGCCATATCGGCCATCGAACAGCCAGCCGCGAGATTGGGCAGGATGACCGACTGGTTCGGCTTCGAGAGCAGATCGGCGGTCTCAGCCATGAAGTGGACGCCGCAGAAGACGATGGCCTCCGCTTCCGGGTGGTTCTGCGCGGCCCGGGCAAGCATGAATGAGTCGCCGATGTAGTCGGCGTGTTCGACGACCTCGACCCGCTGGTAGTGGTGTCCGAGGAGGACGACCCGGTCTCCGAGGGTCTCTTTGGCCCTGCGGATGCGAGCATCGAGCTCCTCGGCCGAGGCCTGCTTGTACTCCTCGGGGATCTCGCCCTGACGCGGGGCGGCGGCGGGGATCGGATCGGCCAGTGAGGCGCCGGGGCCATAGCCGGGCCGCTCGTCGACATCCCACGGGGCATCGAGCAGCTCCGTCGAGCACATGTCGTCCTTCGTCCCCGTGGCAGAGATGTCCTTGAGGGTGAGTTCGATCGAAGCTGTCGTGGTCATCATCGTCCTTCTCTGCAGTGGGCGGAGATCGTGTCCGGTGTGACTGACACGAGAGCAGAACCGCCCGAAATGTTTTGCGCAGTTGTGCGTTTAATTCTTTGCGCAGATTTGAGCTTAATCCCGTGGGCGGGCAATATACAACTCTCGGGCGCTGGGTGCGGCGGGGTGCGTCGCGACTGCTGTGTCCGGGAGTCAGGCCCTGGCGGCGATGATGGCCGAGAGGCCGAGGATGCAATAGGCTGTGACCTGGCTCGCAACCCGAGCCTATGCGCACCGTGGTGGTCGCCCCGTGAGAGTGACCGCGGACCCTCACCGGAGCCGCGGACTCGACCCGCCTGCGCCAGAACCGACGACCTCGCATCTCCGAAGGACTCTCATGCCCGACGCGGCACACCCGAACCAGAACACGACCGCCACCAGCGCCGATGCGGCCGCGGAGCAGCCCGCCCCGTACGGCAGTGCACAGGCGTCCGCTTCCGCGGCACCGCCTCGGCGAATCCGCACCCTCGACCTCATCAAGGCGAAGGCCGAAGGCAGGCGGTGGGCGATGCTGACCAGCTACGACCAGTACACGGCCGCCCTGTTCGAGCAGGCCGGCGTCGAGGCTCTGCTCGTCGGCGATTCCGCGGCGAACAACGTCTTCGGCCACGCCACGACCCTGCCGGTGACCGTGGACGAGCTCATTCCCCTGGCCCGCGCGGTCGCCTCGGCGACGAATCGTGCGCTCATCGTCGCGGACCTGCCTTTCGGCAGCTATGAGATCTCCGATGAGCAGGCCGTGGCCACGGCAGTGCGGTTCATGAAGGAGGCCGGCGTCCACGCGGTCAAGCTCGAAGGCGGGGCGCGGATGGCCTCCCGGATCCGGGCGATCACGAACGCGGGGATCCCCGTCATGGCGCACATCGGCTTCACCCCGCAGGCCGAGCACAACCTCGGCGGATACAAGGTCCAAGGGCGCGGCGAGGCCGGGACCGCCCTGCTCGACGATGCTCGCGCGGTCGCCGCGGCCGGGGCGTTCTCCGTGGTCATGGAGATGGTGCCCACGGGCCTGGCCGGGCAGGTCACTGCCGAGCTGAAGGTCCCGACCGTAGGCATCGGCGCCGGTGCCGAGACCGACGCGCAGGTGCTCGTGTGGCAGGACATGGCGGGTCTGCGCACCGGCCGTGCCCCGCGCTTCGTCAAGCGCTACGCCGACCTGCATTCGGTGCTCACCGAGGCGGTCGAGACCTATGTCGACGAAGTGAAGTCAGGGGTCTTCCCCGAGCCCGAGAGGAGCTTCGACTGATGGAGGTCGGCGGCATTCAGGCGCTGCGTCGGTGGCGGGCCGAGCAGTCCGGTCGCGTCGGTCTCGTGCCGACGATGGGCGCCCTCCACTCGGGGCATCAGGCGCTTATGACCCGGGCCCGGGCCGAGGCGGATCTGGTCGTGACGTCGATCTTCGTCAATCCGCTGCAGTTCGGTGCCGATGAGGACTTCGTGCAGTATCCGCGTCCCATCGAGGCCGATCTGCAGAAGTGCGAGGAGGCCGGAGTCGACTTCGTCTTCGCCCCTGCCCTGGCGGAGATGTACCCGTCCGCGCCCGAGGTCCGCGTCGTCGCCGGACGCATGGGAGCGGTGTTCGAAGGGGCGGCCAGGCCCGGTCACTTCGACGGTGTGCTCACGGTCGTGGCGAAGCTGTTCACCCTCATCGCCCCCGATGTCACGGTCTTCGGACTCAAGGACATCCAGCAGTTCTGTCTGGTCAAGAGGATGATCGCCGACCTCAACTTCGATATCGAGCTCATCGGCCTGCCCGTCGTGCGCGACGGCGACGGCCTGGCGATGTCGAGTCGCAACGAATACCTCACCGGACCCGATCGGGAACGTGCCCTGGCGATTCCACGGGCCCTCGACGCCGCCGCCGATGTGGCTGCCGGGCCCGCCGAGGTCGAAGCTGCCGCGCGGGCCGTGCTCGAGGGCGCGGCCGCACGTGGAGATCTCGAGGTCATCTACCTCAGCCTCGTCGATGCCGCGGACCTGCGGCAGTGCACGCCGGACTTCCGGGGATCGGCTCTGCTGCTCGTCTCTGCGAATGTCGGCGGCACTCATCTCATCGACAACCTGCCGTTGGAATTCTGAGCAACCCCGAGACGCAACCCCGAGACGAACGCGAAGCAACCGCGCCGCCTCGGCGAGTGATTCTTATTCTGGTCGCTTCGGTGCGGTCGGGATCGTCGGGCGCCTCAGATCGGGATCGCGATGACCGCGATGCCGATGACGAGCAGGATCACGGTCGAGGCAGCCTCGATGAAGAAGTCGGCACTGCGGTGCGCCATCGCCGAGGCGGCCAGGCTCGCCAGGCACGCGAGCACGAGCTGATAGGACAGGAGCACGCCGAGGATGAGGAGGACGAGCACCGCATAGTCGACGCTGCTCGGGGCCGCGGGCACGAGGGTGGGCAGGATCGCGAGGAAGAACAGGCCGACCTTCGGATTGCTCAGCGAGGAGATGATGCCGCGGCGGTAGGACACGATCGAGCGCAGGTGGCCCCACGAGGACGAGTCCATGACGGTGGCGATCTCGCTGACCGGGCCGGCGGCCGCCTCGGCGGAGGTATCGTCGGCGGCACTCGACGCGGGATCCGGTGTGTCCTTGAGAGCGGAGTCGGCCGAGGCAGCGCGGAGTTCGCGACGCAGCCGCAGCGCCTGTCGTCCGGCGAGGAGTCCGAGGAGGCAGAGGTAGAGTCCGCCGCCGATCTTGAGCACCTGGATGGCGGCCGGGTAGACGGTGAGCAGGGCGGAGACTCCGGTGAGTGCCAGCACCATCCAGATCACGGTGCCCGTGGCGGTGCCGAGGGCGTAGACGAGTCCGGCCTTGCGGCGCAGGGAGGACAGACGGATCGTGAGGATCGTCTCGGGGCCGGGCGTGATCGCCAGAGCGGCGGCGGCACCGGTGATGGTCAGGATCTCGGGTCCGGTCACAGCACTCCTTCTTCTGCGGTTTCTGCGGTGGGGATCTTTTCGGTGGGAATTGGTGGATCCTCTCCATTGTCAGGGCCGTCAACGATCGGGAAAAGCAACTGATCGTGAACGATCATCAGGCAGAACCGAATGGTTCACGGCTACGATGCACTCATGTGGGATCTCAATCGACTCCGAATCTGGCGAGCCGTCGTCGCCACCGGTTCCGTGGTCGCGGCCGCGAAGAACCTCAACTACACGCCAGCCACCGTCAGCCAGCACATCACGACCCTGCAGAAGGCCGTCGGCGCGCCCCTGTACCGGCGCTCAGGGCGCGGCATCGAGATCACCGAGCTCGGCAGGCGGTTGGCCGAGGACTCCGGTGAGGTGTTCACCTCGGTGGCGCGGCTGGACGAGATCGTCGAGAGCTTCCGCAACGTCACTCGGCCGCGGCTGCGGATCGCGGCGTTCACCTCGTTCAATGCGCGCCTGCTGCCCGGGATCATCGAAACCGTGGCCCGTGACCACCCGAATCTGCGCTTCGACATCCAACTCAACGAACCGGCGAAGAACCGGCGCACCCACTGCGTCATCGAAATCCGTGCCGAGGTTCCGCAGGAAGGCGAGATCCGTCTGCCGGAGATGACCCGGGTTCCGCTCTTCGATGACGACTACCGCGTCGTGGTCTCAGAGCGGCACGAATTCGCCGCGTGTGAGACCGTGCCGTTCAAGGACCTCGAGGACGAGCAGTGGGTCGACTACGACATGTGGGCGGGACCGTCGAGCAAGGTCGTCGACCATGCGTGCGCGGCGGCCGGCTTCGAACGCAAGGCCTTCGCCGCCTGCGAGGACGACTTCGCCGCGCTCGCCCTCGTTGCCTCGAACCTCGGTGTCACTGTGCTGCCCAGGCTGTCGACGCTGCAGCTGCCGCCCGGACTCGTCGCCGTCGACCTCACCGACCCGGTGCCCACACGCAGGGTCGTCATGCATGTGCGCGAACGTGACGCGCACCTGCCCCACGTCCGCGCTTTCGTGGCCGCCGCCGAATCCGCCGCAGCCACCCACCTCACCCCACTTGCTACCTGACGGGTCCCCAGCACCCTGGCGCTGGAGTGGTCCCCGAAAGTTGGACTGTGATCAACACAAGACAACTTGAAGGGACCAGTCCATGCGTAAGGACTGTCTGATCACAGACGAACAAGCCAAAGCCGCGATCGAGCTCTTCGACAAAGGGCACGGCTACGCCGCGACCGCCACGAAGCTCGACGTGCATAAACCCACGCTCAAACTCCTCCACGACCGGTGGCTGGTGCGTGGAACAATATCGGTCATGGAACCGCACCAGCCCCGCCGCATACCGGCAGAGACAAAGATCGCGACTGCGAAACGGTACCTCGACGGCGAACACAAAGTCGTCCTGGCTCAAGAGCTTGGCCTGGCATCCTCACGCACCGTCGTTGATTGGGCGAAGAAATACCGGGATGAGTGTGACAGTCTGAAATGGCCCCACTTGGAGCAAAAATGATCCTCTGATTTGGCCCCACCCCCGACCTACCAGCCGTACCGTTCGTGATGTCGACCAAGACGTTCACGAAGAGGTGGGGCATATGAAGGAGATGTCGAGAGTGGAGCAATTCGAGAATATCCGACGAGACCACAGAGACCATGAGATGTCGATTCGACAGTTAGCCCAAAAGTACAAGGTCCACCGCAGGACGGTACGTCAGGCGTTGGCGGATGCGGTACCACCGCGGCGGAAGACTCCGGAGAGGGTAGCACCAGTCCTCGGTGAGCACGTTGCCACCGTCCGGGCTTGGTTAGTTGCTGACAAAGAGGTCCCTCGGAAGCAGCGTCATACCGCCCGGCGGGTCTGGCAGCGCCTCGTCGAGGAGGAAGGAGTCGAGGTTGCGGAGTCGAGTGTGCGAACCCTGGTCGCGAAGCTGCGCCGGGACATTTTCGATCAGTCGTTGGAGGTCAAGGTTCCTCAAACCCATGCCCCGGCGGCTGAAGCCGAGGTCGACTTCGGGGAGTTCTACGCCCTCATCGGTGGGGTGTGGTTGAAGCTGTGGATGTTCATTCTGCGCCTATCGCATTCGGGTAAAGCCGTGCACATTGCTTACGCCAACCAGGCTCAGGAGTCGTTTCTCGACGGTCATGTGAAGGCCTTCGACCGGCTCGGTGGAGTCCCGACGGGCATGATCCGGTATGACAACCTGACTCCGGCGGTGGTGCGGGTGCTGCTGGGTCGGGAACGGGAGGAGAATCCCCGGTTTGTCGCCCTGAGGTCGCATTACGGGTTCGATAGCTTCTTCTGCCAGCCCGGGATCAAGGGTGCTCATGAGAAGGGTGGCGTCGAGGGGGAGGTCGGTCGGTTCCGGCGCCGTCATCTGGTGCCGGTGCCCGAGTTCGCCTCCTTAGCCGAGCTCAACGCTTTCATGGTCGCTGCCGATGCTGGTGATGACGACCGAAAGATCACCGGCCGGGTCGAGACGGTCGGGGCCGCGGCGGCCCGGGAGCTGCCTGGCCTGCGGGGTTTGCCCGATGAGGTCTTCGATGCCGCGCAGACCCTGTCGTGTCGGGTCGATGCGAGAGCCAGAGTGTGCGTACGTCAGTCCTATTACTCGGTGCCGGCCCGGTTGGCTGGCAGACGCCTCCAGGTGCGTTTGGGGGCCACGACGGTGACCGTGATCGCTGAGTCGGGGGTGGTCGCTGTCCATACCCGGTCGCTGCATAAGTACACCGAAGATTTGGTCCTCGATCACTACCTGGAAGTCCTCATACGCAAGCCCGGAGCATTCGCCGGGGCCACCGCGCTGGCGGCTGCCCGGAAGTCCGGGATGTTCACGAACGCTCATCAACGGTTCTGGGATGCTGCGCGTGGGCAACTCGGCGACACGGCCGGGACCCGGGCGCTCATCGGTGTGCTGCTACTGCACCGCAGCCTGCCCAACGGTGACATTGTCACCGCATTGACAACCGCGACCGGGTTGGGATGCTTCGATGCTGATGTGGTCGCGGTCGAGGCCCGCCGGGCCGGTCAGGCGATGACTGCGCCACCGGCGGTGGTCGTCCCGGCCCACGTCGGACCAGTCGGGGAGAGGCCGGTGCCGGGCCTGGGCGCCTATGACGAACTGGTCTCGGTGGTGGGAGCATGAACGCGAAAACCATCCCGGCATCGACGCCGGCAGTGACTGCTCTGGGTGATCAGGCGGCTGAGGCCGCGATCGCCACGGCTTGTCGGACCCTGTTCATGCCCACGATCCGTGACCAGGCCTCACCGATGGCCGAGGCAGCAGCCCGAGAACGGCTCTCGCACAAGGCCTACCTGGCTGAGGTGTTGGCCGCGGAGTGTGATGATCGTGATGCCCGCCGTCGGATCCGGCGGATCAAGGAAGCGAAGTTTCCTCGCACCAAGCACCTGTCCGACTTCGATACCGCCGCCATCGAGGATTTGCCGCCGGCCCGGTTGGCGACTCTGGCCACCGGAGCGTGGATCGATGCCGGTGAGCCGTTGGTGCTACTCGGTGATTCCGGGACAGGGAAGACGCATCTGCTGATCGGTCTGGGGACCGCCGCGGCCGAGCAGGGCCGCAGAGTCCGCTACGTCACGACGGCGGCCCTGGTCAACGAGCTCACCGAGGCCGCCGATGCCAAGCAGCTCTCCCGGGTAGTGGGCCGCTATGCTCGCCTGGACCTGCTGTGCCTGGATGAGTTGGGGTATGTCAGCCTCGATTCTCGTGGAGCTGAGTTACTCTTCCAGATCATCACCGAACGTGAGGAACGAGCCTCGATTGCGACAGCCTCGAACGCCTCGTTCAGCGAGTGGGGGCAGACATTCACCGACCCGCGGCTGGCCGCGGCCGTTGTCGATCGGTTGACGTTTAACGCCCACATCATCAACACCGGCACCAGCTCTTACCGGCTGCGCACCACCCGGGCCAGGAGCGAAGAGGCCACTTTGCAGGAAGGAGATCAACCATGATCACCACCGAGGATCAGGAACCAGCCAGCGGAAATGCCATCGATGCCACCGAGGACTGGGTCGCCTACATCAGCCAACGCCTCAATGACGCCCAGGATCTCCTGGACGGGATCAGTGTCACCATCGAGTCTGTTCAGCCCAGTGGCCGCGAGCATGCCGCCGATCTGATCGATTCGGCTATTGAGGACCTTCAGCGACTGCGTCGCCGATTCGGACCAACCGAACCCGACTACGGCCCTGGCGATCCGCCGTTCTGACCACACTGGAACCTGAGAGGCCCGGCCACTCCTGTGGCCGGAGAAAGGCTCGCAACACAACACCGCCCGACCCCGCTGGGCCGCGACTGTTACCAACGCGCGGCGAGCACGACCACACATGCTGGGGTGGGGCCAAATCAAAGCATCACAGTGGGGCCAAATGGGGTTGACACACTCACCGGGACAAGGGCGAAGACGCGTTCGCGACACCGCCGCCGGCCAAAGGCAAGACAGCACGAATACGAGCCCTCGACAACGGTCAGGACCCCGATGCTGATCCGGCCCCATCCAAGCCAGACCTGATGGCGAAGAAGACGCATGTCGAGGACATCAGCCTGGCCGAGTACCGGCAGCTACAAGACCGGCTGCTGCGGGCTGAAGCGGAGAACGCTTACTTGAAAAAACTGCGGGCCTTGAGGCAAAAAGGGCAGCTGTGAAAGCACGCATCGTTGCCAGTCTCAAGGCAGACTATCCACTGCCATTGCTGCTGCAGGTCGCGGGTTTGGCCCGGTCGACGTTCTTCTATCACCAGAAACGATTCGACGTGAGACCCGACCCATACGCGCAGGTGAGAACCCTCATCGAGGACATCTTCGAGAAGAGTCACAAACGTTACGGGCACCGCAAGATCTGGGCTGTCTTGGTCAAACAGGGCATCACGATCGCGAAGAAGACGGTGCTGCGATTGATGCGTGACATGGGTCTGCAGACCGAGGTGCGGAAGAAGAAATTCGACTCCCATCGCGGCACGGTCGGGGCCGTTGCTGACAACGTACTCAATCGGGAGTTCACCGCTGATGAACCGAACGAGAAATGGGTTTCTGACGTCACGGAATTCGCTGTTGAAGACAAGAAACTGTATCTGTCACCAGTGATCGATCTGTTCGATGCCGGTGTGGTGTCGTACTCGATGTCGACGTCACCGAACACGGCATTGACGAACGAATCATTGAGGAGTGCTTGTCAGGGGCTTCCGCCGGGTCAGACACCGTTGGTGCATACCGATCAGGGGTTTCAGTACCAGCACGTGTCCTGGGCGTCGATCCTGGCCAAGCACGGTGCGACAGCGTCGATGTCGCGGAAGGGAAACTGCTGGGATAACGCGATGGCGGAGAACTTCTTCGGGCAGTTGAAGTCCGAAATGTTCTATCTGCAGAAATTCGACTCAGTCGATGACCTCAAAGCCGCGATCGATGAGTACATTCATTGGTACAACTACGAAAGGATCTCGACACGACTTGGCGATCTTGCCCCGATGGAATATCGAAGCAAGACCGCCAAGGATGGTGAGCCTATTTACGAACTATGCTGACCTCACAGCAGTCCAACTTTTGGGGACCAGTCCACGCCGGGTGGCTGGGGACCCGTCAGGTAGTAATGGGAGACAGGCTGTTCCTCATAGTGGGCTGAGACCTCGCAGGGAGGGTGGTGGGATAGGCTGTTCGCGTGAGTTCTGAAATCGAAATCGGCAGAGGCAAGCGCGGTCGTCGCGCCTATTCGCTCGATGACATCGCCATCGTGCCCGCTCGACGCACCCGTGACCCCGAAGACGTGTCCCTGAGCTGGCAGATCGATGCCTATCAGTTCGAGCTGCCCTTCATCGGCGCCCCCATGGATTCGGCGATGTCGCCGGAGACCGTCATCGCCCTCGGCAGATTCGGCGGACTCGGCGTCCTCGACCTCGAGGGACTGTGGACCCGGTACGACGATCCCACCCCGCTGCTGGCAGAGATCGCCCAGCTGCCGACCGAGATGGCGACCTCGCGGATGCAGGAGCTCTACTCCGCTCCCATCCAGGCAGAGCTCATCACCGCCCGCCTCGAGCAGATCCGCGAGGCCGGGGTCACCGTCGCCGGCGCCCTGACCCCGCAGCGGACCCAGGAGTTCTACAAGACCGTCGTCGACGCCGGAGTCGACATCTTCGTCATCCGCGGCACCACGGTCTCGGCCGAACACGTCTCGACCCACACCGAACCGCTCAACCTCAAACAGTTCATCTACGAACTCGATGTGCCCGTCATCGTCGGCGGAGCCGCCACCTACACCGCGGCCCTGCACCTCATGCGCACCGGTGCCGCCGGCGTCCTCGTCGGCTTCGGCGGGGGAGCGGCGGCCACGACCCGGAAGACCCTGGGCATCCACGCCCCGATGGCCACGGCCGTCGCCGACGTCCACGCCGCCCGCCGCGACTACATGGATGAATCCGGCGGCCGCTACGTCCACGTCATCGCCGATGGCGGACTGGGCACCAGCGGAGACATCGTCAAGGCCTTCGGAGTCGGCGCCGACGCCGTCATGCTCGGCACCGCCCTGGCACGGTCGACCGAGGCCCCGGGCCGCGGCATGCACTGGGGAGCCGAAGCCCACCACCCGGAGCTGCCGCGCGGCCACCGCGTCGAACTCGGCACCGTCGGCAGCCTCGAACAGGTCCTCTTCGGACCCGGACGCACCGCGATCGGCGAACTCAACCTCGCCGGTGCCCTGCGCCGGGCACTCGCCACGACCGGCTACCTCGACCTCAAGGAATTCCAACGCGTCGACGTTACCGTCTCGCCTTACCAGTCTGGAACGGTGGTCTGAACTGTTCCGTCTGGCACTGACTCCCAAATGGCTTGGGTCCCTGCTCCTCGTCCTGGTGCTCGTCACCTGCTTCGTCGGCCTCTCCGCGTGGCAGGTCGACCGGGCCCAGCACAAGAACGACATCACGAACTCCGCCGATGTCGACGAGGTCAAGGACTTCAACGCGGTGATGAATGCGCAGGCCCCGATGCCCGGCATCCTCGCCGATCAACGGGTCAGCCTGTCCGGCCACTGGCTGCCCGACGCCCAGGTCGTCGTTCCCGGCCGCGTCCAGGACGGCGATGACGGGTACTGGGTGGTCACGATGTTCGCCCCCGACGACGCCCACCTCGGTGAGGGAGTCACCGCCGAAGGCGCCGACGAGAAGACGATCGCGATCCCCGTCGTCCGCGGATTCACCACCGGCGAGGATGCCGCCATGTCCTCGCAGGCGAAGTCCGGCGACGTCGAACTCACCGCCCGGATCGGACCGATCGAAGGGCCGGAACCCGGCAACGACCTGCCCGAGGGGCAGGTGCGCACGGTCTCGACCTCGCAGATCATCAACATGTTCCCCGACCTGCTCACCTACTCCGGTTTCCTCATCCCGGAGAAGGCCAGCGGCGCGGCCGCCTCGATCGGCACCGACGGACTCGCCCAGGTCCCGACCACGACGACCCGCGATGAGGGCGGATTCGATCTGCAGTCGGCGGTGTACGCCCTCGAATGGATCATCTTCGCCGCCATGGCCCTCTACATGTGGTTCCAACTGCTGCGTGACGACTATTTCAAGCGCCGCCTCGGCGAGGATTCTCAGGATTCGGAGAACCGCGCCGAGTATGTTGTCGTCAAACCCGCCGGCTCGTCGACCATCGACCCCGAGGTGATGTCGAACCTGACCGGACTGCCGGCCCACCGCCACGGCGGGAAGAAGCCGGGCAAGGCGGGCAAGAGCACCCGAAAGACCGATACATCCACGACCGGAGGAAATTGAGCGTGAGCGAAGAACACGAGTCCTTGGACTCCCGCCCCAACTTCGATGAGAGCAATGTGTGGAGCGTCAAGCGCTTCACCTCGGCGCGCAATGCGCTGAAGTTCTACCGCGTGATGGCGCTCATCACCGGCACCATGCTGCTCATCCTCACGGTCGAGATGATCTACAAGTACCTCATCGCCGCCGATTCCGCCACGGCCCTGACCTTCGGTGACTTCAACCTCGCCGCGGCCATCGCGATCTGCCACGGCTGGTGCTACGTCGTCTACCTCATCGGCTGCTTCTGGCTCAATCAGCAGATGCGCTGGACGCTGGGCCGCTACCTCATCCTCGCGCTCGCCGGCGTCGTGCCGGTCATGTCGTTCATCCTCGAACGCCGCATCCACCGTCAGGTCGAAGGCGAACTCGAAGCCGCCGTCGTCGTCGCGCCCAAGAGCTGAGGGCCCGGGTCCGACACCCGTATCCCCTCGCCGAGGCGGCGCTGCCCACGGCCGCGTATGTGCCCTTTTCGTCGGCTGAGAGCCCGAATTCGGGCGTCGCGTTTCCGACGCTTAGAATTGGACCATGACGCAATCTCAGTCCACGCAGGTGCCCCCTGTCCTCGTCGTCGATTTCGGCGCCCAGTACGCCCAGCTCATCGCGCGCCGCATCCGCGAAGCCGGCCTGTACTCGGAGATCATCGCCCATGACGCCCCGGCGTCCGAGTTCGCGGCGAAGAACCCCGTGGCCATCGTGCTCTCCGGCGGTCCTTCGAGCGTCAACGACGAGGGCGCCCCGAGCTTCGACACGTCTGTGTTCGACCTCGGCATCCCGACGATGGGCATCTGCTACGGCTTCCAGCTCATGTCGACGGCCCTCGGCGGGCGGGTTGCGAAGACCGATAAGCGCGAATACGGCTCCACCCCGGTCTCCGTGACGGCCACCGGTTCGCTGCTGGCCGATACCCCGGCCGCCTACAAGGTGTGGATGTCCCACGGAGATTCCGTCGCCGAGGCGCCTGCCGACTTCGATGTGCTCGCCTCCACCCCGGACACCCCCGTCGCCGCGTTCGAATGCCCGGCGAAGAGGTTCGCCGGCGTGCAGTGGCATCCCGAGGTCCTCCATTCGGAGAACGGGCAGAAGATCCTCGAGAACTTCCTCTTCAACGTCGCCGGCCTCGAAGCCGACTGGACGAACGAGTCCGTCATCGACGAGCAGGTCGACCTCATCCGCGCCCGCGTCGGCAACAAGAAGGTCATCTGCGGACTGTCCGGAGGCGTCGACTCGTCCGTGGCCGCAGCACTCGTCCACAAGGCCATCGGCGACCAGCTCACCTGCGTGTTCGTCGACCACGGCCTGCTGCGTCAGGACGAACGCGTGCAGGTCGAGAAGGACTACGTCGACTCGATCGGCGTCCGTCTGGTCACCGTCGATGCCCGTGAGCAGTTCCTGTCCCAGCTTGCCGGCGTCACCGACCCGGAAGAGAAGCGCAAGATCATCGGCCGCGAGTTCATTCGCACCTTCGAGACGGCTGCTTCTGACCTCGTTCTCGAAGCCCAGGAAGGTGAGGGCGAGGAGATCGCCTTCCTCGTCCAGGGCACCCTCTACCCCGATGTCGTCGAATCCGGCGGGGGATCGGGAACGGCGAACATCAAGAGCCACCACAATGTCGGCGGACTGCCTGATGACATCCAGTTCCAACTCATCGAACCCCTGCGCGCCCTGTTCAAGGACGAGGTCAGGGCCATCGGCCGCGAACTCGGCGTGCCAGAGGTCATCGTCTCCCGCCAGCCCTTCCCGGGGCCCGGCCTGGGCATCCGCATCATCGGCGAGGTCACCGAGGAGCGCCTGGCCATCCTGCGCAAGGCCGATGCCATCGCCCGCGAGGAGCTGACGAAGGCCGGCCTCGACGGGGAGATCTGGCAGTGCCCGGTCGTCCTGCTGGCCGATGTCCGCTCCGTCGGCGTCCAGGGCGACGGCCGCACCTACGGCCACCCCGTCGTGCTGCGCCCGGTCTCGAGCGAGGACGCGATGACCGCCGACTGGACGCGCATCCCCTACGATGTGCTCTCCGTGATCTCCAACCGCATCACCAACGAGGTCGACGACATCAACCGCGTCGTCCTCGACGTCACCTCGAAGCCCCCGGGCACCATCGAATGGGAGTGATCGTCTGCTGAGGAATGCGTAAACCCTGCGGGGAACCGGCATTCGCTCAACCGGCACCGAGGCGGCCACCGGGACCCCCGAATTCCACTCCTGAACACTGTTCAGTTACAGTGGTGGGGACCCGGGGCCGCCTCGGGTGCATCCGGCGGCAGATCCGCTGCCGTCCGGGGAGAAGACGAACAACGGAGCACTCATGTCTCAGGCCCACAGCACCGCCTCGGCGGGTATCACTCGTCCCCGCTCCGCCGGTCGTGCCGGCGATATCGCGCTCATCGCGGTCTTCGCCGCCCTGCTCGCGGCCTTCGCCATGATGCCTCCTGTCCCGGTCGGACCCGCGGGTGTGCCGATCACGCTGCAGACCTTCGCGATCGCACTGTGCGGAATGGTGCTGGGGCCGTGGCGGGGTGCTGCGGCGACGCTGCTCTACGTCGTCCTCGGGCTGCTCGGCCTGCCGATCTTCTCCGGCATGAACGGCGGCATCGGTGTGCTCGCCGGGCCCAGCGCTGGCTACATCCTCTCGTTCACCCTCTACGCCCTGGCCGCCGGACTCATCGCCCGCTGGGCGGTGCGTCGCTTCCGCGGAGCCAAGCTCGGTGTGGCTCTGTTCCTCGGCGGGTTCGCCGCAAGCCTTCTGCTCAACCACCCCCTGGGCATCCTCGGCATGTCGATCAACGCCGATCTGCCGCTGGGTGTTGCCGCCGTCGCCGACCTCGCCTACTGGCCCGGTGACATCATCAAGAACATCCTGGCCGCCTCGGTGGCCGTGCTCATCCACCGGGCGTTCCCCGATGTGCTGCGTCGTCGCGGAGTGAGCGTGGACTCGGTGGCCGGAGCGAACACCGCTGCCGAAGCGAACTCCGTGGCCGGAACGAACACCGCTGGTCCGGCAGGTCCGCACGGCAACGGCGCGACCGCCTCGGCGACGGATCAGGAACCGGGCGTCAAATGACCCGGGAGATCCGCTTCTCCGATGTCGGCGTCGGGGTCCTCGACGAAGGACCCGACGGCGATGTCGTCCGCCCGATCCTCAGCGATGTGAACTTCACCCTCACCGAGGATGTCGTCGCCGTCATCGGAGCCAACGGGTCCGGGAAATCGACCCTGCTGCAGCTGGTCAACGGGCTCGTCACCGCGAACGCGGGGCAGGTGCTCATCGATGGGCTCGACCCGTATCGGGAGCCTGCGAAGGTGTGTTCGCGGGTGGGTTTCGTCTTCACCGACCCGGCCGCGCAGCTGGTGATGCCGACCCCGATCGAGGACATCGAGCTCTCCCTGCGCAAATCCGTGCCGCGAGCCCGGCGCAGGAGCGCAGCTCTCGCAGTGCTCGAGGAACTCGGCATCGCCGACCTCGCTGAGCGCAGCGTCTACGAGCTCTCGGGCGGTCAGCGGCAGCTCGTGGCTCTGGCCGCGGTGCTCGCTGTGGACCCGCAGATCCTCGTCCTCGACGAGCCGACGACCCTGCTCGACCTGCGCAACAGGGAGAAGCTGCGGGTGCACCTGCAGGAGCTCGTCTCCCGCCGCGGCGTGCGCATCATCCTCACCACCCATGACCTCGAGTTCGCGCAGATCGCCGAGCGTGCCCTCGTCGTCGAGGACGGTCGCATCGTCTGCGATGCCGCCCCCGCCGAGGCGGTCGCCACCTACCGGGACATGATCATGAGCGATACGCCATGAATGGGAATCCCACCGTGGGCGCGGCCGGATCCCCCTCCGCCGGCGGAGCCGGTGTGACCTGGCGGAAGAATGCCGGGATCAGACCGCGGCCGCAGCTCTTCGGCAAGGTCGCGGCGCCTCGCGGGTGGCTCCATCGAGTGCCGACGGGTGTGAAGCTCGGCCTCATCGCCGCCATCGGTGTGGTGGCGCTGATCTTCCGCGATCCGGTCATCAACTGGTCGATGTTCGCAGTCCTCGTCATCATCGGCTTCACCGCGAGGCTGCGGCTGAAGTATTTCCTGCGCACGTGGCTCTATGTTGCGGTGCTGGTGACCATCGTCATGACCCTGCAGTACTTCTTCGGGTCGCTGCAGTCCGGTCTGGCCGTCGGCGGCACCGTCTTCGCCTGTGTACAGGCGGCCCTGCTGCTGACGCTGACGACGTCGGTCGCGCAGCTGCTCGACACGTTCACCGTCATCGTCTCTCCGCTGCGGTTCGTCGGCGCGAACACTGAGGCGATCGCTCTGACGGCGAGCCTCATGGTGCGCGCGATCTCGCACATCTCCGGTCTGCTCGGGGAAGCAGAGCGGGCCGCTCGGGCCAGGGGGCTGGACTCGAGCATCAAGGCGCGGGTGGTGCCGGCGATCCTGCGGTCGGTGAAGTATGCGCAGGACACCGGGCGGGCCCTCGACGCCCGCGGCATCGTCGATTGAGACCGTCCCCGTCGGTCGTGTCATGGGCGCGAGATCGCCGGTGCAGGGTCGCCTCGGCGAGGGGATCCGTTTTCTGTGTCAGGACCGACCCGTAGAGTGCTGGCACGTCATCGGATGAGAGCAATGTTGCTCGAGGAGATCAGCGTTGCCGGATGAGAGCGGAGACATGTCGAGCCCAAGCCTGCGGTCGCTTGTACTGGAGAGGTTCTACCTCGCCGCTGCGCCGAATCCGATTGCGTTCATCGACGAGTCGATGCGGCAGCCGACCGTCGCGGGGAAGGGCCCCGCTGGGCGGGAGATTTCGTTCTATCAGATGGCCGCGGTCATCTTCTCTCATGCGCGCTTGGATTCGATTCGCGAGCGATTGGTGGATGTGGCCGGCGGAACCTATTGGCACACGAACAAGAAGTTCCGAGGAAGCGATTTCGACCGTGGTGACATCGTCGAGATGATCGCGACGGTCACCGAGGAATCGGTGTGGAATGTCATCGCTGTGAGGCTGCCGTTGGCGGGCAGCTCTCGGCGGGACCTCGCCCGGGCCAGGGCGCTGTGCCTGGATAGGCTGGTCCGCAACCTCACAAGCGGCACTGGAGACGAGGCTGTTCGCGGGATCGTCGCGGACAACAACAAGGATCAGAAGCTCAACGGGCTAGACGAACAGGTCGTCGACAAGTTGCGCAGTTCGGGCTCTATTCACTCCGACGTGGCACTTGCTCATGGTCGGATGGGAGCCGAGCCGCTGCTGTGGTCGGCGGATGCAATGTCGTGGGCGGTGCAACGCAATATCCTTCGTGATGATGTGAGGTTCATCGAGCCGGCACTGCGAGAGGGAAAACTGACGGTGATCAATGCCGTCGACGGAAAGTCCCTGAATATGAAGCACCCCCTGGGTGCTTGCGCAAAAACCAGGGGGCCGTCTTCCCAAAGGCCGGGATTATCCGGTAGCCCGGGGCATGACGTTGCTTCACCATCCACGATACCAGCGCGATTTGCCGTCGACAACGGCGCGTTGTCTGCCCCCGGGCAGTCGGTGGGCCGTGATCTCCTGCGCCAGATCCGGGCCTTCGGGGAAGACGCTCGGCGGAGCGCGAATCGCTCTTGGACCCAGTCGGCATTGAGCCCCGACTCAGCGGACCATCCGGGGGAGGGAGTAGCCTCGGCGAATGGGACATGAGTCCCCTCGAAACGAAGGAGACATGATGACTGGAGCCGATCGAACCGTCCTGTTGGCCATGGACTTCCAGAACGGCATCGCCGGGGGCGAGGCCTTCGCCTCCAGTGGTGTCCTTGAGCGTGCCCGAGATGCCGTGGCTGCGGCGCGGCAGAAGAACGTTCCCGTCGTGTGGGTGCGGGTGGCGCTGCGCGAAGGCCAGCCCGAATTGGCGGAAACCGCCTCGTTCGCACGGATCGCCGCACACGGGGATCTCGACGAATCCCATGCGTCGACGAGCATCCACGAGACTCTCAACCGACAGCATGGCGAACCGATCGTGACCAAACGCCGGATCAGCGCCTTCACCGGCAGCGACCTCGAGGTGCTGCTGCGCGGGTATGGGGCACAGTCACTCGTCTTGGCCGGGGTGGCGACCAGCGGAGTCGTGCTCTCCACGCTGCGGCAGGCCGCCGACCTCGACTTCGAACTCACCGTGCTCACCGACGCCTGCGCCGACCGTGACCCGGAAGTCCACCGAGTCCTCACCGAGAAGGTGTTCCCGATGCAGGCGAAGGTGCTCACCGTCGACGACTGGACTGCGAGCCTCAGCTGACGCATGCCCGCAGAGCGCGTTCACGTCAGTACGGCAGCGTGTTCTCCAGCCCGGAGTTGACCATCGAGCTGAACCCGCGGCCGAGCACCTGCGGCGCAGGATTCTCGATCGCCCTTGAGTAGTGGCCCACGAGCTGTGAGCACACGCTCTTCCACGAACGGGACAGCACCTGCTCGCGCCCGGCCACCCCGAAGGCCCGACGTTTCGCCTCATCACCGAGCAGGTCGATGACATGGCTGCGCATGGCTCCGAGGTCCTTCGGAGTGTAGAGCCATCCGGTGCGCGAGGAGTCGACGAGGTCGAGTGGGCCGCCTCGGGCAGGGGCGATGACGGGAACTTCGGAGGCCATCGCCTCTTGGATCGTCTGGCAGAAGGTCTCGAGCTCGCCCGGGGCGACCATGAGGTCGAAACTCGCGACAGCCTGCGCCAGAGCCTCTCCTCCGAGGAAGCCGGTGAAGTGGGCACCGGGCAGCGTCCGCTCCAGCCGGGTCCGCCACGGTCCGTCACCGACGATGACCACCTTGGCACCGGGCACATCGTTGAGCACCGCCAGGTCCTCGACCTGCTTCTCTGCTGCCAGACGGCCGACGAACCCGATGATCTTCTCACCGTTCGGGGCCACGGACCGTCGCCACACCTCGGATCGGTGGCCTGGGTCGAAGCGGGAGGAATCGACCCCACGGGCCCACAGGGCCACCTCGGCGACTCCGAGATTCTCCAGCTGATCGATCGTGTAGCTCGACGGAGCAAGAGTCAAGGAGGAATGCTGGTGGATGTTGCGGACGTGGTTCCACAGCATGGCCTCGATGCCGTGCATGCCGTACCGGGCGGCGTAGGCGGGGACCTCGGTCTGGTAGATCGCGACGGTCGGCAGGTTGAGCGCCTGGGCGGCGAGTACCCCGCGCCAGCCGAGGACGAACGGGCTGGCCAGGTGGACGACGTCAGGGGCGAAGCGCTGCAGCAGGCGGCGGATGCGGGTGACGCCGCCTGGCGCGACTCGGATGCGGCGGTACTTCGGCAAGGCGATCGAGGGAACCCGAACGACACGGGCGCCGGCGACCTCCTTCGGTCCGTCTCTGCGGGTGCCCGGGGCGATGACGAGAACTTCGTCGCCTCGGTCGGCCAGATGGTCGAGGACCCGCAGGAGTGAGTGGGTGACCCCATTCATGTTGGGGAGGAAGGATTCTGCAATGATCGCTACTCTCACGGCTTCCAGCTAAATCCGCCTCGGTGACCAACGCATGACCCGAAGGCGACGCCGCGGCGACTTCTGGCCGAAATCGCCGGAACCCTTGTCTGCGGGCCGTGCCGCGGTGGGCTGCTCCGTAAGACGCCGGGCCGATTCGCCGTGCCTGAGGGGGTCTCCGGTATCCAAACGATGGCCCCGGTGTCTAGACGGTGGCCCCCGGTATCCGGATGGTGGCCTGTTCGCGACGAGTCTGAACCCCGCGTAAACTTAAGCCTCGGGCGAAGCGATTCGCAATGCGATGCGACGTGCCCGCAGCACCAGCAGTGACAACAGCGGCATAAGCACCAACAGCGGCACAGAACGAACGAGGGGAGCGGCAGTGGTCTGGTTCATCGTCGGCGGCTGCCTGATCGCAGCCCTCGTCATCGTCTTCGTCGTCTTCACCGTGCTGCGCTTCAACCAGCTGTCGATGGCCCGGTCGGTCTGCGATGAGGCCAAACGCCAGCTCATCGGCGAGATCCGGGCTCGTCACGCGCTCGTGCCCGCCTATATCGGCACCCTGAATCAGGTTGCCGGGCACGATCTGTCCAGGCTCGAACTCGCGCTCGCCTCCGCGGAACGGGCACCTTTCGACCATCGAGGCGCCGCCGCCGAGAACGCCCTCACCGAGGCGATCAGCGATGCGGCCCGGACACCCGCAGCACGCGCGGAGAGAGTCGCGACCTCGGAATTCGCGCGCACCCAGCAGGCAGCGGTCAACGAGGAGATCGACACGACGGTCCAGCTTCTGCACGACCAGCTGCAGGTGCTCACCGAGCGGATCCTCACCGCCTCCCGCTTCTACAATACGAACGTCGACCGCTATCACCGGCAGCGCCGACGCCCGATCTCCCGCCTGTTCACGCGCGTCTTCAAGGCACGCGAACCCTTCACCGAATCCGCCGTCGACGGCGACAGCGCAGACACTTCACCCGGCCGCGCCACGGCGGGGTCATCCTCGGCGGGGACGGCTTCGGCGGGCGCAGCCTCGGCGGGGACGGCTTCGTGACCCGCTTCCGCATCGATCTCGGCTACCGCGGCACGGACTTCCACGGCTGGGCGAAGCAGCCGGGACTGCGCACCGTCCAGGCCGCCGTCGAATCCGGACTCGCCCGCGTGACCGGCACCGATGTGACCACAGTCGTGGCCGGCCGCACCGATGCCGGTGTCCACGCCCGCCGACAGGTCATCCACATCGACGTGGACGAGGAAGCGATCGGCAAGCTCGTCGGGCGGTCGAATCGGTCCGCCGAGGCGGCTCTGCTCTCTCGTCTGCGCGGAGTCCTCGCTGCCGGTGAGTTCTTCGACATCGTCATCCACGCCGTGACCGAGGTGCCCGAGGACTTCGACGCCCGGTTCTCCGCTTTGTGGCGCTCCTACCAGTACCGACTTGCCGACAACCGGTCATTCATCGACCCGCTGCTCACGCCGGTCACTCCCCGGCACAAAGGCGAACTCGACGTCGAAGCCATGGCCGAAGCCGCCGCGGAAGTCCAGGGACTCCACGACTTCCTGCCCTTCTGCAAACCGCGCGCCGGCGCGACGACGATCCGCACTCTCCACGAGCTGCACGTCGCCCGCGACCAGGAAGCGGTGATCACCATCGACCTGCGCGCCGACGCCTTCTGCCACCATATGGTCCGGGCCTTGGTCGGCGGTCTGATCAAGGTCGGTTCCGGCAGCTGGGACGTGACTCGTCCCGCGGAGCTCATCGCCGAGGCGGACGCTGGGCTGACCCCGGACGTGCCCATGTTCGTCACGCCCGCCGAGGGCCTCGTCCTCACCGAAGTCGGGTACCCGGCCCCGGAGGACTACGCCGCCCGAGCCGCGCAGACCATGGCTCGCCGCGACCAGGAGTGAGCGCCTGACACGGACGACCGATGTCGTCAATATGAGAGAACACCTCTTCCCAGGTGTGAGAATCCTGTGTAGATTCACGTTGAGGTAACTCACAGTTCGCATTGGCACTGCAGGATGGAATCCGTCTTCATCCCCACCAGCACGGTTGATGTGCGCCTGACTCGATGATCGAAGGAACTGAATACATGTCGAAACTTGTGACCAAAGTGCTGGCCACCGGTGCCGCAGTGTCGATGCTGACGCTGCCGGGACTCGCGCCGGTCGTCGCGGCACCGTCCCTGGGTAACGGAAACTCAGCCGAAGACAGCGCCACATCGCCGAGAGAATCTGCTCCCGCCGACCCCGACGAAGCGTCGAACGACTCGTCAGCCGGCAGCCGGTCCGCGTCGTCGGGCGATGCCGCAGGCGACGAACCGGACTCCGGCAGCGATGCACAGTTCGCGCCCGAGGGGACCAAAGTCCAACTGCTCAACATCACCGACTTCCACGGACGCATCTCCGAGGCAGGCACTCAGGTCGCCTCGGTCGTCGAGGATGAGCGGGCGAAGTTCGGCACCGGCGGCGACAATGCTGGCACCGCGGTGCTGTCGACCGGTGACAACATCGGAGCGTCGACTTACACCTCCTCGTCGCAGAACGACACGCCCACGCTCGATGTGCTCAATGCGATCGGCGTCCAGGCCTCGGCCGTGGGGAACCACGAATTCGACAATGGCCTCGACGATCTCACCGGACGTGTGAGCGACGAAGCCGACTTTGCGTACTCGGCTGCCAACGTCTATGACAAGGGAACGGAGAACGTCGTCGACGGACTCGACGAATACTCCGTCGTCGAGGTCGCAGGGGTCAAGATCGCCGTCATCGGCGTCGTCACGAAGGACACCGCCTCGCTCGTCTCTCCGGACGGCATCGCCGACGTCGACTTCGGCGATCCCACCGACGCGGTCAACCGCGTCGCCGAGGACATCGAAGAGCTGCCCGAAGACGAACGACCGGATATGACGGTCGTCGAGGCGCACCTCGGCGCGTCTTCGACGGAGAGCCTCGAGGATGCGGAAGCCTCGAACGCCGAGTTCAAGAAGCTCGTCACCGAGGCCGACGCCTCGGTCGATGCCATGTTCACCGGCCACACCCAGCTGCCGTATGCATTCGAAGCCCCGGTGCCCGGAGAACCCGACCGCACCCGTCCCGTCATCGAGGCCGGCAGCTACGGCGAATACGTCGGGCAGGTGACCATGGAGGTCGACGGCAACCTTGACTGGCAGGCCAGTGGCATCGACCTCATCGAGACCAAGGACAAGAGCTACGACTCCGAGGTCGTCGACAAGGTCGCCGGCATCGTCAGCGATGCCGAGGACAAGGCGAAGGAACTCGGCTCCGAGGTCTCCGGGACGATCAGCGAGGACATCACGCGCGCATCGAAGGACGGCAAGGAAGACCGCGGTGCCGAGTCCACGTTGGGCAACCTCGTCGCGGATGCTCTGAAGGAAGGCGTCGAAGAGACCCAGCTGGAAGAGGCCGACTTCGGCATCACGAACCCCGGTGGTCTGCGCACGGATCTGCTGTGCGACGAGATCTACAACACCGAGGAGAAATGCGAAGTCACCGTCGCCGAACTCAACGGCGTGCTGCCGTTCGCGAACGACCACGGAGTCGTGACGATGAAGGGTGAGGATGTCATCGGTCTCTTCGAGGAGCAGTGGCAGCCCGATGGTGCGTCGCGTCCGTTCCTGCACCTGGGGATCTCCGATGACCTCGACGTCGTCTACGACTCCGATGCCGACAAGGGCGAGCACGTGGAGTCGGTCAAGGTCGACGGTGAGACGATCGATCCGAAGAAGGACTATCGGGTGGCGACGCTGAGCTTCCTCGCCGCCGGTGGTGACAACTTCACCTCCTTCGCCAAGGGCGACTTCGAGCAGTCGGGGCTGACCGACTTCGAGACCTGGGAGAACTACTTCAATAAGCACCAGGCCGAAGGCAAGGATGTCACCCCCGACAAGAACGAACGCCAGGCCGATGCGGCCAAGGACGTCATCGACAACGGTGACCTGACCGCGGAGCTGACCGGGCCGAAAGCGATCAAGCCTGGTGAGAGCGCCGACTTCGTCCTCAAGACGAACGCGAAGTCCGAGGTCGCCGGACCGATCGACGTCACCGTCGATCTGCCGGACGGCTACACCGCCGAGGCGGCCGGGAAGTCGTCGTCGCAGTCGGCTTCCGCTGACGCCCCCGAGGTCGATGCACCGCGGGCCGAGGCAGAGGCGGATGCAGCGAAGACGATCTCTCTCGACTCGATCCCGGCTGGGGAGTCCGAGACTCCCGTGACCGTGACCGCTCCGAAGGATGCCTCAGGTGAGGTGACCGTCAAGACCAGTCTGCAGGCCAATGCCGACGGCCCGTGGTGGGATGACAACCCGCTGCCGCTGGCGCACGAGTTCGAAGCCACTGCCTCGGTCGTCGACGATGCGAATGCTTCGGCCGGTGACGACGGTTCAGCCGATGGCTCGGCTGATGGCGGCAACGCTGATGGTGGCGCCGCTGACGGCGGCAATGCCGATGGCGGAGACAGCGCAGCCGGCGGTTCGGACGGTTCGTCGGATGCCGACGGAGCGAACGCTTCGGCCGACGGCGGCAACGCCGATGGCGCGAACGCCTCCGCCGACGGCGGGTCTGCCGACGGGTCCGGATCGGATGCGAACGGGTCGAAGGACGGCGGCGACCTGCCGCGCACCGGCTTCGAGACCTTCAACATCGTCGCAGCTGCTCTTGCGCTCATCGTCGCCGGCGGCACCGCGATCACGTTGGTTCGCCGCCGCAAGCTACCCACCTGAACCGACGCCACGCTGAAACACGACTGCGGGGCCGGAGAGAACTTCTCTCCGGCCCCACAGTCGTTTGTCGTGCCGTTCACACCGCTTCGCGGCTCCAGCATCCCTCACGGTTAGCCGCTTAGCGCACCGTTGCACCGGGGTGTATTGCCGCTCCCGCGGGGTTGTGCGGCGAACGGTAGGTGCCGTCGCTAACGGTGAGGGATGCTGCGGGCGTCGGCGGGGCCAGCGCCGTCAGCATCAGCTAGTGGGCATCCGCCACCAATAGCTCTAGATCCCCCTGGCAGCGGCTTAACGCACCGTTGCACCGGGGTGTATTGCCGCTCCGGCGGGGTTGTGCGGCGAACGGTAGGTGCCGTCGCTAACGGTGAGGGATGCTGCGGGCGTCGGCGGGGCCAGCGCCGTCAGCATCAGCTAGTGGGCATCCGCCACCAATAGCTCTAGATCCCCCTGGCAGCGGCTTAGCGCACCGTTGCACCGGGGTGTATTGCCGCTCCGGCGGGGTTGTGCGGCGAACGGTAGGTGCTGCGGCTAAGGGTGAGGGATGCCGTGGGAGTCGGTCGAGCCGTCGCCGTCCCGTTCGGGCACGCGCGGCAGGCTGGCGTGGAACGTCTCGAGGTGCACGAGGATCGGGACGAGGAAGAGGATGCCGACGGCCGGCACGACGATGCCCGAGTCGTTGATGACAGTGCCGACTCCCAGCAGGATCGCCAGGCTGATCATCGCCGCACGCAGCAGCGGGATCCGGCGGTAGGTGTCGAGAAGCCCGCGCAGCCGGAACCGCGTGGGATTGAGCGCCATCCAGAAGACGCCGATGATGATGAGCGGCAGCACAAGAGTCATCCACGATTGGGTGAGGATGTCGATGTTCATCCCGATCTTGCGGGCGAGCACGCTCAGCGCCTGGCCGCTGATGATCGAATCGAAGAATCGTCCGAAGTGTGTGCGCTGATCGGCCGGGCGCAGCCAGTCGAGGAACAGCACGGCAAGCATGACGAAGCCGGCGATGCCCACGGTCAGTCCCAGGCGCTTGAGGGAGAAGCGGATGCTCGCGGCGGCCAGCACGAGGTAGGCCACGCCGACGATGAGCGTCGGCACCGACCCGAACTTCGTGCCCAGTCCCGGTGCGGCGAGGATGACACAGGACACGAGCACCGGCACCGTGACGATGAGGATCCGGTGCAGCGGCTTCGTCACCAGGGACGCGAATCCGGCGACCGCCAACAGCAGCGCACAGCAGTAGAGCGCCAGCGCCGAGTTCCCGATCCCGTAGAACCTCGAGGCGATGAGCAGCGGCTCACCCAGCAGCGTCGACATCTGCAGCTGAGAACCGGTGACGACGTCATAGGCGAGCACACCGACGGTGATGGTCGAGACGAAGAGGACCGGCCCGAATTTGTGCCTGCGCCAGGGTCCGAGCAGCGCCGCCACCCCGAGCAGCAGCGACCATCCGGCCAGCGCCCCGAGCATCGCGATGTCCGGGTTCGTCGCCCGCTCCCACGGCACAGTGTTGACCAGGTACGTCGAGATCGGCATCGCCGCAAACATCACGCCGAGGCGGTACGCCCCGGAATGGACGAGGTCACGATGGTTCTTCCGCAGGAACCACGCGCAGGCGAGGAGCCCGACCATGAGCACGGCGACGACGGGGAAGAACCACGTCGACAGGTCGTTCTGCGTCTTCACCGCCACCTGCCGGTCGAGCACCGCCTGATAGCGCGCTTTCCAATCAGTTCCCGTCGAGCCGACCGTCATCGGCGCACCGGCCGCGTTGTCCATCTCCTCGGCACTGGTCAGCGATACGAGGGTGGGCGCGAGATCGGGTACCTGCACGAGCCCCGGCTGCCGGGTCGACGACGACGTGAGCAGCCCAGCCGACTGACCGGGACGGACCATCATCGTCGCCTGCATCGACGACCCGTCGTGCGTGCCGTCGGCGATCGAGGAGAACACCACAGGCACTGTCCCCTCGCCGAGGCGGTTCGGTCGGTCCGCACTCATCCAGCCGGTCGCTTCGAGGATGTCCCCGACCTCGGCGTCGAGCTTGCGCAGCGAGTATCCGTCGGCGGCGGTGTTGCCGAGATCGACGAGGGTGAGCTCGCCGTCTCCCGCGGCCTTCGCCACGTCCGTGCCGAGGTCGGAGCCGACAGGCGACCAGTTCTCGACGCGGCCGGACGGGGTGGCGGCGGCGATCGCGGCACCGTCACCGAAGGAGCGGATGTCGGGGACCGCCTCGGCGAGGGCACCGAGGGAGGCATCGTAGTTGTCACCGCGAGCGACCTGAGCGTACACGTCCCAGTCAGCGACCCACCCGTCGAGGGGAGGGGCCGGTTCGCGGCACTGGTCGCGGGGTTCGTCGGCGGCACGCCGCCCGGATCCCAGCCCCAGCCAGCCGTCGACCGGGCAGCTCGTCGAGCGCACGCTGCGCGGGGTGATCGTCCCGATCTGCCCGCCCTTCATCATCACCCACAGGTTGGGGGTCGTGCGCGGGTCGAGGTCTTCGAAGCTGAATCCGGAGACGCTGATCGAGACGGCCCCCTGACCTTCGGGATCGGCGCCCTGATTCGCCGAGGCGGCCGTGCTCGAATCCTCCGACGTGGCCTTGTCGTCGGTGCCAGATCCGGCACTCGCCGAGGCGGCCCCGCCGTCCGTCGACGTCGAGCGTTCGGTGGCTGCCGCAGGACCGGTCTGGCCGGTCTGGGGGAGTGCGAGGAAGACGAGCGCGATCGCCAGGGCGGCGAGCAGAACTCGAGCGGTCGAGGAGGGAACGGACGGCCTCATGGGCGGACCTCCTCGGTGCCGTCATCGGTCGCAGTGCCAGTGCTCGTGACCGTGGCGGCGTGGGCACCGGACTTCTCGACGTCGTCGGCGCTCAGCGCCAGCAGATACGGCAGCAGCACCATCGCACCGGTCGAGGGCACGGCGACACCGGAATCCGTGAGTACGAGCCCGACGCCGAGGCCGGTGACGGCGGCGAGGAACCCGAAGTGGAGATCGGAATCGGTGAAGACCTGCGGCAGTCTGCCGCCCCACCTGTCCACCAGGCGTGCGGTCCGGCCGGTCCCGGTGGAGGAGAACCGCGGGAAGTGAGCGAGATAGCGGAGGAAGATGAGGACGGCGATCACCGCGAGCGGGGTGACGATGGCCAAGGCAGGGTTGACCTGGATGATGTGCAGGTTCGCGCCGAGCTTCCGGCCGATCACCTGCAGGGCCTCACCCGAGACGATCTGGTCGAAGAAGGTGCCGAAGTGCGAACGTGAGCCGGCGGGGCGCAGCCAGTCGAGGAACGCGATGCCGATGAGCACGGCCAGGGACGCCGCGCCGATGAGCCCGAGGCGCAGCAGGGACAGGCGGATCTTCGTCAGCAGCGCCAGCAGGACCATGAGCCCGGCGAGGATGGCGATCGTGCCGCCGAACTTCGCGCCCCACGACGGATTGCCGGAGACGAACACGGCGAGGAGGCCGATGACGATCGGCGCGATGATGACCGCACGTCGGTGACCGCGGCCCCGCAGCCACGAGATCAAAAGGCCCAAGAAGATGAAGAGGCTGACGATGAAGATCGCGGCACCCTGATTGCCCAGACCGTAGTAGCGGCCGCCGACGATCGGGTTGTAGCCGAGCAGCGAGTTCGCCTGCAGATGCGAGCCGGTCGCCAGGTCGATGCCGATGATGAGCAGATTCGCCCCGGACAGAGCCGCGACCCGGCCCCGCCAGCTCCGGCCCCATGGCGGGATGAGCGCCAGGACGAACAGTGCGGCAGCGGTGCCGAGGACCGAGAGCAGCAGCCCCAGATCAGGCCGGTCCATCCGCGACCAGGGGATGAGCCCGGCGAGGAACGCACCCATCGGCAGAGCCGCGACGCCCAACGACACCCAGCCGAGCCCACGGTGGATGCGCGGTGCCGCAGTGCCGCCTCGGCGAGCGAGGATCGACCGGCTCAGCAGCAGCCCGCAGAGGATGAACAGGGAATAGAAGATGATGTCGAGGGTGATCGAGAACGTCGCCAGATGCTGGTGGATCGTCGTCGACTTCTGTGCCACTGCGACGAGATCGTCGATGCGCTGCTGCGGATCATCATCGGTGGCCGTCTGGGTGAGGCCGACGGCGGCCGGCGAGTCGATGCCGAGGGAGTCGAGGATGCCCGGGGCCAGGTCCGTGATCTGCAGCAGGCCCTCTGTGCGGGTCGTCGCCGAGGACAGGGAGCCGGGGGAGAAGCCGGGACCGGAGGCGATGAAGGCCCGCAGCTGCGGCAGCCCGGAGCTGTCGCCGAGGCCCGCGACGATGATCGTCGGCTCGGCGGCACCGTCCTTCGCGTTGTCCTCGATCGCTTCGAGCCTGTCGCCGAGGCGGCGATCCGCCTCGGCGACGCGGGTCTCCCGGTCGAAGTCCGGCGGCACCGTATAGGAGTAGTTCGGGATCGGGTCGAACAGCCAGGACCGGATGCCGATCGCGCCGAGGTCGACGAGATCGAGGCGGCAGTCGGTGGAGTTCGCGTTCTCCGCGTAGTTCGTCACGACCCCGTTCTCATCGGCGGCCGCATAGGCGGCACCGGGTCCTTCGGCGGCCACACAGGGTTCGAGGATCGAATCGACGCTGCCGGCGGACGTGCCCGCGGGCACGACCTTGCCCTGGTCGGCGACGATGCGGGCGAGCATCCCGTAGTCGACGGTGTAGCCGGAGCCGATATTCGGGTCCTTGACCGCGTCGAAGTCCTCGATTCGTGCCGTGGTCGCCCCGGCCACAGATTTCTGGGCATGAGGTTGGTCACTCTTCCCGGGCTCGTCGCCGGTTCCCTCGCCGGTCTCTTCGCCTTCGCGGATCGGGTCGGCGGCTCCGTCATCGGAGTCGAGCGAATCCTGTTCGAGGTCTGTGCTCGGCGCGATCATATTCGGGCACCGGGCCGTGTCCTGCTCATCGGCCGCCTCGGCGTCGGGGATGGGTCCGGCCTGCGCGCGGGCACCCGCACCGAAGGACAGCCACCCTGAGGCGGGGCATGTGGCAGCGCCGATCGTGCGCACATTGAGGTTCGCGGCCGCACCGTCGGAGAGCAGCCGGTAGAGGTTCGGTGTGCGCTCGCGGTCGATATCGTTGATGGTCAGGCCCGGTATGCCGAAGACGATGGTCTTCCCGTCGGGTGCCCGTGAGCGGTCGTCGGAGGTTGTGGTCGTTGAGTCGGCCGATGGCTGCACCGAGGCGCTCCCCTCCGCCGAGGATGTGCTCCCTGCCGTGGTGGTGCCTTCGGTCGACGCCTGCGCTGAGGCGGCGCTGAGTCCGAGTCCTGTCGCGAGGAGGCCGACCGTCAGGAGCCCGACCAGCAGACCCAGCATGAGGATTCTCGATGCGGGAAGTCGGAGAGGCTGGCTGGAATGAGTCGGCACAGATCAATAGTATCGGCTCAGGTTTCGGCTGGGTCTGAGACCGCTCTGAGCGTTTGCTCCTCGGGCCCGTCGCCATGTATATTTGATTGTCGTTGTGTGTGCTTGTCGCACTCCCTTACATAGCCTCATGCGTTGCAGGCCCGTAGGTGAGGGGAATGCGTCGATAGGTTCACCCGATTGAAGACAACCAGCGCTTGAGACCCATCGGACTCACGACTCGATGAGGATCCGGCGCTGCACTGAACAAGATACGAAAAGAAGGCTACTTTTGCGTACGTATACAGCTAAGCCCGGTGACACTGAGCACCAGTGGCACGTCATTGACGCCACTGATCAGGTGCTCGGTCGCCTTGCTTCGCAGGTTGCACGCCTCCTGCGCGGCAAGCACAAGACCACGTTCACCCCGAACACCGACACCGGTGACTTCGTCATCATCATCAACGCCGACAAGGTCGCGCTGACTGGTGCGAAGCTCGAGAAGAAGCGCGCCTACCGCCACTCCGGATACCCGGGTGGCCTCAAGAGCGTGAACTACGCCGAGCTCCTCGCCACTCACCCCGAGCGTGCAGTCGAAAAGGCTGTCGCCGGTATGGTCCCGAAGACTCGTCTCGGACGTGCCCAGATGCAGAAGCTGAAGGTCTATGCAGGTGCCGAGCACCCGCACGCCGCTCAGAATCCGCAGCCGTACGAACTCAGCCAGGTCGCGCAGTAAGCGCCTGAGCTCTAGACATCCCGAGGAGAACCGTGGCTGATACCACCAACGCGACAGAAACTGTCGACGAAGAGATCACCGAATACACTTCCGAGACTCCCGCATCTGCCGGCCTGGGCGAAAGCACCGCTGGCGGACGTGGACAGTCCCTGACCGCTCCCGGCAACGGAGTCGGACGCCGCAAGCAGGCAATTGCTCGTGTGCGCCTCGTCCCCGGCACCGGCGAGTGGACGATCAACGGACGTACTCTCGAAGAGTACTTCCCGAACAAGCTGCACCAGCAGCTCGTCAACGAGCCCTTCACCCTGCTGGACCTGGGCGGACGTTTCGACGTCATCGTCCGGATCTCCGGCGGTGGACCCTCCGGCCAGGCCGGCGCCGTCCGCCTGGGCGTGGCTCGTTCGCTCAACCAGATCGACGCGGAATCCAACCGCGCCGAGCTGAAGAAGGCCGGATACCTCAGCCGTGACGCTCGCGTTCCTGAGCGCAAGAAGGCCGGTCTCAAGAAGGCCCGTAAGGCACCTCAGTTCTCGAAGCGCTGATCGACCTGTTCGAGAAGCTGCGACTGGTCTGCCACTGAGTCGCAGTCATCGACAGTATCGACAGTTCAGTTCGACGAACTTTGGAATGCGGCCCCGAACCTGGTTCGGGGCCGCATTTCTCATATCCGGGGCGAAGCCGACCGTCACCACGGTGACTGCGGTGGTGCTCGGCCGCCGCGGTGAGCGCGGCGGTCACGGTCACGACCGGCCGCCTCGGCGAGGGAATCGACTAAGATCGACTCCGACATTGACGAAAGGAACCCCACTATGTCTCGACTCTTCGGCACCGATGGAGTGCGCGGACTGGCCAATCGCGACATCACGGCCAAACTCGCTCTCCAGCTCTCGGTCGCAGGTTCACGCGTGCTCAGCCGCGGCTGGACGGGTGAGAAGCGCCCCTTCGCCGTGGTCGGACGTGACACGCGCGTGTCCGGCGAATTCCTCTCCGCCGCGCTGAGCGCCGGCATCGCCTCGACGGGAGTCGACGTCCTCGACGCGGGCATGCTGCCGACGCCGGGCATCGCGCAGGTCGTCAAGGATACGGGGGCCGCCTTCGGCGTCGTCATCTCCGCCTCCCACAACCCCATGCCCGACAACGGCATCAAATTCTTCGCCGCAGGAGGCACGAAGCTCGACGACGCGGTCGAGGACGAGATCCTGGCGATCTTCGACGAGGACTGGGAGCGTCCGACCGGCGCGGACGTCGGCCGCATCTCCCGCTACCCGGCGGCAGCCGACGAATACACCGAACACCTCGTGCACTGCGTCGACGCCGAGAACGTGCGTCCGCTGTCCGGGCTCAAGGTCGTCGTCGACTGCGCCCATGGGGCGGCTTCCATCGTCGGGCCCGCCGCACTGCGCCAGGCCGGCGCCGAGGTCATCGTCTCTGCCGCCGAACCCGACGGCTTCAACATCAACGACGGAGTCGGCTCCACCCACCTCGAACCGCTGCAGCGACTCGTCGTCGAAACCCAGTCCGACCTCGGTGTGGCCTTCGACGGCGACGCCGACCGCTGCCTGGCCGTGGACTCGCTGGGCCGGGTCGTCAACGGCGACCAGGTCATGGGCATCCTCGCGATCGGGCTCAAGGAGCTCGGTGAGCTGCGCGGGAACACCCTGGTCACCACTGTCATGTCGAACCTCGGTCTCACGCAGGCGATGGACAAGTACGGCATCAACACCGTGCAGACGGCAGTGGGAGACCGGTATGTGCTCGAGCGGATGGTCGCTGACAGGTATGTGCTCGGTGGGGAGCAGTCCGGGCATGTGCTCATGCTCGACCACGGAACCACCGGCGACGGAGTGCAGACTGCCCTGCACCTGATGAAGCGGATGGCCGACGCCAAACGCACCCTGGCCGACCTCGCCGCAGAGATCCCGCAGCTTCCGCAGGCACTCGTCAACGTCAAGGGCGTGGACAAGAACAACGTCGACCACCCGCAGGTCGCCGCCGAGGTTGCCGCCGTCGAAGCCGAGCTCGCCGATACCGGCCGTGTGCTGCTGCGTGCCTCGGGCACCGAGCCGCTCATCCGCGTCATGGTCGAGGCATCGACCGAAGACGCTGCCACCGCGCAGGCCGAGCGTCTCGCCGCCTCGGTCAAGGAGCACCTGGCGCTGTAAGGAGCCGGGCTGCCGCTGTAAGGAGCCGGCGGCAGCAAGCCTTGAGAAACCACTTTTCGTCCTCTGCATCTGTTTCGATCCAGATGCAGGGGACGACATGTGTTTGCACGCGTATCTTTTGTGGGAGCAGGCGTTACAAATGTGGGTTATAGGCCAAAATGTGCTTGCCGAGGGGGCATCGAGGGCCCGTTGCCCCAGCTATCGCCAGTTAAGTGGGGCCAGAGTGCACATAATCCGCTGGAATCTGGCAATCTGAGCCCACTTAACTTGTGGGAATCCGCCCGCGCCCGCGCCCACGCCCTCAGCCCTCAGCTCGAGGCGAACTGGGTGGCGTAGAGCTCGGCGTAGCGGCCGCCGCGGCCGACGAGTTCGGCATGCGACCCCGACTCGACGATGCGACCGGCCTCGACGACGAGGATCGTGTCGGCCTGACGGATCGTCGAGAGTCGGTGCGCGATGACCAGGGCTGTGCGACCGTGCATCGCCTGCGCCAGTGCCCGTTGGATCGCGGCTTCGTTCGTCGAATCCAGCGCCGAGGTGGCCTCGTCGAGAACGACGATCTCCGGGGCAGCGAGCAGCATCCGTGCGATCGTCAGCCGCTGACGTTCACCGCCGGAGAGCCGGTACCCGCGTTCGCCGACGACCGTGTCCAAGCCATCGGGCAGCGCGTTGATGACTCCAGTCAGCTGCGCGCGGTCGAGCGCATCGAGCATCTCCGCCTCGGTGGCGTCGGGGTTGACGAGCTCGAGGTTCGCCCGGATCGACTCGTGGAAGACGTGGCCATCTTGGGTCACGACGCCGACGGACTCACGCAGATCCGCGAATGACAGATCCCGGACGTCGACGCCGCCGATGGTGATCTTCCCACCGGTGACGTCATAGAGGCGCGGCAGCAGGGACGCGATCGTCGACTTGCCGGCGCCGGACGATCCGACGAGAGCGACAGTGTGTCCGGCAGGGATTGTGAAGCTCAAGTCGTGGATGACCTCCTCGCCGCCGCGCGAATCGAGTACGGACACGTCCTCGAGACTGGCCAGGCTGACCTGAGAAGCGCTGGGGTAGGCGAAGTCGACGTGATCGAACGTCACATCGAGACCCCCGGCCGGCAGCGCACGAGGCTGCGAAGGTTCCTTGAAGTACGGCACGAGGTCGAGGATCTCGAACACCCGCTGGAACGATACGACGGCACTCTGGATGTCCAGGCGCGCGTTGGCGAGCATCGTCAGCGGAGTGTAGAGCCTGGTCAGCAGCAGCGCCAAGGTGACAACCTGACCGGCATTGAGGTTGCCGAGGACCGCCTGTGCACCGCCGACGCCGTAGACCAGCGCCAGTGCCAGGGCAGAGACCAGCGTCAGTGAGGACACGAACGTCGACTGCAGCATCGCGACCTTGACTCCGATGTCGCGGACCTGACCGGCACGGTCGGCGAATTCCTCGTTCTCCTTGCGGGGGTTGCCGAAGAGCTTGATGAGCGTGGCCCCGGCCGCGGAGAATCGCTCCGTCATCCGTGTCGACATGTCCGCGGAGTTGTTCGCGGCCTCGAACTGCAGGGACGCGAGCTTTCCGCTGAGCATGCGGGTGGGGATGATGAACAGCGGCAGCAGGAGGATCGACATCACGGTCACCTGCCAGGAGATCGTGACCATGACACCGACCGTCAGGGCCAGTGAGACGAAGTTCGACACGATGCCCGACAGAGTGTTCGAGAACGCCCGCTGGGCGCCGATGACGTCGGTGTTGAGACGCGAGACCAGTGCGCCGGTGCGGGTGCGGTTGAAGAAGGCGATCGGCATCGACTGGACATGGTCGTACACAGCGGTGCGCAGATCGAAGATGAGCCCTTCACCGATGCGTGAGGACAGGTACCGGTTCGTGATCGAGATGGCGGCATCGGCGATGGCCAGCCCGCCGATCGCCACGGCCAGCCACACCACCGTGGACACGGGACCCCCGCCGGTGATCGCATTGACGACGTCGCCGGCGAGCACCGGGTTGAGCACGCCGATTCCTGCGGTGAGCACGGAGAGGATGAGGAAGACGATGAGCTTGCGCTTATGCCGCGTCGCATAGCCGGCGATCCTCTTGTAGATGCCCGACTGGATGGTCGTCTCCGGGGTCCTCTTGCTTTTGACCGAGGAGTACATCAGGTGATGCGCTGAGGGCGTGCTCATAGTGGGTCCTTTTCTGCTGCCGAAACGACCGAGCATGCACGGGGACTCCCGTGACGGCGCGAGGATCGCTCGCATCCGGTCGCCGCCGCAGGCGGGTGGCCTGTCGGCGGTGAGTAGGTCAGTGCACACTGTGCAACCGCGGAAGGGGTGAAACTATTTCCTCACCCGCCGGCGACCCGTGTCACAAGCTCGCCGAGGCGGCCGACCCGAGCACGGGTTCCGATCCGACCGAACGGCTCCCGCGCACAGGCTCCGACTCTGCCGAGCCGCACCGGCTCACAGCTTGCGCAGCTGCACCTTGCGGATCGTGTGGTCGGCGGACTTATGGAGGACGAGGTCGGCTCGACCGCGGCTGGGCTGGACGTTCTCGCGCAGGTTCGGGAAGTTGATCGAGTCCCAGATCTCCGTGGCCAGAGTGATCGCTTCGTCGTCGTCGAGCTTCGAATAGCGGTGGAAGTAGGAGTCCTCGTCCTGGAACGCACCATGTTTGAGCTTGAGGAACCGGGAGATGTACCACTGCCGGATGTCGCGGGAGCGCGCGTCGACGTAGACGGAGAAGTCGAAGTAGTCGCTGATTGCCAACCCCACGGTGCCGTCCTGGCGGGGCCGGGCCGGTTGGAGGACGTTGAGCCCTTCGACGATGAGCACATCGGGGGAGCGGACGACCACCTCGGCGCCGGGGACGATGTCGTAGGTGTGGTGCGAGTACACGGGCGCGCGGACCTCGGGGGCCCCGGATTTCACTGCGGAGATGAACTTGAGCAGTTTGCGCCGGTCATAGGATTCGGGGAATCCCTTGCGTCCGTTGAGGCGGCGACGCTCGAGTTCGGCGTTGGGGTAGAGGAACCCGTCGGTGGTGATGAGTTCGACGCGCGGGGTATCGGGCCAGCGGGCGAGCAGTTCGCGCAGCACGCGCGCGGTCGTGGACTTGCCCACGGCCACGGAGCCGGCGACGCCGATGACGAACGGGGTGCGCTTGGCGTCTTGCGGTTCCAATCCGCGTTCGTGCAGGGGAGAGAAGAATTCCCTGGTCAGATCGTGTTTCGCACGGCGGGCGGAGACGTAGAGGTTGAGCAGCCGTGACAGCGGCAGGTAGACCTGGGCCACTTCGTCGAGGTTGATCCGATCGCCGAGACCGCGCAGCCGTTCGATGTCCCGCTGCTTCAGCGGCAGGGGAGTGGCCTGGGCGAGCGTGCCCCACACCTCGCGATCGAATTCCCAGAACGGGGACGTCGTGTCCGGCTCGCTGCGACGGGCGGTGTTGAGGCCCGCGAGCCGGCGTGCGCGGTCCAGTTGAGGGTCGACTGTGCTCATGCGCCCATTGTGTCATGCGTCATGTTCCCAACCCGCGCCGAGGTGGGGCGACGGCCCGTACCAACCCGCGCCGAGGTGGTGCCCGAGTACCGCACACACCCCCGCCGAGGTGGGGCTGAGGTGCCCCCGGCCCGTGCAGTTCGTCACGTTGACCCGATCGTGACTCGCCGAAATACACGAGAACGGCCGGGAGTGCGTAAAATCTCCCTCATGTGTGGAATCGTTGGCTATGTATCCAAGGCCCCCGTTGACAATGCCGATCATCAGGCGCTCGACGTCGTGCTCGGAGGGCTGAAGAGGCTCGAGTACCGCGGCTATGACTCGGCCGGAGTCGCGCTCGTGACCCCGGAAGGCGAACTCGCCTCGGCGAAGAAGGCCGGAAAGTTCTCCGCCCTCACCGAGGAGATCGAGGCCAATCCTCTGCCGGCCGCGCAGACCGGCATCGGCCACACCCGCTGGGCCACCCATGGTGGGCCCACCGATCTCAACGCCCACCCGCACCTTGCCGACGGCGGCAAGCTCGCGCTCATCCACAACGGCATCATCGAGAACTTCGCCCACCTGAAGAAGGACCTCGTGGCCGAGGGCGTCGAATTCCTCTCCGAAACCGACACCGAGGTGGCCGCCGCCCAGCTGGCCAAGAACTACCGGGCCACCGGCGACCTCACCGCTGCGATGCGTGCGACCGCGAGCCAGCTCGAAGGTGCGTTCACCCTGCTCGCCGTCCACGCCGACCTGCCCGGCCAGGTCGTGGCGGCACGCCGCAACTCCCCGCTGGTCATCGGCCTCGGCGAGGGTGAGAACTTCCTCGGCTCCGACGTCGCAGCCTTCATCGACTACACCCGCACGGCCGTGGAGATCGGCCAGGACGAGGTCGTGACGATCACCCCGGACGAGGTCACGATCACGGATACGGACGGCAACCTCGTCGAGGGTGAGCAGTTCGAGGTCGACTGGGACACCGCCTCGGCGGAGAAGGGCGGCTTCGCGTCCTTCATGGACAAGGAGATCCACGATCAGCCGCAGGCCGTGGCCGATACGCTGCTCGGCCGTCTCGACACCGAGGGCCGGCTGACACTCGATGAGATGCACATCGACGAGAACGTGCTCAAGTCCGTGGACAAGATCGTCGTCATCGCCTGCGGCACTGCCGCATACGCCGGTCAGGTCGCGAAGTACGCGATCGAGCACTGGTGCCGCATCCCCACCGAGGTGGAGCTCGCCCACGAATTCCGCTACCGGGATCCGGTGGTGACCGAGAAGACGCTGGTCGTGGCGATCTCGCAGTCCGGGGAGACCATGGACACGATCATGGCCGTCCGCCACGCCCGTCAGCAGGGCGCGAAGGTCATCGCGATCTGCAACACCTTCGGCTCGACGATCCCGCGCGAATCCGATGCCGCGCTGTATACGCACGCCGGTCCCGAGATCGCCGTGGCCTCGACGAAGGCCTTCCTGTCCCAGGTCGTCGCCTGCTACCTGCTCGGCCTCTACCTCGCACAGCTGCGCGGGAACAAGTTCCGCGACGAGATCGCCACGATCCTGTCTGAACTGCAGACCATCCCGGAGAAGATCCAGCGGATCCTCGACGAGACGAAGGACCAGGTCCTGGCCCTGGCCGACCGGAACAAGGACGTCGGCTCGGTGCTGTTCCTCGGCCGTCACGTCGGCTACCCGGTGGCGATGGAGGGCGCGCTCAAGCTCAAGGAGCTCGCCTATATCCATGCCGAGGGCTTCGCCGCCGGTGAGCTTAAGCACGGACCGATCGCCCTCATCGACGACGGTCAGCTCGTCATCATCGTCGTGCCGTCCAAGCGCGGCCGCGACTCGCTGCATGCGAAGGTCATCTCCAACATCCAGGAGGTGCGCGCCCGCGGTGCGAACACCGTCGTCATCGCCGAGGAAGGCGACGAAGAGGTCGACCAGTTCGCCTCCGAGGTCATCGCCGTTCCCGAGACGACGACGCTCATGGCCCCGCTGCTGACGACCGTTCCGCTGCAGATCTTCGCGATGGAACTGGCCACGGCCAAGGGCCTTGACGTCGACCAGCCGCGCAACCTCGCGAAGTCGGTCACTGTCGAATGATCCGCCTCGGTGCCGGGCCGGGCGATGTCCGGTCCGGCACCGTTTCGACAGCGTTCCGGTGAGGGGTTCGGGCACGGGGTGTGCCACAGGTTTCTGAGGAGGTTCGGTTATGGCGATTCTAGGGATCGGCACTGACATTGCCGATGTGCCGCGTTTCGCCGAGCACATCGAACGCGTGCCTGAGCTCCTCGACCGACTGCTCACCCCTGGTGAGCAGCTCAAACGCAACGGCAAGCGCCGCACGGACGCGTCGCTGGCGGCACGGTTCTCCGCGAAGGAGGCGCTGAAGAAGGCGATCGGGTTCCCCGGGTGGCTGCCTTGGCAGTCCGCCGAGGTGGTTCCCGCCCTGTCCGGTGCCCCGTCGTTTCGTCTGCGCGGGCTCGTCCTCGAACATTTCAAACGCATCGGCGGGACGAATATCCACTTGTCGATCACCCATGATGCGCACCTGACGATGACGTTCGTCATCGCCGAGGGGGAGGGGCCGTCTCTCAGCCCCGATATCGCAGGGGTCGCCGAGCACTTCACCCACTCGATGTACGGGCGAGATATTCGCCCGAATTCCTGAATCCTCGGCTGGAAGACTGACGTTGCAGCTGAGACCAAGATTCAATGGCCTCAACGACTTGCAATGTGGCGGTAGTGCTCTTCGACGGCTTCGAAGTTCTGGATATCTTCGGCCCCGTCGAACTCTTCAGCCGGCTATCCGACTTATTCTCTCTGTCCTATGTCGCCGCTCAGCCGGGTCGAGTCCACAGCGCTCAGGGCATCGAGGTCGTCGACACAGCGAACACCCCGGACATCGTCATGGTTCCCGGCGGGATGGGCACCCGGCGGCTGGTCGAAGATCGAGCATTCCTCGACAGCCTGGTTGAGTCGCGCCCGATCTGGGACAATAGCTGTATGGAATCTGCCGTGGTACTCGACGCCGACGCAATCAGGAGCGCGTGCGCAAGATTCGGTGTGGAACGACTTCGCATCTTCGGTTCCGTACTCACTGACCGGTTCAATCCGGAGACGAGCGACATCGACTTCCTCGTCTCTTTCCTGCCGGATCGGGACAATCTGTTCCACGACTACTTCGATCTGAAGCTTGAGTTGGAGCGGATCGTCGGACGGCGAGTCGATCTGGTCATGGAACGCTCGGTGAAGAACCCTTTTTTCAAAGCGTCTGCGTTCGAGAGTGCGCAGGAAATCTATGCAGCGTGAGACAGGCGCGCATCTCTGGGATGCTGCTGAAGCGGCCAAGCTGGTCCGTGAGTTCGCTGGCGGCAAGACCGAGGCAGAGTTCAATTCGGATCTCGTCGTTCGCTCAGCGATCGAGCGCCAGTTGGAGATTCTGGGAGAGGCGCTGAAACGCCTCCGCAGAGACGATGCTGACACCGCTGCTCGAGTGCCCGGTCTCGATCGAATCGTCGGGTTGCGGAATGTCCTTGCCCATGAGTACGGCGACATCAACTACGAAATACTTTGGCTGGCGACCACAACCGAAATCCCCGGCCTGATCACGATTCTCAATGATCTCGTCGATGAGGCCAGAGGCGCTGCAGGACTGTAGCGGTACCACTGCGAAGGCTGCTGCTCGATCACTGCCGCGGGTAGAATTGTGCATAATGCGCGGATTTCCAGGAAGGCTGAACGGCTTCAATCCGCCTGTTCCTGATGGGTAATAGACTCAGCACCATGAGCTCACTTCCCAACGACGTTGTCGATACTCCCAACGACACCGACACCGACACCGACACCGACACCGACACCGACACTCCCGCCGTCCACCTGCCCACCGCCGATGACGCGAACGACATCGCGCCTGGCCTCGTCACGCTCCGTCGGGCCCTGCACGAGAACGTCGAGGTCGGACTCGACCTGCCGGTGACGCAGAAGCTCGTTCTCGAGGCCATCGAAGGCCTCGATGTCGAGGTGAGCACGGGGGAGAACCTGTCGTCGATCGTCGTCGTCTTGCGCGGCGGAGCCCGCAAGGAGGACTCGACCGGCGTCGTGCCCGCCGTGCTCCTGCGCGGTGATATGGATGGACTGCCCGTCACCGAGGCGACCGGATTCGACTTCGCGGCCACCTCGGGGAGGATGCACGCCTGCGGGCACGACCTGCACACGGCAGGACTCGTCGGCGCCCTCAAACTCCTCCACCGCGACCGCGACTCCCTGCCCGGCGACGTCGTCTTCATGTTCCAGCCCGGCGAAGAAGGCTTCGACGGGGCCGGGAAGATGATCGACGAAGGCGTCCTCGATGCCGCCGGGCCCCGCGTCAAGGCCGCCTTCGGCATCCACGTCTCCGCCGACGCTGATCTCGGCGTGGCCAGCTCCCGCCCGGGCCCGTACATGGCGGCATTCTCGAAGATGACCATCACCGTCAACGGCAAGGGCACCCACGCCTCCCGCCCCGCCACCGGCAAGGACCCGATCCAGGTCGGAGCGATGCTCGTCGGCCAGCTCCAGGAATACGTCACCCGCCGCTTCGACATCTTCGACCCGCTCGTGGTCACAGTCGGCCAGTTCAACGGCGGCACCGCACCGAACGTCGTCCCGGACTTCGCAACCTTGGTCGTCAGCGTGCGCACCTTCTCCGAGACCGTGACCTCCCGCGCCGAGGCGGAGCTGCCCCAACTCGTGCGTGACCTCGTCGCCGCCCACGGTCTGTCCGCCGAGGTCGACTACGAGCAGATCCTGCCCCCGACGATCAACAACGACGCCGAGGCGGAGTTCTTCCTGGCCACCTTCACCGACCTCTTCGGTGAGGACCGGACCGTGCGCAAGGCGAACCCGCTGCCTGGCTCCGAGGATTTCTCCCGCGTCCTCGACGCCGTGCCCGGTGCGTACGGACACTTCGGGGTCGCTCTGCCGAACCTGCCGATCGAGGAACGCGAAGCGAACCATTCGCCGCGCGCTCGCCACAGCGACGACGGACTGGCCGATCAGGCGCTGTTCCTCGCCCACCTGGCCGGACGCAGACTCGCGCAGCTGGCCGAAGGCTGACCCGGCCGGCACGGGCCAGGCGTGCCCGACCGCCTCTGGCCCTGACGGGGGAGAAGGCATACGGTGCAATGAGGAACCGAAACGTGACAATGTGCAGGAGCAGTCGATGAGTGTGTTTGCCTACCCGAGCGAGGTCATCCGCGAAGCCGAGGTGCCGCTGCTCGAGGCAGGCGTCCCGCTCATGGCGCGAGCGGCCCGGGCGCTGGCGAACATCGGCATCGACACCCTTACAGCAGACCTCGGTCGAGTTACCGGCACCAGGGTGTGTGTGCTGGCGGGTCCGGGCAACAACGCCGGGGATGCGCTCTTCGCCGCCGCGACCTTGGGCAGACGCGGTGCCGCCGTCACGGTCATCGCCCTCTTCGACCGCACTCACGACGAGGGGCTGACCGCCGCACGCCGCTCCGGGGCCCAGGTCCTCGCGTTCGCCTCCACCGAGGCGGACGACGACCCCACCTCCACCGAGGCGGCCGACCCTTCATCCGATTCCACCCGCACCGTTCCCGCCCGCAACGGCTCCACCCGAGCCGAGGCCCTGCGCGAACTGTCTCGGGCCGATCTCGTCCTCGATGGCATCCTCGGCACCGGTGGGCGGCGCGGACTGCCCGGGCACATCGCCTCACTCATCGCCGCATGGGCTCCGCACCGCACCGGGAACCTCATCGCCGTCGACGTGCCCTCCGATCTCAGCCCGGACTCCGACGGCGCGGAGACGCGACTCCATGCCGACCGCACCGTGACCTTCGGCGGCCTGAAAGCCGAACTCGTCGACCCTCGTGTGCACGAGTTCACCGGCAGCATCGACGTCATCGACATCGGACTGGGACTCGACACCGGGCTCGCAGTCGCCGAACTCCTCGACGCCGACGATCTCGCAGCCGACTTCCCTCGTCCTGAAGCGAGCGGTCACAAATACTCCCGCGGCGTCGTCGGGGTCCTCGCCGGCTCCGAGGACTATCCGGGTGCCGGCGTGCTCACGACCACCTCGGCGGTGAATACCGGGGCAGGGATGGTCCGCTACCTCGGCTCGCCCTTCGTCGCCGAGTTCGTCATCGGCGTCCACCCCGAGGTGGTCAGCGCGTCAGGACGAGTCAACGCCGTCATCTTCGGGCCCGGTGACCCCGAACCCGAATTCGTCCAGGGCGCCACAGAGGCCCTCAGTGATTCGCATATCCCGGTGGTCATCGACGCCGGGGGACTAGACATGGTCGGACGCGCCGAAGCGATGATCGGCACCTGGATGGCCGAGCGTCCGATCATCATCACCCCGCACGCCGGCGAGCTCGCACGAATGCTCAGCCGCCTCCTCGGCGAGATCATCACCGCCGGCCGGATCGGGCAGGACCCGGTCGGGTGGGCCAGGCAGGCTGCAGAGGTGACCGGCACGATCGTGGTCCTCAAAGGCCACCACACGGTCATCGCCGCCCCCGACGGTCTGGTCGTCCTCCCCGAGCCGGGGCCGGCAAGCCTCGCGACGGCAGGATCCGGGGATGTGCTGGCCGGGATCCTCGGCACCTTGGCGGCGATCGCATCGGCTGAGCACCGCTACGACGGTGATGACAGCCCGCTGCCGCACGCCGATTGGGCACGGCTGGCGGGGCTCGGCGTGCTCGTGCACAATGCCGCCGGGCAGCGGGCCGTCTCCGCGTCCGGGTTCGCCGATGCCCTCACCGAGGTGGTCGGCGAACTCATCCACGGCGCCGAACTCATCTCCGGCACCGACTGAATCCGCGGCACTGACTGAATCAGCTCAGTGGATGACGATCTGCGTCTTCGTCGTCCCTTCCCACTTCATCGCCTTGACCAGGCTGGACTCGTACATCGACACGCAGCCGGCCGTCTTCATCGACTCGGTGTTCGCGTGGAGGAAGATCGCTGACCCCTTGCCCGGTGTGCGGGCTTCGTTGTAGCCGATGACCTGGGCGTATTTGTAGGGCTTCGGCTGGTAGAGGGATTCGCCCTTGTACCCCTTCGACTTCAGCTGCATCGTGTTGTAGCCCTCGGCCTTCGTGGCATCGCCGTCGACCCACACATGGTCGCGGGTGACCTTCGTCCACGCCTTCTTCAGCCCGGGATTGGCCGAGGTGCCGAAGCCGTCGCGCATCCAGAACACGCCCTTCGGCGTCTTCCCGTCGCCCTCACGTTTGTTCGCCGTCGTCCCGTTGTAGCCCAGTCGCGCCTTGTACGGGCCGGAATCACGAACATAGCGGGACCCGGATTTCCGACACAGGTAGATGTCGGCGGTGATCGTCGACCGCTGTTTGACCTCGATGGCCTTGCCGGCGGTGACCTTTGAATTCGATTCGATGCCGGTGCAGTACTTCGACGCCGCCGAGGCGGGCGAACCGTGACCGGCCACCGTGAGAACCGTGGCGAGCAGTGCGGTCACGAGCACCGCGGCGAGCGAACGGCTGAGTCGACTGGTGTGCATGATTGCTCCTTGTTCGTCGTTCAAGACCGCTGACAGGGGTGCCGGCGGCCGGGTCCGCGGTCGTCGGCAGGAGTGCGTCGGCAGAGACTGCCCCGGCAGGTCCACCGTCGATCGCGGAGGTTCATCGTAACCGCGGACTCCGGCTGCGGTTCCCCGTTTCGTGGTCCCGATTCCTCGTGGTCCGTTGGGTCGGCGGTAGTCTTATCCAGTGACATCTTTCGACATCCCCGAGGCGCTGGTCCGGGCCGAGATCGACGCGGCGGCCCTGCGTGAGAATGCCGCCGTCCTCGCGAAGCGACTGGCTCCCGCGCGTCTCAAATGCGTCGTCAAAGCCAATGCCTACGGCCACGGCGTCGACCTCGTCGCCCCGGTGCTCTTCGCCGCCGGGTGGCGCGAGTTCTGCGTGGCGACGATCCCCGAAGCCCTGCAGCTGCGGACCCTGCTCGGTCCCGATGCCGAGATCCTCGCATGGCTCTACGGCCCGACGACCGACCTCGACGAGGCGGTGCGTGCCGGCATCCAACTGGGAGTCTCGACGGTCGAGAGCCTCGATCGTCTCGTCGACGCCGCCCGCCGCACCGGTGCCACCGCACGCATCCATCTGAAGATCGACACCGGACTCGGCCGCAACGGTCTGTCCCCGGAAGCCCTCGTCCGCGCCTTCGACTGGCTGCGCAGCTATGATGAGGACCGCCTCGCCGCGGGGCATTCCGGCGGAACTGACGATTCCGGCCCTACCGCGGGCATCCGCATCGTCGGCATCATGAGCCACTTCGCCGTCGCCGACGAACCCGAACGCCCCGAGACCGCCGCACAGGCCGCCGTGTTCTCCTCCGCCCACGGGCAGCTTCGGGCGGTGCTCGACGCTGCGGACGGCCGCCTCGGCGAATCCGACGCACTCGATGTGCACATCGCGAACTCACCGGGGGCGCTCACCCTCGGACCGTGCCCGGGCACCTCGGCGCGGGTGGGACTCTCCCTCTACGGACTGTCCCCGCTCGAAGACGGCGATGCCGCGGCCCTCGGACTGAGGCCGGCGATGCGGCTGGTCTCCACTGTCATCAATCTCAAGGACATTCCCGCAGGTCACGGAGCCTCGTATGGGCTGACGTTCACGGCCGCGACCGACACCCGCTTCGCGCTCGTGCCCGGCGGGTACGGGGACGGGCTTCCTCGAGCGGCATCGAACCGCGCCGAGGTGGCCATCCGCGGTCGTCGGTATCCCGTCGTCGGGCGGATCGCCATGGATCAGATGATCATCGACATCGGGTCCGGCAATACCGAGGTGGCCATCGGCGACGAGGTCGTCATCTTCGGTCCCGGCGGTCCGAGTGCTGCCGAGTGGGGGACCTGGGCGGATACGATCAACTATGAGATCGTCACCCAGCTCAGTGCCCGCGTCGACCGCCGACTGATGTCAGGAGGCCACCGATGAGGCTCCGTGTGGAATCGCTCGAGCAGATGCGCCGCTTCGCTGCCATCCTGGCGGGCCACCTGCGTGCCGGTGATCTGCTCATCCTCACCGGCAACCTCGGTGCGGGGAAGACGACGTTCACCCAGTCGCTGGGGAAGGCACTCGACGTGGTCGGTCGGATCACGTCGCCGACGTTCATCATCGCCCGCGAACACCCCTCCCGCGGCGACGGACCAGCGCTGGTGCACGTCGACGCATACCGGTTGGCCGACGGGGAGGAACTCGAAGACCTCGACCTCGACTCGGAGCTCGACGAATCGATCACCGTCGTCGAATGGGGCGCCGGAATGGCCGAGCAGCTCAGCAGCGACTACCTCGAGATCACGATCACCCCGGTGTGGGGAGATGGCGGGGACGCCGAGGACGAAAGGCGCATCGTCGATCTCATCGGCCATGGTCCCGTATGGGCGCAGCGCCTGCCGCAGGTTCGCGCGGCGCTGACCGAATTCGAGGGAGACGAATCATGATCATCCTGGCCATCGACACCTCGCAGTCGGCCTCCGTTGCGCTCGTCGACGCTGATACCGGAGATGTCATCGCCGCCGAACAGGCTGATGACCAGCGCCGGCACGTCGAATTCATCGGACCCGCGCTCGCCCGCGTGCTCGCTGCGCAGAAGGCACCCGAACTCGTCGTCGTCGGCATCGGACCCGGCCCCTTCACCGGGCTGCGTGTCGGCATCGCTGCGGGAATCGCCGTCGGTCAGGCCCGCGGGATCCCGGTCAGGGGACTGCTGTCCCAGGCCGCGGTCGCCGAGGAATTCGTGCGGACGAGTTCTCAAAGGGCGACCACAGCCGACGACGCAAGCCGGCCCGGAGCCGATGCCGCCTCGGGCACCGCCGGAGGTGCTCCCGTCCTCATCGCCTCGGACGCCCGACGCAAAGAGGTGTACTTCAGCGTCTACGACTCGTCCGACGCCTCACTGAGCGCGGGACCGTTCGTCGCCAAACCCGCCGAGGTCGCCGCCGTTCTCGCCGATCACTCTTTCGCACTCGACGATCACGGTGACGCACTCACCGGGCACGCTGACGCACTCCGCAGCGGCGATGCGTCGGCCGATGCCGGCGAGATCCGGGAGCGGCTCGGACGCGGGTTCCTCCTCTACCCCGAGATCCTCGGCGCTGCGACCCGGGAGCCGATCACTGACCCCCGAGCCGAGTTCCTCGCCCTGGCCGCCGCCCGCGACATCGCCGCCGGACGCTCCTTGAGCGAACCGGTTCCCGAATACCTGCGCGAACCCGACGCGAAGGCGACCCCGGTGCGCGAGAGCTCACTGAAATGACCTTCACGACCATCGCCGAGCTGCCCTGGTGGGACCTCGCCGAGGTCGCTGACCACGATGCCGCCATCTTCGGCCCGACGGCGTGGACGCTCGGCTACTACTGGGCGGTGAAGGCGCAGAACGGCACGATCATGCTCGCCGCCAGGACCACCTCGGCGGGGGACACGAATGCGAACGTGAACTTCACTGACGACGGCGAGGACGCGACCGCCTCGGCGCGGGAGCTGGCCGCGAACGCGAACTTCGCGGACGACGGTGAGGACGGCACCGCCTCGGCGGGGGAGCTGGCCGGGTGGATCGTCATGTCCAGCGCCGGTGCGGAAGCCGATGTCATGACGATCGCGACCACCGAGGCGGCGCGCGGCAAGGGCATCGGCCGGGACCTTCTGCAGGCCGGGATCGACTGGGCGAAGGACTGTGGGGCCGACGTCGTCCACCTCGAAGTCGACGAACGCAACGCCTCGGCGCTGGCGCTCTATGCATCCTTCGGATTCGAAGAATGGGGGAGGCGACCCGACTACTATCCGGGCGCCGCAGGAATCCTCATGCGGCTGCGGACGACCGCCTAGCCGTACGCCTGCCGTACGCCTAGCCGACGGGGACCGCTCGTTCCTCCGTGGCCTCGGTGAGGTCGACGAGAAGGGCACCGTTGAGACGGAAGGCGACCATGGTCTCGTCGATGACGATCTGCTCATCACCACCGGTGGCGGCCACCTCGTCGAGGAGCCTGCGGTAGGCGTCCTTGTACGGCTTCGTCTTGCCGATTTCGGCGAAGTCCCACATGGTCAGCGCGTCAGTTCCCAGACCGTAATGGCGGCCCATGAGGGTGTCGATCGCCTGACCGCCGGAGAGATCGCCGAGGTAGCGGGTGTAATGGTGAGCGATGACCTGCTCAGCCCGTTCGAGTCCGGCGAGGCGGGCGGCATAGGCGTCTGCGCTGGGCATCACGGGCAGATCGCTGCCGTCGAGGGCGGTCAGGTCGGCTGCGATGCGCTCGCTGCGGAAGAGGTTCACATCGTGGAAGGGCGCGAAGACGGGATCGTCGGCGAACTGCCGCGATGTCGATTCGAGCACGGAGTAGATGGCCTGGTACTGACGCAGCAGCAGGGCGTAGGCCCGGGAGTCGAGGCGACCCTCCATGAGATCGACCATGAACGTGGTGTGCTCGACCTCGTCGTGGATGGCGGCGGTGCTGGCCTTGAGGCGAGCTGAGAACTGTTCGGACATGGTGTCTCCTCGGGGATCACTCGGGGATTGCGACGAAGATGTGATCGGCATCATCGCCTGTTCATAGCTTAGCCTAACCTGTGTTCCGGGTGGTGATCCGAGCCGAAAGCGCGGAAGCCGAACCGGTAGGCTGGAGGCATGACACGTGTGCAATTGGCAGATACCGATCTCTTCGTCCACCCGCTGCAATTGGGCGGCAATCCCTTCGGATGGGGCGCGGATCGGGATCAGAGCTTCGCGGTCCTCGACGCCTATGCTGCGGCCGGCGGAAACTTCATCGACACGGCCGACGCGTACTCGGCGTGGGTGGATGGGAACTCCGGCGGAGAATCAGAGACGATCATCGGCGAATGGATGAAGTCCCGCGGCAACCGCGACGAGATGATCATCGCGACGAAGGTCGGCATGCACCCGAAGCGCAAAGGCCTCGACCCGGCGAACATCCGCGACTGCGTCGATGATTCACTGCGTCGGCTGGGCACCGACCGCATCGACGTCTACTACGCCCACCAGGACGATGAGGACGTCGATCAGGTCGCCGTAGCCGAGACCTTCGATGCTCTCGTGCGCTCCGGCAAGGTCAGCTACCTCGGGGCGTCGAACTTCAGCCTCAAACGACTGCAGAAGGCCCGGAAGATCTCGACGAAGTTCTCCCTCGCCTGCTACCGCGTCGTCCAAGACCGGTTCAACCTCGTCTCCCGTACCGCGGTCGACGAGGCGAAGCAGGCCTACCTGCGAACCGAGGGCATCGCCGAACTGCCCTTCCACTCCCTGGCCTCCGGGTTCCTCACCGGCAAGCACACCGGCGGAGACGCCACCGGCAGCGTGCGGGGTGAGCGGGTGGCCGGCTTCGTCGAGGACCAGAAGGCGCTCGGCGCCCTCGAAGTCCTCCACGATGTGGCCTCGACTCATGATGCGACGATGACGGCCACCGCCATCGCCTGGCAGCTCAGTCACGACTTCATCCCCTCGACCATCGCCTCGGCTCGCGTGCCCGAACAGCTCACCGAGCTGCTCGCCGGCACCGAGATGCAGCTGAGTCCTGATGAGAAGGCCGCCCTCGACGGAGCCTGGGTGGAAGCATGACCGAGACGAGTCCGCGCCTGGTCACCTGGGAGAATGGCACCGACCTCGTCATCGAGCTGCCGGTGGCCCGCGATATCGAGACTGTCTGGAACGCCCTCACCGACAGCGGAAGTGCCGGTGCCTGGTTCGCGCCGTTCCGCCTCGGCGAAGGGGACGACTCGGGCGATGATTCGGCTGATGACTCAACCGACGAGCCGTCGGCACTGCCGATCACGTTCGAACTCGAGGACGCCGACTTGAACGGTTCGGTCCTCAGCTGCGAGGAGTACGACCACGTGCTGCTCGAACTCGAGGCGTTCGGGGTTGTGGGCGTCCGCCTTGTGCCGGCAGGCGGCGAGGCCGCAGACGCGGGCGAGGAGACTCTGCTCGTGTTCACCCACACCGCCGCCGACGTCGACTCCGCCCGCGCCCAGGCCGCCGATTTCGGGCCCATGTGGGACACCCACCTGCGGCTGTTCGCCCGCTCGCTGGGTCTCGACGTCGCCGAGGCGACGGAGCCCGAGCTCGACGCCGCCTATGCGGACCTCGACGTGGAAACTGCGGACTCGGCTGGCGGATTTCCCTCCGTTATCGCAGGGGACGACGCATGAGCGAACCACTCGTCCTCGGCATCGAATCCTCCTGCGACGAAACGGGAGTCGGCATCGTCCGCGGACGCACGCTGCTGACGAACACCGTGTCCTCGTCGATGGACGAACACGTCCGATTCGGCGGGGTCGTGCCCGAGGTCGCCTCCCGCGCTCATGTGCAGGCCATCGGCCCGGCCATCGCCCAGGCTTGTGAGGCCGCCGAGGTGGGGCTGACCGATATCGATGCCGTCGCCGTGACCGCGGGGCCGGGTCTCTCCGGTGCGCTCATGGTCGGTGTGGGAGCGGCGAAAGGGCTCGCCGCGGCTCTCGGCAAACCGCTCTACGGGGTCAATCACCTCGCCTCCCACGTCGCCGTCGACCTCGTTGCAGAAGACGTCGACGGACTGACCACCCCGACCATCGCCCTCCTCGTCTCCGGCGGGCATACGGAGATCCTGCGCATCGGCGATGTCGTCGACGACATCGAACTCCTCGGTGCGACGATCGACGATGCTGCCGGAGAGGCCTTCGACAAAACCGCGCGTCTGCTGGGACTGAACTATCCCGGTGGGCCGAACATCTCGAAGGCTGCTCTCGGTCTGCTCGACGGCACCGGAGTGCCCGGTGACCGGACCGCCGTGAAGTTCCCACGCGGACTGGCGAAGAAACAGGACCTCCGTGATCCCGAGCGCCGGTACAATTTCTCGTTCTCCGGGCTCAAGACCGCAGCTTTGCGCGAGGTGACGAAGGCCGAGACTCTCGGCACCGACCTGCGCGTGGCCGATATCGCCGCAGGGTTCGAAGACGCCGTCGTCGACGTGCTCGTGACGAAGACCCTGTTGGCTGCCGCTGACACAGGTATCAACTATGTGGTGCTCGGCGGGGGAGTGGCGGCGAATACGCACCTGCGTGAGGTGCTCGCAGCACGCTGCGCCGAGGCCGGCGTGACCCTGCGGGTGCCACCGCTGCGGCTGTGCACCGACAACGGAGCCATGGTCGCGGCTCTCGGTGCCGAGCTCGTCTCCCGCGGAATCGGGCCGAGCGACCTGTCCTTCGCCGCCGTCTCCTCATTGGATGTCGATCATGTCCTCGTCTGAGAACACCCCTGACAGCGCTGCCGAGCAGAACGCTCGGGCGGCGAAGTCAACACACCTGCCTGACGGTCGGCCGCCTCGGCGATCCGGGGACGGGTGGACGTACGGATCTGATGGGAAGAAGCATTGGGGGCTCAACGGGGCCGCCGGGCTCATGCTCGTCGACCCGGAGCGAGGCGTGCTCATGCAGCACCGGGCGCTGTGGTCGGTCGAAGGTGGGACCTGGGGATTCCCCGGCGGGGCCCGCGACGTGGGAGAGTCGGCCGTCGAGGCCGCGGTTCGTGAGTCCTGGGAAGAGGCCGGGGTGCCGGATCAGGACGGTTCGGGCATCGAGATCCTCGAAACGCATGTGCTCGACCTCGACACCTGGAGCTACACCACTGTGATCGCGAGGACCTTGCGCCGCTTCGAAGCCGTCATCAACGATCCCGAGAGCATCCAGCTGTCCTGGGTCCCACTCGATGAGCTCGTTGACTACGAACTGCACCCGGGAGTGGCCGCGAGCCTGCCCAGGCTGCTGGAGCTGCTGCGCCCTCATCTGTGAGTGGGGCGGGATGGCTGGTGCGCTGTGAAGCCACCTGCCTGGGATAAGAAGTGGTCACAATCGGATACTTCTGGCGCTCAGAAATGTCCGATTGCGACCTGGATTTGGATCAGAATGTCCGATTGCGACCTAGGCTTCTGGCCAACCGCGCAGTTTCCGCTCGACGAACGCGTTGAGTGTGGGCAAAGGTCTGATATCCCACGTAAATTCAGACTTATCGCCACTGTGAACTGCCTGACCACGTTAAGGACCACAGCACCATGATTCTGAGGATTGAGCTCAGGCCGCACTGGATCAACGGCTGGTTTGTCAGAGCGTTCTCGACGCCGTTTCTGCTCGTCGGTTCCACGGAGGATAGGGAGTATCGGCTGAGCTGGCTGGCTCCCACAGAAGTTGAAGTTGACGAGAGGCAGAGTCTCAAAGTCGGTGTCGGGGTTCGCTATTTCGGGAGAGGAGCGTTGCTGGGCGTGAGTATGAGCGAGCTGCCCGGAGAATCCACCTCTCAGACAGCACCAATTGATCTGACCTTCCGCAACGGGGCGTGGAATCACGATCCGTTCGTCCTTGCGGATTGATGTCGCAGCGTCAGTTCGTTGGGAGGAAGCCCGTTCGGCCTCTGACCATGCGAGTCATGGTGATGTCCGAATCTGCAATGCGATGTTGAGCGTCGATGTTGAAGCCGAACCGTTCGTAGAAAGAATGATTGCGTGGATTCGTGGTTTCGAGCCAAGAGCCGTCTGTGCCGTACTCGTCGAGACCAGCCTCGAGCAGTTTGGCACCGATTCCAGAGCTGCGACATCCATCATCGACAGCCAAATCGTGAAGGTAAGGGGTTTCAGGAGTTCTACCCGTCGCCCTAGCGGCTTTCATGGCCGAAGCGAGCTCCTTCAGTTTCTCGCCTAAGAGTATGGTCGCCACCGTCGTAGAAGAGGGAAGCACCGACGCGGGCCGAGTGGTATTAGGCAAACTCCACATTGAAGCACCGACTACCTCGTTTCCATCAAGTGCCACATGGCCGGTACCGGCTGCGGCATATGCTTCGACGTCGGGCCAATAGAAGATTGCGATGGCATCGAGACGCTGATCGAGGCTCATATCTGTCGGCGGGAACAACCAGTTGATGAGTGGATCGTTGGCAAACGCGCGGGCGATGAGCGTGCGTGCCTGCGGTCCGTGTTCAGGGGTGATGCGCGCAATCGTGATGCCCATGAGCACACGCTACACGGTGCCCGACAACCCAACAGGCCCTGTTGGCCACAGGACTCAGCGAGAAGTGGTCACAATCGGATACTTCTGGCGCTCAGAAATGTCCGATTGCGACCTGGATTCGGGGCCGGATGTTCGTTTGCGACCTGAGTTCCTGCCAACCCGCGTCCGCATCCGGCCACACTCAACCTCTCACTGGTACGAGTTGCGCAGGTCGCCGATGAGCGAACGAGTCACCTCGGTCAGCGACCCTGTGGCGCCGAAGACCTTCTGCAGACGCTGGTAGGGCACCCCGCGTTCGATGATCGACGTGATCGAGTGCAGCTCGTCGGTGCAGCCCAGTCGTTCGGCGACCGGTGAGAGACGCTCGATCTCGTCGGCCAGGCACTCGGTGACGAGTCGCTCGTCGGCTTCGGCGTTTTCGATGATGATCGCGTCCATGCCGTAGCGTGCGGCCCGCCACTTGTTCTCATTATGGAACCAGTCGGGCATCGTCGGCAGCGTCTCACCGGCGTCGAGGCGCTCGGACATGTCATCGACGAGGCACTGGATGAGGGCGGTGATCGCGAGGATCTCCTCGAGCGTGGGCAGTCCGTCGCAGACCCGGACCTCGACGGTGCCCCAGTGCGGGGCGGGGCGGATGTCCCAGCGGATCTCGTTGATGTGATCGATGATGCCGGTGGTGAGCATGTCGTCGACGTACTTCTCGTAGTCGGACCACTTGTCGAACTGGAAGGGCAGACCTGCGGTGGGCAGCTGCTGGAACATCATCGCCCGGTTTGAGGCGTACCCGGTGTCAGTGCCGCCCCAGAACGGGGAGGATGCAGACAGTGCCTGCAGGTGCGGGACGTAGGCGAGCAGGGCGTTGACGATCGGCAGGACCTTGTCGCGGGAGTCGATGCCGACGTGGACGTGCACGCCGAAGATGAGCATGTTCCGCCCCCACCACTGGGTGCGATCGACGAGTTCGAGGTAGCGGTCCTTGGCACGGACTTCCTGCGACTGCCATTGTGCGAAGGGATGCGTGCCTGCGGACATCAGCTCGACGCCGCGGGCCTCAGTGAGCTTCCGCAGCGCCCCGATCGAGGCCGCCAGATCCTCGGCGACCGTCCCGACCTCGGTGTGCACACCGGTGACGAGTTCGAGGGTGTTCGTGAGCATCTCGCCCACGATGTGCTTCTCGAACTCGGGAGCGTGCTCGGCCACATCCGCCAACAGGGTCTCGGCGGCAGGGGTCAGGTCCAAGCTCGGCGAGTCCAGCAGAGCCAGTTCCCATTCGACACCGAGGGTGGAACGAGGGGAGTGTGCGAAATCGACCATGGATCGATCATAAACGCGCGAACCCGTTTCGCCTGATTCTGCGGTGCGATTCGGACTGTGGGATCCGCCCCATCCCTCGGCTGAGGCGCTGCGGACTTCCTCCGGCGTGACGGCCTCTGCCGTTCGTGTGTCCCTCACGCGGCCTGACGTTCGCCCTCCTCGAGGCGGTGCCCCGATTCGGTGTCGAACAGGTGCAGGCGTGCCGAATCGGGGGTCACCCGAACGGTGTCTCCGCGGCGAATCGTCGACCGTCCGGCGACCCGGGCCACAACTGTCTTCTCTCCGGCGGGCAGGTTGGTCCGACCGTGGACATAGGCATCGGCACCGAGCTCCTCGACGAGATCCACCGTGACCTCAAGCCCCTGGCCGTCGTCGACTCGCAGATCCTCGGGACGCACCCCGACCGTGACCGTCTCACCGGTGACCTGCCCGCGCTGACTCTCCGTGAGCGGCAGGTCCACCTCGCCGAGGCGGAGCGCCGTCCCCTCGACCGGAACCTCAATGAGGTTCATCGCAGGCGAGCCCATGAAACCGGCGACGAAGAGGTTCGCCGGACGGTCGTAGAGGTTCGCGGGCGTGTCGACCTGCTGCAGGCGTCCGTCGGCAAGGACAGCAACGCGGTCGCCCATCGTCATCGCCTCGACCTGGTCGTGGGTGACATAGACGGTCGTCACACCCAGCCGGCGGGTCAGGGAGGCGATCTGTGCGCGGGTCTGCACGCGCAGCTTCGCATCGAGATTCGACAGCGGCTCGTCCATGAGGAAGACCTGCGGGGAGCGCACGATCGCCCGACCCATCGCCACGCGCTGCCGCTGCCCGCCGGACAGGGCCTTGGGCTTGCGGTCGAGGTACGCCTCGAGGTCGAGCAGGCGGGCGGCCTCCTCGACGCGTTCGTCCCTCTCCTTCCTTGCGACGCCTGCGATCTTGAGGGCGAAGGCCATGTTCTCGCGCACGCTCATGTGCGGGTAGAGAGCATAGTTCTGGAACACCATCGCGATGTCGCGTTCCCTGGGGGAGAGGTCCGTGACATCGTGGTCGCCGATGCGGATGTGCCCGGAGTCCACGGGTTCGAGACCCGCGAGCATACGCAGGGTCGTCGATTTCCCGCAGCCCGAGGGTCCGACGAGGACGAGGAATTCCCCGTCAGCGATGTCGAGACTGATCTCGTCGACGGAGGGCGTCAGCGCTTCCGGGTACTGACGCAGAGCTTTGTCGAAAGTGACTGTGGCCATTTCTTCTCAACCTTTCACGGATGCGTTCGCATCCGATGATCCGCGGTGATCGTGCAGTGAGCGATGAGTTCTGGACTGTGGCTCGTCGGTGACGGATTCGAAGGGGGTCTCGACGGGTGTCTGCTGCGCATAGGACCGGTACTGCTCTCGCACCCGAGACGGTCGCGGGTGCAGGGTGGCGACAAGCTCGACCTGCCAGTCCGGCAGCACACCGTTGAGCGTCCAGGCGGCCTGCCGGGCGGCACCGATCGCCACGTATTCGGCCTGTTCGGGGACGTCGATGGGGACGGTGAAGATGTCGCGGGCAACCTCTCGGACGGCCGGGTTGCGGGCGGCCCCGCCGATGAGCAGCAGCCGTTCGGCGACGATGCCGTGTGCCTGGACCGCGTCGAGCCCGTCGGCGAGCCCGCACAGCATCCCTTCGACGAAGGCGCGGGCGACGTTGGCCGCCGAGGCGTTGCCCAGAGTCATCCCCTCGAGGCGGGCCTTCGCATCCGGCAGGTTCGGGGTGCGCTCGCCCTCGAAATACGGCACGAGCGTGACTCCGTTCGCGCCCGGGTTCGAGGACAGAGCGAGAGCGGCGACCTCGTCGTGGCTGATGCGCAGGAGCGTGCTCGCTGAGACGAGGACGCGCGCGGCGTTGAGGGTCGCGACCAGCGGCAGGCGACCGCCGTCGGCTGAGGCGAAGCCCGCCACCGCTCCGGTGGCATCGGCGACGGGCAGGTCGGTGGTGCCGAAGACCGTGCCCGAGGTGCCGATGGAGATGACGACGTCCCCCGAGGTGACTCCTAGGCCCAGCGCTGCCGCCGCATTGTCGCCGGCTCCGGGCCCGACGAGGATGCCCTCGTCCGTGGTTCCGGCAGCTTCGTGGGGTCCGAGGACCCGAGGAACGACGATCGCCGAGGTGGTGCTCGGGTCAGTCTCGGCCGTGCCCGTCGCTTCGCGCGCTTCGGCCCCGAAGACGGTGCGGAACAGGTCGAGATCGTAGGTGCCCGTCGCCGGGTCGAAGTAGGCGGTGCCGCTGGCGTCCGAAGCATCAGTGGTCAGGGCCTCGAGCACGGGGCCTCTGGCAGTGCTGGCGGCAGGCCCGTAGCCGAGGAATCGCCAGGTCAGCCAATCATGGGGGAGAGCGACGGCGGCGACCTTCCCGGCGTTGTCCGGTTCCGCATCCCGCAGCCACCGCAGCTTCGCGGCGGTGAAGGAGGCGACGGGCAGGATTCCGGTGCGGGCGACGAAGTCCTCAGCACCCACCTCGGCGATGAGATCCCGGGCGGCGGCCTTGCTGCGCAGGTCGTTCCACAGCAGCGCATCGCGGATGACTCGTCCCTCGGCGTCGAGAGCGACGAGGCCGTGCTGCTGGCCGCTGATGCTCAACCCCGCGACATCGTCGAGTCCCCCGGCGTTCGTCAGCGCCTCGTGCAACGCGTTCCACCACTGTTCGGGATCGACCTCGGTGCCGGGAGGATGAGGGGCCGAACCGGTGCGGATGACTGCACCGTTCGCCGGATCGACGATGACGACCTTGCAGCTCTGCGTCGAGGAATCGACGCCGGCGACGTACCTGCGAGCCGTGCTCATGGTTCGTCCTCGGGAGCGGACGGCACGGACGACGCGGACGGCACGGACGACGCGGACGACGCGGACGGGGAAGCACCCGCCGCCTCGGTGCCGGTGTGCCCATCCTCGGGCAGAGCGCCGCCGGACTGGCCCGCCTCGGTGAGCACCGCCTCGGCGAGGGAGCGGTCGATGACGGCGATGTCGAGGATCCCCGCGGCACAAGCCGCCTGCACGGCACGGGCACGCTCGGCTCCGCGGGCGACTCCCACGGTTGTCGTGGCACGACGGAGCTGATCGAGGGTGACGGCGATGACCCGATCGTCGATCGTGGTCACGTCCTGACCGGCGGCGTCGAAGAGACGACCGGAGACTTCGGCGACAGCACCGTCGTCGATGCCGGCTTGGCGCTGGGCAGGCGAGCATTTCTCCCACACCGAGGACAGGCCCTCGGCCCACGAGGCGACAGAGACCACGGCGAGGTCGAGGTCATCGGCTGCGGCGAGAGTGCCGGAGATCTCGGGCAGGGCCCGCAGGTCGTCGGCGGTTCTGGACTCGGTGACGAGCAGCGGGGCCGGCAGGCGGACCATGCTCACGGCCGGATCCTGACCGAGTCGAGTGAAGATCTCGGCACTGGGGCGGTGGGATTCGAGTCGGAGAGCTCCGGCGAGCTGGACGATCGTGCACCGTGGCAGGGCAGGGGTGAAGGCGGCGGCGGAATCGAGGGTGCGCGACCAGGACAGGCCGATGCGCATCCCGGCGCGAGCATGGCGCCCGACCAGGGACAGCGCCGCCCGCCCCATCTGCTGGGAAGCCTGGGATTCGTCGGGGATGTCGACGATGACGACCGAGCCGAGGCCCAAGGCCGCGGCGACCTGTTCGGCCAGGCTGTTCTCCTCACCGGCATCGGCTTCTATGGTGATCGTGACGACGCCGGTGTCGACGGCCTCCTGGAGGAGACGAGCAACCTGAAACCGGCTGAGCCCGTGGGTCTTGCCGATCTCGACCTTCGACCTGCCCTCGAGGTAATGATCGCGGGCCAACTGCGCGAGAAAGCGGCGGTGACGGGCGGTGGGTGCTGTGCTCATGGTCCTCCCCTCGGCGTCGACGACAGTGTGTTCGCTCATATGTGAAGTGTTGCACATCTGATTGGTTCGTGACACAGTATTGCACATATGAGCACCGATGCTCATATGATTTTCTCGCAGCGAACCCGATGGCGGGCAGCAATCCCGCAAGGACGAGGGAAGGCACAATGATGAAACACCTGATCACGAGCCGAGGCGCCGTATGGGCGGCCATCGGAATGGTCGGAGCACTCGCACTCTCCGGATGCGGTGGTGCCGGCGGCAGCTCTTCCGGGGGCGGAGGCGATGAGGTCAACGTCCTCATGGTCAACAACCCGCAGATGCAGGACCTGCAGAAGCTCACCGCCGACCGCTTCACTGAAGACACCGGCATCAAGGTCAACTACACAGTGCTGCCCGAGAACGAAGTGCGGGCGAAGATCGGCCAGGAGTTCGCCGCTCAGGCCGGCAACTACGACGTCGCCTCGATGTCGAACTATGAGATCCCGACGTATGCGAACAACAAGTGGCTGACGCCCATGGACGACGGCGTCGCCGACGCTGAGGGCTTCGACCAGTCGGACATCCTCACCCCCATGGCCGAATCGATGACCGTCGACGGCAAGGTGTACGGCGAACCGTTCTACGGTGAGGGCTCGTTCCTCATGTACCGCACCGACATCTTCGACAAGGCCGGCGTGACGATGCCGGAGAAGCCGACGTGGGACGAGGTGGCCAAGCTCGCCGCGAAGGTCGACGGAGCCGAGGAGGGCACGAAGGGCATCTGCCTGCGTGGGCTGCCCGGCTGGGGCGAGATGTTCGCTCCGCTGACGACGGTGGTCAACACCTTCGGCGGCACTTGGTATGACAAGGACTGGAACGCCCAGGTCGATTCGAAGGAGTTCAAAGCCGCGACGAACTTCTACGTCGACCTCATCAAGGACCACGGCGAGTCCGGGGCTCCGCAGGCCGGATACACCGAATGCCTGACGAACCTGCAGCAGGGCAAGGTCGCCATGTGGTACGACTCGACCGCGGCCACCGGCACACTCGAAGCCGACGATTCCCCGGTCAAGGGCAAGATCGGCTACGTCGCCGCCCCGGTGAAGGAGACGGATTCGAGCTCCTGGCTCTACACGTGGGCGTGGGGCATTCAGGCGGCAGGGAAGAATCAGGACGCGGCGAAGAAATTCGTCGCCTGGGCCTCATCGAAGGACTACGAGGAGACCGTCGCCGAGGAGCTCGGCTGGCAGCACGTGCCCGCGGGCAAGCGAACTTCGACGTATGAGAATCCCGAGTACCAGAAGGCCGCCGAACCGTTCTTTAAGCAGACCGAGGACGCCATCAACTCGGCCGATCCCGAGAACCCGGGAGTCCAGCCGCGTCCGACGCTCGGCGTGCAGTTCGTGACGATCCCCGAATTCGCAGACCTCGCCACGGGCATCTCCGAGGACGTCAGCTCCGCCATCGCCGGACGCACGACCGTCGACAAGGCGCTGGAGAAGGGCCAGAAGGAAGCCGAGAAGGTCGGAGACAAGTACAAGAAGTGACCGCGCAGCCTCGGGGCGGATGATCGACCCCGCCCCGAGACGGCTCCTGCCCTACTTCCCAACCGGCCCGCATCACCCACCTGACGAAGGATGTTCGAAGTGTCAGCACCCGCCGCCGAGCGTGCATCGCAGCCGATCACGCCGCCCAAACCCCGTGCCAAGGACCGATGGCTCAAACGCGCGCCCATGCTGCCGGCGCTCATCTTCGTCATCATCGTCACCCAGATCCCGTTCGCGATCACGATCATCATCTCGTTCATGAACTGGAATGCCGCCTACCCGGATGACATCGCCTTCGGCACCCTGCAGAACTATGTCACCGTGTTCACCGACGCGAACCTGCTGCGGGCGGTGTTCGTCACCGTCGGCCTGACCGTCGGGGTGGTGCTCGTCTCGGCGCTGCTGGGTCTGGGCATCGCCCTGCTCCTCGATCGGAAGTTCATCGGCCGCGGCTTCGTCCGGACCCTGATGATCACCCCGTTCCTCGTCGTGCCCGTGGCCGCGGCGCTTCTGTTCAAGCATGCGATCTTCAACCCCTCCTATGGTCTGCTCAACGGACTGCTGACCACCGTCTTCGGTGAGTCCGCCCCGCAGCCGGACCTCATGACGAGCTTGCCGCTGGTGGGCATCGGGCTCGTCCTCGTGTGGCAGTGGACGCCATTCATGATGCTCATCATGCTTGCCGGCCTGCAGTCCCGACCGATGGATGTCTACGAGGCGGCTCTCGTCGACGGCGCCGGTCCCTGGCAGACGTTCCGCTTCATCACCCTTCCCCATCTGCGCCGCTACATCGAACTCGCCGCACTGCTGGGCACGATCTACATCGTGCAGAACTTCGACATGGTCTTCACGATGACCTCCGGGGGACTCGGCACGGCAAACCTGCCGTACGTCATCTACCAGGAGTTCTTCGTCGCCCAGGACTACGGAGTCTCCTCGGCCGTCGGCGTCATCGTCGTCGTGGCCTCCCTGATCATCGCGACCTTCGCCCTGCGCACCGCATCCACCCTGCTCAAGGAGGAGAACTCATGAGCACCCCCGACCTGACCGTGGGCACACACCCCGAGCCCGGAGTGACCCCCACCGCGATCGAACCGGGCTCACCAGGATCGGTCGAGCCGCCTCGGCGGAAGGCGAATGCACCGCGGCGGCCCGGCCAAGGTCGGATCGGAAAGGTCCTGCTCGGCCTCCTGGCTTGGCTGATCGGACTGCTCTTCGTCTCACCGCTGCTGTGGATGCTGCTGACCAGCCTCCACGCCGAAACAGACGCCTCGACGAACCCGCCGAGCTTCTTCGCTCCGCTCACTCTCGATTCGTACGTGAACTTCTTCGGCGGAGGCAACGGCGCGAACCCGTGGCCGTTCCTCATCAACTCCGCCGTCGCCGCGATCGTCTCGACGCTCATCGTCCTCGTGCTCTCCACGATGGCCGCGTACTCGCTGGCCATCCGCCGCATCGAACGCTGGTCCGATGTGCTCTTCTTCCTGCTGTCGACGAAGATGCTGCCGATGGTCGCGGGCCTCCTGCCCGTCTACCTCGTCGCGAAGTCCACAGGAATCCTCGACACCTGGCTGCTGCTCATCATCATCTACTCGGCGATGAACATGCCGATCGCGGTGTGGATGATGCGCTCCTTCCTCGCCGAGGTGCCCGTCGAGGTCCTCGAGGCCGCCGAACTCGACGGAGCCCGACTGCCGCGCGTCTTCGTCCAGATCCTGCTGCCGCTGACCGCGCCGGGCCTGGCCGCCACTGCGCTCATCTGCTTCATCTTCTCCTGGAACGAGCTCCTCTTCGCCACCGTGCTCACCTCGACGGCGGCGTCGACGGCACCGGTGTTCCTCACGAGCTTCGTCACCTCCCAGGGCCTGTTCCTGTCCCAGGTGTGCGCGGCCTCGCTCATCATCTCCGTCCCGGTGCTCGTCGCCGGCATCGCCGCCCAGGACAAACTCGTCCAGGGCCTGTCCATGGGAGCCGTCAAATGACCTCATCCGCTGCCGTATCCCCCGAACCTCGCCGAGGCGGCCCCACCCTGGCCCTGTCCGCGGAGAATCTTTCGGCGCTGTCAGACTGCGGCATCACCGTCCCGACCTATGATCGGTCGACAGTGACGCCGGGCATCGTCCACTTCGGAGTCGGCGGGTTCCACCGGGCACACATGGCCATGGTTGTCGATGACCTCATGGAGTCCGGCCTCGCGACTGACTGGGGGATCGTCGGCGCCGGAGTGCTGCCCCATGACGCGGCCATGCGCGATGCCCTGGCCGGTCAGGATCACCTCTACACGCTCACCCTCAAACACCCGGACGGAGCCAGGGAACGACGGGTGATCGGGTCGATCATCGACTACCGGTTCGGCCCCGATGACCCTGCCGGACTGCTCGACCTGCTCACGGATCCGGCCATCCGCATCGTCTCGCTCACCGTCACCGAGGGCGGCTACAACGTCAACCCCGTCACCGGCGAGTTCATCACCGACGAACCGGCGATCGTCGCTGACGTCGAGGCGCTGCGGGCAGGGGAGCTGCCGTCCACGGTCTTCGGCTACGTCGTGTCCGCGCTGCGGGCACGTCGGGACGCCGGTCTCGCCCCCTTCACCGTGCAGTCGTGTGACAACATCTCCGAAAACGGCGAGGTCGCGGCGAAGATGTTCTCCGCCTTCGCTCGCCTCGTCGATGCCGAACTCGCCGACTGGATCGGGGCGAACGTCGCCTTCCCGAACTCGATGGTCGACCGCATCACTCCAGCCACGACCGACGATGACAGGGCCGATCTGCTGACCGACACCGGCGTGCAGGACGCCTGGCCAGTCGTGGCCGAACCCTTCTTCCAGTGGGTGCTGCAGGATGTGTTCACGTCCGGGCGTCCGCCCTACGAGCAGGCCCGTGTGCAGGTCGTCGACGATGTGCAGCCCTATGAGCACATGAAGCTGCGGCTGCTCAACTCCGGACACCAGGGTCTGGCGTACTTCGGATTGCTCGGTGGATACACCTTCGCTCATGAGGCGATGGCGAATCCGGACTTCCCGATCTATCTGCGCCGCTACATGGACGAAGAGGGCACGCCGAGCCTCGCACCGCTGCCGGGAATCGACCTCGATGCTTATAAGGACTCGCTCATCGAGCGATTCAGCAACCCGGAGATCCGCGACACCCTCGCCCGGCTCGGCGCGGAATCCTCCGATCGGATTCCCAAATGGCTGCTGCCCGTCGTCAAGGACAACCTTGCCTCAGGGCATCCCGTTGACGTGGCCGCCGCGATCTGCGCCTCCTGGGCCCGTTATGCCGAAGGGCATGACGAGACCGGCGGTCGGTTCACCATCGTCGACCGCTACTCCGACCGGCTGCAGGAGGTCGCCGGCACCCAAAACGACGACCCGCTGGCTTTCCTCCGGCAGGAACAGTTCTTCGGCGGTCTGGCCCAGGAACCGCGATTCACTGAACCGTATCTCGCGGCACTGACATCGCTGCACGAGCGAGGCGCGAAGGAGACCGTGCGCCGCCTGGCCGCGCACGAAGAACTCTGAACGGGCGTCGAGTCAGGGTCAGCCATTAGCATGGAGGCATGTTGCGTTCTCGCCTGAGCATCCTGGCCCTGACCACGACTCTCGCGCTCGTCGGCTGTTCCGGCGGTGCGGCCGACCCTGCGACCTCTTCAGGCGAACAGAAACCCGGCACGAAATCAGAGTCACAAGCGCAGGCTCAGGCCGACGCCGAACCCACCTTGGACGACCCGGCCGACGCTGACCCGAAAGATTTCAAGAACGAGGCGAAGGAGATCGTCGGGAACTTCTCCGACGATGAGCTCGCCGGCTCGCTCATCATCGGCACCTGGGACGGCACGGATACGAAGACCCCGGTGGACATGGTCAAGGCGAACCACCTCGGCGGGGTCATCGTCATGGGCTACAACCTGCCGGAGAATCCGACGAGTGACCAGGTTACCGGCCTGACGGAGAAGATCTCGGGGGCACGCACGAAGGGTCAGCCGGTGTCGATCGGCGTCGACCAGGAAGGCGGACCGGTGTCCCGGCTCGGCACCGCGGCGCTGCCATTCCCGCCGCTCATGGGGCTGGCGGCCACCGATGATCCGAAGCTCATCACCGATGCGACGACGGTGCAGGGGCAGAACCTCACCGACCTCGGCTTCACCATCGACTTCGCTCCGGATTCCGACGTCACCGTGGGGCCGAAGGACAAGGCGATCAACGTCCGCTCGGCCGGCACCGACCACAAGGACGTCGCCGACGTCGTCGCCGATGCCGTCGAGGGATACCGCTCCGGCGGAGTCGCGAGCTCGGCGAAGCATTTCCCCGGACACGGCCGCCTCGGCGTGGATTCGCATGAGAGCCTGCCTGTATCGGAGAAATCGATCGACGAACTCGAGGACACGGATCTCCTGCCGTTCAAATCCGCGGTCAAGGCCGGGGTGCCGATGGTGATGATGGGCCACATCGGGCTGCCCGATGCGAAGACGACGCCTGCCACGCTCAACGACAAGGCCTATGACGCTGTGCGGGAGAAACTCGACTTCGACGGCGTCATCACCACCGATGCGCTGAACATGAAGGCCGTGCCCCAGAACCTCAAGGGCGGGGAGACCGTCAAAGCCATCGCGGCCGGAGCCGACGTTGCGCTCATGCCCCCGGATTCGGCAGCCGCGCAGAAGGCGATCGTGAAGGCGATGGGCAACGGGACGCTGAAGAAGAAGGACCTCGAGGAGAAGTCCGAACGCGTCGTCGCCGCGCAGCTGGCCATCGCCGAGGCGCAGAAGACCGCGAAAGCCGACGACTCGGGCGAGGATCCGAAGAAGGTGCTCACCGAGGTGGCCGAGAAATCCCTGACCGTACTCAAGGGCGAATGCTCGTTCGCCGGCACCGACGCGATCTCCATCGTCGGGGGCAGCGACAAGGAGAAGGCCGCGCTGAAGAAGGCAGCCGAGGACACCGGACTCACCGTCGGATCGGGTGGAACCTCGGTGAGCCTGAGCCCGAGCACGTCTGCCGAGGTGGCTGTCGGCACAGCTGCCCCGTGGACGATGCGCAGCACCTCCGCCGAATCGGCGGTGACCGCGTACGACTCGAACCCCTATGCGCTGAAGGCCGTGGCGAAATGGCTCAAAGGCGATCTCAAGGCATCGGGTCAGCTGCCCGCCGAGTATGACGGCAGCGACAAGGCTCCCGACTGCGGGTGAGGCTCAGTGCCGTTGAACCGGCGGTGACCGGCCGAGCACGGGCCGCCGCGGACACGAAGAACCCCTCGTCGGCTAAGCGCCGGCGAGGGGTTCTTGGGGTAGCGGATCGGATTGATCAGAGTACGCGGATGAACGTGACGTCGCCCATCCAGCTGTAGCTGCGCTTCGAGGTTCCTGATCCGGGCGAACCGGCGTCGTACATCTGTCCGTCTCCGGCATAGATGCCCACGTGTCCCGGACGCCAGATGAGGTCGCCGGGCTTCGCCTCAGACTGCGAGACGATCTGGCCCGCACCCTTCTGCGCACCGGAGCTGCGGGGCAGATCCACACCGACGTGGCTGTAGACCCAGGAGGTGTACCCGGAGCAGTCCCAGCCGCTCTGCGATGATCCACCGTAGACGTACGGAGTTCCGACGCCCTTCTCTGCCCAGCCGAGGACCTGCTCGGCCTTGGACCCGTCGATCGGGCCCGAGTCGTCAGAGCCGCCGGTGTCCTTCTTCGGACCCTCATCCTTTGAACCCTCGTCTGGGCTCTCGGAATTCGACGAATCATCCTCGGAGTTCTCGCTCGGCTCCTCCTCCGGCTCCTCGGCGGGCGCCGGCTCTGCGACGGTCGTCTCCGGCTCCTCCTTCGGCTCAGGCTTCGGTTTCGGCTTGGGCTTGGGGGCGGCTTCGGCGGTGACGACGTCTGTGTCGACGGTGACCGATGCTTCCTGATCGCCCTTCTTCGAGGAGCCGCCGGCGTCGATGGTCGGTGCTTGGTTCTTGAACTCGACCGGTGCCTGCTTCTCGGTCTCGGCCGAGACCGATGCCTTGTCGTCGGCTCCCTGTCCGGCGGCGGGGAGGACGGCTGCGGTGAGCAGTCCGCCGCTGGCGGCGACGACTGCGGCCCGGCGGCCGAATGCGCCGGAGTTCGCAGCGAGCAGTTCGCTCAGCTCGGTCAGTGGTGTCTTGGCCTTGACGTCGGCGGCGCGACGGCCGTGCTGCTTAGATGCCACGTGTTCCTCTCATTGCCTGTCTGATGTGACGATGTCCTCCACTGTAACGAATTCGTGATCTTCTGTCACGTTTTTGTTACAAAAGGATTTCTCGACGAATTATGAGGAGTAATCCCAGGTCACAGCGCTATAAGAGGTGAGACGGGTGGTCGAAAGGGTGATGATCCAGCACGATTGCATTCGTGATTCAGCGCGGATTCTCCGGCTTGAATAACTTTTCGTGACATTCGCCGAGGATGTTCTCCTCAGTGCGGCGGCAGCGCCGAGGGTCCCGGAAACGCCGGGAACCGAGTGGCGAGCGGTCGAGCGCGGATCGGTCGAGTTCCGGGCGATCCGTGCGGAAAGACTCTGGGATCCAGCACAGATCGACCGGAACTCCAGCTGTCAGTGGCGATCTTCAGTCGCCGGTGGCGACGGGGCGGTCGGGATCGGACGACCAGCCCGACCAGCTGGCGGGGTAGAGGCTCGCCTCGATGCCGAGCGTCGCCAGTGCCAGGGCATTGTGGCAGGCGGTGACTCCGGATCCGCAGTAGACGCCGACCGACTGATCCAGGGCACCGAGCGCTTCGAAGCGCTGTCGCAGATCTGCCTCAGGCAAGAACGTCCCGGCGGGGACGTTGTCGGTGGCCGGGGCATTCTTCGCTCCGGGAATATGACCGGCCTGCGGATCGAGCGGTTCGGTCTCTCCGCGGAAACGCTCCCCGGCACGGGCATCGAGCAGGACACCGTCGAAGCCGGCCGCCGCATCGGCGTCAATGACCGGCAGCTGGCCCGGGGTGATCACCATGGAGCTCGGCTCGACCGGCACCGAGTCACCCGTCTCCAGCTGCCCACCGGCGTCCCGGAAAGCCGCCAGCCCGCCGTCGAGGACTCGCGCGCTCACACCTGCCCAGCGCAGCAGCCACCAGGCCCGGGCCGCTCCGAGCGAGGCATTGTCGTCATAGACCACAACCTCGGTGTCGGCGTCGATGCCCCAGGAGCGCACCGTCTCCTGGAAGGCCTCGGGGCTCGGCAGCGGGTGCCGCCCGGCCGTGGGGTCGGTGTTGTCGTGGCTGGCGAGTTCGGTGTCGAGATCGACGTAGATGGCGCCGGGAATGTGCCCGGCGGCGAAGTCATCCCGGCCATCGGGTTTCGGCAGGGTCCAGCGGACGTCAAGCAGCCTCGGTGCCGGTGCGGACTGCAACCGGTTGAGCAGCTCATCGGCGCTGATGAGAACGTCGGTGCGGGACATTGGATCTCCTTCTGTCGGGTCAGCTCATACGGGTTGGGTGAACTCACACGGCCAACGTCAGTTCACACGGGTCCGGCGAACTCACACGGGCTGCGTGAGCAGCACGACGTGCTTATCGCCGAGGCGAGTGAATACGAGCGTGGCCTTCTCGCCCTTGGGCAGCTTGAGCTGCCGTCTCACCTGGTCGGGGACGATGTCGGCGCCGCGCTTCTTGATGACGACGGAACCGATTCCGCGGGAGACGAGCTCCTTGCGCAGGCTCGGGATCTTCGCGGGCAGGACGTCGACGACCTCGTAGGCGGTGACTCCTGCAGAGGCCGGTCCACTCGGTGCGACGTCGGTGGTCAGGTAGGCGATCTTCGGGTGCACGCGTCTGGCCTGCAGGGGACCGCAGAGGGCGGCGACGAGTCCTGCGCGCACGATCGCCCCATCGGGTTCGAGCAGGTATTTCCCGAGCTCGCCGATGCCCGCCTCGTCCTCGGTCGGCAGGTCATCTTCGTGGACGAGCAGGGTGCGCTCGCCCATGACGAGAGCTGCGCGGCCGGGACGCTGTCTGGCCGCCCCGAAGTAGAGGCAGACCTCGACGACCTCGCCGTTGTGGGAGACCCATTGGGCCTCGGCCTCATCGGGAACGAGGTCATGATCGAGGGCCGGGCCGAGTTTGACCCCGGCTGCCTTCGCGCCCAACGCCTGGTCGATGACCCAGGACAGAGAGGGGGAGAACGCTTCGGGATCGGTGATGCGGGCGGTCGATCCGCGTTTGTCGGCCTTGCCGATCGTGCGACGGGCAGGGTCGAACCACAGGGCATCGAAGCCGTCCAGGTCGACATCCTCGGCGCGGGCGTGTTCGACGGATGCGTCGGGGAGGTGACGGAGGTTGAAGGCGGCGATGGCGGCGGTGACCTCGTCGGCGTCGACGGCGGTCACCTGCGCGCCCATACCGGCGAAGGCGACCGAATCGGCACCGATCCCGCACCCGAGATCGGCGATGCGGAAGGCCGCATCCTCGGCGGCGTCCCCGGCCGAGTCCTCGGGTGAGTGGCCGATGAGGCGGCGCGCGTGGTGGGCGGCGACCGGCAGGCGGGTGGCCTGGGCGAGCCCGTCGCGGGTGAAGAGCATATCGTCGGCGAAGGGACCGAGCTTCGCGGCCGCCTCCTGCCGCAGTCTCGCCTGGGTGAGCAGGGCGGCGGTCACCTCGGCGGAATAGCCTTCCTTCCGCAGGGCCGATGACTTCGCGAGTTCATCGCCGGTCAGGTCGTCGATGCGGTCGAGCCGGTCGAGGACGGCGACGTCGAGCAGTTCGGTGAGGGTCTGCGGATCCATAGCCTTCACCCTATCGTTCGGGGGTGAGTTCCTCCGCCAACGCATCAGCGGCATCGACCCAGCCCGGGGCCCCGCCCTGCGCACCGACTGCCGCGATCGACTGCCAGAGGAGGATGATGGGGAACCACACCGATTCCGCCAGGCCGAGCGGCCGCACGGACTCATACCCCTCGCACAATGCGATCTGCGCGGCGCGTTCGGTCGGAGCCCAGTCGTGGAAAAGCGTGCCCAGATACACGCTGGCCTGGGCAAGATCGCGAATCCGATGATCGACGGTCATCTCGTCGAAGTCGAGGATCGCGGTGACCGCACAACCCTCGACGAGGATGTTCGCGGCCCGGAAATCGCGATGGATGAGCTGCGGTGCATCCTCGAGCGCTGGAGCAGACTCGAGTAGGTCGGCCAGCGCCGCCGATGCCTGCGGGGCCAGGCTCTCGCCTCCCTGCGCAAGCCAGGACCGGATCCGACCCCGCATGTCTTCGGGCTCAGCCGCGGAGACACCGACCGCAGAGCGGCGGGGCACCTCGCCTCGTGCCAGCGGTGCGGGAACATCGATGACCTCGCCGAGGCGGTTGTGGAGTTCGGCAAGAGCACGTCCGGCGGCAGCGACGGCATCGAGATCGGTGGTGTCCAGCCACTGTCCCGCGAGTTCCGGCAGCACCGCCACAGACAATGGGCAGCGGGGACCGTCGACGACCGTGCGCACTGACCCGTCTCTGTTGTGCACCGGTGGCGCCACTGGCGCACCGGTCTCGGAGAGGTGGGAAAGCACTGTCGTCGTTGCGTGCAGCCGGTCGAAGAGTCCGGTCTCCATCGACCATTTGACGACGAGGCGGTCGTGCCGGCGGGTGGTCACCCAGCCGATGGCGTTGTGGTCGCTGATGGCGATCCGAGTGCATCTGTCGATGTCGATGTCCCAGACATCGCGGAGGGTCTCCCGAAGCCATGACTCGGCGTGCCGGAGGTCGCGGAATCCGAAGCGGTCGGTCAGAGCGGCAGCGGAATCGTCGTTCTCCCACAGCATGGAGAGTCCGTCAGGAAGCATGTCACCACACTAGTTGCTGTTTCGGCTGAGCGTGCTCGGGATCCGTGGCGCGCGGTGATTGTGCCAGCCGGGTGGTGCGGTAAGTTGTTGGCTGTGACGTTATTGACCGCCCGCGACATCCGCGAACTCGCCGCTGACATCGGTCTGCGCCCGACGAAACAGAAGGGGCAGAACTTCGTCATCGACCCCAATACCGTGCGCTCGATCGTCACCGCCGCCGGACTCGACAAGCCCTCGAACGTCGTCGAGATCGGGCCCGGGCTCGGTTCGCTCACCCTCGGCCTGCTCGAGGCAGGGCACAGCGTCACGGCCGTCGAGATCGACGAGGTCCTCGCCGCGAAGCTGCCCGAGACTGTGGAGAGATTCGCCGGCACCGAGGCGGCCTTCTCCCTGGTCAACGCCGATGCTCTGCGCGTCACGGAGCTTCCGGAGTCCCAGCCCGAAGCGCTGGTCGCGAACCTGCCCTACAACGTGGCTGTGCCCGTGCTCCTGCACTTCCTCGAGACTTTCTCGAGCCTGAAGTCCGTGCTCGTCATGGTCCAGCTCGAGGTCGCCGAACGCCTCGCCGCGCCACCGGGATCGCGCACCTACGGAGTCCCCAGCGTCAAGGCCCAGTGGTACGGAGACGTGCGCCTGGCCGGACGGATCGGCAAGAACGTGTTCTGGCCGGCACCGAACATCGACTCCGGACTCGTGCGCATCGACGTCACCCGCACCGACCGTGACCCGGCGGACCGACGCCGCCTCTTCGGCCTCGTCGACGCGGCCTTCGCGCAGAGGCGCAAGACGCTGCGGGCCGCCCTGTCCGGGTGGGCCGGCAGCCCACAGCGCTCCGAGGCGCTGCTGACCGCAGCCGGCATCGACCCGAAGACCCGCGGTGAGGCACTGACCGTCACCGACTTCGAACGCCTCGCCGCCGTCGAGGAACCGTCACAATGACCACCTCGCTGCACTCACGCACGGTCAACCCGGCCCCGGTGAAAGTCCAGGCACCGGGGAAGATCAACATTCACCTCGGCGTGGGGGCGGCGAACGACGACGGGTATCACGAGCTCGCGACAGTATTCCAGGCGCTCAACCTCGGCGAGACGCTCACCCTCATCCCGGGCGGAACCCGGTCGATCCTCATCCAAGGCCGCTACGCGGATGCGGCGGTTCCGGTCGATGATGCGAACTTCGCCCGCCGCGCCATCGACCTCCTCATCGACGCGCTCGAGGGCGACCGTGACGTCGACGTGCTGCGCGACCTCGACATCGTCATCGACAAACAGGTGCCCGTGGCCGGCGGAATGGGCGGGGGATCGGCCGACGCGGCCGCAGCGCTCGTCGGCGCCGCCCACCTCATCGGGGGAGTCGACGAGGCGACCCTCCACGACTGCGCGGTCGCCGTCGGCGCCGATGTCGCCTTCCTCCTGCGCGGGGGCACGGCCATCGGCCACGGTCGCGGGGAGCTGCTGAGCCCCGTGCTCACCCGCGGCACGTTCCACTGGGTCATGGCCACCTCGGCGCAGAAGCTGCCGACCCCGGACGTCTACGCCCGCTTCGACGAACTCAACTCCGCACCCGCCTCGGCGCAGGTCCCTGACCAGGTGCTCACGGCGCTCGCCGCCGGGGAACCGGGGACCCTCGCCGAATTCGCGGCCAACGACCTCACCGAGGCGGCTGTGTCGTTCCTGCCCGAGATCGCCGAGGTGATGGAGGCCGGGGTCGCTGCCGGGGCGCTGCTGCCCCTGCTCAGCGGGTCGGGACCGACGATCGGATTCCTCGCCCGCGACGCCCACCACGCCCTCGACCTGGCCGTGCTCCTGCAGGCCACGCGAGGCGTCAACGAAGCCCTGCGCACCACCGGACCCGCCCCGGGAGCCCACGTCGTGGACGTGGCGTGATGGCCGCCGACGACAGAGAACCCGCCGAGGCGGCGCCCGGCCGGGCGGACGGTGCGGGCCCTCGCGACAGCCCGGGCAACCGCGGGGACTCCGGCCATCGCGGAAACCTCCACGAACGGCTGCGCGATCAGGTCGGGCAGGACATCGTCGCCGGGCGCCTCGCCGCGGGGACGATCATCAAGGCCGAGGATCTGCGTGCACGCTACGACGTGTCGCTGTCGGTGGTGAGGGAAGTCGTGCGGGTGCTCGAGTCCCTGGGGCTGCTGCAGCCGATCCGTCGGGTCGGCCTCGTCGTGCTCGCGATGAGCGAATGGATGCTGCTCGACCCGCTGGTCATCCGGTGGAGGATGACCGAGGCTCCGGCGCGGCAGCTGCGGTCGCTCACGGAGCTGCGGGTGGCCATCGAACCCGAAGCTGCCGGTCTGGCCGCGCAGCACGCGCCGGCTGACGTCGCCGAGGAGATCATGGGCCTGGCCGCTCGGATGCGGGCGAGCGGTCGCCAAGGGGACGTGGAGTCGTTCCTCGAAGCCGATGTCGCGTTCCATCGGGCGGTGCTCGGCGCCGGCGGCAATGAGCTCTTCGCCGCCTTCGACACCGTCATCGGAGAGATCCTCGCCGGACGCACCGAGGCGGGGCTGATGCCGAAGTTCCCGCACCCGGACGCCCTGCAGTGGCACTTCGACGTCGCCGATGCGATCGGCGGGCAGGACGCCGACCGCGCCAGGGAGGCGATGGCGAAGATCGTGGCGAAGGCCGATGCGGAGATGGGCAGCGTCTGGGCCGACGAGCCCCGCCACTGAGGCGGCTGAGCGCCCGGCGGCTGAGCGCCGACCTCAGAACAGGCTGACGACTCCGTAGAGGGCGAGGCTGAGCAGGAAGCCGACTGTGCCCAGCAGCGTCTCGGCGACGGTCCAGGTCTTCAGCGTCGTCTTCGTGTCCATGCCGAAGAACCGGGAGACGAGCCAGAATCCGGAGTCGTTGACGTGGCTGGCGAAGACCGAACCGGCTGCCAGCGAGAGCACGATCGCCACGACCTGCAGGCTCGAGAAGTCCGGGTTGCCGACGACGACGGGCTGCACGAGAGCCGCGGCGGTGGTCAGCGCCACGGTGGCCGAACCCTGGGCGATGCGTACGATCGCGGCGATGACGAAGCCGGCGACGATGACGGGCAGGCCGAGGGCAGCGAGCGAATCAGCGAGCGAATCGCCGATGCCGCTGGCGCGCAGCACCCCGCCGAACATTCCGCCGGCACCGGTGATGAGGATGATCGAGCAGACCGGTCCGAGCGCCGAATCGACGACGGTCTCGACGAGTGACTGACTCTTCTTATGCTTCCAGCCGAGCAGCCACATGGCGATGACGACGGTGATGAGCAGGGCGATCGGGGTTTCGCCGAGCAGCCGCAGGGAGGCGATGAGGGTGGACTCGGCGTCGACCCAGCCGGCCTCTCCGGCGAAGTTGAGCCCGGTGGTGAGGAAGATGAGCACCAGAGGCAGAACGAGGAGGAAGATGACGTGGCCGAGCTTCGGGCGGGAAGCGAACTCGGCGAACGAGCTGTCCTTGCCGGCAGAGAGGACGTCGGGCACGGCGACGTCGATGCGCTTGCCGATGATGAGCCCGAACAGGTACCCGGTGAGGTACCAGGCAGGGATCGCGATGATGATGCCGCAGATGAGGACGAGGCCCACGTTCGCCCCGAGCAGCCCGGAGGCGGCCACCGGTCCGGGATGCGGGGGAACGAAGATGTGCATCGCGGAGAACGCCATGGCCGCAGGCATTGCGTAGAGCAGCAGAGAACCGCCGAGGCGGCGCGCGATCGTGAAGATGATCGGCAGCATGACGACGAGGCCGGCGTCGAAGAAGATCGGGAAGCCGAACAGCAGCGAAGTCACACCGAGAGCCAGCGGTGCGCGTTTCTCACCGAAGAGGCGGATGAGGGCGTCGGTGAGCACCTCGGCGCCGCCGGAGAGTTCGAGCATCCGCCCGAGCATCGCGCCCAGTCCCACGAGCAGGGCGACGCTGGCCAGGGTGGATCCGAAGCCGTCGTAGAGGACGTCGATGAGGTCGCCGGGCATGATTCCCGCGGCCAGGGCCGTGAGCACGCTGACGATGACGAGGGCGATGAATGCGTGGACTCGCGCCTTGATGATGAGCAGGAGCAGCAGGGCGATGGCCGCTGCCGCGATTCCCAACAGTGCGGGCGTGGACAGGGTCCAGGCCAGATCGAGATCAGTCATAGTTCCTCTTCCTTGAGGTCAGGCGGATAGGTGGACAGCGGACAGGGCGATCACCGGGACGATCACCGAGATGATCATGGTGTCAGCCGTTCGACACGGTCGAGGATCGCGTCGAGAACCTCGGGGATCGATCGGTCGACGTCGACGGTGGCGTGGGCCTCCTCGGCGGCGAGCGGTTCGAGGGTGGCCAGCTGGGAGTCGAGCAGGTCCGGGGACATGAACTCATGATCTCGGCGGGCGAGGTGGTCGGCGATGACTTCGCGCGGACCGTCGAGGTGGATGAACACGAGTTCGGGGGCCGAGGCGCGCAGCAGATCCCGGTAGGTGCGTTTGAGCGCGGAGCAGGCGATGACCGGCGCCGGGGTGCGAGCCGCCTCGACGGCGACGCTGTCGAGCCAGGGCGCCCGGTCCTCATCCGTCAGCGGCACACCGGAGGCCATCTTCGCCTTGTTTGCAGCGGAATGAAGGTCGTCGGCGTCGACGAATCGACGGTCGAGGGCCTGCGCCACCTGTGCGCCGAGAACGGTTTTGCCGGTTCCCGAGACACCCATGATGACGAGCGGTGGAAGGAAAGGGTGGTGACCCATAACCGGAAACCTCTCGATAAAATATGAGGAGATATCTATAATCAGTTATTAAAACAGATTTATTGCACCGTAGTGCTGGTGGTCAGAGGCTGTCAACACTGCTGACAGCACCGCCGACAGCGTTGCCAACTACGCTGCCTGCACTGCTGATGACGCTGACGACCCAGGGAAGAGGAATGCTCATGAAGGCCGATGTCGCCGTGATCGGAACCGGTGTGATGGGGTCGAACCTCGCCCGCAACCTCGCCCGTCAGTCGGGTCACCGGGTGGCGGTCTATGACCGTGACGTCGAGCGCGCCCAGAAACTGGCCGCAGACTTCCCCGAGGCGGACTTCCTCGTCGCCTCCGACCCGGCTGACCTGGCCGGGAAGCTCGCCGAACCGCGGGTGGCCATCCTCATGGTCAATGCGGGAACGGCCACGGATTCGGCGATCAGCGACCTCGCCGAGGCGTTCGCCCCCGAAGACATCATCGTCGACGGCGGCAACTCCCACTTCCAGGACACGATCGCCCGGGGGCAGCGCCTCGAGGGCACCGGCATCGAGTTCGCCGGGGTCGGCATCTCCGGGGGAGAGGTCGGCGCTCTGCTCGGACCCTCGCTCATGGTCGGAGGGTCGGACGCGGCATGGCAGCGCCTGCGTCCCCTGCTCGAACCGATCGCGGCCAAGGCGAAGGAGGTGCCCTGCGTCGATCACATCGGCTCCGACGGGGCGGGACATTTCGTGAAGATGGTCCACAACGGCATCGAATACGCCGATATGCAGCTCATCAGCGAAGCCTTCACCCTCCTGCGCGACGGGCTCGGGATGGCCCCGGCCGAGATCGCTGAAGTCTTCGCCGAGTGGAACACCGGTGAACTCGAGTCCTACCTCATCGAGATCACCGCCGATGTCCTCGCCCATACTGACGCTGAGACGGGTGCGCCGTTCATCGACATCGTCGCCGACGCCGCGAAGGCCAAAGGCACCGGTGCGTGGACGGCGCAGACCGGGCTGGCTCTCGGTGTTCCGGTGCCCACCATCGCCGAGGCGGTCTTCTCCCGGTCGCTGTCATCCGCGGTTGATCTGCGCGCCGAGGGCCTCCGCCTGGCAGGCCCCCGTCCCGGCGCTGCGGCAACGACCTCTTCTGACGAGCGCGCGGCCCGCATCGCCGAGATCGGCAACGCCCTGCTGCTGGGCAAGGTGATGGCCTACGTCCAGGGATTCCACGAGATCGCGGCCGGAGCCCGCGAGCACGGCTGGGACATCGACCTCGGTGCGCTCGCCGGAATCTGGCGGGCTGGCTGCATCATCCGCGCACGCCTCCTCGACCGCATCGTCGAAGCCTTCAACGCCGAGACTCGACCGAAGAATCTGCTCGCGGCTGACTACGTCCGCGACGTCGCCGAGCGCTGCCAGGAATCCCTGCGCGCCACCGTCGTCCGAGCGATCGGCCATGGCATCGCCGTGCCCGGACTCGCCTCGACTCTGTCGTACTACGACGGCCTGCGCACCGAGGCGGGAAGCGCGGCACTCATCCAGGCCCAGCGGGACCGTTTCGGTTCGCACACATACGCGCGCACCGACCGTCCGGGTATCTTCCATACCCTATGGTCAGGGGATCGCAGCGAAGTCGAGATCTGAACCTCGGACCGCCTCGGCGAGGACTGAACCCAACGTCGCACCGGCTCCGTGAGGGGCGATTCGGACGTCGGACCGCCTCGGTGACGGTCTGGTGAGTCTCACTGAATGAGGGCGGTGGCCCGAATGGCGGACTGTCGATATGTTAGAGCCATGACTTTGCCACACGAAGATGTTGACCCAGACGGCCTGCTCGAATACTCGGTGGTCTTCACCGACCGATCGCTCAACCACATGTCGAAGCGGTTCGTGTCCGTGATGCAGGACATCAACCGGATCCTGCGCTCGGCCTACGACGCCGACTCTGTTGCCATCGTCCCAGGTGGCGGCAGTTACGCAATGGAATCGGTGGCTCGTCAGGTGGCCACCGGCAAGAAGGCGCTGATCGTGCGCAACGGTCTGTTCTCCTTCCGCTGGTCGCAGATCCTCGACGCCGGCGCGATCGCCGCGGAGACGACCGTGCTCAAGGCGTCCCCGGACAGTGACGCGCACCAGTCCGCCTGGTCGCCGGCACCCGTCGCCGAGGTGGTCGCCGCCATCGAGGCGCAGAAGCCCGATGTCGTGTTCGCTCCCCACGTCGAGACAGCCTCGGGGATGCTTCTGCCCGATGACTACGTCCGCCAGGTCGCCGAGGCCGTGCGCTCGGTCGGCGGAATCTTCGTCCTCGACTGCATCGCCTCCGGCGCGGTGTGGGCGTCGATGACCGACCTCGGTGTCGATGTGCTCATCTCCGCTCCGCAGAAGGGGTGGAGCGGTTCGCCGGCAGCCGGCTACGTCATGCTCAGCAAGGCCGGCCGGGCAGCGGTCGAAGCCACGACGTCGACGAGCTTCGCGATGGACCTGAAGAAGTGGCTGTTCATCGCCGACGAATACGAAGAGGGCCGTGCGCCGTACCATGCGACGATGCCCACGGATGCTCTCGCGCACAATGCGAAACTCATGATCGAAAGCGAAGAGCGCGGCTTCGACAAGCTCGCCGCGGCGCAGAACGAACTCGGGGAACGCGTGCGTGCGGTCTTCGCCGAGCGCGGACTGCCTTCGGTGGCGTCCGAGGAGTTCGCCTCGCCGAGCGTGGTCGTCGTCCACACCGACAACCCGAAGCTCGCCACCGGTGCCAGCTTCAAGGAAGCCGGAGTCCAGATCGCCGCAGGTGTGCCGCTGCAGTGTGATGAGCCCGAGGACTTCTCGACCTTCCGCATCGGCCTGTTCGGACTCGACAAGCTCGGCGACATCGACGGCACCATCTCCCGCCTCGAGGCCGCCCTCGACTCGATCGGCGTGACCGCGACCAAGTAATCGCAGCTTGATCGGCGTGACCGCAAACAGATAGCAGTCGCAGCACATACAGTCAGCGCCATAACCTCCCATTGCACCGAGAGGTTATGGCGCTGACTGTATGCGGTGACGCTGCCGGTGCGAAGCGACGCCAACGGTGAGGGATGCTTCGACCCTTCAAGCGGTGTCGCCGAGGTCGAACCCCCGACTGCTCAGGCGGTGTCGCCGAGGGCGACGACGTTGTCCGCAAGACGTTCGTTGCTGCCGTACATGAAGTGGTTGGCCATGTTCTCGGAGAAGCGACTGGCGTCGGTGGTCAGGCCGACAGCCTCGGCGACCTCACGGATGTGCATCGGGGTCGCGCCGCAGCACACGCCGATGTAGTTGACGCCGAGGTCGTACGCCTCCTTGGCGAACGCACCGATCTCGTAGCGGTTGGTCTGCAGCGGATCGAGTGCGGTGGGGAACGTGCGTCCGTGCGGGGAGGCCACCTCGGCGCGGGGGTCCGAGAGGTTGAAGAACGTCGGTTCTTCGTTCGTTGTGCGGTAGGGGATCGGCAGGGCGCCGACGTGACAGGACACAGCCGAACGGATCTCCTTGAGCCACGGCAGCATCGTCGCCGGTCCGCGGAAGCAGTTGAGGCCGACGACGTCGACGCCGAGCTGTTCGAGACGCTGAGCGGTTTCGACGATGCTGACCCCGTCGGCCATCTCCTGGAACGCCATCGGTGCGAGCGTGAGCACGACGGGCAGTCCGCTGGCCTTCGCGATCTCGGCGGCGGCGATGGCCTCACCGGCGAAGTAGAAGGTCTCGCCGATGATGAGGTCGGCACCTTCCTCGACGGCCCAGGCGACCATTTCGGCGAACATCGCACGGACCTCATTCTGCTTGGCCTCGTCCGCGGGATCCCAGATGTTGGAGTTCGAGATGTTGCCGGCCATGAAGTTGCCGGGCTTGGCGTCGGCGACGGAGCGCGCGATTTGCAGTGCCGAGCGGTTGAGCGGCTCGAGCAGATCCTCCTTGCCGATGACGCGCATCTTCTCGCGGTGCCCGTTGTACGTGAACGCCTCGACGATGTCCGAGCCGGCACGCTGGAAGTCGACGTGAAGAGAGCGCAGAGCGTCGGGGAATTCGAGGGCCACCTCGGGGACGAACTCGCCGGCGGAGAGGTATCCGCGCTTCTCGAGCTCGAAGAGGAAACCTTCGGCGCAGATCACAGGGCCGGCGTCGAGGCGTTGGGTCAGGGCGTTGGTCGCGGTCATGGGAACTCCGAATCGATGGTGGTGGATCGTCCGTGTCAGGGCGAGGGCCCGGACTCTGGTATCACACCACCGGCCGCGGTCACGATGTGCGTCACATTGACATAATCCGTCGTGAGGCGACGCGAAACGTCAACGAGGAATCCTCATCGCCGAGGCGGGACCGGGGTGGACGTGGCACACTGCCGGCGAGGCGCGACCGCTCATCGCCGAGGCGGCAGCCCAGTGGCCGCGGCAGCAGGAGTTAGGTGACCGGTTCGGTCAGTTCTCGTCGTCCGAGTATGCCCCGAGGTAGACCGGCAGACGGCGGTAGGGTGCGGGCCGCTGGGCGGCGTCGGCAGGAACTTCCTGCGTGGATTCGTACGTCGCGTTGTTCTGCGGCACCTGGTGAGAGCCGGGCAGCGGATACTGCTCGGCGCCGGCCGGAGACGTGCCCCACTGCTGATCACCGGGGTGACCGACCGTCTGCCCGGCGCTGTCGCCGCTTCCGGGGAACGGGTGCTGGGCGGGGAACGGATGCTGGGCGGGGGACTGTTCGTATGCGACGGTGTTCTGGTAGCCGGTGCCCGGCGGGGGAGTGAGCCCGAGGCCGCGGCGATCCGGCCCGTCGCCCTCACTGTAGGCATCGCCGGGAAAATCGCGGTAACCGGCACTTGCCGCGTCCGCGTAGCCGTAACCCGCGTCGTAGTCGGCACCCGCATCAGTGCCGTAACTCGCACCTCCTGCCGCGCCGCCGGAACCGGCACTCGCGCCGCGCGCACCCACCGCATCACCACGGCTGCCACGGCCACCGCGGCCGTTGCGCTCCGACTTCGGTCGCAGGAACGGGAACGGCATGAGCAGCAACCGAGTGATGGTCGAGGACCACCACCGCAGGGCCCTTTCGAACGGCGACCACGCCAGCAGCCCGGTCCAGGCGATGGCCAGGGCCACGCAGATGAGGAGGACGAAGGCGTCGTGGAGGACATTGCGGCTGTCGTCGAGGACCGGTTGGAGGGCGCGGACGACGAAACCGTGGAGGATGTAGATGGCCAGGCTGTTCTTGCCAATCGTGGCGAGCGTGTCCTTCGTATTGCTCAGCCACGACAGCAGCGCCAGCGTCAACAGCACCGCTCCGATGTCCACGATGAGGCGCAGTCCCACGCCTTCGGGGACGCTGACGTCGAAGTGGGCGAAGTTGAGGCTGCCGTAGAGCCAGTTGTAATCGACCTGGTCGAGATAGAAGTATCCGACGGTTCCGAGCGCGGCGGCGCTGAGGCAGAGCTTCTGCCAGATCGCAAGGCTGCCGGCCCAGTCGATGATCTGCTTGCCGTAGAGCTTGCCGAGGACGAAGAAGGGCCAGAACGCCATTGTCCGGGCTGCGGAGAGTTCGGTGTCGAGGATCGGCAGGATTCCGCCGAAGAGTCCGAGGACGAGTGAGGCGACGAGCATCGTGCGGGGGAAGCGTTCGATGAAGGGGACAGTGATCATCCACCACGCCATCGACAGCAGGAACCATGTGTACCAGAACGGTCTGAGGAAGTCGTAGTCGGGATTGAGTCCGAAGGCCCACATCCACACCCACATCAGCGGCAGAACGGTTGCCAGCAGAACGAAGTAGGTGAGAACCCGTTCGGCCAGTCTGTTCGACTTCGCCGTGATGCCGGCGAGGAAGACGAACGCCGGCATGTGGAACATGTAGATGAAGTACATCGGTGCGCCCAGGATCGGCGAGTCCCAAGGGGAGGTCCGTGCGAGAAGGTGGCCCAAGACCACCAAGAAGATGAGGATCCCTTTGGCGCGGTCGATGCGAAAGTCCCGTGTTGACACGCCGATACACTACCCCACCGAGCCGGATAAGGGGAAAGATCACACCTTCGCCGAGGCGGCCGCCCGGCTGTGTGCGACGGTGCACTCGCGCGTGCGATCGGGGAGTGGACGCCTATCCGCGGGAGGCGCAGTCCACGCATTTCGCGGCGTAGGGACGGATCTCCAGTCGCGCCTCGGCGATGGGACCGCCGCAATCGATGCAGGTTCCGAAACTGCCGGAATCGAGGCGGGCCAGCGCCTCGGCGATCTCGTCGAGGCGAGTCTTCGTCTGCTCGAGCAGGGTCGCCGCCTGTGACCGTTCGAAGGCCAGCGTCGCCCCTTCCGGGTCGTGTTCGTCATCGCTGTTGTCGCCGTCGCGGGCGGCCGAGACCTCATTGATGCCCTGCGTCAGCGAGGCGATGAGTGCCCGCGCATCGGCCCGTTCGGCTTCGAGCAGGTCACGCATCTTCTTCTCGTCGATCATCGTTGTCTCCTCGACGTCATCCGACCTCGTCGTCGGTCGTCGTCACGACCACTCAAGCCTCGAGCGCCTCGGACGCCTCGAGCCAGCGCATCTCGAGTTCGTCGAGTTCGTCCTGGGACTCGCGGATCGCGGCCGTGAGCTTGGCCAGTCCCTCGAAGTCGGTCTGGTCGTGGGCGGCCATCTCCTCGTGCTTCTTCGCGACCTGGGCGCCCAGTTTGTCCATCCGCCGCTCGATCGCGGACAGCTCCTTCTTCGCCGCGCGTGCTTCCGCGCCGGTGAGCTTCGCTGCTGAGCCCTCGTTCGCCGAGGGGGCCCCACCGGTGCCGGAGCCGCCGGCTCCCGTGTCGGTCCCGTTTCGCCCGGAGGTCGATCCCGAACCGTTCGCGACCGAACCTCCGGTGCGGGCCTGCTCGGCCCGCAGCTGCAGGTACTCTTCGACGCCGCCGGGAACATGCCGCAGTCCTTGATTCAGGATCGCGTACTGCTGGTCGGTGACTCGTTCGAGCAGGTAGCGGTCGTGGGAGACGACGATGAGGGTGCCCGGCCAGGAATCGAGGAGGTCCTCCATCGCGGCGAGCATGTCCGAATCCACATCGTTCGTCGGCTCGTCGAGGATGATGACATTCGGTTCGTCCATGAGCAGCGTCAGCAGCTGGAGGCGGCGCTTCTGCCCGCCGGAGAGCTCTTTGACCCGGGCGGAGAGGTGCTCCTTGGCGAAGCCGAGCCGCTCGAGCAGCTGGGCCGGGGTGAAGTCCTTGCCCTCGATGGTGAAGGTCGTCTTCGACTCGGCGAGGACCTCGCGCACCCGGGACTCGGCGATCCGGGCGAGATCCCTGAACTGCTGGTCGAGCACGCCGATCTGCACCGTCTTGCCGCGCTTGACCCGACCGGCATCGGGTTCGATAGTGCCTGCGATCAGGCCCAGCAGGGTCGACTTGCCGGCACCGTTGGGTCCGAGGATGCCGGTGCGCTCACCGGGGCCGATGCGCCAGGTGATGTCGTCGAGAATCGTCGTGTCCCCATAGTGTTTGGACACATCGAGGAGGTCCACGACGTCCTTGCCGAGGCGGGCGGTGGCCATCTTCTTCAACTCGATGGGATTGCGCACCTCGGGCACATCGGCGATGAGCTGATTGGCCGCCTCGATGCGGAACTTCGGCTTCGAGGTCCGGGCGGGAGCGCCGCGACGCAGCCACGCGAGCTCTTTGCGCATGAGGTTCTGACGCTTCGCCTCGGTGGCGGCCGCGATCCGGTCGCGTTCGACCCGCTGCAGGACATAGGCGGCATACCCGCCTTCGAAGGGTTCGACGATCCGGTCGTGGACCTCCCAGGTCTTCGTGCACACCTCGTCGAGGAACCACCGGTCGTGGGTGACCAGCAGCAGGGCTCCGGCATTCTTCGGCCATCTGCTGCGCACATGTCCGGCCAGCCAGGCGATGCCGTCGACGTCGAGGTGGTTCGTCGGCTCGTCGAGGATGAGCATGTCCCAGTCGCCGATGAGCAGGGCCGCCAGTGCCACCCGGCGCCGCTGCCCGCCGGAGAGTGAGGACACCTGGGCATCCCAGTCGAGATCGGAGATGAGGCCGGAGATGATGTCCCGGGCCTGCGGATCGGCGGCCCATTCGTGATCGGCCGCATCCCCGACGACGGAGTAGCCGACGGTCGCCTCATCATTGAGGTCATCACGCTGTCCGAGCATGCCCAGGCGCAGACCCCCGCGGTAGGTCACGCGACCGGAATCGGGTTCGATGGTGCCGGCGAGCATGCCGAGCAGGCTCGACTTGCCGTCGCCGTTGCGGCCGACGATGCCGATCATGTCGCCGGTCTCCACCCCGAGGGTGACGGAGTCGAAGACGACGCGGGTGGGGTATTCGAGGTGCAGGGCTTCGGCCCCGAGGAGATGTGCCATAACGCCCTCTAGCCTAGTTCACCGCGCGGCCCCGACTGACGGGGTGTTCGCCGTACCCTCGCGTCTCAAACACAGCCCCTTCTGTGTTCGCATTCCGGACCTATAGGCGCGGTGCGTGACGGATTATTGCGTTTTCATATCGGTGTCCCGAATTGACGTGATAGCAGACCTTTCGAATTGACCTCGGTGCATTAGACTGACCGAAACTCACCAAAATATGACAGTTCGTCCAGTGGTTTCACATCTTCGGCAGGGGCAGATAGGGGCCTCGACCGTGTTCGCTGTCTGAAACAAGAAAAGAGTCAACGTGAAGAAGCTCGCCTCTGCGGTGTCGATGATCGCCGCGTCCGCCCTGGTCCTCTCCGCCTGTGGTTCAGGTGGAGACTCCAGCTCGGAATACCTCGCCTGCATGGTCTCGGACTCCGGCGGTTGGGACGATCAGTCGTTCAACCAGTCCGGCAAGGAGGGTCTGGAGAACGCGGTGAAGAACCTCGGCATCGAGGAGAAGGACGCGGAATCCCAGGGCGACGCGGACTTCAAGCCGAACGTCGACAATATGGTCCAGGCCGGCTGCAACCTCACCTTCGGCGTCGGATTCCTCCTTGAAGACACGATCCAGGAAGCCGCCGAAGCGAATCCCGACCTCAACTTCGCGCTCATCGACTCCACGTTCTCCGACGCTGACGGCAAGCCGGTGACGATCGACAATGCGAAGGCCGTCGTCTTCAACACCGCCGAGGCCGCGTACCTGGCCGGCTATGTTGCCGCCGCCACCTCGAAGTCCGGCAAGGTCGGCACCTTCGGCGGAATCCAGATTCCGTCGGTGACGATCTTCATGGACGGCTTCTCCGACGGAGTGGATAAGTTCAACGAGGACAACAAGAAGGACGTCAAGCTGCTCGGCTGGAACAAGGAGAAGCAGGACGGATCGTTCTCCGGCGACTTCGAGAACCAGGGCCAGGGTCAGGAGCTGACCAAGCAGCTCATCTCCCAGGGTGCCGACGTCGTCATGCCCGTCGCCGGACCCGTCGGCCTCGGTGCCGCAGCAGCGGCGAAGGAAGCCGGCGACGTCAGCCTCGTGTGGGTCGACTCCGATGGCTACGAGTCGACCGAATACGGCGACATCATGCTCACCTCGGTGGTCAAGCAGATCTCGCAGGCCGTCGAGGACACGATCAAGGAAGGCACCGAGGACAAGTTCTCGAACGAGCCCTACGTCGGCACACTCGAGAACGAGGGTGTGGGCCTCGCCCCGTACCACGACTTCGAGGACAAGGTTCCCGAAGACGTGAAGAAGAAGGTCGAGGATCTGAAGAAGCAGATCGTCGACGGCAGCCTCGTCGTCGAGTCGGAGAGCACACCGAAGTAAGCTCGTCGGTTAAACTGCAGGGCCGAGTCCTTTCGGCCCTGCAGTTTTCAAGTTTGTGAGGAGAACCGGAAGCAGTGAAACTCGAGCTTCGCGGGATGACCAAGGTGTTCGGATCGTTTGTGGCCAATGACCACATCGATCTCACCATTCAGCCGGGCGAGATCCACGCCCTGCTGGGTGAGAACGGCGCGGGCAAATCCACCATGATGAACGTCCTCTACGGACTCTACGACGCCGACGGGGGAGAGATCCTCATCGACGACAAGCCGGTGAAGTTCTCCGGCCCCGGCGATGCCGTGGCTGCCGGAATCGGCATGGTCCACCAGCATTTCATGCTCGTGCCTGTGTTCACCGTCGCCGAATCCGTGGCGCTCGGCTACGAGCCGACGAAGAGCCTCGGGCTCCTCGACCTCACGGAGGCGCGCAAGCGGGTCAAGGAGATCTCCGACCGCTTCAACTTCAACATCGACCCCGACGCCCTCATCGAGGATCTTCCGGTCGGTGCGCAGCAGCGCGTGGAGATCATCAAGGCCCTGTCCCGCGACGCCGAGATCCTCATCCTCGACGAGCCCACGGCCGTGCTCACCCCGCAGGAGACCGACGAGCTGATCTCGATCATGCGCCAGCTCAAGGAGCAGGGCACCTCGATCGTCTTCATCACCCACAAACTCCGCGAGGTCCGCGCGATCGCCGATGCGATCACCGTGATCCGCCGCGGCAAGATCGTCGGTGAGGCCTCGCCGGACTCGACCGAGGCCGAACTGGCCAGCCAGATGGTCGGACGTGCCGTGTCGCTGACGACGGCGAAGGACGCCGCCGATCCCGGCGATGCGACGTTCCAGGTCCGCGGGCTCACCGTCGTCGACAAGGCCGAGAACGTCGTCGTCGATGACGTGTCCTTCGACGTCCGACGCGGTGAGATCCTCGCCGTCGCCGGTGTCCAGGGCAACGGCCAGACGGAGCTGGCCGAGACGATCATCGGGCTCACCGAGCCCCGGTTGGGCACGATCACCCTCGACGGGAAGGACCTTGTCGGGAACTCGGTCAAGGACCGCCTCGGTGCCGGTATCGGCTTCGTTCCCGAGGATCGGTCGACCGACGGCATCATCGCCGAATTCGCGATCCGCGAGAACATGATCCTCGACGTCTACGACCGTGAACCCTATGCGAAGGGTCTGAATATGCGGTCGAAGGTCATCACCGAGGAGGCGAAGAAGAAGGTCGACGAATTCGACATCCGCCTCGGCAGCGTCTCCGACCCGATCGCGACCCTCTCTGGAGGCAACCAGCAGAAGGTGGTGCTCTCCCGCGAGCTCGGCCGCGAGCTGCGCCTGTTCATCGCCAGCCAGCCCACCCGCGGTCTCGATGTCGGATCGATCGAATTCGTGCACAAGCGCGTCATCGCCGAACGCGACTCCGGCACCCCCTGCATCATCGTCTCGACCGAACTCGACGAGGTCTACGGCCTCGCCGACCGCATCGCCGTGATGTATGCCGGACGCATCGTCGGCATCGTCGGACCCGAGACCTCCCGCGAGGCGCTGGGCCTGATGATGGCCGGCGTCCCCGCCGACGAAGCACTCGCCGCCACAGCAAACGCAGACGAGGCCACCGGTTCGAGCGACGACGCCGGTTCGAGCGACGACGCCGGTTCGGGCGCCGACACCGACGACGCGCAGCCCCCCGCCACAGCGGCACCGGCTGCCGATGGCGACTCAGCCACCACCTCGGCGGAGGAGACCAAATGACGACTGATATCTCACCGGCGGCTCCCTCTCCGGCGCCGCCACCGGACATCGAAGCCGAGGACGGCAAGGAGCAGAACCTGCTGCAGGAGATCCTGTCGGGTTCCTGGCTCGTCTCGCTGCTGGCGATCGTGCTCGCCCTGCTGCTCGGCGGTGTGCTCATCGCCGTGTCGAATGCCGAGGTCGTCGCGGCCGCGGAGAACTTCTTCGCCGCCCCCGGTGACTTCTTCGCCACCCTCTTCTCCACCGTCGGCGAAGCCTATTCGGCGCTGTTCCGCGGTGCCGTGTTCGACTGGGAAGCGCGCACGACCGAACGCGCCATCCGCCCGCTGACCGAATCGATGGTCTCAGGCACCCCGCTCATCCTCACCGGCCTGGGCATCGCTCTGGCCTTCCGCTGCGGACTGTTCAACATCGGCGGTCAGGGCCAGGTCATCCTCGGTGCGACCATCGCCGGCTTCCTCGGCTATGCGCTGCCGCTGCCCCCGGTTGTGCACATGCTCGTCGCCGCGCTGGGCGGCATCATCGGCGGCGCGATCTGGGCCGGCATCGCCGGTGTGCTCAAGGCGCGCACCGGCGCCAACGAGGTGATCGTGACGATCATGCTCAACTCGATCGCCGGCTATGCGCTGGGATACCTGCTCAAGCAGAACTGGTTCACGCACACCACCTCGGCGAACCCGCAGTCGCGCGTCGTCGACGATTCCTCGCAGATGTTCCTGCTCCTGCCCGCCCCGTTCCGTCTCCACTTCGGATTCATCCTGGCGATCCTCGCCGCGATCTTCGTGTGGTGGCTGCTCGAGCGCTCGACCATCGGCTTCGAGTTCAAGGCCGTGGGCGCGAACCCGCATGCGGCCCGCACCGCCGGCATCTCCGTGTCGAAGGTGACGATCCTCGTCATGATCGTCGCCGGCGCCCTGGCCGGACTCGGCGGCGCCGCCCAGGTGCTCGGCACCGAGTTCAAGCTCACCGGCGGCATCAGCGGTTCGATCGGCTTCGACGCCATCACCGTGGCCCTGCTGGGCCGGTCGAAGCCCTTGGGCACATTCCTCGCCGGTCTGCTCTTCGGTGCCTTCAAGGCCGGCGGCTACCTCATGCAGTCGCAGACTGGAACGCCGATCGACATCGTCCTCGTCGTCCAGTCCGTCATCGTACTGCTCATCGCGGCCCCGCCCCTGGTGAGGTCGATCTTCCGGTTGCCCACACCGGTGCTCAAGCGGAAGGAGGACTGAGATGACTGCTCAGACCGTGGAGAACACCCCGTCGACCCAGGCCAAGGCCGTCGCGCCGATCGCCTGGAAGTTCCCGATCGTCTACACGATCCTCGCCCTCGTGTCCCTCATCTTCTTCGGCCTCATCGGCCGTGACGGGGAGACGACGTTCCGCGTCGCCACCGGCGGAGACTTCTTCGCCATCCCTGACTTCGTCGTGTCCTCGACCGCAGCCGGACTGACCTTGGGCATCCTGCTCGTTCTCATGGCCGCCGTGTCGATCTACCTCAGCGTCAAGCGGATCAGCCTCGGATCCTGGTTCCCGATGCTCTTCGGCATCCTCTTCGTCATCTCGTTCCTCGCCTGGGCCGGCGGCGGTTCCGGTGGTGTCATCCCTCTGACGACGCTGCTCGCCGGTGCTTTGGCTCTGTCCGTGCCGCTGATCTTCGGTGCCATGTGCGGACTCGTCGGCGAACGCTCGGGCATCATCAACATCGCCATCGAAGGCCAGCTGCTGGCCGGTGCGTTCCTCGCCGCGGTCGTCGCCTCCGTGGTGAAGAACCCGTATGCCGGTCTGCTGGCAGCCCCCATCGCCGGAGCGCTGGTCGCCGTGATCCTCACCTTCTTCGCGGTGAAGTACTGGGTCAACCAGATCATCATCGGCGTCGTCCTCAACGTCCTCGTCGTCGGTGTCACGAGCTTCCTGTACTCGACGGTGCTCACCGAGGATCCGGCACTGTGGAACGCACGCCAGAAGCTGCCGAATCTGCCGATCCCGGGCCTGTCGGACATTCCGGTCCTCGGGCGGGTGCTGTTCGACCAGAACATCCTCGTCTACATCATGTACGTCGTGGTCATCGCCCTGCAGATCTTCGTGTTCCGCTCGAAGTGGGGTCTGCGGATGCGCGCCGTCGGTGAGCACCCGAAGGCCGCGGACACCGTCGGCATCAAGGTCAACTTCACCCGCGTGCGCAATACGCTGCTCGCCGGTGCCATCGCCGGCCTCGGCGGTGCCTTCTTCACCGTCGGCTCCGGACTGGCCTTCGGCAAGGAGATGTCGGCCGGACAGGGCTATATCGCCCTGGCCGCGATGATCTTGGGCAAATGGAACCCGAAGGGCGCACTGTTCGCGGCCCTGCTGTTCGGCTTCTCCAAGAGCCTCGGCAACACCCTGCAGTCCATCGGCACCCCGGTGGCCAACGAGCTGCTGCTCATGCTGCCCTACATCGTCACCGTCTTCGCCGTCGCCGGCTTCGTCGGTCGGGTCCGCCCGCCCGCCGCGGAAGGTGTGCCCTACGTGAAGTGAGTCCATCCTCGGCGATGGGATGATCCCATCACACGGGCGCCGCGAACGATCCCCGCGATGGTTCGCGGCCCCACCCCTCGACACCCCAACAGTCAGACCCTGAAGGAAGAGGTATCCCCATGACTGTCCCCGACATCGACGCCTCCGAGCACGTCTGGAGCGACGAACCCACCCCGGTCAGCCCCGATGACCTCAGCGAAGGCACGTGGGAGCTGCTGCGCGCCGAGGCGATGCGGGCGATGGCGAAGGCCTACGTGCCGTACTCGTCGTACCCCGTGGGAGCCGCGGCACTCGTCGACGACGGACGCATCGTCGGCGGCTGCAATATCGAGAACGCATCGTTCGGTGTCACCCTGTGCGCCGAATGCTCGCTCGTGTCCGATCTGCTCATGTCCGGCGGCGGTCGCCTCGTCGCCTTCGACTGTGTGGACGGGGACGGCAACACGCTCGTGCCGTGCGGACGCTGCCGGCAGCTGCTGTTCGAACACGGCGGCAACGAGCTCATCCTCAACATGCCCAGCGGACGGTCCCCGCTGTCCGTGGTCCTGCCCGAGGCGTTCGGGCCCGATCACCTCAGCGCGCCCCGAACCGACCACAACGCAAAGCACTGACACCGGCACCGAGGTGGTTGTGCACCGACCGCACCACGTACCGACGATGTCCCACCACGGCGAGCCGTCGCCGCACCGGCGACATCACTGACACGATGACAACGAAGGATTGAGACTGTGACAGTAGAGGCATTCGACGCCGTCGACGTCATCGCCGCCAAACGCGACGGCCGGGCTCTGAGCAAGGAGCAGATCGACTGGGTCATCGACGCCTACACTCGCGGCGTCGTCGCCGAGGAGCAGATGGCGGCTCTGGCCATGGCGATCTTCATCAACGATATGGAACCGTCCGAGATCGCTGACTGGACGCAGGCGATGATCGCCTCCGGTGAGCGGATGGACTTCTCCACGCTGTCGCGGCCGACCTCGGACAAGCATTCGACCGGGGGAGTCGGGGACAAGATCACTCTGCCCCTGGCCCCGCTCGTCGCGGTCTTCGACGTCGCCGTGCCGCAGCTCTCCGGTCGCGGGCTCGGCCACACCGGCGGGACACTGGACAAGCTCGAATCGATCCCCGGCTGGCAGGCAGGGCTGAGCAACGAGGCGATCGTCGACCAACTCGAGGACATCGGTGCCGTCATCTGCGCCGCCGGATCCGGTCTGGCCCCGGCGGACAAGAAGCTCTACGCCCTGCGCGACACCACTTCGACCGTTGACTGCATTCCGCTCATCGCCTCGTCGATCATGTCGAAGAAGATCGCCGAAGGCACCTCCGGACTCGTCCTCGACGTCAAGGTCGGCTCCGGAGCGTTCATGAAGGACCTGAGCAAGGCCCGCACACTCGCCCAGACGATGGTCGACCTCGGCAAGGCAGCCGGAGTGAACACCTCGGCGCTGCTGACCGACATGTCCACGCCCCTGGGCCTGACAGTCGGCAATGCCCTCGAAGTCCGCGAATCCGTCGAAGTCCTCGCCGGCGGGGGACCGGCCGATGTCGTCGAGCTCACCGTGGCCTTGGCCGAGGAGATGCTGCGCCTGGCCGGCAAGACCGACGTCGATGTGCGTGCCGCACTCGCTGACGGTCGCGCCATGGACAAGTGGAAGGCGATGATCCGCGCCCAGCACGGTGACCCGGACGCGGCCCTGCCCGTGGCCGAGCACACCGAAGACGTCACCGCACCCGAATCCGGGGTGCTCACGAAGCTCGACGCACTGTCGGTGGGAGTCGCCTCGTGGAGGTTAGGCGCCGGACGGGCCCGCAAGGAGGACCCGGTCCAGGACGTCGCGGGCATCGAACTGCACGCGAAGCCCGGTGACACGGTCACTGCAGGTCAGCCGCTGATGACCCTGCACACGGCCACTCCGGAACGCTTCGCTCGGGCGATCGAATCGCTGGAGACAGCGGTCGAGATCGGCGGGGACGCCGCCTCGGTGCCGGACTCGATCGTGTTCGACAAGATCAGCTGAGCCCGATCCCACACCGCCAGAACTTCTGCGTGGCCGCCTGCCTCGCTACCCTGGAACCACAGCCCCAGACCCTGCAGCACTCACCTCGGAGGAACCCATGACCAGCCGCACCGAAGTCGCCGGAATCATCGACCACACCCTGCTCAAGCCCGAAGCGACCCCGGCCGATGTCGACGCTCTCGTCGCCGAGGCGAAGGAACTCGGGGTGCTCGCGATCTGCGTGTCCCCGTCCATGCTGCCCGTCACCGACCCGGGCGATCTGGTCGTTGCGACCGTCGTCGGGTTCCCCTCCGGTCAGGTCAAGCCGGAGATCAAGGCCGCCGAGGCCGCCCAGGCCGTGGCCGACGGTGCCGATGAGGTCGACATGGTCATCAACATCGGACAGGCCGTCGCCAGTGACTTCGACGGCCTCGAGGCCGATATCCGCGGAGTCGTTGAGGCCAGCGGGGACTCCCTGGTCAAGGTCATCATCGAGTCGGCTGCGCTGAACGACGAGCAGATCGTCGAGGCCTGCCGCCGCGCGGAGGCCGCCGGTGCCGGGTTCGTCAAGACCTCGACCGGTTTCCACCCGGCCGGCGGCGCCAGCGCTCATGCTGTGTCGCTCATGCGCGAGACCGTGGGCGATCGCCTCGGAGTCAAGGCCTCCGGCGGCATCCGCACCGCTGAGGCGGCCGAAGAGATGATCGCCGCCGGCGCGAGCCGTTTGGGCCTCTCCGGCAGCAAGGCCATCCTCGACACCCTCTGAATTACTACCCGACGGCGCCCCAGCAACCTCGCGCCGGGTTGCTGGGGCGCCGTCACGTAGTAATAAGGGGGTTCAGAGGCCGAAGAAGGCCTTGAGTTCGGTGCTGATCGTGGTCAGGCGTTCCTTGAGTGCGGGTTTGAGAGAGGCACTCGCCGAGGTGGCTGGCAGTCGCACTCCCGCGCTCGCGGCCGCACGCTGATCGGCCTCGGCCGCAGCCTCGAGTTCGGATGGTTCCGCAACGACCTCGAGATAGCACTTGAGCTTCGGTTCCGTGCCCGAGGGCCGGACGATGACCCGCGAATTCGACTCCGAGAGCAGCAGGATCCCATCAGTCGGTGGCAGGCCCTCATATCCGGACGACAGATCGTGGACCTCGGCGACGGGGGACCCGGCCAGTGTTGCCGGCGGGTTCTCCCGCAGCTTCGCCATGGCAGCGCCGATGAGTGAGACATCGTCGAGGCGGAAGCTCAGCGGAGCGGTCGCGAAGTAACCGTCGCGGGCGCGGATCCGGTCGAGTTCGTCCTCGATGCTGCTGCCCTCTGCCTTGAGACGCGAAGCGAGTGAAGCGAAGGTCACCGCCGCGGAAATTCCGTCTTTGTCGCGTACGATCAATGGATCGACGCAGTAGCCGAGCGCCTCTTCGTAGCCGAAGGCAAGCCAGAGACTGGCACGAGAGATCCACTTGAATCCGGTGAGCGTGTTCACTGAGGCGAAACCGTGGCTCTTGACCGCGGCCGCGAGAGCCCGTGAAGACACGATCGAATTCGCGAAGACCGTGCCGACCGCTCCGTTCTCTTCGAAACGGCCAGCAAGGTCCTCACCCAGCAACAGCCCCACTTCGTCGCCGGACAGCTGCCGGTACCCGGCCGCCGATGAGTCGTCCGGGATGGCGGCGGAGAACCGGTCGGCGTCCGGGTCGTTGGCGATGATGAGTTCGGCGCCGACCTCACGGGCCAACTCATAGGACTCATCGAGTGCCCCGGCTTCCTCAGGGTTAGGGAAGGACACGGTAGGGAAGTCTGGGTCCGGTGCCTGTTGAGAGGGCACCGGATGGAGGTTCGTGAACCCGGTGCGGGTCAGGGCCGCCTCGGCGACACCGGCACCGACACCGTGCAGGGAGGTGAGCACGATCGACAGGTCCCCGCTCGCCCGCACCCCCAGTTCGTCGATGCGCGACAGGTACTGTTCGACGATCGACTCGTCGAGGTGCTCCCACCCGGACTCGGCCCTCGGCACAGACGCCACGGATTCGATTCCGGCGATCTTCTCAGCGATGAGTCCGTCGGCGGGGCTGACGATCTGCGCCCCGGCACCGGCAAGGGCAGCGACCGGGTCTGACTCGATCGCCTGCAGAGGACGTTGTCCCAGATAGACCTTGTATCCGTTGTCAGCTGGTGGGTTGTGGCTGGCTGTGACCATGACACCTGCATCAGCCCCGCGCTTCAACAGCGCATAAGCGAGCAACGGGGTGGGCAGCTGCTCGGGAAGCTGAATTGCGACCCCACCAGCGGCGGTGATGACGGCGGCTGTATCGGCGGCGAACTCCGCAGACTTGTACCGGGCATCGCAGCCGATGACGACCCGGAACCCCTCACCGACAGTCTCTGCCAGGAACGCAGCCAGTCCGGCTGCCGCCCGGATGACGACGGCTCGGTTCATCCGGTTCGGACCGGCTGCGATCTCACCGCGCAGCCCGGCCGTGCCGAAGACGAGAGGGCCTGCGAACCGGTCCTCGAGGTCGGCGATCGCGGCGACGTCCCCGTCCTCAGCGGAGGCGAGGATGTGCTCCAAGGTGGTCGCGGTCTGCACGTCGGGGTCGTCGGCGATCCAGGCGCGGACCACCTCGGCGTCGAATCCATTCGTGAAGCGGTCGGCTACGCGGGTCATATGAGGTCCTTTGCGAATTCGCGGTCAGGGATGAGATGAGGTGGGGCGAGGGTGCGGGGAGTGCCGCCGGCTCAGAGCTTCGCGACGATGTCGGCGAGCAGGCGGGAGATGCGCGGAGCGGCGGCGACTCCGGCCTCGATGACCTCGGCGTGGGACAGCGGGGTCTCCTGGATGCCGGCGGCAAGGTTCGTCACCAGCGAGATGCCCATGAGCTCCAGTCCTGCCTGACGGGCCGCGATCGCCTCGAGCGTCGTCGACATGCCCACGAGGTCGGCGCCGAGGATCCCGGCCATGCGCACCTCGGCGGGGGTTTCGTAGTGGGGTCCGCGGAACTGTGCGTACACGCCTTCGTCGAGGGTGGGGTCGATCTCTTTGGCGATGGCGCGCATGCGTGGGGAGTACAGGTCGGTGAGGTCGACGAAGTTAGCGCCCTCGATGGGGGAGGTGCCGGTGAGGTTGATGTGGTCGGAGATGAGCACGGGTGTCCCGGCCGCCCAGTTGCGGTTGAGTCCGCCGCAGCCGTTGGTGAGCACGAGCGAGGAACATCCCGCTGCGGCCGCGGTGCGCACGCCGTGGGCGACCGCGCGCACGCCCTTGCCCTCGTAGTAGTGGGTGCGGGAGCCGAGCACGAGCGCGTGCTTGCCGCTGGCTTCGATGCGCACGGTGCGCAGGGTGGCGCCGTGGCCTTCGACTGCGGGGGCGTGGAATCCGGGGACTTCGGCGGCGGAGATCTCGGCAACGGTTTCGCCGAGGAGGTCGGCCGCCCCGCCCCAACCGGAGCCGAGGACGAGCGCGATGTCGTGGGAGTCGATCCCTGCGTTCGCGTTGATGGTCGTGGCCGCGGCGTGGGCGGCGGCGGTAGGATCGCTTAAGTCAGTCATGACGCCAAGATTATCAAGTTCCCCACCGCCCCAAGGAGCGAACACATGCCGATTCGACAGCTGAGCGACGGTGACGATCTGCGCCTGAATGAGGTGTTTGCGGATGCGACCACCCCGGCCGGTCATATGGCCAGGTCACTGTTCCGTCCGTCGTCGGATTCGCCGTTGATCCGCTCCGTCATCGCCGAGGTGGTCCCCGACGTTCCCGTCGGGGCCGCCGCGATCGCCGAATCCCCCCTTCACCCCCACCGGGCGTGGGTCCACGTCGAGGTCGCTGCCGAGGAACAGGGACACGGTCAGGGGCGGGAGCTCTTCGAGACCGTGTGCGCCGAAACGCGTGGCACCGCCCTCGAAGGCCTCGACCTGCGGGCCCGGGTGCAGGCCGGCAGCGCAGGCGAAGGTTTCGCTCAGGCGCTCGGGTTCACTCCGCTGACAACGACCCGAGTCATCAAGGTCCCCGCCGGTGCCCTGCCGCCGGCCGGAGGCGGCCGGGCCGAGGATCTCGAGATCGTCGCGACCGGTTCGGTGAAGCTGACGAAGGCGTTCCTGGGCTGGTACACCGCGGTCAATCGTGACGATGCGGTCGGTCCGCTGACCATCGGACAGGTGAACAACACATTCCTCTCCGAGGCGGCCGGAGCCCATGGTGCCGCACTGCTGAATGGTGCTGCAGGGACCGCCGAGGCGGGCGGGCTCAGCGCCTTCGCCGTGTCCTATGCGCGTGAGGCCGATGAGACCGCCGGAGTCCTGCCCTCGGCGGGCGAACCGGGTGCCGGCGAGGCTGCGGCCGGGGAGGGGAAGGCAACCGTCGAACAGATCGATGAGGAACCGCCCACCGAGCTCATCCTCGCGTCGATGTTCGAGACCCGCGACGACGCTGCCGATGCCGCCGGTGAGGAGTTCGCCGCGGCGCTCGCCGATGCCGAACTGCTGCTGGCACGGCTGTCGGTCGACGCCGATGTCGTTATCGAGGTCACGAGCGGCATGCCCGTGATCTCGGCACTCGCCGACCGCCTGCTCGAGACGGGCACGGCCACCGAGCTCTACCGGTACGAGACACTTTCCGGTCCTCCTGCCGACGCGAGCTGAATCAGCCTCAACTCCCTTCGGTGGTGAAGACCCTGACGGGACGCGCCTCATCTTCGGTGACTAACCATCCTGTCCCGGGCAGCCCGTCCAACGGTGCCTGCCGCAGCAACCCGAGACCGGTGAGATCCTGCCGGGTGTGTGACCCGAGCACGAGCAGGGGGCCGAGGCTCTGCGCCTTCGCCAGTGGTGAGCCGTAGCCGGGAGCGAATCGTGTCGGCACGGTGAGCACATGCCGGTTGCCGTCGAGCAGATCCCAGTCGACGGGTTCGGACTCCGAATGCGCGTCATCGTGGACGGCAGCATTGCCCAGTTGAGCCATGAGAGCGGCGAACTCGCTCTTTCCACTCTGCGGGGAACCGCGAACCGTGAGCACGGACCCATCCCGCCGCGGATCCCAGGTGACGAGTTCCCCGAAGGGATCGACCCCGATGGGAACGCGATCCGGATCGGCGACAGCACAGGGCGTGCCCGCTTGGCGGTCCAGACCCCGCCACCGAGGCGCGAAACCGTTGTGTTCGCCTGTCGGACGGACGGCCCCGGAGGAGTCATGCGATGATGCATCACCCGGCACGAGCTGGACATCGGCGCCCTCCCCACCGCAGGCCTGCACTGTCGGTCCGCGGATGACTGCGCGGTAGTCCGGCCACGTACCTGCGAACCTCTGCCGACTGAGTCCGACGTTCGTCCCATCCTCACCGGTCTCCGGTGGGAAGATGATCTGAGTCGCGAACAGAGAGTTCCGAAACGTCATGTTCCGGCACCCGGCAAGCAGGAAGCGAAGGCCGGAGGCGCCCGCGTGGCCGAGCAGCCGTTCGAGGCGTTCTGCCCAATAGTGGTCGAGCGAATCGACGAGCTCGGCCCAGTTCCCGCAGACCAGCAGGCTCGGCGGCTGACGGTTCGAGACCGAGTTCAGGCCCGAGCTCAAGCCCGAGCGAGCTTGAGCTCCCGACCCTGCTGCGAGATGGCCGAGCACCGCTTGCAATCGCCAACCGTCGTTCATGCCGCAGGTGATCTCTGCCCATTCGAGCAGCCCGGCGATCCTGCCCACGGCGATGATGCGGTGTGTCGACGCGGCGGAACGAGCCATGGACACGAGCACGGAATCCGCGATTGCGGGGTCGCCTCCGGTGAGGATCGTCGAGCCGTCCGCATCAGGGTCGAAGCTCCAGTTCTTCTGGCGCTGCTCGGTGGGCAGATCAATGATGCCCGTGGCGGCCGCCGATTCCTGCCCGGCGGTACCCGAAACCTGCCCGACCGCCTCCGAGCCCTGCCCGAATGTCATATCGTCGGGCCCCGGCAGGGGAGGGTGAACCACGTGTCGCATCTCGGACTGGTCAGCACTGGCCCCCGACCGGTCAGCGCTGTCCCCGGCTGCGGAGATGATGTTCGCGACACTGACGCCCCTGGCCCCACCCGCCAGGGACGGAAGGGGTCCGCGAACCCATGGCCGGACCCTGGGACGGCGGGCCGCCTCGGTGAGGGAATCGGTGCCGAAGGGAACGGCGACCCGAAACCGAGCTGTGCCGATCCCTGTGTCGAGGCAGGCAGCACCCGGCTTGTCCGCAGGCAGCAGAGCACCGGCTTCGGTGCCGATGACGTCGAAGGAATCGGTCTCTTCGCGCACGCGCAGGCACACGCGGATGTTGATGTTCGCCTTCATCTGCCCGGTGACGACGCCCAGGGGCCGCTGCGTGGCGAGGATGAGGTGCACGCCGAGGGACCGGCCGAGCGCGGTGAGATGTTCGAGCAGGTCAGCGGCACGAGGATGGGTGGCCATGAGGGCGTGGAATTCGTCGATGACGACGACGAGGCGCGGCGGCGGATCGGCGAGCTCCTCGACATCGGCGCAGCCGTGCTCGGCCAGCAGACGTTCCCTGCGGGTGATCTCGGCCCGAACGGAGACGAGGGCGCGGAATGCGAGACCGGAGTCGAAATCGTCGAGGACGCTGTCGGTGTGCGGCAGGTCCTGCAGCGGGGCGAAGGTGGCGCCGCCTTTGAAATCGATGAGCACGAACTGCAGGCGCCGAGGAGGCTGTGCCAAGGCCATCGACAGCAGCCAGGTCTGGAGGAGGAGTGATTTTCCGCTGCCCGTGGTGCCGGCGACGAGCGCGTGGGGACCGTCGGCGAACAGGTCGATGCCGATGTCGCCGTCGGTCCCGCGGCCGATCATGACGGGGTTCGGTGTGGGGTGGAGCCAGCGGGTGGCGATGGCCTCGGGAGTGTCGTCGCAGAGTTCGCCGAGGCCGTGGCTGGGCCACGGCGGAGAACTCTGAGCTTTCTGACGACTGCGGTGCAGAGTGACGAACCGGGCGGCGGGCATGAGTGATGCGGTGAGCGCCCGGTGCGGGACGGGACCGCGGGGAGCGGTCGAGGTCAGGGTTCGGGCCTGGGCGAGGGTCCCCACAGAGATGGAGATCGCCGAGGCGGGGCGCGGGCCGGACATCGTCAGGGTTCCCTGCTCGGCGGTGTCGTCGAGGCGCACGGTGATCGTCTCGTCGGCATCGTGGCCGGCGCGGCCGAGGGGGAGTGCAGAGGACTGAGCGAGATCGGCGGAGAACCGTGTGCCGGCCAGTTCCGGCAGCTGGGAGAGTTCGGGGCCGGGACTCCATGTGTACCGGCGATCGGACAGCCACGCGAACGCCATGGTGGCCAGGACTGCGGGGTCCCCGGTGACGGTGACGGTCGTGGTCCGCGGGTCGATGCAGATCGGCACAGCGTCGAGCACGATGCGTCCGTCGACGTGATCAGTTCCCTCCTGCAGCTGTTCGTCGACGGTGAGGCCGCTGAGGACGGGACCGAATCCCAGGCGCAGGCCCGGTGCGGTGAACGCTGACCGGCGGTGAGCCGTGATCAGTTCGTGCAGGCGGGCGCGGGCATCTGCCGCTGCGGCGGCCCGGCCACGGCGGCAGTGTTCGACATCGCGGGTGAAGCGTCTCTTCTCCACCAGGTAGGCGACGTATCCGGAGAGCGGGGCGGAGACGCTGAAGAGGAGAAACCACCACATGCCGGTGGCGAGAGCCAAGACCACGCCGATGCCGATGGGGATGAGGAAGGTCCACCATTGCGGTGGTCTGGCCGGTCGCGGATCGTCGACGGTCGTCGGGGCGATGTGGATGTCGTCGGCCCGTGACGTTGGTGGGGAGCGGATCTGCGGGGCAGGTTCAGGTGTCGGCGGCACGGACGGGGCGAGGACGGTGGCGCCGAGGATGCTCACACCCTGTCCGTTCGCGGCGTTGAGTTCCAGGAACTGCGGTGTGCGGGAGATGCACGGGTCGATGACGGTCAGTGACTGGTCGTGCGGCAGCCGGGACAGGCGGGCCCGTCTCGGGTCGAGGTCGAGTCTGAAGCCGGAGTCGGGTCCCGCAATGACGGTCACTGCGGCCAGCTGTGCCCTGCCGGGGTGAACGGCGGTGTCGTCAACTGTGCGCAGCATGTTCGCGCCGATGACGGTGATCGGGTTGAGGCTCTGCCAGCGGCCCCAGCTGATGGTCATGAGGTCGCCGTCGGGAACACTGTTGCCTGCCTCAAGGTCCTCATACTGGAGCTCCTGACCGAAGACGGAACAGAGAACCTCGAGGGCGGGGCTGGTCGAATCGGCTTCGATGCTCAGACTTGTCACGGCTCCGTTCGTTTCGATGCGGTGGGCGAGCCCCAGGGTTCTCATGGACACAGCCTGACCGGGCCGATTCGCCGGAGCAAGAGGTCGAGTGCGCCCTGTGCACGGACCTCGGCCATCCACAGCCGGACAGCGCGCGAGTGGGACGGGAGTCCACAGGTAACGGTGTCTGAGTGGGTGCCTGAGTGGCCGGTCCACCCACCCGTCGGCCGGCCCACCCAGCCGTGAGGCTGGCCGTCAGTCCAGGCGGAGGGCGCCCCGGGCGTAGGCCGTGGCGTGGAGGTCGATGAGCCCGGGCACGAACGGTGACAGCAGCGTTGGGGAGTAGCTGGCCTGGATTCGGATCCGCACCGAGTGCGCCCCATCAGCGTCGGCGCTCACCCTCAGATTGCGCATGTCCGTCGGGGTGGCAACGGCACTGATATAGCGTCCGGCTGCCCGTTTGGCCGCGGGCGGTGAGAACACGAGCCCGGGTTCGTCACCGGGTGCCGGTTCGAACGAGTCCGATGCTGCTAGCGCCGCTGAATCGGCGATGCCCTGCAGCTCCCGCCTGGCCATGTGCAGGTCGGTGAGTGCGGCGATGAGGAAGGCGAGCAGCAGCGCGATGACGACGAAGCCGATGGCCAACGGTGTGATCGACCCGCCATCCGACCTGCCATCTGATGCGCCGGTATCTGCTGCACCGGAATCCGAATCGTGCACGTGGTCGGTGTCCATCTCACCGGCCTCCCACGGCGACGACATCGGTGTGGTTCGCCCGCAGCGTGATGTGCGGTGCATGCACGGACCCGAAGAGCAGCGGGAAGCCCGGCAGCACCACTTTTGTCTCCACCCGTGCAGTGACGAGAGAGCCCGCCTGTCCACAGGGTCCGGCGCACGAGTACGAGATGGACGTGGGTGCATCGCGCAGTCCGAAATCCGCGAAATGCATCGCTGCCACCTCCTGGGCCCGGGCTTCGGACGGGTTCGCGTCCCGAGCCGCGATGCGCGATGCCGACATCGCCGCCGAGGTGGTCGCATAGCTGGCGGCCTGCAGCTGAGAGAGGGTGAGCATGAGGTAGATGACAGGGATGAGCAGGACGACGGAGGCGAAGATGAACTCGACGACCGCAGTCCCCGAATCGAGCGCGATCCCCGAATCGGCGTCGGTCCCCGAACCGGCGTCGGCCCCGGAGCCGGCGTCGCCGCTGCCCTCGACGTCGGGCTCAGCCACCGTCGACATCCTCGGCGATGGACCTGCCGCGCAGATCCCAGACCTCGGCCGGTCCCCACAGGCCGAGCACGGGCATCGGAGTCCGCACCCGGACCTCGACGATCTCGACCGCACCGTCTCGTAAGGTCGAGACGGTGACCTTCTGCGCATAGCGCTCGCCGACTGACACCCGGATGAGGTCGGCGGTCAGCCGCTGGCCGTCACGGGGACTCTGATCGGCCAGGCTCGCCTGGCGGGCCCCGGCGATCGCGGAGTCGATGACCGTGTTGCGGACGTGGATGACGAGCCCGATCTGCAGGGCGCCGGCCAGGATGAGTGCCAGCAGGGAAGCAATGAGAGCGAACTCGGCGATCGCTGATCCCGCATCACCGCGCTCGCCAGAGTCCGGCACCGAGGCGGCCTCCATCTGGTCGCCCCGTGACGTCTCATCGTCTCCGGTCACCGCTGCGTCACCCGCGTCCACGGTCACCCGGCTCCGCGGACCTTATTCATGGCATCTTGGAACATCGAGGTGAAGGCTTCACCGGCCAGTGCCCACAATGCGACCACGAGGCCCGCGGTCATCAGAGTGATGAGCACCCAGCCTGGCACGTCACCACGATCAGGCCGATCGGCATCGGCGGCGAGGTTCAGGTCGGCATCGGAATCGAGGTCGTTATCGGCAGCCGAGTCGGGATCGATGACCTGGTCGGCCGCCTCGGTGATGGTCGTGCCACCTCGGGGAGGGGGTGCGGGGATCAGTCCGAGCATGAGCGGGATGAGGCGGTAGGTGAGTTGGCGGAACATCGTGTCTCCTTCTTCGCAACGTCATCGTCGCGGTAGTCGGCTTATTCGGGGCGGCAGGTCGAGCGAAACGTGAGGTCGGAGGGTGGGCGGATGTGTCCGGGCGATGATCACGGGCTGAGGTCGAGCACGGTCAGGGACGGGAAGACGGCGAAGATGACGGTCACGGGAAGCACGAAGACGACCACCGGAACCAGCATTCCGATTTCCTTCTTCCCGGAGAGCTCGAGCAGACGTCGTCTGGATTGTTCCCGCACGTCAGCGGCTTGGGAGCGCAGAACTTCGGCCAGTGGTGTGCCGCGGGTCATCGACACAGCGAGTCCGTCGACGAACTGGACGATCTCGGGGATCGCGATGCGCGTGGCCATCCCGTCGAGGGCTTCGACCAGAGGGGTGCCGGTGCGGGTGGCGGACAGGGCCGCGCGGAGTTCGTCGATGAGATCACCCGAACAGGTTCGGCACACACGTTCCAAGGCTTCGACGATCCCTTCACCTGCGGTGATGGATAAGGCGAGGAGTTCTGCGACGGTGGGGAACTCGGCGAGCACCCGGGATTCGTGCCGGTTGATGGCCTGACTCAGGCGCCAATCGTTGAAGACGTGACCGGCGATGCCGCCGCTGATGACGAGGACCAGGGTGACGATGGGGGAGAACCCGCGCTGAGCCGACAGCAGACCGGCCAGACCGCCGGCGGCGATCATCCCGATGAGGATGCTCAGCACCTGATTGATGCGGAAGCGTTCGATCGTGGCATTCCCGCCGAGGCGGTCGATGCGCAGCCGCAGAGTCGCATCGGTGGTGATGCGCGAGGTCACCCACAGCGTCGAGGTGAGCAGGACGGACTTCGCCAGGCCCAGGAATCCCTCGCTGCGCGGCGTCGGCGGAGCATAGACGTCGACCAAGGACTCCTGATCGCGCAGATAGGGTGCGATCCGCGATGACAGGGACGGTCGCCGCAGCGGCGGAAGGGAGAAGACGAAGACGCACAGAGCGAAGCCGTTGAAGAGTCCGAGGATCAGGATGGTCAGAGGATCACCGAGGATGCTCATGCCGCGCGACCGTCCCGAGCACTGTTCGGCCCGGTCGAATTGAGACCGTCGAAAACGGTGACGCCGGCTTCGGCGTCGGCGGCGGCGTCGGCGAACCTGCGGTGCGCCGAACTCAGCGAGGATCCTTCGATGACGCGGGGTTCGGCGGGGAGCCGACCGATGCGCTTCATCGCCTGATAGGCCAACAGGGAGATGAGGAAGCCGGCGGCCAGAAGGACCAGACCGGTTCGGGAGTTGTAGGCGGTGGCAGTCTCGGGGCGGGTGGACAGGAACGCCAGCACCACCCAGGGAGCTGCCACGGCGAGTCGGGCGCCGTTGACGGTCCACTGCTGCCGGGCGGAGAGTTCGTTGCGGGTGCGGGCGTCATCGCGGACGAATTGGGCCAGGGCGCGCAGCATCGTACCCAGATCACTGCCGCCGACCTGGCGGGTCACGCTCAGCGCCACGACGATTCGGTCGGCCACCGGGTCGGCACTGACCTGCCGGAATCTCTCCAACGCCAGAGCGAAGGATCCGCTGGCTCGGTATTCCTCGGCGAAGACCTCGAACAGCGGTCGCAGGGGTTCCGGACCGCGGTGGGCCAAGGAGCCGAGCGCCTCGGGCAGGGACAGCCCCGCGCGAACACCGGAATTGAGGTGGTCGAGGGTTTCGGGCCACAGTTCCCGCCGCATCACCTGCTTGCTGCGTGCTCGATGTTGCAGAAGCCGGTGGGGCAGCCAGGAGGCGAAGAGTCCGAAGCACAGACCGATCGCCCACGATCCGGTGAATACGGTCGACAGAACGGCGACCATGCCGAAGACGGCAAGTGAGATCAGCAGCAGGTGGGCAGGGCGCAGTCGGGGGAATCCCGCGCCGGTGAGCATATCGTCGAGTTCGCGCACCCATCGCCGCTGCGTCCTGGCCCCCTGCGGGCGCTGCCACAGCGACATCCAGATGAGGAACAGCCCGGCACCGAGGCACGCGCCGATGAGCAGAGCGAACTGCGAATAGCTCACGCCGCCTCCAGAACGGCATGCAGATCCCGGCCGATGGCCGCGAATCGCTCGCCGAGGTGGCCGAACCCTTGGCCGCGGATGAGCGTTCCGCGCGGCGAATGGAAGATCGTATCCAGTTCGACGACATCACCTTCGACTCCGCCGGGGACGGCGCAGATCTCGTCGACGCGGCGGACCCCGGACGGGTCCCTGCGCAGGTGAACGACGACGTCGAGGCTGACGGCGACGGTGGGCACGACGAATGCCGAGGAGATGTTCGCCCCGGCCAGCAGCGGCAGAGTGCAGATCTTCGTGATCGCCGCCCGTGCCGAGTTCGCGTGCAGGGTCGACATCCCGGCAAGACCCGAATTGAGTGCGATGAGCATGTCGAGGCTTTCGGCCTCGCGGACTTCGCCGACGATGATGCGTGTCGGCCGCATCCGCAGCGCCTCCTTCACCAGGGCGCGGAGCGTGACTTCGCCGGTGCCTTCCAGTGATGGCTGTCGGCATTGCATGGGCACCCAGTCGCGGCTGGGCAGGTTGAGTTCGAAGACCTCTTCGCAGGAGATCGTGCGTTCCCTGGCCGGGATCGATCCGGCCAGGGCGTTGAGCATCGTCGTCTTCCCGGCCTGGGTGGCTCCGGAGACGAGGATGTTCGCACCGCAGGCGACGGCCGCATCGAGGAACTCGGCGGCAGGCGGGGTGAGGGAGCCGGTGGCGACGAGGTTGCCGAGATTGCGAGGCCGCGCGATGAACTTGCGGATATTCACGGCCGGGTGGGTGCGGGTGATATCGGGCAGCACGACGTGCAGCCTGGAGCCGTCGGGAAGGATGGCGTCGACGAACGGTTGGGATAAATCGACGCGGCGGCCCGACGTCCGCAGCATCCGTTCGATGAGGTCGTCGAGCTCGCCGGAGCTCAGTTTCGTCGTCGTCAACTGGTGGATTCCGTCGATGGCGATGAAGACTTCACTCGGGGAATTGATCCAAATCTCTTCGACATGCGGATCTTCGAAATAGTCCTGCAGGGCACCGAAACCCGAGAGTTGATTGTCGATATGGCGAAAGGTCGCTTCTTTGTCTTCGAGGAGGGGAAGATCGGCGACGAGGCTGCGCTCATCATATTCGGCGATGACAGTGCGGATGAGCTCGCGGGAGCGCTGAATATCGGCGCGCGGGTCCACATCGAGATCTCTGATCCGCTTGTGCACCTCGCTGGTGATGACTTCGGTGGCTTCCACTCTGAACCCTTGCCCGATCATTCAATTGACAGCGAAATTTGTTCTTTAACCTAGCTGTAGTCGAATGAAGAATCTAGTGATTTTCACAATCTGTGGATAACTTCGAGCGGGTTCCTCAAATGCCCGTCGCGTAGTTTCACCGCTGTCATTGCAGGGGATTTCGTTTTGCGCGCCGAGGGGTTTCGGTCTATATTTTCCTCACCGCTCTTCACTGGAAGCGATATGAGCCGCGCCGCCGGCGGGATGAATAGGATCTCCCGCCGGCGGCGCTTCTGTGTCCCTGGGTCGGGTGTCCACGAGGCGGATCCATTTATTACAATGGGAACCGTGAAAAACATTCGCAGGCACACCGACAGCGACTCGGCAGCGCTCGGCCCCGAACCGGCGGTCCCACAGACGGACCTGAGTCCGGCAGTTGCCTTCGTCCATGAGCACCTCGCCGCCCAGGCCGGGGCCGTGACGATCTCGGCGCTGGCGGCGATGACCGGGCTGCATCAGAACACCGTGCGCGAACATCTCGACCAGCTCGTCGAGACCGGGGCAGCGACGAAGACCAAAGCCGCCTCCTCGGGGCGCGGCCGACCGGCTTGGCTGTACCGGGCGAACGGATCACCACGGACGGGATCCTCGGAATACCTCGGTCTCGCCTCGGTGCTGGCCGCACAGATCGACCGGACGAGAACCGATCCGCGGGCCGACGGGATCGCGGCCGGACTCGACTGGGGCCGTGACCTCGCCCGCGAGGTCGCTGAGACCCGCACCGACACCGATGAAAGCACCCCCGCCGAGGTGGTGCCCGCCGAGGAGACCCTCGCCCTCCTCGATACTCTTGGGTTCGCCCCGGAAGCCGTACCCCAGACAGAGACTGACACCGACGCTGACACCGCCTCACGCAGCTTCCGACTCACCCGCTGCCCTCTGCTCGAGGCTGCCCACGAATATCCGGACATCGTCTGCGGGGTTCACCTCGGCCTCGTCCGCGGTGCCCTCGACGTCTTCGGCGACACCGACACCGAGTCCGAGATCGACCCGTTCTCCGAACCCGGAGCCTGCCGACTGCGCCTGCAGAGCGGCGGACCCGCCGCTGCCGACTTGGAATCCGCTCCGGCTCGGACGTCTCCGAAGTGACCCGTCGCCTCGTCTTCCTCGTCCCCGGCGCCCTGGCGCTGCTGGCCGGACTCGACGCCGCCCTGCTGCTGCTCGGCGGCTGGGCTCCGGTGACCACCGCGAAGCTGCCCGACCTCCACGGCATCCTCATGGTCTTCGGTTTCCTCGGCACCCTCATCGCCCTGGAGCGCTCAGTCGCCCTGGCCAGACCTGTCGGTTTCATCGCCCCAGCGCTGCTCGGGCTCGGCTCGATCGCCATCCTCACCCCGGCCCCTCTCCTCGTCGGACAGATCATCCTGCTCGCCGGCAGCCTCGCCTTCACCCTGCTCTACATCCCGCTGTTCAAACGGAACCTCGACGATGCCGTGCTCGTCCAAGCCCTCGGCGCGGTGATGCTCACCGCGGCGGCACTGATGTGGTTGGGCGGTGTCCCGGTCTCAGGACTCATCGCCTGGCTCACCGGGTATGTCGTACTCACCATCGCCGCCGAACGCCTCGAACTCGCACGCATGAGCATCAGCGGCCCTGCCGTGGTGCTCTTCCGCCTCCTGGTCGCGCTCTTCGCTCTCGCCCTGCTCATCTCATTGCTGTGGCCGGCCATCGGCATGCCGGCCCTCGGCGCGGCACTGCTCGCCCTCGTCGCCTGGCTGCTCATCAACGATGTCGCCCGGCGCACCTGGCGCGCCCCCGGCCAACCCGGATTCATCGGCGCCTGCCTCATGGCCGGCTACATGTGGTTGGCCGTGGCCGGACTGATCTGGGTCCTTGGTGGGGTGCCGACGAGCACCCGCGCCATGGACGCGACCATCCACTCGGTGTTCCTCGGCTTCGCGATCTCGATGATCATGGCCCACGCCTCGGTCATCCTGCCCGCCGTGTTGCGGATCCGCCTGCCCTACCACCGGAGCTTCTACGGACCGGCCGCACTGCTGCATGCCAGCCTCATCCTCCGCATCGGCCTCGGCGACGGGCTGGACCTGGCATGGGCCGTGGAATGGGGTGGCGTCATCAACGTCATCGCCCTGCTCGGATTCGCAGGTCTGGCCGCCGCCTCGGCGATCACCGCGACGAGGAAGAAGGCGAAGGCGACGAAGGGAACCGGTGGATCGGTGCAGACGAACCGCGGCACCACCTCGGCGAAGGAGGATTCGAAGTGATGACCCCACAGTCGTCCTCCCCACGCGAACGCAACCGTGATGCGGACCTCGGCATCGGTCGCGGACGCTGGCTCATCCGCGACATCCCCGTCGTCGTCTGGCTCGTGTTCCTCCTCGTCATCGTCGCCGCCCACCCGGGGCTGCCGGTGGCCAGGTGGCTGATGATCCACCTCCTCGTCCTCGGCGCGGTCAGCCACTCGATCCTCGTATGGTCCCAGCACTTCGCGCAGGCGCTGCTGCATACTCCCACCTCGGCGAACGACCGACGCAATCAGAGCATCCGACTCGGGCTGATCAACTCAGGCACCCTCGCCGTCGTCATCGGCATGATGATTCCGCTGTGGACCCTGGTCATCCTCGGTGCGATCGGCGTGGCCGCCGCCGTCATCTGGCACGGCGTCGACCTGTGGGGCAAGGCTCGCCACGCCCTGGTCTCCCGCTTCGCCGGAACGATCCACTACTACCTGTCTGCGGCCGCGATCCTGCCCATCGGGGTGACCCTCGGAGTCATCCTCGCCCGCGAGATCGCCGATCCTTGGCATGCCCGCCTCGTCGCCGCCCACGCCCTGCTCAACCTGCTCGGCTGGATCGGCCTGACCGTCATCGGCACGCTCATGACCCTGTGGCCGACGATGCTGCGCACGAAGATCATCCCCGGCGCCGAGGCGGCCGCCCGTCGCGGTCTTCCCCTCCTTCTCATCGGGCTGGGCATCGCCGTGGCCGCGTCGCTGCTCACCCAGCCGTTGGCAGCGGGCATCGGACTGCTCGTCTACCTGGCCGGGATCGGCTGCATCGCCCGTCCCTTCGTGCTCGCCGGGGTCGCGAAACTCCCACGCGAATACTCCACGTACTCGGCGGCCGCTGCGATGTCCTGGCTCGTCATCTGCCTCATCGCAACCGTGTGGGTGTTCTTCACCGCCGGTGACTGGGCCGCGGCGATCTCAGGATTCACCTGGCTGACCCCGGCACTGGCAGCAGGATTCGCCGCGCAGATCCTCTTCGGGGCCCTGTCCTATCTGCTGCCGGTCGTCCTCGGCGGGGGACCAGCAGCAGTGCGGGCAGCGAACCGGGAGTTCAACCGCCTCGCCGCGTTCCGCATCACCATCATCAACCTCGGCCTGGTGGTCTGCCTGCTGCCGGTGCCCAGCTGGGTCCGTGTCCTGTGCTCGGGGCTCGTCGCCCTCGGCCTCGCCATGTTCCTGCCGCTGCTCTTCCGCGGAATCCGCGCCTCCCGCAAGGCGAAGGCGAACCAGGACATCCATCGGAAGAAGCGCCCGACGAAAGAGCAGCGAGCCGAAGCGGCCAAACTCGACGACAAACGGGCGCTGGCTTCAGCGGCGGCCGGCATGGCGCTCGTGCTCATCGCCGTAGCCGGGGGAGTGGCCATCGACCCCAAGGCCACGACCGCGGTCACGGCAGGGGCCGCCTCGGCGGGAGTGACCCCCACTGGGGAGACCACGACGGTGCAGGTCGAAGCGAAGGATATGCGCTTCACCCCGGCCAGCGTCGACGTTCCGGCCGGCAACCGACTCGTCATCGAGGTGAGGAACACCGATGACCAGGACGTCCACGACCTCGTGCTCGACAACGGCGCAGACAGCGGCCGGCTCAGTCCCGGAGAATCCGCCACGCTCGATGTCGGCGTCGTCGGGGAGGACCTCGACGGGTGGTGCTCGATCGCCGGGCACCGCCAGATGGGGATGGTCTTCGCCGTCAACGCGATCGGTGCTCCCGGTGACAAGACGGCGACAGGGCAGGGCGGTACGGCCGGCGGTCATGGAACTGCCGACGGCAATGGAACCGCCAGCGGCGGCATGGACCACGGCTCTTCCGGCCACGATGGCACTTCAGGCGGCGGGGGCTCCGCGGGCGCCGGTGAGGCCTCTGCCGCCGATGATCTCGACTTCATGGCGAAGCCCGGCTCGGACTTCTCCGCTCGCGACGCGAGACTGCCGAAATCCGATGAGTCCGCAGAACCGAAGACGATCAAGAAGACCTTCACCGTCAGCGAGGTCGAACGCGAGGTCGCCGTCGGGGTGAAGCAGAAGCTGTGGCTGTTCAACGGCACCATGCCCGGACCGACCCTGCGCGGGAAGGTCGGCGACAAGTTCGTCATCACCCTGGTCAACGACGGCTCTATGGGCCACTCGATCGACTTCCACGCCGGGGAACTCGCCCCCGACCAGCCGATGCGCACGATCGCACCCGGCGAATCGCTGACCTATGAGTTCACGGCGACACACTCAGGTGCGTGGATGTACCACTGTGCGACGATGCCGATGACCGACCATATCGCCAATGGCATGTTCGGCGCCGTCATCATCGACCCGCCGAATCTTCCCGAGGTCGACCGCGAATACTTCATGGTCCAATCCGAGCTCTACCTCGGACCGCAGGGCGGGATCGTCGACTCGGCGAAGGCCACGCGCGAGGAACCCGATGCCGTCGTCTTCAACGGCTTCGCCAACCAGTACGACCACGATCCGATCCGTGCGAAGGTCGGCGAACGGGTGCGCATCTGGGTCGTCGACGCAGGCCCCAACCGGCCGAGCGCCTTCCACATCATCGGCGGCCAGTTCGACACCGTCTTCAAGGAAGGCGCCTACCGACTCAAACCCGACAACAAGGAGAAGGGCGCGAGCCAGACGCTCGATCTGGCCGCCTCACAGGGCGGGTTCGTCGAACTCGGATTCGCCGAGGCGGGACACTATCCCTTCGTCTCCCACGTCATGGTCGACGCCGAACGCGGAGCCCACGGAACCGTCACCGTCACGGAGTGAACACGACCGCCTCGGCAAAGTCGAATCCGTCCAGGAACTGAGCGAAAAATCTCAAATTCTACAAGCGGTAGAAATTGTTCTACGTGTCGTAGTACGGTCGAAACTGCAAAGAAGAACAGCGACCTGAACAGGCCGTTCCCGCTGCGCGGCGAACAAGCGCCGCAAAAGGAGCAGATGTGATCTCCCAACCCGCTCTCACCATCGTCAGGGACACCCTCCCCGTCATCGGATCCGCCATCGGCGATATCACCCCGATCTTCTACGATCGGATGTTCACCGCCCGCCCCGATCTGCTGCGCGACCTGTTCAACCGCGGCAACCAGGCTCAGGGTGAACAGCAGAAGGCGCTGGCTGGTGCGATCGCCGCCTATGCGAGCCTGCTCGTGTCCGAAGACGCACCGAACATCGATGCGATGATGAGCCGGATCGCGAACAAGCACGCCTCCTTGGGCATCACCGAAGACCAGTACCCGATCGTCTACGAACACCTCTTCGCCGCCATCGGCGAGGTCCTCGGCGACGCGGCCACCCCCGAGATCGTCGATGCCTGGACCGAGGTCTACTGGGACATGGCGAACACCCTCATCCGCGCCGAACGCAACCTCTACGCCCACCACGACGTGGACCCCGGCGACGTCTGGTCCGAGCTCACAGTCGTCGGCCGCCGACAGGAATCCCCGCACACCATCAGCCTCGCCCTCGCCCGCCCCGACGGCGGTGTGCTGCCCACCGCGCGACCGGGCCAGTACATCTCCGTTCAGGTGCAGCTGCCCGATGGGGCCAACCAGATCCGCCAGTACAGCCTCACGAAGGCGACCGCACGGACCAGCTGGACGGTGACGATCAAGGCCGAACCCGGCCGCGCCGAGGCGGGCGTTCCCGCAGGTGAGGTATCGAACTTCATCCACGGAAACGTCTTCGAAGGAGACACGATCCGCTGCTCCCTGCCCTACGGCGACCTTGTCGTCGAGGACGCCGAGGCCCCGCTGCTGCTCGTCTCCGCCGGAATCGGCTGCACCCCGATCCTCGGCGCGCTCAACGACCTCGTATCGAAGGAATCCCAGCGCGAGGTCACCGTTCTCCACGCCGACCAGACGATGGCCACCCATGCCCACCGACAGGAGATGGCACAGCTGGTCGACCAGCTGCCCGGAGCCCGGATGCACCACTGGTACGAGCAGCTCGGCGCGCGGTCGACGAGCGAGACCGTCCATGAGGGCTTCATCGACCTCGCCGAGGTGGACGTCCCCGTCGACGCGCAGGTCTACCTGTGCGGTCCGCCCCCGTTCATGAAGGCCGTGCGTCGCGGACTCGACGACCTCGACGTGCCTGAGGACAATATCCACTTCGAGGTCTTCGGCCCCGACACCTGGGCCACGGTTCCCGAGGCAGTGCCCGCCTGAGGCAGGCCGCCGGCGGTTCAGGGCGGGCGAATTCCCGCCTGGGCCGACGGATTCGTCCCCGCTCAGGCGGGGGATTGTGCAGATGCGCGCCGAGGTGGCCCCGCCTCGGCGCGCATCCCTCGGTTCAGGGCAGACCACGGATATGCACTAGAATCGGAGCATTATGGCCTCCACTGATTACGCTTCTGAAATCGCCAACCTTCGCCAGACGTACAAGGCAATCCTCGACGTGTCCGATCTGGACAATCTGCGCGACGAGGTTGCCGAGCTCACGGAGCAGGCGTCGTCACCGACGTTCTGGGACGACCCCGATTCGGCGCAGAAGACCTCGGCCAAGCTCTCGCATAAGCAGGGCACCTTGGAGAAGCTCGAGAAGTTCGGGCAGCGCATCGACGACGCCGAACTGCTCGTCGAGATGTCCCAGGACGAAGCCGATGCGGACTCCCTCGAGGAAGCCGATCGCGATATCAAGAAGCTGCACGATCAGCTGGCCGAACTCGAGATCTCGACCCTGCTCAACCACGAATACGATGAGCGTTCGGCCGTCGTGACCGTGCGCTCGGGCGCCGGCGGCGACGACGCGACCGACTGGGCGCAGATGCTCACGCGCATGTACATCCGGTGGGCGGAGAACCGCGGCTACAACGTCCAGGAGCTCGACACCTCGTATGCCGAAGGTGCGGGCATCAAATCGGCGACGATCCAGATCAACGCCCCCTACGCCTACGGCACCCTGTCCGTCGAAGCCGGCACCCACCGCCTGGTGCGCATCAGCCCGTTCGACAACCAGGGCCGCCGCCAGACCTCCTTCGCCGCCGTCGAGGTGGTCCCGCTCATCGAATCGACCGACCACGTCGACATCGATGAGAACGATCTGCGCATCGACGTCTACCGGTCCTCGGGCCCAGGCGGGCAGTCGGTGAACACCACGGACTCTGCAGTGCGCATCACCCACGTGCCGACCGGTGTGGTCGTGAGCATGCAGAACGAGAAGTCCCAGATCCAGAACCGTGAGGCCGCGATGCGCGTCCTCCAGTCCCGACTCCTCGACCTCAAGCGCAAGGAAGAGGCAGCGCAGAAGAAGGAGCTGGCCGGAGACATCAAGGCCAGCTGGGGCGACCAGATGCGCTCCTATGTCACGCACCCGTACCAGATGGTCAAGGACCTGCGCACCGGCTACGAGGTCAACAACCCCTCGGGTGTCTTCGACGGAGACCTCGACGGACTCATCGAAGCGGGCATCCGCTGGCGCAAGGAGCAGGAGATGGCCGAAGAGGCCGAGGCCTGAGTTCTCGGGCTCGCGTCTCTTCGCCTCGGTGCGGTTGCCGACCTCCGTGCTGAGGGGTCCTGCCGCCTCGGCGAGCTGCCTGCCGCCTCGGTGAGTCGAGTATCGGTCCGACTGTGAACTTCATCAGATCGCAACACACGCCCGTCCGCCTCCCCGAACATCACGGAACTGTTACGTACAGTGGAACCGGCCGAGCCACCCGAGACATGATTGAAGACCGACTTGATCAGATTCGACTCCGTTTCGAAGTCTTATGACACACGCTCCCGCAAGGCACTCGACGACATCTCGTTCGAGGCCGATCGCGGGGAGTTCGTGTTCCTCGTCGGCGCATCCGGATCGGGAAAGTCCACGGTCATCCGACTCATCCTGCGTGAGGAGGTGCCCACAGCCGGGCGCATCCACATCGCCGGGAAGTCCGTGGTGAAGATGCCCAGCTGGAAGGTGCCCTACCTGCGGCGGGGGATCGGAACCGTGTTCCAGGACTTCCGGCTGCTGCCGAACAAGACAGTGTTCGCCAATGTCGCCTTCGCCCTCCAGGTGATCGGAAAATCGCGGGCGGCCATGTCGACCCTCGTGCCCGATGTGCTTGAGACAGTGGGCCTGGCCGGCAAGGAGAAGCGGTATCCCAGTGAACTCTCCGGTGGTGAGCAGCAGCGCGTGGCGATCGCCCGCGCCGTGGTCAACAAGCCCGGAATCCTGCTCGCCGACGAACCCACCGGCAACCTCGACCCGACGACGAGTGCCGACATCATGAGTGTGCTGGAGAAGATCAACCGCAACGGCACGACAGTGCTCATGGCCACCCATGACGGGGAGATCGTCAACCGGATGCGCCGTCGCGTCATCGAGCTGCGCGAAGGCGAAATCGTCCGCGACGTCGAAGAAGGCACCTACGGAGTCGCCTCATGAGGGCCGGTTTCATCCTCTCCGAAGTGTGGTCGGGACTGCGCCGGAACTTCTCGATGGTGCTCTCGGTCGTCCTCGTGACCTTCGTGTCCCTGCTCTTCGTCGGGGCCGCGATCCTGCTGCAGATGCAGGTCGGGCAGATGAAGGACTTCTGGTACGACCGCGTCCAGGTCTCAGTGTTCCTGTGCCCGCCCGATTCGGAGGCGACGAACTGCGTCGACGGTGAGGTCACCGGCGACCAGAAGGACCAGATCCGGGCCGAACTCGAGAGCTCCGAACTCGCCCCGTACGTCGACAAGGTCTACTTCGAAGACAAATCCGAGGCCTACGAACACTTCCAGGACCAGTTCAAGGGCACGAGCCTCGAAGGCACTGTGCCCGAAGACGAGATGAATGAGTCCTTCCGCGTCAAACTCAAGGACGCCGAGAAGTACGACATCATCAAGGAGACGTTCTCATCGACCCCGGGAGTTGAGGAGGTCGTCGACCAGAACCAGCTGCTCGACCGGTTGTTCGGGGTGCTCAATATCGCGACCATCGTCGCCGTGGCCATCGCCGGGATCATGCTCGTCTGCGCGATGCTCCTCATCGCCACGACCATCCGCCTCTCCGCGTTCTCCCGACGGCGGGAGACCGGCATCATGCGCCTCGTCGGAGCATCGAACACGTTCATCCAACTGCCGTTCCTGCTGGAAGGAGTCATAGCCTCGGCGATCGGGGCGACTCTGTCCGCGGGTGCCCTGGGACTGCTCGTCCACTTCGGCATCAGCGGCTGGCTGCAGAATCAGGCGACAGGATTCAGTCTCATCTCCGGCTGGGACGTCCTTCTCATCGCCCCCGTACTCATCGTCATCGGCGTGCTCATGGCCGGCGCCTCCTCGCTGATCACCCTGAATAAGTACACGAAGGTCTGAGATGAGACGCAGACTCGGACTTGCCATCACCGCGGCCGCACTGGCCGTGGTCTTGCCTGTCACCGCTGCGGTCGCCGATCCGCGCGATGACAAGAGCGCAGTCGACGACCGGGTCAAGGAGCTCCAGCAGGAGTTCGAAGGCCTCGACGAGGACCTCGCTCGGGTCATCGCCGAACGCGATGCCGCGCAGGAGAAGCTGCCCGACGCCGAGGCGGAATCGAAGGCCGCCGACGACGCTCTGGCCGAGGCGATCGAGAAGGACGAGGATATGGCCGCACGCCTGACCTCGGCGACGAACGCGCAGAAGGACCTCAAGGACTCGATCAAGTCCGGTACGGAGGAGATCGACAAGCACAAGACCTCGGCCGCGCGGATCGGACGGCAGGCCTACCAGAACTCGGGCATCACCTCTGACCTGGCGATGCTGCTGCAGATGGCGGAGGGCACGAGCGCCGACGGCGGCATCGGTCGCGTGGATTCGGCGGTGCGGTCCCAGCAGCGCACGATCGACAAGCTCTCCGAGCAGAGGGCGCTGAATAAGAACAACGAAGAGCGCCTGTCGGGCGTGACCGAGAAGATCTCCGACCTCAAGGACGAAGCCGCCGAGGCGGTGCTGGCCAAGGAGGCTGCGCAGGTCGATGCGAAGAAGAAGGCCGACAGCCTCAACGATCTGATCTCGGCGAAGGACGATGCGGAGAAGACGATCTCCGACAACAAGGACAAGACCGAGAAGCAGCTGGCCGATGAGAAGGCCGAGCAGGATCGGCTGGCGAAGAAGGTCCGTGACTGGGAGAAGGAGCAGGAGAAAAAGGGCAGCTTCGTCTTCGGCGATGGTGTCCTGGCCAATCCGGCCGAGGGGTACCCGACGACCTCTCCGTTCGGCTATCGCATCCACCCGATTACCGGAGCGAAGAAGCTGCACACCGGGATGGACTTCGGTGTGCCTTGCGGAACCCCGATCCGTGCGGCCGGCGACGGCATCGTCGTCACCTCCGGGTGGAACGGCGGCTACGGCAACCGCGTCGTCATCTCCCATGGCAAGATCAAGGGCAACTCGATCGCCTCGACCTACAACCACAATACGAAGCTCAAGGTCCATGACGGGCAGAAGGTGAAGAAGAGCCAGGTCATCTCGTACTCGGGCACGACGGGCGCTTCGACCGGATGCCACCTGCACTTCGAGATCATGGAGAACGGCGGCTACGTCGACCCGAAGCCCTTCATCTTCTGACCCACTTGCTACCCGACGGGTCCCCAACAACCCGGCGCCACGGTGCTGGGGACCCGTCAGGTAGTTCGGGGAGGGGTGAAGCCTCGGAAGGCACGCCCGGCATGTCGTCTCTGCCTCTGATGGGATAGAATGGACGGCTGTGCGTGCGAATGCGCACACAGCTACGTGGAAGCAGAGAGGAGGCCGGTCATGCCGAAGGACACAGGCAAGAAAGTCATTGCGAGGAACCGCAAGGCCCGCCACGACTATCACATCGAAGAGACGTGGGAGGCCGGTCTCGCGCTCACCGGCACCGAGGTGAAGTCACTGCGTGAGGGCCGTGCCTCGCTCACCGACGGGTTCGCACTGATCTTCCAGAACGAAGCATGGTTGGAAAACGTCTACATCCCCGAGTACATGCAGGGGACCTGGACGAATCACACTGCCAGGCGCCGCCGGAAACTGCTGCTCCACCGCGAGGAGATCCTCCGGATCACGCAGAAGGTCAAGGAATCGGGCCGGACCCTGGTTCCGCTCGAACTCTACTTCGACGGTTCGCTGGTCAAGGTCGAGATCGCTCTGGCCAAGGGCAAGCGCGAGTGGGACAAGCGTCAGGCTCTGCGCGAGGCGCAGGACAAGCGTGAGGCCGAACGTGCCATGAAGTCCAAGCAGTTCCTGTAAGGACTTCACGACCGTCGCCGTTGAGCTCGCCGTCGTCTTCGACGGCCCACGCCATTTCCGATGCCCATCGCCGAGGCGGTTCTGCCGTTGATCGGCGATGTTCGGGAATGCAATTGGCTCGGTGCGTGTTGTACGAGTATGCTGGTGTTCCTGATCAACGCCAGCAGCCGCCTCGGCGGATGAAACAGCTGGTCAGGTTTGGTAACAGAATATGGGGATGATCGGTTTCGACGTTGGACACTGCGTCGGGAGAAGCGGGCCGAGAATGCAGAGTCATCTCGTTAATGTCCTCTGCAAAACAATAGGTGCTAAGTCTAACAACCGCACCGATTTCGCCCTCGCTGCCTGATAGAGCGCGAGCTGCGAATCCGTCAGCCTAGAGTTGCCTCTGCTCTAGATCCTGGCGTCGCTTAAGAGGCCACTGCTTCAGATATTTGTTGAGGGTATCTGAGGGACTTTTACTCAACTCCGTTCGTTGATCCACGTGTTCGTGCGAGGATCAGAACCTAAGAAACGTCTTCACGAACTGCGCCCGGAGAAGTCCTGACAATCTGCCGACGGACGCGGGTTCGATTCCCGCCATCTCCACTGACAAGGCCTCGGATTCGCGTGAAACCGGGGCCTTTCTCATGCCCGCGCGGCCATTGTCACACCCAAGTCCGGAAGGACGCGGCTGAGGACTGTTCGCAGGACTGCTCCAGCCACCAGTGACCCATTCGCGTTAGTGTGTCGTAACGACTGATTGACGGGGAGGAGCCCGCCTGTGTTCTACCCGCCGCTTATCGGCTACCTCATCATGGCGCTCACCGGCACCGTCCTGACGATCCTCATCAGCCGAAATCAACTGGCCCGCAACCGGGCGATCGGTTTCCGTTCGCGGCATACGTTGGCTTCGGATGCCGCCTGGCGGCACGGTCACCGAGCGGCCGTGCCCGCGCTCCTCACCCTCAGCGTCATCGCCATCGGATTCGCCCTGGCCCTGGCCGGCGTCGAACTCTTCTCCTGGCCGACCGCAACCGGTCACGTTCTCTCAATAGTGGGATGGGTGCTCATCCTCGGGGTGGGCATCAAAGCCTGGGCGGTGGCCAACACCGCAGCGAAGTCAGTCGACGACTGAACCTCGATCGCCTCACCCCGGACGATTCCATCCATGCGGCCGAGTCCTCTCAGCCATCTGGCTGAGGATCCGAGTGCCGGGATTCGGAAGGATCGGAAGTGTCATCACACACCGATCCGCAAAGGACCCCACCACCCATGAAGAAGGCACTCATCTCCCTCGCCGCCGTCGTCGTCATCATCCTCGCCATCATCGGCGGGCTCGTCATCGGCGAACAGCGCGCCAAGGTCGCGCTCGAATCCGACGTGGCCGACTACCTGCACGGCTGCGACATCGACCCGGAGTCGATCGACGTCCACGGCCGCCCCTATCTCGTCTACGCCGCGAAGCACACCGCCGACCTCAGCTATGTCGACATCACCCCCGACGACGGGACGAACAAGGATCAGATCCTCGTCCACCATCTCGTCGACGGCCACGCCGACCGGCTCACCCGCTTCATCACGTTCGACTACCCGTCCAGCCAGGTCCGCCCGGTGAAGAATCCCGATGACTCCTACACCGAGGCGGCCATCCTCGACGGTGAGAAAGTGACCTTCTCCGCCCAGATGGCAGGAAACCGGCTCGACGTCCTCGCAGACGGACACCGACTCACCGACCTCGCTCTGCCGCAGGCGGCCGAAGTGAAGAACGTGGCCGCCGGAGATGACGGAGTCATGGTCGAAGTCGAATACGCCGCCACCGACTGCCGCTGACCCCGACCGACGTTGACTAGACTATGAGCCAATGAGACGACTCCTCACCTGGCTGTGGCTGCTGCCGGTGCCGCTTTCCTTCGCCCTGGAACTGCTCATCGGCAGCGGTTGGCTTCTCATCCTCGGAAACATCCTCGCCGTCGCAGTCGCCGTACCGATCCTCATCCGTACTCAGGGCGACAGACCGGTTCGAACCGGCTTCACTGGGCGGTCCTCGGTCTCCTCGCCGCCCTCGCGCTGACCGCTGCCAGTGAGACGTTGAGCCTGACGTGCCTGTGGCTGAGCCTGGTGACGCTGGCGATGCTCACCCGTGCTGCCACCGGCGTGGGGAGCATCGCCCTCATCGTCGTCCTGGCCGCAGCGAACATCCTCGTCCCCACTCCCATGTCCGATGGCGCGACCTTCGCGCTCGCGGTGTTCGCCCTGGTCATCGCGGCGATCGCGATCGGGCTCATGCTGCGATCGAATGATCGCACCCTGATCGAGAAGCAGGCCACCGCCACCGAGGCGGAGCGGCGCCGCATCGCCACCGAACTCCACGACCTCATCGCACACGAGGTGACCGGGATCGTCGTCCTCGCCCAGGCCGCTGGGCGCAGCGACAACGACGCTCTGCGGACGACGGCGCTGACGAAGATCGAGGATGCCGGCACCCGCGCGCTCGACGAGATCCGCCGACTCGTCTCTGCATCGAGGACTCAGAACCTCGACTCCGAAACAGTTACCCGCACACCTGTCGCCGCCGGGCCGCAGGCGCTGCGCGACCGGGTCACCGCGTTCGGGGAGACCGCACACATCACCATCGAGATCCCCTCCGAGGTGAACGGCGAGGTCTGGCCGGTCCTCGACCGAGTCCTCGTCGAGTCGCTGACGAATGTGCGGCGCCACGCCGGAGCAGACGCGGAAGTCACAGTCACCCTCACCACCGATCCGACATCACAGGCCACCCTGCTCATGACCGTGACCAACGGTCCCGGGTCCGGCGGGATCGGTGCCGGCAGCGGAACGGGATTGCGCAGTCTGCAGGCACGGGTCGGCCACCTCGGCGGAAGGATCGAAGCCGGACCCGAGCCCGGGGGAGGATGGAGCGTTCGCGCCCGCGTCCCGACCGACCATGATCACCAGCAGGCAGGGGAGGGCCGATGATCACCGTCGCAGTCGTCGACGATCAGGAGATGGTGCGGATGGGGTTCTCCCTCATCCTCGACGCCGAGGAATCGATCCGCGTCATCGGCCAGGCCGCCGACGGGGTCGAAGCGATCGACCTGGTCAAACGCGAACAGCCCGATGTCGTGCTCCTCGACATCCGCATGCCCCGCCTCGATGGTTTGGCCGCACTGCCGCGGCTGACACCGTATTCGAAGGTCATCATGGTCACGACCTTCGACGACGATGACTACGTCGATGCGGCCTTGGACGGGGGAGCCAGCGGGTTCCTGCTCAAGGACGCCGGAGCTCACCTCCTCATCGCCGGCGTGAAGGCCGCCGCGAACGGGGACGCGCTCATCTCACCTTCGCTCACCCTCGACCTGCTGCAGCGGCGCACGGCAGCAGCTCAGAACACCAGCTCCCGCGTGGACCGGCTCAGCCAGAGGGAACACGATATCGCACGATTGGTGGCCGTGGGGCGAACGAATCAGGAGATCTGCGCCGAACTCTTCATCTCCCTGGGCACGGTGAAGACCCATCTGGGAAACATCCAGACCCGCCTCGAAGCGCGCAACCGGGTCGAGATCGCCGCACGGATGTGGGAATCCGGGGTAATGAACACGGGCGGCTGAGGGCCCACGTTGCCCACACCATCAGCCGAATGGCCGACCCCCGGTGACGATTCTCGACTGCACGGCCGATGTGCCCACTCCGGGAAACGGGAAGGATTGAGACCATGACACAGACTCAGACTGACACCTCATCACCGCCCCGGAGCCGTTCCCGGATCGCAGCCCTCGACGTCATCCGCGGATTCGCACTGTGCGGGATCCTGCTGGTCAATCTTCCGCCGATCATGGGCCTGAACAGCGTCGACGCCGCCGGAGAGATCCTCCCTCTCTACCGCTTCCTCGAGGACACGGTGCAGAACCGTTTCTTCCCGATCTTCTCGTTCCTCTTCGGCATCGGCTTCGGGCTCATGTGGCTGAGTGCCGGCCGCCGCAGCGAACGTCCCCGTTTGGCGCTGCTGCGACGATTCATCTTCCTCGGCATCCTCGGCGGCCTCCACCAGCTCCTCCAACCCGGCGAGGCCCTGCTTCCGTACGCGCTCGCCGGCATCATCCTGCTGCTCCCGGCCACATGGATCCCACCGCGCTGGCTCGGCTGGGTGACGTCCGTCCTCGGGGGAGTGCTGCTGGTCGCCGGTGTGGCAACAGGAGGAGGGATAGCTGTCATCCCGGGGCTGTTCCTGCTCGGCTTCGCCGTCGGCCACAGTGGGTTCGTCCGCTCGGTCCTGGCTCACCCGGGACGGGTCGCGATCGTCGGGGCGCTCGCTTTGACCGTGACGATCATCGGCTTCGCCACTACCGACTATGTCACCCGCCAGATCCACGGATGGATCAACGCCGGCCTGGGCGTGAGCATGGCACTGACCTATGTCGTCATCATTCTGATGCTGATGCGCACCCCCGCCGAGGCGGTCCTGAAGTTCGTGTTCGCCCCCTTGGGTCGCATGGCGCTGAGCAATTATGTCGGCGCCACCCTCATCCTCGTGAGCGTGCGAATGGTGATGCCCGACCTCGCCCGATTCGATGACCAGGGCGGATACGTCGCGGGCCTCATCGTGTGCGCGCTCATCATCCTCGTCCAGGTCATCGTGTCGAGCCTGTGGCTGCGATGGTTCGGACAGGGACCGCTGGAGAAGCTGTGGCGCCTCGTCACATGGGGACGGAACACGGGCCTCACGAGTTCACGCGGATGACTTCCTCCTGATACGGTGCGATGATCTCTCCGGAGATGCGCAGGTCAAGGAGCAGGAATTTCCGTTCCTCGATCGGTCGCGCCGTCCAGTCCGCGACGATGTCGAGGTCGGCCAGAGAATGCACGGCGATTCCCTGCCCGCCGGCGGCGGTGGCCAGTGCGGCGAAGTCGATCTCGTCGATGAGCATCGGAGATTTCTCCAGCCCCTTGAGCCCGTAGAGGTTGACCTCGGCACCGTAGGCTGCGTCGTTGAACACGACGGCGATGCCGCGGCCGCCGGCGACACGGATGGCCGTGTCGAGATCGGACAGCGCCATCGCCCCGCCGCCGTCGCCGGTGGTGAGCACGATCGACGACTCCGGGTTCGCGCGAGAGGCACCGGCGACGGAATGCCAACCGAGTCCGATCGACTGGAACGCGGTGCCGACCATCGCCAGTCGGTCCGGGGCGCTGGGCTCCCAGAACATGTTCGCCCATGCGATGAAGTGTCCGCCGTCGGAGACGACGACTCGGTCCTCGGGCAGCAGCTCACCGAGGCGGGCCGCCACCGCACGCGGATCGAGCCGTCCGTCGGCGGCGAATTCGGTGCCCGACTCGTAGGTGCGATCGGCGGCGGTATCGACGGTCTCCCTCCAGGGGGTGGTCTTCGTCGCCGCGCCATCGGAATTCGACGCGGCCAGTCGCGTTCCGAGCTCTGCGGCCGCAATCTTGGCATCGGAGCGGATGAAGCCGCCGACACGGGCATGAGTCGCACGGTCGTCGGTATCGACCTGCCATACAGATGTCTCCGGCGCGAACAGTTCACCGAACCGCATCGTGAACTGGTTGAGTGAGGCGCCGATGACAAGCGCCACATCGGCCTCGCGGATCCGCTCCATGGCTGCGGGGGCACCGAACCCTCCTGCGACACCGAGGTCGAACTCGGCCTCCGGGAAGATATTGCGTCCCAGCGCCGTCGTAGCAGTCAGGGCCCCGGTCGCCGCGGCCAGCGCACCGAGTTCCGCCTCGGCTCCGGCCAGCCACGCCCCACGGCCGGCGAGGAGGAGCGGACGCTCGGCGCGAGCGAGCTCGCCGGCCAACCGATCAAGAGCGGCCTGCGCGAAGTCGCTGCTCGGTGCCAGAGGCGTCGGGTTGCCGGGGCCCGGCACGGACGGAATCTCGCCGATCTCCAGGGTCGCAACATCATAGGGGATCGCCAGCACCACGGGTACCCGGTAGGTCAGCGCATGCTCGATGGCGGTCACCGTCGCCGCCGCGGCATCCACCCGCCCGACGGTGTAGGTGCGCACCCCCACTGCTGAGGCCATGGCGATCTGGTCGACGTCCCACGGTCGCGGACCCGATGTGGGCTCATCCCCGACGACGAGGACGAGGGGAACTCTGGCTTGGGCCGCCTCGGCGAGGGCAGTGAGCGTGTTCGTGAACCCGGCACCATACGTGGTCGTGGCCGCGGCGATGCGGCCCGAGGTGCGAAAGTGGGCGTCGGCGGCGACAACGGCCCCGGCCTCGTGGCGAACCGCGGTGAAGTGTGCCGAGGTCTCACGCAGCAGGGAGTCGAGGAAGTAGGCGTTGCCGTTGCCCATGAGGCCGAAGACCTCGTCGATATGGGCGGCGAGAGTGTGCGCGACGTGCGCAGAAGTATGAGCCATGGCAGGTCTTTCGCTGATGAGATATGGAAGATCGATCCATATATGTCTCACACGCGAGATCCGCGGCTTCGCACTCCTTTTTCGAGCACCGGCCGATCAGTGCTCGCCCGCGTTCGCCGTCGTCCTGCGACGCTGAGGGCGGCTCAGCCTGACTCTTCGAATATAGGTGACTGTGGCATGTGGCACAAAGTTGGGTGGCAGTTCGGCGCACATATCCCATGGCCCAGAACTACGTGACGGCGCCCCAGCAACCCGGCGTGGAGTGGTCCCCGAAAGTTGGACTGTGATCAACACAAGACAACTTGAAGGGACCAGTCCATGCGTAAGGACTGTCTGATCACAGACGAACAAGCCAAAGCCGCGATCGAGCTCTTCGACAAAGGGCACGGCTACGCCGCGACCGCCACGAAGCTCGACGTGCATAAACCCACGCTCAAACTCCTCCACGACCGGTGGCTGGTGCGTGGAACAATATCGGTCATGGAACCGCACCAGCCCCGCCGCATACCGGCAGAGACAAAGATCGCGACTGCGAAACGGTACCTCGACGGCGAACACAAAGTCGTCCTGGCTCAAGAGCTTGGCCTGGCATCCTCACGCACCGTCGTTGATTGGGCGAAGAAATACCGGGACAAGGGCGAAGACGCGTTCGCGACACCGCCGCCGGCCAAAGGCAAGACAGCACGAATACGAGCCCTCGACAACGGTCAGGACCCCGATGCTGATCCGGCCCCATCCAAGCCAGACCTGATGGCGAAGAAGACGCATGTCGAGGACATCAGCCTGGCCGAGTACCGGCAGCTACAAGACCGGCTGCTGCGGGCTGAAGCGGAGAACGCTTACTTGAAAAAACTGCGGGCCTTGAGGCAAAAAGGGCAGCTGTGAAAGCACGCATCGTTGCCAGTCTCAAGGCAGACTATCCACTGCCATTGCTGCTGCAGGTCGCGGGTTTGGCCCGGTCGACGTTCTTCTATCACCAGAAACGATTCGACGTGAGACCCGACCCATACGCGCAGGTGAGAACCCTCATCGAGGACATCTTCGAGAAGAGTCACAAACGTTACGGGCACCGCAAGATCTGGGCTGTCTTGGTCAAACAGGGCATCACGATCGCGAAGAAGACGGTGCTGCGATTGATGCGTGACATGGGTCTGCAGACCGAGGTGCGGAAGAAGAAATTCGACTCCCATCGCGGCACGGTCGGGGCCGTTGCTGACAACGTACTCAATCGGGAGTTCACCGCTGATGAACCGAACGAGAAATGGGTTTCTGACGTCACGGAATTCGCTGTTGAAGACAAGAAACTGTATCTGTCACCAGTGATCGATCTGTTCGATGCCGGTGTGGTGTCGTACTCGATGTCGACGTCACCGAACACGGCATTGACGAACGAATCATTGAGGAGTGCTTGTCAGGGGCTTCCGCCGGGTCAGACACCGTTGGTGCATACCGATCAGGGGTTTCAGTACCAGCACGTGTCCTGGGCGTCGATCCTGGCCAAGCACGGTGCGACAGCGTCGATGTCGCGGAAGGGAAACTGCTGGGATAACGCGATGGCGGAGAACTTCTTCGGGCAGTTGAAGTCCGAAATGTTCTATCTGCAGAAATTCGACTCAGTCGATGACCTCAAAGCCGCGATCGATGAGTACATTCATTGGTACAACTACGAAAGGATCTCGACACGACTTGGCGATCTTGCCCCGATGGAATATCGAAGCAAGACCGCCAAGGATGGTGAGCCTATTTACGAACTATGCTGACCTCACAGCAGTCCAACTTTTGGGGACCAGTCCAGCGCGAGGTTGCTGGGGCGCCGTCAGGTAGTAAGTGATTAGCGGTTGATGCGTTCCCTCCACGCCGCCATGATCTCCGGCGGAGTCGGCTTCGACGCGAAGGACCCGATGAAGTAGCCGAGCAGCGAGGCGATGAGACCCAGGTAGATGGCGGATTCGGCGTAGATGCCCGCCACGATCATCACGACGATGGTGGTCACGGCGCCGAGGATCATGCCGGCCATGACGCCGACGATCGTGCCGCGCTTGAACACCAGGCCGCCGAGGATCGGGATGAACAGGCCCGCCACCAGCAGGTTGTAGGCCACGGTCAGCGCCTCGACGACGCTGGGCATGATCATCGCGAGCACCAGAGTGACGACACCGAGCACGATGAGATAGATGCGCGAATCGCGGATCTCGTCCCCGGTCTCGCGAACCAGGGACCGCACGAGCGTCGACTTCGCGCCGGTACCGTTCGCCGCGGATCCGGATCCACTCGCCGAGGCGGCCGATCCATCCGTCGCCACGCCGTCGCCGTGTCCGCCGCCCTCACCCGCCGGCACGATGTCCTTGCGGGCGAGGATCGGTTCGATGATGTCCTGGCGGCACACGGTCGAGGCGGCCATGAGCGAACCCGAGGCCGTCGACATCATTGCGGCCAGAGCCGCAGCGAGCACGACTCCGCCGAGCACCGGTGTCATCGACGCATCGACGACGGCGACGAACACATCATCCTGGATCTCGATGCCGGGCACGATCTTCGTTGCGGCCATGCCGATGAGCGCTCCGGCGACGGCGTAGAGCAGGCAGTACACGCCGGCGGAGAAGCCGCCCCACCTGGCCACACCCGGACTGCGGGCGGTGAACACACGCTGCCAGATGTCCTGGCCGATGAGCAGGCCGAGGGTGTAGATGAGGATGTAACCGAGGATCGCCTGCCAGCCGATGCCCACCGGTGAGGTGTGCGTGGCGGGCAGCGAGGAGAACAGCTCACCGATTCCGCCGGACTTCGAGAGCACGATGGGCAGCATGATGAGGAAGATGCCGATCGTCTGGATGAAGAACTGCACGAAGTCGGTCAGGGTGATCGACCACATGCCGCCGAGCATCGAATAGAGGATGACGATGCCGCCGCCGATGAGCACCGACCACACCTTGTTGAGGTCGAACAGCGCGTGGAAGACCGTCGCATAGGCGACCGTCGACGTCGTCGAGATCATCAGGCCGTACGCAGTCATGATCGCACCGGAGACGAACCGCGAACCCTTCCCGTACCGGAGTTCGAGCATCTGCGAGACCGTGTAGATCTCGAGCTTCTGGATCTTCGGAGCGAAGAACAGCGACAGGGCGATGATGCCCAGACCGATCGACAGCACGAGCCACATGCCCGAGAGCCCGGCCGTGTAGCCGAGCCCCACACCGCCGATCGTCGACGCCCCGCCGAGGACGACGGCCGACATCGTGCCGGTGTACAGGAGCCCGCCGAGGCGGCGCCCGGCGACGAGGAAGTCCTCCTGGTTGTGGGCCTTGAAACGGCCCCAGACTCCGAATCCCACCATTGCGGCGAGATAGATGATGACTACCAAAGAGTCCACAGCGACCCTCTCTGTTGGATCGGCTCAGTGACCGACGATGATGTGAATGACGGTGGGCTGGGCGCGTCCGAGCGCCTCGGCGATGGCATCCGGCAGAGCGGAATCGATGTCCGCCTCGGCGATCGTCACCCCGGCCCCGCCCATGGACTGACCGAGCTGCGCGAAGTCCGGGCGGGCCAGCCGCACGGCGAACGGCGCGATGTCACGGTCGACCATCTGCCCCTCGATCTCCGCATAGCCGCCGTTGTCGACGACGACGAAGGGAATGCCCAACTCCAGTTCGGCGGCGGTCATGAGCTCCTGGATGGAGAACATGGCAGCACCGTCGCCGAGGATGCACACGACCGGTCGATCCGGGTCGGCGACCTTCGCGCCGAGCGCGGCGGGAATGCCGTAGCCCAGGGTGGCGAATCCGGGCATATAGAGCAGCTGGTCGGGGGTGCGCGCCGTCAGCGCGTGCACGGTCCCGTCGTAGGTGACCTGCGAGGAGTCACCGGAGATGACGACGTTCGGCCCCGCACCGGCTTCGACGAGGCGGGTGACCCTGGCCCCGATGAGCGAGAAGTCGAAATCGGCGCCGAAGCTCTCCCGGATCCGTGCGACCCGAGCGGCCCCGTTCTCCTTCGCCGAGGCGGCTGTGCCGTTCGCGACAGACGCGGCCGTGCCGTTCGCGACAGACGCGGTCGTGCCGTTCGCGACAGACGGGTCTGTCCCATCGTCCCCCGCCGAGGCGGTCGTGGACTTCCCCGTGTCCAGCGCGGTCATGACCGCGCTGAGGAATTCGGACGTGTCCGCGCAGGCGAGAATGTCCCCGGGCAGGTTCTTGTTCAGCTGATCGGGGTCGATATCACAGCGGATGACGATCTGATCAGTATCCTCGTCGCGGACGCCGATCGAAATCTGAGCGCCGATGGTCCCACCCCACAGATCCGAGTCGGCCAATTCGGACCCGAGCACGATGAGCACATCGGCGGCGGCCGATTCGGCCTGCACGCTGGGGAAGCGGACATTGGCTCCCAGCGACAGCGGGTGCTCCTCGGGCAGGATGCCCTTGCCGTTGGCCGTCGTCGCCACCGGGGCATCGAGCGCCTCGACGAATCGGCGCACCTCGGCGTGGGCACGTCGGGCTCCGCCGCCGGTGATGACCAGCGGTGCCTGCGCTCCTCGGATCGCCTCGGCGGACTGGGCCACGACATGCTCGTCGAGTCCCGGACGGCGACCGGAAAACGGGACCGGAACGCTGCCGTTCCATGCTCCCTCGAGCACGTCGAGGGGGACCTCGATGTGCACGGGGCCGGGTCGGGCGGAGCCGAACATGGCGAACGCCTCGGCGACGGCCTGGGCCGCTCCCTCGGCGGTGCGGGTGCGCTGGGAGGACACGAGGAGGTGGCCCACGGCCCCCGAGGAGTCCTTCGTCTCGTGGAGCATCCCGACGTCAGCACGTTCGAACCCGGTGGGCACACCGGGGGAGAGGATGAGCATCGGGCGGGACTCGGCGTAAGCCGTCGCGGCTGCGGTGATGACGTTCGTCAGTCCCGGACCCGAGGTCGTGATGACGACCCCGGGCTTGCCCGAGACGAGGAAGTACCCGTCGGCACCGTAGCCGGCACCCTGTTCGTGGCGGGGTGTCACGGCCCGGATCCCGAACTCCGGCAGGTGCCGGTAGAACTCGAGATTGTGGGTGCCGGGGATGCCGAAGATCGTGTCGACACCGTGGGCGGCCAGAGTCGCGACGACCGCGCGACCGCCGTTGCGGACGTTCTGCTCGGTGCTCATTCAGGCTCCGAGCGCGTCGCCGGCGGGGCCAGACGGAGCGGTCACGCCGTTGTTCTCCGCAGCCCACAGCGAGAGGACCTCGTAGCCGACGTGTGCGGCGGCGAGTCCGGTGACCTCGGCGTGGTCGTAGGCGGGGGCGACCTCGACGATCTCGGCGCCGACGACGTTGAGGCCCTGCAGCCCGCGGATCGAGTTGAGCAGCTCACGGCTGGTCATGCCGCCGGCCTCCGGGGTGCCGGTGCCGGGTGCTGCCGCCGGATCGAGCACGTCGATGTCGACGGACAGATAGACCGGGGCATCACCGAGGCGCTTCCGCATCCGGGCGACGACATCGGCCACAGAGGTGAACTGGTAGTCGTCGCTGCGGATGATCTGGAAGCCGAGCACCTCATCGTCTTCGAGGTCTTTCTGCCCGTAGAGGGGCCCGCGGATGCCGATGTGCATCGAGGCGGTCATATCGATGAGCCCCTCCTCGCTGGCCCGACGGAACGGGGTGCCGTGCGTGTAGGGCGCTCCGAAGTACGTGTCCCAGGTGTCGAGGTGCGCATCGAAGTGGAGGACGGCGATCTTCCCGTGCGTCTTGTGCAGGGACCGCAGGTTCGGCAGCGCCAGGGTGTGATCCCCGCCGAGGGTGAGCAGCTTGGCCCCGTCGGCGCGCATGGCATCGGCGTTGGCTTCGACGGTGGCGATGGCCTCTTCGATGTTGAAGGGGTTGACGCCCAGGTCACCGCAGTCGGCGACCTGCTGCCAGGTGAACGGATGGACGTTCGTGGCCTGGTTGTACGGGCGCAGCAGCTTCGAGGACTGGCGGATATGCGCGGGACCGAAGCGGGCTCCGGGACGATAGCTGACACCGGCGTCGAAGGGGATGCCGATGACCTTGACGTCGATCTTCTCACCGGGGCGCTCTGCTTCGACCTCGTCGATGCGCGGCAGCAGACCGAAGGTCGGGGGCCCTGCGTAGCGGGGTGTCTTGCTGTAGTCGGCGGGGCCGAGCGGTTGAGACGTCACTGGCTTCTCCTTCGTCGTGAGGCGGATTCGACCCAGGGCGGGCCGGATACTTGCCCTCAGCCTAGGACGTGGCCCAGGCAACATCGATATCCACTGAGGACAGAATGGAGAGCAGACTATCCAACTTGGATAGACTCGTTCGCATGGTCACTTTGGAACAGCTGTGGTCGCGCAGCGAACTCGCCCTCGAGATCATCGTCGACTCACCCACAGCGGCCGAGCAGGACGTCACGATCGTCCACTCCTCGGAGCTGCCGGAGGTCGACGAATGGCTGGCCGGGGGAGAGGTCCTGCTCACCATCGGCGTCGGTCAGGACCTCGGCGCGGATACCGTCGCGGACTATGTGCGCCGTCTCAAGGACGTCGGAGTCCACGCACTCGGCATCGGACTCGGATCCGATCTGCCGTGGCAGGAGGTGCCGGAACGGCTCATCGCCGGCGCCGAGGCGGTCGGGCTGGCAGTCTTCGGCGTGCCCGAGCCGGTGCCGTTCGTCGCCGTCGTCGACGCCTTCACCCGAATGCGCGAAGCCGAGACAAATCGGGAGCTGACCCGAGCCAGCAGCGCCGCCCGCCGATTCGCCAATGCCCTTGCCCATCATGGGCCGGGCGCGCTGGTGGCCGATCTGGCCGAGACCTTGGGCGCCGAGGTGCGTTTCGTCTCCCCGACGGGCAGGGCGCTGTCCGGTGAGAACGCCGAAGACGATGTGCGTGCCGCGCTCATCGAGGAGTACCTCACCCCGACGCTGAGTCCTCGCCTCATCCGCACAGGTGCCCGGATCATCGAGGCCGTGCCCTCGGGCAGCGACCGTCCGCTGGGGTGGATCCTCACCCCCGCCGAGGCGGCCGGATCTCCGAAGACTCGTGCCCTGCTGCTGTCGACTGCCGCCGCCCTGTTGGCGATGACTCTGACCGAACTGCCGGCCCCCGCCGGGCCCTCTCGACTGTTCGAATCGGAGCTGAGCACCGAGGAGGCGCGTGCCGAATGGACACGTGCCACGGGTCTGGCGCCGGTGGCGACGACCGGGGTGAGATTCTTCGCAGGAGTGCGTGGTGACACGGCAGAGCACCTCATCGCCGACATCGTCGGCGCCGCGTTGGTCACTCGCGCCGGCTCCCTGCTCGGCATCGCCGGTGGTGCCGACTTGGGCCTCGAGGACCTCGTCACCAGGGCCGCGACAGTGGCCTGTCTCGAGCCCGTGGCGGAGAAGCGGATTCCCGTCTCACAGATCCATCACATGTGGACGCTGCTGCGGACTCAGCATGAAACCGAGGCGTCCGAGGTTAAGGCCCTGCTCTCGGCCGTCGACGAGGAGACCGCGGATCGCTTCGTCGACCGGGTGCTCGGCGAGCTCATCCGGGCCCGGGGCGGACAGGAGCTGTTGGAGACGCTGCGTGCCTTCATCCAGGCGGGCGGGGCGAAGGAGCGCATCGCCGCCGAGCTCGGCATCCACCGGCACACGGTGCGGGCGCGGATGGCGAAGATCGAGAAGCTGCTCGGCCGTGATCTCTCCCGCGCCGAGACTCTGCAGGCAGTGTCGATGGCGCTCGAACTCGCCGAACTCTGAGCCGAGCCACGTCAGCGCGAGAGACGGAAAGTCACGGCGCGAGATAGCCGGTGCGAGATAGCCGGTGCGAGACGGCCGGTGCGAGCAACGGTTACGAGAAATGTTCGGCGCGGAATCTTTCGGCGATCTCGAGGACTCGGGCCAGGGCTTCGTCCTCGCCGATGCTGATGCGCACGCCAGCACCGAGGTTACGCACCGCCACTGCCTGTTCGACGCAGGCGTCTTCGAAGGCCGCGGACTTCTCACCCAGGGGCAGCCACACATAGTTCGCCTGCGCCTCGGGCACGTCCCAGCCCTGGTCGCGCAGGGCTGCGGCGAAAGCGTCCCGCGCCGCGGCGATCTGTGCGGCCCGTTCGAGCACAGCGTCCCAGTGACGCAGCGATTCGAGGGCGGCGGCCTGACTCATATCCGTCACGCCGAAGGGGATGACGGCCTTGAGCAGACCGCTGATGACCGCCGGGTGGGCAACGGCATAGCCGACACGCAGCCCGGCCAGACCGTGAGCTTTGGAGAAGGTGCGCAGCAGGACGAGGTTCTCATAGTCCTTGACCAGCTCGAGGCCGCGCACCCGTTCCGGGGCCGTGGCGAACTCCCAGTAGGCTTCGTCGAGAGCGACGAGGACGTGGTCGGGCACCCGGTCGAGGAAACTGCGGAGTTCGGCATCGCGCAGCACCGGACCGGTCGGGTTGTTCGGCGAGCACAGGATGATGAGAGTGGTGCGGTCGGTGATCGCCTCGGCCATCGCGTCGAGGTCGTGACGGCCGTCCGCGCTCAGCGGCACTTCGATGCGGGCGGAGCCGGCGAGCCCGGTCGTCTGCGGGTACATCTCGAACGACGGCCAGGGGTAGATCGCCTCGGTGGTCGCATCGGAGGTGATCTGAGTCAGGGCGACGAGGAGTTCGGAGGCACCGGTGGTGACGACGAGTTCGTCGAGCCCCACGCCGAGGCGCTTCGCCAGTTCCTCACGCAGCGCCACTGCCGCATCGTCGGGGTAGTGGGCGGGGTCCTTGGCGTGGGCGACCATCGCGTCGAGGACCTCGGGCAGCGGGGAGAGGAAGTTCTCGTTGGAGGAGAGTTTGAACGGCCGCAGCCCGGTGACCTCGCGGGGAGGCTTGCCCGGAATATAGGGCGGGAAGGTGTCGAGGGCGGCCCGCAGGCGCGGCGTCGACGGGGCAGAGGAGTCGGGGTTCTCGGCGTTCATGCCCTCATGATGTCACAGGCTGATGAGCTGCCGGGCGGGCGGTTAGCGCGTTCCTGCGAACCACCCGCCCGGTGCCTGACTCACCAGGGTTTGTCCGGTGAGGACCGTCCGCCGTTGCCTCCGGGGCCCTGCTGTTGCTGCTGGCGATCGGAGTCCTCGCCCCGCTTCTCCAGCTCCTCCCGCTTCTTCTCACGTTCGGATTTGCCTGAGGAGTCGTCGGGTTCCTTCTCACCCTGCTTCTCGTCATCGCCTTCGGAGGAGGAGCCGTCGTCGGATTTGTCCTTCGAGTCCTCGTCCTTGCCATCGGAGTCCTTCGAATCCTGGTCCTGGGAATCGTCGCCGCTTCCCTCCTCCTTGGCCTGTTCGCCCTTCTTCTTGTCCTCGACGCGTTCCTTAGCCTGACCGCTCTTCTGCTTCTCTTCGCTCTTCTTCGGCTGGCACTCTTCGGGGGCGTCCTCAAGCGTCTTCAGGGAACGGTCGTAGAGTTCCTGAGACTGGTCGTGATCCTGCGCCGCGATCTGATCGGCCTGCTTCTCATAGACAAAGGAGAGGTTGATCCGCACGGCGCATTCGGCCGAGGTCGGTGCGATCTCCAAAGCGGCCTCGAGATCGGTCTGCGCTGCATCGTAGTCACCGACGGCCGCCTCGGAGGTGCCTCGGTTGTAGTAGCCGATGTGGCGTTGGAAGGGACTGACGCGCAGGAACGCGGTCGCTGCCTTCTTCGCTCCGGGGAAGTCGTTCGAGGTGTAGCGGACCTGGGACGCGGTGCCGAAGTATGTGGCCATCGCAATATAGCCGAAGAGCAGGGCGAAGACGGTTCCGAGGATGAGATTGATCTTCGTCATCCGCGCCAGCCGTGCCCACAGGGAGGTCAGGCGATTCATCGAGGGCCTCCCGACTGTCCGGGCTCGGAAGCCCCGGACCGGTGGGGCACACCCGGTTGGGCAGGCACCCCGCCGTGCTGGTAGGGCACGCTTCCCGGTCCGGGTGGGCCGCCTCGGCGAGGTGGTCGCGGGGTGAGCTGCCTGAGGCGGAGGTATTCGCGGAAGCCTAAGACGAACTCCACGGCGATCCACGCGAACACGAGGATGAGCGGGATCCAGAAGTATTCGTCGACGGTGACGCGTCCGTCCTTCTTCACCAGCGCCTGATCGTACTTCGGGGCGTCGTAGACGCTGGAGATCGCACCCTTGCCGTCGCGGTGATGGTAGTCGACGCCGAGGTCGGAGGCGAGGGTCTTGAGGTTGGACTCGTCGATCTTCGAGACTCCCGGATTTCCCTCACTGTCGCGGATGTAATCGCCGGCCCCGCCTTCGTCCTGGGTATCCCCGTCGCCGCCGAGACCGGGTTCGTCATCGGCACCTCCCGGGTTGCCGACACCGGATCCGTAGCCGAAGGGCTGGGATTCGCGCATCTTCCCGCCGGCAGATGTGCCATAGCCGAAGACGGCGCCGCTGTCGATGCGGGAGGAGAACGAGGACCAGGAATCGGGGTTCTGCGACACGGTCTGCTCTCCGTCGCCGAAGTAGAAGACGACGTTCTCGTTCTCGGGACGGTCCTCGTCGTTCGCGCTCATCCGCTTCTCGAGTTCGTCGCCGGCTTCGGTGATGGATGAGCCCTTCGAATTCAGGGAGGTCTCCGGGGCGAGGACGTCGACGGCGGAGGCGAACGCCGCATGGTCGGTCGTCAGCGGCATCACGGTCGCAGCGGTCGAGGCGAAGGTGATGATGGACAGTCGGGTGCCGGGGAACTGCTCGGCCAGGTCGAGCATGTCCTTCTTCACCCCTGACAGGCGGGTCTTGTCCCCGTCGAAGTCCTCGGCCGCCATCGACGTCGTCGTGTCGACGACGAAGTAGACGTCGGCGCGGGCTTCGTATTCCTCGGTCGAGGATTTGATCGGAATGCCGGGCCGGGCCAGCGCGAGAGCGAGAACCGCGACGACGCCCATGCGGGCGAACCATTTCCATCGCGGACCGTCGCCGCGGATGGCGGGGATGAGGCAGACGGTGAGCAGGGCGAGGACGATGAAGCCCCAACCGAACCAGGTGAAGACGGGATCGAAGATCATGATTTGGTCCTCCATGCCAGCACGAAGACTCCTGCCAGACCGAAGACGGCAAGCCCGAGGGGCACCGCCGGCATGTCATGGACGACTGTGTACGAGCGGCCGGGAGTGTTCGCGGCCTCCTCGCTCTGGATCTCCTCGACGATGCGGTCGATGGTCGACGCCGAGCCCATGTCGAACTGTTTGCCTCCGGTGCGGTCGGACACGGACTCGAGCTCCTTCGTCTGTGTGGTCGTGAGAACCGAGGGAGGGGAGAGGGTGTAGACGCGGACCTTCGCGTCGACGGCGATATCGGCGGCCTCGTTGAGTTCGAACAGGGGGTCGCCGGCGAGCATATTGTCGGTGGCGAAGACGATCGAGCGGGACCGCTCCTCGTCCTGGCGGTCGAAGTTGTCCACGCAGCTGACCAGTCCGTCGCCGATGAGCGAGGACCCGCCGATGTTCGGCGGCGAGGTCGACCACGAATAGTCGGTGCCCTCCGAACCCCAGGTGCGGAAGCCGTCTTCGGCTTCGGCGAGGAAGTTCTGCACCATGTCGTAGTCGTCGGTGAGCGGGAACGCGGAGACCGCCGTGGAATTGAAGACGGTCATGCCGATGCGTTCGCCGTCGAACCGGTCGACGAGCTCCTGGTACGCCTCGAGGAGGTCGGCGTCGTAGCCGAGCATGGACCCCGATACGTCGAGGCAGAGCATGACATCGCGCATCTTCTTCTCCGGATTGACCGTCTCGATCCACGCCGGTCGGGCGATGCCGGCCAGCGCGGAGACTCCGGTGAGGACGATGACGCCGAGGAAGGCGACGGTCATGGTCAGCCGTGTGCGCATGGCCCGGCGGAAGCTCGGCAGACTCGTCATCCGGCCGCTGTGCGCCACCGCCAACGACGAAGCCGTGGCCTTGGGCCGGCGGAAGAAGAAGACCGCTGCGGCCGCGAGGACGAGCAGGATGAGGGCCAGCCACCAGAACATCAGGACCATCGGGCCACCAGCTTTCTGGCTTCGGCGATCTGGGCGTCCAGACCGACCGGCTCGGTCTCCGCGAACTCCGCCTCATAGAGTCCGAGCAGGCATGCGGCGAGGTCGTCGAGGCCCGAGACCGCGGCGTCCCGGTAGGTGAGGTGTTCGGCCTTGACACCCCAGGCGTCATGGGCGAATTCGCGGACGATCTTCGCCAGCTCCCTGGCCGAATCACGGACATCGGCGGTCTCCGCGCTCAGCTCCGACTCCACCGCGGCGATGCGTGAGAGGTAGGTGCTGCGCACGGGGATCGGAATCCGCGGACCGGTCGCCCCGGTTGCTCCGGCCGCGAGGCGGAACAGCGGAGCGAAGTAGTTGCCCAGGACGATGAGCAGCACGAACGTCGCCGCAACGTACCACGCGGGCGAGATCTGCAGCGGTCCGACGAGTTCAGCGGGGCCCACGGCGGTGCCTCAGCAGCAGGGTGTGGAGCCGGCCGAGGGCCGACTTCGGATGGTCGATCTCGGTGTGGGCGATGCCCAGCTTCGCGAGCAGGTCGATGCGCTGTTGGCGGCGGGCCGCCTCGGCGAGGGCGAATTCCTGTCTCACCTGGGGTCGCGACATCACGGAGGTGGGCAGGCCGTGGTCGGGTCGGGCGACGTCGAACGGCGCCGAGGCGGCTGGCAGGCCCGCGAGATCCGCATCGGTGATCGTGATCCACAGGACCTCGTGTTGGGCGCGGAGACGACGGATCGTCGCCTCCTCCTCGGGGCCTAGGGGCCCCTGATCGGAGATGACGACGAGCAGCATCCGGTGGTTGATATGGCTGGTGATCCACTGCAGCTGGGTGTTGATCGAGCCGGGGGAGTCGGAGCCGGATTCGGCGAGGATCTGCTGCAGAAGATGTTCGAGGTGGGCTTCGCTGCCCTTCCGGGGTGAGGCGGTGGTGCGGTCGGCATCGCCATGGATGAGCATGACGTCGTCGCCGTGGCGCACGGCGAGGTAGCCGACCATCCCGGCCATGAGGATCGCCAGGTGACGTTTGTCCGCACCGGCTGACGTCACGGCGTCGAAGTTCCGGGACGAGTCGACGACGAGGCCGAGGATGTGCCGACGGTGGGCGACATAGCGCTTGACCAGGGGCTCCGTGTGCCGTGCCGTGGCCTTCCAATCGATGTCGCGGATCTCGTCGCCGGGAATGTAGTCGCGCAGGTCATCGAAGTCGAGGCTGTGGCCGTGGAACACCGACGAATAGTCGCCGTCGAGGAGGCGCCGGGTCCGCCGGTGGGCATGGATGGTCATCCGCGCCTTGATGCGATTGAGCAGGACAGTCATCGGTGCGGCCGATCAGGGGGTGGGCACAGCCATGAGGAGGGCATCGACGACCTGGGCGCTCGTGATGTTCTCGGCGGCGGCTTCGAAGTTCAGTTGGACTCGGTGGGCGAGGACCCGGTGGGCGAGGTCCTTGATGTCTTCGGGGATGACGTAGTTGCGGCCGCGGATCATCGCCAGCGCCCGGCCGGCATTCGTGAATGCGATCGACGCACGCGGGCTGGCCCCGTACTCGATGAAGGGAGCGAACCGGCCGAGATACTTGCCCGTATTGCGGGTGGCGTGGACGAGTTCGACGAGGTACCGGGTGATCGCCGGGTCGATGTAGATGGTGCTGGCATAGCGCTGCATGGTGACGACGTCGTCGAGCGTGCAGGCAGGTTCCGGGACCGAATCCTTGTCGAAGACACCCGAGTCGAGGCGGGAGAGGATCTCGACCTCCTCGTTCGGACTCGGGTGGGTGAGCAGATCCTTGATCATGAACCGGTCGAGCTGTGCTTCGGGCAGCTGATAGGTGCCCTCCTGCTCGATCGGGTTCTGCGTGGCCATGACGAGGAAGGGGCGGGGGAGTTCGAAGCGTTTGCCTCCGATCGTCGTCTGCTTCTCCTGCATGGCTTCGAGCATCGCCGACTGGGTCTTCGCCGAGGAGCGGTTGATCTCGTCGAGGAGGACGATGTTGGCGTGCACGGGACCGAGCACGGTGTTGAATGAGCCCTCGTGCGCGTTGTAGATCTGTGAACCGATGATGTCGGCCGGCAGCAGGTCGGGAGTGCACTGGATGCGGGAGAACTTGCCGTCGACGGCATTGGCCAGGGCCGCTGCGGCAGTGGTCTTCGCCAGACCGGGGACGCTTTCGAGCAGCAGGTGACCGCTGGAGAGGAGGCCGATGAGCAGTGACTCGCGCAGACGCTGCTGGCCGACGACGAAGTGGTCGAGGTAGGACTCCAGGCCTTTGAGGATCGACTGTGCGTGTGCGATCTCCTGAGTGTTCGCCGGTGCCGTTGCCGTCATAGTCGTGGGCCTCTCGATTCGTTTCGGTGTGGTCTCCAGCATATTGGCTGGGACTGACACAGCGACAGCCGAAGTCGTTGCAGAGCTGACACACGTCGTCATCCCGGCGGTCTTGCGGGGGCTGGGCTCAGGACTCAGGCGATTCTCATGTCAGGACCGAGCTGTAGCGTCGATGGGACCGCGGAAGGAAGGGCCGCGGTCGAAGTGAAACGAGAGGAGGCGATGTGCGGAGCATGAATGGTCCCGACACACCCACAGGCAAAAATTTTTCCTGTGGAAAGCGGTGGATAACGGAGGTGGAAAATGGGCCGAGAAATGCCTCGTCGATGACTGTTCCCAGTGTCCGCGCTGGTGATCGAACTACAAGGGTGTTGTTCACAGCCTGTGGACGAATGTGGACGGTGAGGACACAGGGTGTGGAAGCTTCGAATGACACTGGTGTAACACTGGATATAGGGGTAAGGTCGTACCCGAACACAACATCTAGTGGTCACCCCTGAGCCAGCGCCTCGTGATTTTCATCATGATTCGCGGGATCGAGAGGGTCGGCCGCATCACACAGAACGCGGAGCCGCAAGGCAGAATGAAGGAGTCGTCATGATCACCGTGTACACCAAGCCAGCTTGCGTCCAGTGCAATGCAACCTACCGCGCGCTCGACGCCAAGGGCCTGAAGTACAAGTCGGTCGATCTCAGCGTCGATGAGAACGCTCTCGACGTCGTCAAGGCCATGGGCTACATGCAGGCCCCCGTCGTTGTCACCGACAACGATCACTGGTCGGGATTCCGACCGGACAAGATCGCCACCCTCACCGGCGAGCAGAACGCTTCCGTCGTGGCCTGAAATGCTTCTCGTCTACTACTCCAGTAGCTCAGAGTTCACACACCGCTTCGTCGGCAAGCTGCGCCATCCGGGTCGCCGGATACCGGTGCTGACGAAGCAGGAGACACTGAGAGTCGATGAACCGTTCGTCCTCATGACTCCGACCTACGGGGCCGGCCGCAATCAAGGAGCCGTCCCCAAACAGGTCATCAAATTCCTCAATATCGAAGAGAACAGGCGCCACCTCATCGGCGTCATCGGAGCCGGAAACACGAACTTCGGCGAAGATTACTGTCGCGCGGCCAAGAAGGTCGCCGCCAAATGTCAAGTACCCCTCATGTACCGAGTCGAACTCCTGGGCACCCCGGAGGATGTCGACGCTGTGAATCTAGGATTGGACAAACTGTGCGCGAGCTCGCTGAAGACCGCAATGTAGAGGACATCATCCGCGAAGAGACGGATCTGGACTACCATGCGCTCAACGCCATGCTGAATCTGTACGACGAAGACGGACGGATTCAGTTCGAACGTGACAAGCAGGCTGCCCGGCAGTACTTCCTGCAGCACGTGAATAACAACACAGTCTTCTTCCATGACCTCAAGGAGAAGCTGGACTACCTCGTTGAGAAGGACTACTACGAGCCCGAAGTCCTCGAGCAGTATTCCTTCGACTTCATCGAGACGCTGTCGAAGCGGGCGTATGACCACAAGTTCCGCTTCCAGACGTTCCTCGGCGCCTTCAAGTTCTACACCTCGTACACGCTGAAGACCTTCGACGGCAAGCGCTACCTCGAGCGCTTCGAGGATCGCGTAGTCATGGTCGCTCTATTCCTCGCCCGCGGCGATGAGACGCTGGCGACTCAGCTCGTCGACGAGATCATCAGCGGTCGCTTCCAGCCGGCCACTCCGACCTTCCTCAACGCCGGAAAGCGCCAGCGCGGTGAGCTCGTCTCGTGCTTCCTGCTGCGTATCGAAGACAACATGGAGTCGATCGGCCGGTCCATCAACTCGGCTCTGCAGCTGTCCAAGCGCGGCGGCGGTGTGGCCTTCGCGCTGACGAACATCCGTGAGTCCGGTGCCCCGATCAAGAAGATCGAGAACCAGTCCTCCGGTGTCATCCCGGTCATGAAGCTGCTCGAAGACTCCTTCTCCTACGCCAACCAGCTGGGAGCCCGTCAGGGTGCCGGTGCCGTGTACCTGCACGCCCACCACCCCGACATCTACAAGTTCCTCGACACCAAGCGTGAGAACGCCGATGAGAAGATCCGGATCAAGACCTTGTCTCTGGGCGTCGTGATCCCCGACATCACCTTCGAACTCGCCAAGCGCAACGAGGACATGTACCTCTTCAGCCCCTACGACGTCGAACGCGTCTACGGTGTGCCCTTCTCCGACATCAACGTCACCGAGAAGTACACGGAGCTGGTCGACAACGCAGCGATCAAGAAGAAGAAGATCAACGCCCGCGAGTTCTTCCAGACGCTTGCCGAGATCCAGTTCGAGTCCGGCTACCCGTACGTCATGTTCGAGGACACGGTCAACAAGGCCAACCCGATCGACGGCAAGATCATCATGTCCAACCTGTGCTCGGAGATCCTCCAGGTCTCCGAACCCAGCAAGTACGACGATGATCTCGGCTACGACGTGGTCGGCAAGGACATCTCCTGCAACCTGGGATCGCTCAACATCGCGCTGACGATGGATTCGGAGAACTTCGGACAGACCATCGAGACCGCGATCCGCGGCCTCACCGCCGTCGCCGAGACCTCGGACATCCAGTCCGTTCCGTCGATCGCACGCGGCAACGACATGTCGCACGCCATCGGCCTGGGCCAGATGAACCTGCACGGCTACCTCGCCCGTGAGCACGTCTACTACGGCTCCGACGAGGGCCTGGACTTCACGAACATGTACTTCTACACGGTCGCCTACCACTGCGTGCGGGCGTCGATGGAGATCGCGAAGGAGCGCGGCGAGACGTTCGCCGGCTTCGAACGCTCGAAGTACGCCACCGGCGAATACTTCGACAAGTACACCGATGAGGTGTGGCAGCCGCGCACCACGCGCGTCAAGGAGCTCTTCGACGAGGCGGGTGTGCACATCCCGACCCAGGAGGACTGGCGCGAGCTCAAGGCCCAGGTCGCCGAGCACGGCATCTACAACCAGAACCTGCAGGCCGTTCCGCCGACCGGTTCGATCTCCTACATCAACAACTCGACCTCGTCGATCCACCCGGTGGCCTCGAAGATCGAAATCCGCAAGGAAGGCAAGGTCGGGCGCGTCTACTACCCGGCTCCTTTCATGGACAACGACAACCTCGAGTACTACCAGGACGCCTACGAGATCGGCTACGAGAAGATCATCGACACCTACGCCGAGGCCACGAAGCACGTGGACCAGGGACTGTCGCTGACGCTGTTCTTCATGGACACCGCCACCACTCGCGATATCAACAAGGCGCAGATCTACGCCTGGCGCAAGGGCATCAAGACCATCTACTACATCCGGCTCCGGCAGCTCGCACTGCAGGGCACGGAGGTCGAGGGCTGCGTCTCCTGCATGCTCTGATCCACAGGCACGGCGGACCGATGAGAATCGGTCCGCCGGCTTCGTGCAGGGTCCGCTCGGTTCGTGGACTGCTTGGACACAACGAACAGTGAGACCCGCAATTCGGATATTCGTCTGCAGAGCAGACCGCTGAACCTCAGCACGAAGATGACTTCGTGACTATCGCAGAACAAGACTTTTTGGGAAGAGAGATTGCGTTGGAGAATCTGACTCTGGCTTCGCATGTCGACGCCATCAACTGGAACCGCGTCGTCGATCCGATCGACGACGAGGTGTGGGACCGACTGACCGGCAACTTCTGGCTGCCGGAGAAGGTGCCGCTGAGCAATGACATCCCTTCGTGGGCGACGCTGACCGATGACGAGAAGACGCTGACGATGCGTGTTTTCACTGGCCTGACCCTGCTCGACACGATCCAGGGAACGGTCGGGGCGATTTCGCTCATCCCCGATGCCGTCACCCCGCACGAAGAGGCGGTGCTGACGAACATCGCGTTCATGGAGAGCGTGCATGCGAAGTCGTATTCCTCGATCTTCTCCACCCTGTGCTCGACGAAGGAGATCGACGAGGCGTTCCGCTGGTCACGTGAGAACACGTACCTGCAGTCGAAGGCCGACATCATCCTCAGCTACTACCGGGGAGACGATCCGCTCAAGCGCAAGGTCGCCTCGACGCTGCTCGAGTCGTTCCTCTTCTACTCCGGCTTCTACCTGCCCATGTACTGGTCGGCACACGCGAAGCTGACGAACACCGCCGACCTCATCCGGCTGATCATCCGCGACGAGGCCGTGCACGGCTACTACATCGGCTACAAGTACCAGAAGGGTCTGGAGTCGCAGTCCGAGGAGCGCAAGCAGGAGCTCAAGGACTACACGATGAACCTCATGTTCGAGCTCTACGAGAACGAGGTCGCCTACACCCACGACATCTACGATTCGGTGGGATTGGCCGAGGACTGCAAGATGTTCCTCCACTACAACGCCAATAAGGCGCTGATGAACCTCGGCTATGAGGCGATGTTCCCCAAGGAGGTCACGAAGGTCAACCCGGCCATCCTCGCGGCGCTCTCGCCCGGCAGCGATGAGAACCACGACTTCTTCTCCGGTTCGGGTTCGTCCTACGTCATCGGCAAGGCAGAGAACACCGAAGACGACGACTGGGACTTCTGACCCAGTCTCTGAGACCAGAGATTCGAAGCGGCCCACTCGAGCGATCACGCTCGGGTGGGCCGTTTTCATACGTGCGGAAATCACAGTGGCACAATCGGAAGACGAGGACGATGTCCTCAGGTCGAGAGTCGAAGGAGTTGCACATTATGACGGACTCAGCAGCAGACGAGAGCGCAGGCCTCAGCGTCGGTGAGGTACTTGAGCGCGATCACCACCGCATCGACGGATATTTCGAGAAATTCGCGCAGTCTCTGTCAGGAGATGGGCCGATCGATGTCGAGGCGTTCACCACGGGTGCGGCAGGGCTGCGACACCATATCTACGTCGAGGAGGTCCTGCACTTTCCGGCGATGAAGGCCGGAGGGCTGATGGGTCCGGTCTTCGTCATGCTCCGTGAACACGGGGAACTGTGGGATCGCATGGACGAGATCGCAAGCAAGCTGGAGGCGGGCGCGAGCAGCGGTGAGATTGCTGCCCCGGTCTGGGAGGCCCTTGAAACCGGTCTGGAAGCGCACAATGACAAGGAGGAGAAGATCCTCTACCCGGCCGGCGACGATCTGCTCACCGCCGACCTCGGCGAGGAGATCCTCGAAACGCTGGCGAACCCAGATATCCCAGAAGGGTGGACCTGCGAGATGTCAGGTCGCAGCTGACCGGAACTGTGAATGACTGACGCCCACCCGCTGCGTAAAACCCGGCAGCGCGTGGGCGTCCTCTTCAGTTCAAGCGATCAGACGATCACGCCTTCAAGCGGCGGCCATCGGCGTGATCTCACGCAGCGAATTGCCGGTGAAGACCAGGATGCGACCGGTCGCATCCTTGATGGTGACCTCACCGGGGGACTGGCGGCTGATCTTGGGTTCGATCATCTTGGCGTGGTCGAGTCCGCGCTGGACCCACTGTGGGAACTCAGACATGGTTCCCTCCTTTCTTCAGTTGTGAATAGCAGGCATCGACGCGAGCTATTCCTCAGGTTCAAAAATCGGCGACTGGGTGATCGCCATGGGGATCTGCGATTCGAAGAGATACGGTGTCCGGAACATTCATCTGCAAAGTCAAACCATGATCGGGGCCTGCGACTTCAAAACATGTCGTCAGGAGCAACGCAACGATCGGTTCGATGAATGCGGACAACTTCGAACGCAGAACACCACTCTAACCTGCCGGAGCGGACAATGTCCACTCGATTTCCGATGTCCTCCCCGAGGCGGCCCTGAGACAGCCCCGAGGTGGCCCTGAAGCGACTCCGAAGCGACCCCGTTGTCGGCTCTAGACCGACCCACCGCCGAGGTCATGTCATCGTGTCGTCAGCGACGGCCCTGAATGCGCGCCCTGAGCCTGGCCCAGAACACAGCGGTGAGGACGAGCAGGACGATCCCTGCGGCGAGCAGCCCGAGGGCCAGCGGATTGTCCATCGCCGCACTCAGGGATCGTGATGCCACCGTGGTGGCCGAGTTTTCGGTCCCACCTGCGGATGACTTGTCCGCAGACTCCTCGGAAGCTCCGTCTGCGGCCCCTCCGGCGTCGCTGCCGGTGCCCGAGGCGGTGGGTTCCGCCTCGGCAGAAGCTTGGACTCCCACCGGCACGGTCTGCAGCGATTTCGGCTTCTTCTGCGCGAAGTCCCATTCGAGGAGATCGACGGCGGCCTGCCGGGAATTGTTGTCGATGCCGAGCATCGTCGCCACCACCCGGTGCCCGTCGCGTTCGGCCACAGCGACATACGAACCCTTCGCCGCGCGGGTGAAGCCGTTCTTCAGGCCGAGACCGCCATCGACCTGGCCGACGATCTTCGTATGATTCTGGATCTCGTAGCCTGCGAACTTCTCCTTCGTCTGCGGGTTCTTCCCGCCGGGGAACTTGAAGGTCTCCGTCCCGATGACCTTCATCAGATAGTCGTCCTCACAGACGGCCCACGCGATCTTCATGAGATCCTCGGCGGTCGTGTACTGCCCCTTCGCGTCAAGGCCGGAGGTGTTCTTCGCGTGCGTGTTCTGCAGGCCCAGCTCCGCAGCCTTGTCGTTCATCAGCTGCACGGCCTTCTTCTGTCCGCCGGCAGCTCGGCCGAGGGCGTTCGCGGCGTCATTGGCACTGGACATGAGCATGGCGTGGAAGAGCAGATCGACCGTGTACTTGTTCGTCTGCATGAGACCGACCTTCGTTCCGTCGACCTGCATGTCCTCGAATTCGGCGGTGACCTTCTGCTGCTTGTCATCGAGCACGTCGACCAGCGCAAGGGCCGTGAGCAGCTTGATCGTCGAAGCTGGTGCGTGGCGTTTCTCGATGTTCTTCGCGGAGTGCAGGTTCCCGTTGTCGAGGTCGCCGACGAGCCAGGACACTCCGACCGGCTTCGGCGGCTTCGACCCGTCGCCGAGGTCGGCGGGAGACTCGTACGCCGGAGCCGTCGTCTCTGCCCGCTGGGGCGCCGTGTGCGCAGGCGCGGGGGAAGAGAGGAGCGGGACCGAGATCAGGAGGAGCACGAGGACGGCACCGAGGAAGACGACGGACGGTGAGGAAGCAGTCGAGCGGGTGAAACGCATGCGCACCAGTGTACTTTCGGCTCGTGCCTTCTGTCCTCAGGTTTCACTCACCGGCACACACGACAGCGGCCCGGCACACACGTAAGCGGCCCGGCACACACGTAAGCGGCCCGGCACACACGTAAGCGGCCCCGCACCAACAGGTGCGGGGCCGCTTACGTGTGTCTCAGGCAGACGCGATCAGAACGCGCGCTGCAGGATCGCCTGCTTCACCTCGGCGATGGCCTTGGTGATCTCGATGCCGCGAGGGCAGGCCTCGGTGCAGTTGAAGGTGGTGCGGCAGCGCCACACGCCTTCTTTGTCGTTGAGGACCTCGAGGCGCATGTCGCCGCCCTCGTCACGCGAATCGAAGATGAAACGGTGCGCGTTGACGATCGCAGCGGGCCCGAAGTACTGACCGTCGGTCCAGAACACGGGGCACGAGGAGGTGCACGCTGCGCAGAGGATGCACTTCGTGGTGTCGTCGAAGGCCGCACGCTGTTCGGCGGACTGCAGACGCTCACGCGTGGGTTCGTGACCGGAAGTCACGAGGAACGGCATGACCTCGCGGTACGACTGGAAGAACGGCTCCATGTCGACGATCATGTCCTTCTCGAGCGGAAGGCCCTTGATCGCCTCGACGGTGATCGGCTTGGACGTGTCGAGGTCCTTGAGCAGCGTCTTGCAGGCCAGGCGGTTGCGGCCGTTGATGCGCATCGCATCGGAGCCGCAGACGCCGTGAGCGCAGGACCGGCGGAAGGACAGCGAACCGTCGATCTCCCACTTGATCTTGTGGAGGGCGTCCAGCACACGGTCGGTGCCGTACATCGTGATGTTGTATTCCTCCCAGTGCGGCTCCGAATCGAGTTCGGGGTCGAACCGTGCGATCCGGAAGGTGCAGTCGAAGGACGGAATGCTTCCGCCTTCGCCGGAGACATGCGTGGGCAGGTCGATCTTCGACGCTGGCTCTGGGGTGGTGTCGGTGCTCATCAGTACTTACGCTCCATCGGCTGGTAACGGGTGACGATGACGGGCTTCGTCTCAAGACGCATGCCCTTGATGCCGTCGGTCTCCGCTTCGGGATCGAGGTAGGTCATCGTGTGGTGCATGAAGTTCTCGTCGTCACGATCCGGGAAGTCCTCACGGAAGTGTCCTCCACGTGATTCCTTGCGGTGGATGGCGGCGACGGAGATGACCTCGGCGAGCTCGAGCAGGAAGCCCAGCTCGACGGCCTCGAGCAGATCGAGGTTGTAGCGCTTGCCGCGGTCCTGGATGCCCACGTTGTTGTAGCGTTCGCGCAGCTTGGCGATCTCGTCCAGGGCTTCCCGGAGAGTCTCGTCGGTGCGGAACACCTGGACGTTGGCGTCCATGATCTCCTGCAGGTCCTTGCGGATTGCTGCGATGCGCTCGGTGCCGTCCGAGGTGCGCATCTTCTCGAGCATGTCGACGACCTCGTTGGCCGGGTTCTCCGGGAGTTCGACGACGTCGGCGGTCTTCGCGTATTCCGCGGCGGCGATGCCGGCGCGCTTGCCGAAGACGTTGATGTCGAGCAGCGAGTTCGTGCCCAGACGGTTCGAACCGTGCACGGACACGCAGGCGCATTCGCCGGCGGCGTAGAGGCCGGGGATGACGGTGTCGTTGTCGGCGAGCACCTCGGCTTCGATGTTCGTCGGGATGCCGCCCATCGCGTAGTGCGCGGTCGGGAACACGGGCACCGGCTCGGTGTAGGGCTCCACACCGAGGTAGGTGCGTGCGAACTCGGTGATGTCCGGCAGCTTCGCGTCGATGTGTGCGGGCTCGAGGTGGGTGAGGTCGAGCAGGACATAGTCCTTGTTCGGTCCGCAGCCACGGCCTTCGCGCACCTCGTTGGCCATCGAACGGGCCACGATGTCACGCGGAGCGAGGTCCTTGATCGTCGGGGCGTAGCGCTCCATGAAGCGCTCACCCTCGGAGTTGCGGAGGATTCCGCCCTCACCGCGTGCCGCCTCGGACAACAAAATGCCCAGTCCGGCAAGGCCTGTGGGGTGGAACTGGAAGAACTCCATGTCCTCCAGCGGGATGCCGCGGTTGTAGGTCACGGCCATGCCATCACCGGTCAGCGTGTGTGCGTTCGAGGTGGTCTTGAAGACCTTGCCGACACCGCCGGTGGCGAAGACGACCGACTTGGCCTGGAAGACGTGGATCTCGCCGGTGGCAAGTTCGTAGGACACGACGCCGGCCGGACGCTTGACCCCGTCGACCTCGGTCATGAGGAGGTCGAGGACGTAGAACTCGTTGTAGAACTCCACGCCGTGCTTGACGCACTGTTGGTACAGGGTCTGGAGGATCATGTGGCCGGTGCGGTCTGCTGCATAGCAGGAGCGGCGCACGGCCGACTTGCCGTGGTCACGGGTGTGACCACCGAAGCGACGCTGATCGATCTTGCCTTCGGGGGTGCGGTTGAACGGCAGCCCCATCTTCTCGAGATCGAGCACGGCGTCGATGGCTTCCTTCGCCATCACCTCGGCGGCGTCCTGGTCGACCAGGTAGTCACCGCCCTTGACGGTGTCGAAGGTGTGCCATTCCCAGTTGTCCTCTTCCACGTTCGCCAGCGCGGCGCACATTCCGCCCTGGGCGGCGCCGGTGTGCGAACGGGTGGGGTAGAGCTTGGTGAGAACGGCTGTGCGAGCGCGCTGGCCCGATTCGATGGCCGCACGCATGCCGGCGCCGCCGGCACCGACGATGACGACGTCGTAATGATGTACCTGCATGTTTCTCCTTTAGGCCTTGCAGAACTCAGCCAGGACCGAGGGGTCCGCTCCGGCCGGGCAGGGATCGAACGTGAAGATGACGAGAGTGCCGAGCACGATGACGATGAGCGAGGCGATGTAGAGGATCACCTGCAGAGCCATGCGGGTGCCGGGCTTCTCGGAGTAGTCCATGATGATCGTGCGCAGGCCGTTGGTGCCGTGCAGCATCGCCAGCCACAGCATGAGCAGATCCCAGATCTGCCAGAACGGGCTGGCCCACTTGCCTGCGACGAACCCGAAGTCGATGGCCTGGACGCCGTCGCCGGCCCACAGGTTGACGAACAGGTGGCCGAAGATGAGGATCACGAGGATGACGCCGGAGATGCGCATGAACAGCCATGCGAACATCTCGAACTTCGAACGCGTGGACTTGTGCCGGGAATAGCCGGTCCGCGGAGCCGGAATGGATGTTGTGCTCATGTCAGCCTCCGAAAGTGTGCATCAGCTGGCGGGGAATGAAGGCGATCATGATGATGAGCCAGAGGATCATGACTCCCCAGAACAGCTTCTTCTGATTCTTCGGGCCACTCTTCGAGAAATCGACGAGAATGACACGCAGACCGTTGAACGCGTGGAACGCGATTGCGGCGACCAGGGCGATCTCACCGAATGCCATGACTGGTGTCTTGTAAGTTCCGATCACTGCGTTGTAGGCCTCGGGCGAGACGCGGACGAGGGCAGTATCGAGCACGTGGACCAGAAGGAAGAAGAAGATTCCGACGCCTGTGACGCGATGCGCGACCCAGGACCACATTCCTTCGTTTCCTCGGTACAGAGTGCCCGTAGACGCTTTGGCCACGGAGCATCCTCCATCTTGAGTATTGGGGTGTGTACGTCTAGAAACTACGCCGAAGACCGCTCCGGTGCCAGTCGAGACACCCCGGAGCGCGCCGGATCACACCGCAACCCTGGCAATTCCCTCAAAAGTGGGATTCGGTGTCTCATGGAATTTCATTTACGTCACAGACGTGTGCGCTAAATGGTGCGATTTCCGTTCTGACCAGTGCAGGTCCGCACCATCACCGAGGTGGCCCTCAGGTGAGGCTGTCCCCACCCTCATCCTCCGGCCGAGCCCCTCCGACACGGCGGACAGCCTCGGGGAAGCGGTGCCCGAACTCTGAGACACTGAATTCGTGAATACGCACTTCCACGCCATCATCCCCGCCGGCGGTTCGGGAACCCGTCTCTGGCCGCTGTCCCGTCGCGCGAACCCGAAGTTCCTCCACGATGTGCTCGGTCTCGGCCGCAGCCTGATCCAGGCCACGTGGGACCGGGTGGCACCGATCGTCGGTGAGGAGAAGGTCTGGGTGGTCACCGGAGAGAGCCATCTCGACCAGGTCGCCGCCCAGCTGCCGGAGATTCTGCGCACGCAGATCATCGCCGAGCCCTCACCCAAGGACTCCGCAGCGGCCATCGGACTGGCCACGATGCTCATCGCCCGCGAAGATCCCGAGGCGATCGTCGGATCCTTCTCCGCCGATCACTCGATCACGAACGTCGACGAGTTCCGCCTCGTCATCGACCAGGCGGTCGCGGCCGCAGCGACCGGAGACATCGTCACCGTCGGCATCATGCCCCGGAACCCGGCCACCGCCTACGGCTACATCAAGACCGGGGACCTGCTCGGCCTCGACGGTGCCCCGACAGCTCGTCGCGCCCTGGCGTTCGCGGAGAAGCCTGCCGCGTCGACGGCTCGTCGGTACGTGAACTCCGGACGCTACCGCTGGAACGCGGGCATGTTCATCGCCAAGGCCGAATCCCTGCTCGAGATCCTCGCCGAGGAGGACCCTGCCCTCTTCGCCGGACTCTCCCGGATCGCCGAGGCCTGGGACACCCCCGAGCGGGCCGATGTCCTTGCCGCTGTCTGGCCCGGGCTGGAGAAGCGTGCGATCGACTACGTCGTCGCCGAACCGGCCGCTGCCGCCGGTCGCGTCATCGTCATCCCCGGTGACTTCGGCTGGGACGATGTCGGCGACTTCGACTCCGTGGCCAGGCTGCGTCAGCCCGTGCCCGGAGAGCCGCGTGGAGTCATCTCCATCGGCGGCAACACGGATCTGCTCGAGGTCGACGCCTCGGGTGTCGTGTTCTCGGAAGGACCGCGGACCGTCGCCATCGTCGGACTCGAGGACCTCGTCGTCGTCGATACCGACGATGTCCTGCTCATCACCTCGCGCTCGCACGCACAGGATGTGAAGAAGGCAGTGTCCGTGGCCGGGGAGCGCGGCCTCGACGACCTGCTCTGAGACTGGCCGGCCGCCTTTGGGGGCGGACGGATCTGAACCTGGTCGTGCACGCCAGGGACAGGCGGACCTGAACGGCGCGCCCGCCTCGGTGAAGGTGGGAAGCACAGCGGGAAGTATGTCGAAATTGGTCGCCATCGGGACAATTGTGACGACCAGTGCCTAGCATTGCTTGCAATGTTCGACATCTCCCATCCTCGACCCGTGCTTCCCGAAGGACCCGACGTGATCAGCTCGACAATCGCTGAGATCGGTGCAGAGCTCATCGATTTCCGCCGCGACATCCATGCCCATCCGGAACTGTCCTTCCAGGAATTCGAGACCACCGACAAGATCGTCGCCCGCCTCGAAGCCGCCGGTCTGAAGCCGCAGCGCCTCGAGGGCACCGGAGTCGTCTGCGAGGTCGGGGACGGACCCGTGGCGGTGGGACTGCGTGCCGATATCGACGCCCTGCCCGTCGATGACCTCATCGAGGAGGATTTCCGCTCCACAGTGCCCGGGGTCGCCCACGCCTGCGGCCACGATGTGCATCTGACGTCCCTCATCGGCGCCGGAATCGCACTGCAGAAGATCCACGAGTCCCGTCCCGGCGGCCTCGGCGGTCGTGTCCGTCTGATCTTCCAGCCCGGCGAGGAGGTCACCCCGGGAGGGGCGCTGCGCGTGATCTCCCAGGGAGTCCTCGACGATGTGCCCGAGGTCTACGCCGTCCACTGCGACCCGAACGTCGACATCGGCAAGGTCGGCTCACGCATCGGTGCGATCACCGCCGCCGGTGACACCGTCATCATCCGCCTGTCCGGTCACGGCGGGCACACCTCACGTCCCCACCTGACCGAGGACCTCGTCTACGCCCTCGGCAAGCTCGCCACCGATCTGCCCTCCACGCTGGGCCGCCTCATCGACCCCAGGCACGCGATCTCGCTCGTCTGGGGTGAGATCAGCGCCGGTCATGCCGCGAACGTCGTCCCCAGCGAAGGGATTCTGCGCGGGACCCTGCGCTGCCTCGACGTCGACGGCTGGAACCAGGTCGCCGAGGTGCTGCCCGAGCTCGTCGATCGCATCGCCGGTCCGTACGGAGTTGAGGTCGATCTCGAGCACCGCCGGGGAGTTCCTCCCGTCGTCAACACCGAAGACCAGGTCACGCTCATCGAATCCGCGGTCCGCGGGGAGCTGGGGGAGAACTCGGTGCAGCTGACCCCGCAGTCGATGGGCGGTGAGGACTTCGCCTGGTACCTCACCCACTGCCCCGGTGCGCTCATCCGACTGGGCACTCGCACGCCCGGCGGCATCACCTACGACATCCATCAGGGTGATCTGCTCATCGACGAACGCGCCGTGGCCATCGCCGCCCGCGTCTTCACCGCCACAGCGCTCAAGGTCCTCGACCGGGACCGCTGAGTTCCCGTCGACTGATCAGCTGATCGACCGATTCGTCCTGCCCGCGATCGCTGATTACCCAGCGCGTGCGGCGGGCCGATAATCTTGGACACATGAGGAACAGAGCCCGGAGCACCCTGCTGGCCGCACTCGGCGCGGTGAGCACTCTGGCGCTCGCCGCCTGCTCCGTGACCGCTCCCGAACCCCTCGAGGAGTCGCGGCTGGGCTGCCTCGTCTCCGCTCCCGCCGGATTCGACGACCACGGAGCCGGTGCCCTCACCCTCGCCGAAGCGGAGCTGGCCCGTGGGGCCGGTGTCTTCTCGGGCACCTCGAGCCAACGGGTGTCGGGAGGATCGGCCACCTCGGCGGCCTTGGATCGGATGCACGGGCAGGACTGTGCGCTGACCACGGTCATCGGGCCCGGCGGTGCCGACGAACTCGCCGACTTCGCCGCCGCGCACCCGAAGGAGCTGTTCCTCGGGGTCGCCAGCGGCACCGATGACCTGCCGAAGAACGTGCTGAGCATCGATTTCGACCTCATCCCCCCGGCCTTCATCGCCGGATACACCGCAGCAGCCGCCTCGGAGACGGGGAAGGTCGGGGTCGTCGTCTCCCACGGATTCCAGCAGTCGGAAGCCATCCTCGACGCCTTCGACGACGGTGTCGATCTGTACAACGACGAGAAGGACGAGACGGCGAAGACGGTGAAGTCCTACCGCGGTGCCGCCTCGGCGAGCAGGTCGATCTCCGATACGCGGGCGGCCGGTGAGGAGTACTTCGAGCAGTCGTTCGACGAAGACGTCGACGTCCTCGTGCCCTTCGGTTCGGCGGCCGCGATGGGCGTGGTGACCGCGGCGGACGAGAAGCAGAAGGACCTGATCGCCGCCACCGACGAGGCGGAAGACGAGGACGAGGAGGCCCCGAGCCTGCCGAAGCTCGTGTGGTACGGCACCGCGGGCGGATTCTCGAAGACGATCGTGGCGAGCATCGAACCCAACGTCCGGCGCGGACTGCGCACGATGTTCCCCGACTGGCCGCAGAGCAAGAACCCCGACGAGGTGGCCCCCGCGCAGGACGAGCCGCCGGAGGAGATCGGCGGCTTCAGTGTGGGGGACCGGCACTACATGGGTACACTCGACAACGGCGGGGTGCGCATCGTCGCCGAGGACGGGTTCCTCTCCCGCGTCTCCGACGCCGGTCGGGGCATCACGGATCTGCGGGAACGGATCAAGAGCGGGGACATCGACCTGGAGAAATGATGAGGGACCGGCGGGCGCGTCATCGGATAAGCTGAGACGGTGATGAATGTACCCGCCGGCGTCGCATCCGACGACCCCATCCTGCAGCTGCCCAAAGTCTCCCTCCACGATCACCTCGACGGCGGTCTGCGCCCGTCGACGATGCTCGAACTGGCCGAGAACATCGGCCACACTCTGCCCGCCGCTGATGCGGAATCGCTGGGCCGGTGGTTCTCGGAATCCGCGAACTCCGGTGACCTCGTCCGCTACCTCGAGACCTTCTCGCACACCGTGGCCGTGATGCAGACCGAGGACAATCTGCGCCGCGTGGCCAAGGAGTGGGTGCTCGACCAGGTTGCCGACGGCGTGTTCTACGCCGAGGCACGGTGGGCGCCCGAGCAGCACCTCGAAGGCGGGCTGACACTCGACGCCGTCGTCGAAGCCGTCCAGGACGGACTCGAGGCCGGTGTCTCGGAGGCCGCATCCGGGGGCAAGTACATCCGCGTGGGACAGCTCATCACCGCGATGCGTCAGGCCGACAACTCCCTGGCGATCGCCGAACTGGCCATCCGGCACCGTGAGAAGGGTTCGGAGTCCGGTGTCGTCGGCTTCGACATCGCGGGACCGGAGAACGGCTTCCCGCCCTCGGCGCACCTGTCTGCCTTCAACGCCCTCCACCAGGCCTATGTGCCTGTGACGATCCATGCCGGCGAGGCCGCGGGCAAGGAATCCATCCACGAGGCGATCACCATCTGCCACGCGCAGCGTCTGGGCCACGGCGCCCGGATCGTCGAGGACATGGACATCGTCGAGGGTGAGGGCCAGCTCGGCAGCCTCGCCGCATGGGTCCTCGACCAGCAGATCCCGCTGGAGCTGTGCCCGAGCTCGAACCTGCAGACCGACATCGGCGGCACCATCGCCAGCCACCCGATCACGGGCCTGAAGGACCTCGGCTTCGCCGTCACCATCAACCCCGACAACCGGCTGATGTCCGGAACGTCCGTATCGCGGGAGATGCGTCTGCTCGTCGACGAGGCCGGCTGGACGCAGACGGACCTCGAGTGGGCCACCGTGAACGCCGTGACCGCTGCCTTCCTGCCGCTGGATGTGCGTGAGCGCATGCTCGACGAGATCCTCATCCCCGGATTCGCTCGGGTGACCATTTGAGCTCTCGCAGTGACCGGTCTGCCGTGCCTGCAGGCTCTCCGGAGCCTGACGGGCACGGTGTCCCGACTCCGCGGGCGATGCTGCTGGTCGTCGTCGTGCTCGGCATTCAGGCCCTGGCCCTGGTCGGTTCGGCGGTGTCGTTCATCATCACGGCCATCGGCGCCGGTCAGCTGGCCACATCGCTCATCGGCCTGGCCATCATGTTCCTCATCTTCGCGGCCGGAGTCGGTGCCGCGGCCCGTGGGGCATGGCGACTGCACCGGTGGGCGAGGCCCGCGGCGATCGCATTTGAGCTGCTCGTCATCGTCTTCGCCTTCAGCGTCATCGGCGGTTCCCTGTGGCTGGGGTTGGCCTGCCTCGTCACCGCCATCGCCGTGCTCATGGGATTCTTCCTGCCTCCGGTCGTAGACGCCTACAACCGCGCCCTGACTGACTGACTGACTCGCGCTCGCTCGAGAATAGGTCACTATCGGATACTTCTGAACGAAAAAAGTATCCGATAGCGACCTACTTTTAGGCTTCCCGCCCGGTGAACGCGTTAAGTGTGCGCAGATTGCCAAAAAACGGCGTCTGACGGACATTCTTCCAACACTTAACTCAAGCGAGGGCGGCGGGCCTGCAGCACAAGACAGCGAGGTCGACCGACACCTCAGTCAGAACCAGGCATCATCACACCGGTGGCGGGGACCATTTCTGGACGCTCGCGGCCTGCGCGGCGATGAACCTCGACGGCACTGCGGAGAAGATTGCGTCGCGCAATCCCGCCAGCAGCGGTGACTCGAGTTGGAACACCTGCCCCATGAGGCGGGACTTCCGGGCGATCGCCTGAGTCCGCGGCCGGCGCAGATCGTCGCAGCTCTGCAGCGCCGTTTCGACAGCGCTGCCGGCCCGGTGACCTGCGAGCAGCGGGGTGAGCAGGACGGTGAGCGTCGCCGCGTCCTCGAGCGCTTGGCCGCCTCCCTGCCCCAGGTTCGGTGTCATTGCGTGCGCGGCATCGCCGAGGAGCACGACACGACCACGGTGGAACCTGGCCAACCGGCGGGAGAGGTCGGAGATCGCGGTGCGGCGAACCTCCTCGGCGGGGGTGGCGGCGATGAGCTCGGCGATGGGGGAGTGCCAGCCGGCGAACATCTGCTCGACGGTCGCCTTCTCATCGGCGAACACCGCATCCTGGGGCATGTTCGCCACGGCGAACCAGTAGACGCGGCCGTCGGCCAGCGGGGCGATGCCGAAGCGGCGCCCGCGTCCGACCGATTCCCCGGCTTCGCCGGACAGATCCACCGGCACCGAGGTGATGCCCCGCCACGCGGAATAGCCGGAGTACCGTGGTGCGACCGGTTCACCGCTAACGACCGATCGGACTCGGCTGTGCAGGCCGTCGGCGCCGATGACGAGGTCGAAGGGCACCTCAGCGGAGGGCAGCGATGCGGTAGCCGAGTCGGTGGAGGCGGCGGAAACGGAAGCGGCCGAGACAATGGCGGTATCGGAATCGACGAATCCGGTGGTGAAGGTCAGTGTTCCGTCGGCTCGGGCAGAGGCCACCTCGGCGTTCGTGCGAATCGTGCCGGGTGTCAGAGCCTCAAGGAGGATCAAGTGCAGATCGGCACGGTCGACGATGCGCAGCGCACCGACCGAATCATTGGGGACCTGAGCGATCCAGCGACCGTCGGCGCGACGCTGACCTGCGGTGAAGCCCTCGACACTAGCGTCGGTCACGGCATCGAACGCCTCGCTCAGCCCCAGAGTCTCCAGAGCCGCAAGGCCGTTGGCGAAGATCGACAGACCCGAACCTCCGGCCCTCACCTCGGGTGCGCGTTCGAACACGGTCACCTCGGCACCGGCTCTCTGCAGGCCCACGGCAGCGGAGAGCCCGCCGATCCCGGCCCCGATGATCGCGATTCTCATAAGCGCATCATCCCACGGCGCCTGCAGGCTGCTTAAGTGGTCGAAATGGTCACGCCGGCCGCGGTTGGGCGTGACCATTTCGACCACTTAAGAGGCACAGCGTGTCTTCGACCACCTCAGCGATACGGTACGTCGCTGTTTCTCCGGAATTCAGGTCGCTATCGGATAGTTCTCGGCGCGGAGAGTGTCCGTTGGTGACCTACTGTTGGTGACTTACTGCAGGAATTCGCCGCAGGCTTCGGTGAGGTAGTCGCCGGCGACTCCGCCCTCTTCGCCGAGGCTGATGGCCGTCTTCTGGATGCCCCACCACACGCGCGGCGAGCCGCCCCACTGCTGGCGGAACTCTTCACGGCGACCGGGGTCCTCGGCGAGGTCGTCCGCGGCGAGGCCGATTCGTGCCTGTGCGTCCTCGGCAGTGCACCGCTTCTCGTCGTCCGGGCCCTTGGGGTCGAGTTCGGGGATGTCCTCGTCGTCGACGGTCTTGAGCGTGTATGCGGAATTGCCGATCTCTTCGACCTCGAAGGTGCCGTGGATGAGCAGGAACGGGGAGAGGTCGTCATCGACGTTCTTCGAATCCACGGTGACGCTGACACTGTCGGGGCTGTCGGCGGTGACTGTCATCTCGCCGGAGTCGGGCACCTCGGGGTTGCCGGTGTGCACGTAGACCTTGAGATAGGCCTCGGACTTCTTCTCAGCCGCCTCGGCGAGGCCCTGCCACAGTGGATCTGTGTCCTTCGCGCCTCCCGGTGAGGAATCGACGACGGACACCTTCGGCGCATCCTTGGGCGTTTCGATCGGGGTGACCTCCTCCTTGCTCACCGAGGGGCGGGGCTGCGGCCGGGTCTCTTCGGGAGTCGACACGCAGGCCGTCGTCGTGGCCAGCATGGCAGCGGCGGACAGAAGGGCAAGGGAGCGAAGTCGCATGGTTCCTCGAGGTGTCGTCGGGGTCCGAGTGGTGTCGCGTCCAGCCTAATGTGGAGGAACCCTCGAGCCCGGGTGGACGCGCGGCGAGACGGCGAAAGCGCCGGCCGGCGGCCCCTCAGCCTCGGTGGGGCGGGCACTCAGGCGGACGCAGCCGTCAGCACCTCAGCCCCGGGAACCTCAGCCTCGGCGGGATTCGGCGATGAGCTCGCGCAGGCTCCGGCGCTGGCGTCCCGAGGCATCGAAGTTCGCCTCGTCGAACCATGCCCGGTAGGCCTCTCGCAGTCCCGGCCATTCGCTGTCGATGATCGAGAACCACGCCGTGTCGCGGTTGCGGCCCTTGACCACGAGGTGCTGCCGGAACACTCCCTCGAAGGTGAAGCCGAAGCGCTCGGCCGCCCGCTTCGACGGTTCGTTGCCGTCATCGCACTTCCACTCGAACCGGCGGAACCCCGAGTCGAAGGCCAGCTCGGCACAGAGGAAGAGCGCCTCGGTGGCGGCAGCGGTCCGGGCCAGGCTCGGGCCCCAGAGGATGTGCCCGATCTCCATCACCCCGTTCGCGGCATCGATGCGCATGAGCGCCTGCCGACCCACCGCCCGACCGGTGGACCGGTCGACGACGGCGAAGAAGAGGGGATCGGAGCTGACGGCCGCCTCGGCGATCCAGGCGTCGAAGTGCCCGCGATCAGTCTGCGGGGTCTGCGGGAGGTACCGGAACCGGTCGTCGATCCCCTCCGGCACCGACACCTCCGTGAAGAGGTCGTCGCCGTGCGCGGCCGGATCCAAGGGGACGAGGTCGACGAGGCGACCGTGGATCGTCTCTCGCCGAGGCGGCTGTGCGCCGGTGAAATTCGTGAGCTCTGCGGTCATGGCTGAGTCCTCGTCGTCGGGGTGCGTGCTGTGGGCAGATGTGACGGATGCGTCGACGTCAGTCCTCGTCGCTGTCAGTCCTCGTCGCCGTCGAATCCGGTGGACAGTTCGCGCAGCAGTGAGGCGAGGTTGCGGCGTCCGGCGGCGGTGAGCCCGTCGAGGATCTCGTGTTCCTTCACGAGCAGATCGGCCAGTGCCGAGTCGACTGTGGCACGGCCACTCTCGGTCAGATGGACGAGCACACCACGACGGTCGCCGGGATCCGGTCGGCGTTCGACCCAGCCGCGGGCGACGAGGCGGTCGATGCGATTGGTCATCGTGCCGCTGGTGACCAGTGTCTCCTGCAGGAGAGTCGAGGGGGAGAGCTGGTAGGGCTCACCCGAGCGGCGCAGAGCGGAGAGGACGTCGAAGGCCCATCCTTCGATGCCGTAATCGGAGAAGCTCGACTTGCGGGCCAGATCCAACTGCCTGGCCAGGCGTGACACGCGAGAGAGGATCTCCATCGGGGAGACGTCGAGATCCGGGCGCTCACGCCGCCAGGCTGCGACTATGCGATCCACTTCGTCCATGAATCGATTTTACGTCCATATCAAGAATCTTGACCACAAAGATACTTTTTTGCGAGAGATTGCTTACGCTCAGCCGCTATTTGACATGCGCGTTTGGATGGACGGGTGCGTTTGGGAATATGGTTGTCCTTGGTTGTTGCATCCGTCAACGAACCTGCAGGGGCCAACCACCCGGCAGCAGAAGCGAAGGAATACACGTGGATCTTTTCGAGTATCAAGCACGTGACCTGTTCGAGAAGCACGGAGTGCCCGTGCTCAAGGCTCAGGTCGCGACGACACCAGAAGAAGCGAAGAAGGCAGCCGAGGATCTCGGCGGCGGAGTTGTCGTCGTCAAGTCTCAGGTGAAGATCGGCGGCCGCGGAAAGGCCGGCGGTGTCAAGGTCGCGAAGAACCCTGACGAGGCAGAAGCCCGCGCCAAGGACATCCTCGGACTCGACATCAAGGGCCACATCACCGAAAAGGTGATGATCGCCGAAGGTGCCGACATCGCGGAGGAGTACTACTTCTCCGTCCTCCTCGACCGCTCCAACCGCACCTATCTGGCCATGTGCTCGAAGGAAGGCGGCATGGAGATCGAGCAGCTGGCCGTGGAACGCCCGGAAGCGCTCGCCAAGATCCCCGTTTCGGCCATCGACGGCATCAACGATGCCAAGGCTGCCGAAATCGCCGAGGCGGCCGGCTTCGACGCCGACACCGCCGCGAAGATCGCCCCCGTCCTGACAAGCCTGTGGACCGTGTTCGAGAAGGAAGACGCGACACTCGTCGAGGTCAACCCGCTGGTCAAGACGGGTGCCGGTGACATCATCGCCCTCGACGGCAAGGTCTCTCTCGACGACAACGCCGACTTCCGCCAGAAGGAGCATGAGGAGCTGCGCGACATCAGCGCAGAGAACCCGCTCGAACTCAAGGCCAAGAAGCTCGACCTCAACTACGTCAAGCTCGACGGCGAGGTCGGAATCATCGGCAACGGTGCGGGTCTGGTCATGTCGACCCTCGACGTCGTCGCCTACGCCGGTGAGAACCACAGCGGCGTCAAGCCCGCGAACTTCCTCGACATCGGAGGCGGCGCCTCGGCCGAGGTCATGGCCAACGGACTCGACGTCATCCTCGGCGATGATCAGGTGAAGTCCGTCTTTGTCAACGTCTTCGGCGGAATCACCGCCTGCGACGCAGTGGCCGACGGCATCGTCAAGGCCCTCGAGATCCTCGGCGATCAGGCGACCAAGCCGCTCGTCGTCCGCCTCGACGGCAACAATGTGGAAGAGGGCCGCGCCATCCTCGAAAAGGCCGCGCACCCGCTCGTCACGCTCACTGACACGATGGACGGTGGAGCCGACAAGGCCGCCGAACTGGCTGCTGCCAAGTAAGGAAAGGTCTTTACAACAATGTCTATCTTTCTGAATTCCGATTCGAAGATCATCGTCCAGGGCATCACCGGCGGAGAGGGCTCGAAGCACACCGCTCGCATGCTCGCCGCCGGATCGAACGTCGTCGGCGGAGTCAACGCCCGCAAGGCCGGCACCACCGTGAAGCACAACGACAAGGACGGCAACGAGGTCGAACTCCCCGTCTTCGCCTCCGTGTCCGAAGCGATGGAAGCCACCGGAGCCGACGTGTCCGTGGCCTTCGTGCCGCCGGCATTCTCCAAGGACGCCGCGATCGAGGCCATCGACGCGAAGATCGGCCTGCTCGTCATCATCACCGAGGGCATCCCGGTGCAGGACTCGGCCGAGGTCTGGGCCCGTGCGCAGGCGGCCGGAAACGCCACCCGCATCATCGGACCCAACTGCCCGGGCATCATCACCCCCGGTGAGTCGCTGGCCGGCATCATCCCGTCCAACATCACGAAGAAGGGCAAGCTGGGCCTCGTCTCGAAGTCCGGCACCCTGACCTACCAGATGATGTACGAACTGCGCGACCTCGGCTTCTCGACCGCCATCGGCATCGGCGGAGACCCGGTCATCGGCACCACGCACATCGATGCGCTCGAAGCGTTCGAGGCCGACCCGGAGACCGAAGCCATCGTCATGATCGGCGAGATCGGCGGCGACGCCGAGGAACGTGCTGCGGCCTTCATCAAGGAGAACGTGACGAAGCCGGTCGTCGGCTACGTCGCAGGCTTCACCGCTCCCGAAGGCAAGACCATGGGCCACGCCGGCGCCATCGTCTCCGGTTCCTCGGGAACCGCTCAGGCCAAGAAGGAAGCCCTCGAGGCTGCAGGCGTCAAGGTCGGCAAGACCCCGACCGAGACCGCCGAGCTCATGCGCGGACTCCTCGCCTGAAGGTGCTGAGACTCTGAGTCGCCGAGACTCCGACGTCGGGCCGGGACTGCTGTGGCAGTCTCGGCCCGACGTCTTTCTGTCTTTCTGCCGCGACGCACCGGTGCCGGCTGCTTCGACAGGTGCCTCAGCATCAGCCACCCTCGGCGGCTTCTCCTACAGGTGCTGCACCATCCATCACCGTTAGCGACAGAACACCCCGGTGCAACGGTGCCGTGTGGAGCTGTCGGTGGGTGATGCTCGGAGCTGTTCGAGGACGACAGCGGCTGACGAGGACGACAGCGGCTGACGAGCACAATCCTCGGTGTTGAGTTCGGCCGCCGATGAGGGACTAGTCTGAGGATGTGAACTCCCAGACATCTGATCAGACAGCGCAGTCGAAGAACCCCGCGGATACCCTCCCCAACACCGGCACCGCAGCCCCGCCCGTCGACACCAATCCGGCCGAGCATCCGCGCAACTTCGGCTCGGACAACTGGGCCGGAGTCCACCCCGAGGTGCTCGCGGCCATCGCCGAGGCCAACGTCGGCCACACGCCCGGATATGGCGGCGACCCGTGGACAACCCGCTTCCACGACATCATGGCCCACCACTTCGGGCCCGAGACTCAGGCGTTCCCTGTCTTCAACGGCACCGGTGCGAACGTGCTGGCTCTGCAGTCGGCGCTGCCGCGGTGGGCAGCGGTGATCACAGCCGCCTCGGCGCACATCAACTACGACGAGACCGGCGCACCCGAAAAGGTCGGCGGCTTGAAGATCGTCGGCGCCGCCACCGAGAACGGCAAGCTCACCCCAGACACGATCAAGGGCGCGATCATCGGCCGCGGCCACGAACACAATGCGCAGCCGCTGGCCGTGAGCATCTCCCAGTCCACCGAATGGGGCACGACCTACACTCCCGAAGAGATCGCGGCGATCGCGACCACCGCCCACGACCTCGACATGATCCTCCACGTCGACGGTTCCCGCCTCGGAAACGCTGCGGCCCACCTCGGCGTCGGACTCGGTGACATCACGTCCGCGGTCGGTGTCGACATCGTCAGCCTCGGCGGGACGAAGAACGGCCTGCTCGGTGCCGAGGCCGTCGTCGTTCTCAACCCCGACATCGGCCACGGCATGCGCTTCCTGCGCAAGATGAACCTGCAGCTGGCCTCGAAGATGCGCTTCCTCTCCGCACAGCTGAATGCGCTGTACGAAGGCGAGCTGTGGCGCACCTCGGTCACCCGGTCCAACGCAATGGCGCAGTACCTTGCCGACACCCTCGCCGAGGCGGTCGAGGGCGGCCGTGTCCCCGGAGTCGAGATCGTGCAGAAGGTCGAATCGAACGTCGTGTTCGTGGCCATGCCCGCCGAGGTGGCCGCCCGGGCCCGGCAGAAGTTCGCCTTCGCGGACTGGCCCTTGGAGAAGGACATCGTCCGCCTCATGTGCGCCTTCGACACGACACGAGAAGACGTCGACGCCCTCGTCGCCGCGATCGTCGGGGACTAAACCGACCGCCTCGGCGAGGGTGGCCCGGTCACCTGACGTGAGCCGGGCCACCGGCGAATCAGTCGCCCTTGACGTTGACGAGCTGACGCAGGGTGTGGCGGATCTCGACGAGATCGGCCGCGTCCTCCATCACCTGGTCGATGGGCTTGTACGCCTGCGGGATCTCATCGATGAACGCCTCGGTGTCGCGGTATTCGATGCCGGTCATCGCCTCACGCAGCTGATCGCGGGTGAAGGTCTTGCGCGCCTGCGTCCGAGAATACTGACGCCCCGCACCATGCGGTGAGGAGTTCAGAGACACCGGGTTGCCACGGCCCTCGACCACGTAGGACGCGGTGCCCATGGACCCGGGGATGAGTCCGAGGCGACCGGAATCGGCCTCGATTGCGCCCTTCCGAGAGACCCACACCGTCTTCTTGAAGTGAGTCTCGGACTGGGTGAAGTTGTGGTGGCAGTTGATGCGCGCCTCCTCGACCACGGGCTCGCCCATGGTCTCGGAGACCTGCCGGGCCACCCGATCCATCATCTCCTCGCGGTTGAGCAGGGCGAAGTGCTGCGCCCATTTCAGCTGCCGGATATAGGCGGTGAACTCCGGGGTGCCTTCGACGAGGTAGGCCAGATCCGGGTCCGGCAGCTCGATCCACCACTGCTTGCACAGCCGGGCCGCGACCTTGATGTGGTGCATGGCGATCTTGTTGCCGATGCCCCGGGATCCGGAGTGGAGGAACATCCACACCCGGTCGGACTCGTCGACGGAGACCTCGATGAAGTGGTTGCCGGAACCCAGGGACCCGAGCTGGTGCCGCCAGTGCCCGGCATAGTCGCACGGGTCGAAGCCGGCCGCCTCGGCCAGCTCTTCGAGCTCGGCGATGCGCGGGGCAGCAGTCTTGACGATCTTCTTGTTGTAGGCACCTGCCGAGGTCGGCACGGCTCGCTCGATGGCCTTCCGCAGACCGGTGAGGTCACGGGCTTCGAGCTGGTCGCGGGTGAACTGGGTGCGCACCGCGATCATGCCGCAGCCGATGTCGACTCCGACGGCGGCGGGAATGATCGCGCCGAGGGTGGGGATGACCGAACCGACGGTCGCTCCCTTGCCCAGGTGCGCATCGGGCATGAGCGCCAGATGGGGGTAGATGAACGGCATCCGCGCGGTCGTGTGCGCCTGCTCCAGGGTCTTCTCATCGAGCAGAGACGCCCAGGAGATCAGCCGTGTGCTGAGTTTCTTCATAATCCTTTCCTTGCTGTGTTGGTGAGGTCCGGGACCCGTGGTCGGATGACCAGGGAACGCAGACCGTGAGGTCCGGGACCCACATCGCACAGATCGGAAAGCCATGGCTGCGATATGAAAAATGCCCCGGACCGAATTCGGTGCGGGGCGATGAGGTGCGCAGTCTCAGCGCCGACGCAACCGAAGGGTCGACTGATGAAGGGATTCGAATTGCTTCGATCCCTGGAGTTCGCGCGAATTCGCGACACCGTTCATCAGTGGATTCCTTCGGATTTGTCGACCGCGCCGAGGTGGTGCGGTCCATGCGTCGAATCGACGCTTCACCTGCGCCGAGGTGGCGCAGACGTTCGACTATACACGAACCGAACGGGTTCGTGCCTTACTTCTTCTTGCGGCGGTCGACCTTGACGGAGACGACGGGGACGTCGGAATCGAGGATGATCCGCTGCGCCGTCGAGCCCATGATGAGCTTGCCGACGGGGGAGCGGCGACGCGATCCGATGACGATCATGCGGGTGTCGGCGGTCGCCTCGGCGAGGGCCAGGAGCTCTTCGACGGGATCATTGCCGCGGAGGAATTGCAGGATCTCGTGCGAGACCTCGGACGACTTCAGGGTCTCCTTGAGCTCCTCGATGTCCTTGCTGGTAGCCACACCGCGCTCGTCGGGGGTCTCGCCGATTCCGGCATTGAGCACGACGAGGACGTCGTCGAATGCGCGGGCCTGCTCGATGCCGAATTCGACAGCGGCTTTGCCTTCGGGCGAGGGGGAATAACCGACGAGGACTGTCATGATCTCTCCTGGTGCGACATTGGACGAAGCTCCCTCAATTTGTAGCACATCTGCCCTGTTCGAACGGGCCGCGGTTCACGTCGTGAGGTGAGAACCGGGCGGCTGCGGACGAGATCTTCCTCACGTGCACGGTGCGGGGCCGGTCGCCGCCGGAGAGAGCCGACACGGATTCGGCACGGATTCAGCGCCGATTCGGCACGGTTTCGGCGCCGATTCGGGCATCCGGGCGGGCATCTCAATTACTGACCGACTCGTCAGCCGCCTTGCCACAGCAGTAAGGTGACCTGGGCGCTCTGCGCCTCGTGTGCGAACTAGAAAGAAGAATCAGTGACCGATCAGAATACGAATCTCGGCCAGGCGAAAGCCGGTGGGACCCAGACACAGCAGAAATCCGAATGGCAGACGATCAAGTCCATATTCGCGGCCTCGTCAGGCAACCTCGTCGAATGGTTCGACTTCTACATCTATGCCTTCTTCAGCGTCTATTTCGCTGAACAGTTCTTCGTCGAGGGCAACCCGACCCTCTCGCTCATGCAGTCCGCCGGCGTCTTCTTCGTCGGCTTCCTCATGCGTCCCATCGGCGGATACGTCTTCGGCCGCGCCGCAGACCGCATCGGCCGCAAGAACTCCATGCTCATCTCGATTCTGCTCATGTGCGCCGGTTCGCTGATGATGGCGATCCTGCCCACCAGCGAGACCGTGGGCTCTTGGGCTGCCATCCTGCTGTTGTTGGTGCGGATGATCCAGGGACTCGCTGTCGGCGGCGAGTACGGAGCGACCGCCACCTACATGTCCGAGGTCGCCACCGAGGGCAAGCGCGGTTTCTACTCCTCGTTCCAGTACGTCACCCTCATCGGCGGCCAGCTGCTGGCGAGCCTGCTCGCGGTCATCATGACCCACACCCTGGGCACAGACCAGATCGAGGGCGGATGGTGGCGTCTGCCCTTCGTCATCGGTGCTGCGGCCGCCGTCGTCTCGCTGTGGCTGCGCCGCGGACTCGAGGAGACCACCTCGACCGAGACCCGCGAGAACGAGAATTCCGGAAGCTTCCGAGAAGTCCTGCGCCATCCTCGCTCGTTCTTCGTCGTCCTCGGCATCACCTGCGTCGGCTCGCTCGTGTTCTACGTCTTCACCACGTACATGCAGAAGTTCCTGCTCCTGCAGAACGAAGGCACCCCCGGCGAGGAGACCTTCAACAAGGGGTCCATCGCCGACCTGATGACGGTCTGCCTGCTCATCTTCGTCGTCATGCAGCCCATCGCCGGAAAGATCTCGGACAAGATCGGCCGCAAGAACAACATGCTCATCTTCGTCATCGGCATGATCGCCCTGCCGATCCCGCTGCTGTCGATGATCGGCAAGTCCCAGTCGATGGTCACCGCCGGCATCCTCATCGTCATCGCCATGGTCTTCATCAGCATGTACACCTCGATCTCCGGCATCGTGAAGGCGGAGATGTTCCCGGCCCACATCCGCGGCATCGGCGTCGGCTTCACCTACGCCATCGGCAACTCGCTCTTCGGCGGATCCGCCGAGTACGTCGCCCTGTGGTTCCGCAATGCCGGGATCGGCACCTGGTTCGCCGTCTACGTCGTCGTCATCGCGATCGTCGGTCTCATCGCGGTGCTGTTCATGCACGACAACCGCAAGCACTCGACGATCGACAACGCCCATTCCTCGGCGTACAAACGCATCGGAAGCTGAGCTGATCGTCAGCTGACCCCATCACCGAGGCGGCTCACCCCGACCGCGAATGACGAGTGCCCCAGAACGCTGAGTTCTGGGGCACTCGTCGTCTGACTCGCCTCGCGATGTTGGAATAAGTGGATATGTGTTGGAATGTGATTGACGGTTTGTGAATAGCGTCATAAGATCGGTCGAACCAACAGATAACCACGTGGTTATTCGTCCGCATCGATGACGAACCGCGCGAAGGAAAGGGCCGGACGTGTTCGCTGAAGAACGGCAACGACGCATCGCTGATCTGGTCAGCGAAGCGGGCCGGGTCAATGTCACCGACCTGGCCGCCGATTTCGACATCACCACGGAAACCGTCCGCCGTGACCTCGCCGCTCTCGAGAAGGCCGGCGCCCTCCAACGCGTCCACGGGGGAGCAGTGCCCTGCCGTGCGCACAGCCTCGAAGAACCGACCTTCGACGACCGCGAGATCCACAACCTCGACGAGAAGACGACGATCGCCCAGACCGCGCTGAACCTGTTGGACGAGACGATGAGCGTGTCCTTGGATGGAGGCACGACCTGCGCGGCATTCGCCCGCGCGATCGCACGCGAAGCCCACGAGCGCCACTCTGCTGGGACGAGCCCTCGCCAGCTGCGCGTGATCACGAACTCCCTGTCGGTCATCGACGCTCTCGCCGGTGCGCCCGGGGTCGAGATCTTCGTCCTTCCCGGCCGTTTCCGGCCTGTCACGCGCGCCATGGTCGGACCGCAGACGGTCGCGGCTATCGAAGGCCACCGCGTCGACCTCGCCGTGCTCGGCACCAACGGACTCAGCGACGACGGCGTCTCCACCCCCGACCACGATGAGGCGGCGACGAAGTCGGCCTTCGTGAACTCCGGACGCAAGGTCGCCGTGCTCGCCGATTCGGCGAAATTCGGTGCGGTCTCCCTGGTCCGGTTCGCTGCCCTGGACCAGATCGATGTCCTCCTCACCGACGCCGCGCCCACTGAGCCGATGTCGACCCACCTCGAGACCGCGGAAGTCGAGGTCGTCACTCCATGATCCTCACCCTGACAGCGAATCCGAGCCTCGACCGGACCATCGAACTGCCCGGCCCCGTCCTCCGCGGCCAAGTCCAGCGGGCAGTCTGGGCTGGACAACAGCCCGGCGGCAAGGGAGTTAACGTCTCCCGCGCAGTGGCAGCAGCAGATCGAAGGACCTTGGCGGTTCTGCCCGGAGACGGAGACGATCCAGTGCTCACCGGCCTCGATGCGATCGGACTGGCCCATCGCTCCGTTCCCACCGGCACACCGCTGCGGTCCAATATCACCGTCACCGAACCCGACGGCACAACGACGAAGATCAACGAACCCGGCTCTCCTCTCAGCCCGAACAGCCAGGCCGATCTGCTCGACCTGGTGGCGGGCCTGGCCGCCGGCGCGGACTGGGTCGTCCTGGCAGGGTCTCTGCCGCCGGGCGTCGACGACGACTTCTACGCTCGCGCCATCGACCGCATCCGCGAACTCGACGAACCACCGCTGATCGCCGTCGACACCTCCGGCGGCCCCTTGGCCGCGGCGCTGCAGGCATCACCGGATCTCATCAAACCGAACGCGGAAGAGCTCGCGGAACTCCTCAGCGCCGCAGGGCTGCTGCAGACCGCCGGGCTCCGCGAGGACGATGAGGTCCTCGATCCCGCCGCACTGTTCGAGATCGCCGACAGACTGGAAGCCTCACCGCAGCTGACCGCCCGCGCCACGTCGGCTCTGCTCGCAGCAGTCGGTCCTCGTCCTCGTTCGATCCTGGCGACCCTGGGGGCCGGAGGGGCGGTTCTCGCCCTGCCCGAGACCGCCTGGCATGCCCATCATCCGCCGATGGACGTCGTGAGCACCGTGGGCGCAGGCGACTCCACTTTGGCCGGGTACCTGCTGGGACTGACCGACGGCAGCGAGCCCGGCGATGCACTGGCCCGCGCCGTCGCCTATGGAGCCGCTGCCGCCCGGCTGCGCGGCACCGGGGTGCCGAGCCCGGAGGATGCACGCACCGACGGCGTGACCGTCACGGCCCTGACCGAAACAGCACTGATCGACGACTTTTCCCACGCACATCAGCACAAGGGCACAGCCCCTGAAGCCGAGGAGGCACGATGACATCGCTCATCACAACAGAACTGGTGATCCTCGACGCGGATCAGGGGACGGAGTCGTCCGCTGTCATCCGCGCCCTGGCCACCGCCGTCGCCGATCAGGGCCGCGCGAGCTCCGCCGAAGGACTCGCAGTCGCCGCGATCGCCCGCGAAGAGAAGACCCCCACGGGTGTTCCGGGAGGCATCGCCATCCCGCACGCCCGCACCGAGGCGGTCACCACCCCGAGCCTGGCGATGGCCCGACTCAACCCATCCGTCGACTTCGGCGCCAAGGACGGTCCCGCCGACCTCGTGTTCATGATCGCCGCCCCCGACGGCGCCGGGAAGGACCATCTCAAACTGCTGTCGAAGCTCGCCCGGTCCCTGGTGAAGAAAGACTTCGTCGCCTCCCTGCGCGCGGCCGCGACCGAGCAGGACGTCGTCGACCTCGTCGAAACCGCCCTCGGCCTCCGCGAGGCAGGAGAAGAGACGACCACCACCGAGGCCGCCCCGGCCGCAGCCGCCACCGACGCGGCCGCAGCCGCCTCTGCCGACCCCGGCACCGACACAGCTACCACCCCAACAGCAGCCGAGGCTCCCCGTCGCGTCGTCGCCGTCACGGCCTGCCCGACGGGAATCGCCCACACCTATATGGCCGCCGACGCCCTCGTCCAGGCCGGATCCGACATGGGCATCGACGTCGTCACCGAGACTCAAGGGTCGAGCGGCACGACCCCGATCGACCAGTCCGTCATCGACGCTGCCGATGCCGTCGTCTTCGCCGTCGACGTCGACGTCCGCGACAAGGCCCGCTTCGCCGGCAAACCCTATGTGCAGGTGCCGGTCAAGGCCGGAATCGACGATCCGCAGGGACTCATCCGCAGGGCCCTCGCCGAGGCGGACGCCCCGAACGGTGCCAGGCTCGCCGCCGCTCACGCCGCCGAGGCCGACTCTTCCGCAACACAGTCCGGCTCACGGGAAAGCATCGGCGCCCACCTCAAACGCGTGCTGCTGACCGGCGTCAGCTACATGATCCCCTTCGTCGCCGCCGGCGGCCTGCTCATGGCTCTGGGCTTCCTCCTCGGCGGATTCGACATTCCCGACTACGCCGAGGACATCGTCCTGGGCAATTCCCTGTGGAATCTGCCCACCGAATACGGTGACCTGGCACTGGGACCGGTCGGCGCCTACCTGGGAGCCGTGGCCTTCCAGATCGGCAACCTGTCGATGAGCTTCCTCGTCGCCGCATTGGCCGGCTACATCGCCTACGGAATCGCCGACCGCCCCGGAATCGCTCCCGGATTCACCGTCGGTGCCGTGGCCGTGCTCATGGGCGCCGGGTTCATCGGCGGCATCATCGGCGGACTCCTCGCCGGCTATATCGCCCAGTGGATCGGATCCTTCGCCGCGCCGAGGTGGCTGCGGGGTCTCATGCCGGTCGTGATCATTCCGCTGGTGGCCTCCCTCGTCTCCTCGGGGCTGATGTTCATGGTCCTCGGCGGACCGATCAGCGCCCTGACGAAGGGCCTCGACAGCTGGCTGAGCTCGATGACCGGCACCGCCGCTGTCGTCCTCGGACTCATCCTCGGCGTCATGATGGCCGTCGACCTGGGCGGACCCGTCAACAAGGTCGCGTACTCCTTCGCCGTCGCCGGACTCGCCGCGGGCTCCGTGGAGAACCCGGTGCCGTGGGAGATCATGGCCACGGTCATGGCCGCCGGAATGGTTCCGCCCCTGGCCATGGCGCTGGCCACCGCGCTGCGCCCCCGTGCCTTCTCGCAGGCGGAGAAGGAGAACGGCAAGGCCGCATGGCTGCTCGGTGCCGCGTTCATCTCCGAGGGTGCGATTCCCTTCGCCGCCTCCGACCCGCTGCGCGTGATCCCCGCCTCGATCGTCGGCGCCGGAGTCACCGGCGGGATGACCATGGCGTTCTCCGTGACCAGCCAGGCCCCGCACGGCGGAGTGTTCGTCTTCTTCGCCATCGACTCGTTCCTGCTGTTCCTGCTCTCCGTCGTCGTCGGTACGATCATCAGTGCCCTGTTGGTGCTGGTGCTCAAGATTGTCGTCCGCAAGGGCGGTGCAGCAGGCCTCGCCGAGGCGGCCGATCCGAAGGCAGCGGATACGACAGTGACCGTGTCGACCGATTCGACCACCGATTCGACCGCTGGAACCGGTGCTGCCGCTGTAAACAGCAGGGCCGCCGGAACCGGTGCGACTGCCGGAACCGGTGCGGCCGATGAGGCGCAGGCGACCGAACCGGCGTCTGCCAACGCTGACCCTTCGCGAGTCTGAACGTGTCGGCACGAGAGGAAGGAGTGGGGATGTCCGCAGAGTTCTCAGGTATCGGAGTCGTGCCCGGACGGGTCGTCGCCCCGGCACTGACCATGCCCGAACCAGTGTCCGCGCCCGTGGCGAAACCGGCCCCGGCCGACCCGGACGCCGAAGCGCAGAGGATCCGGGAGGCCTCGGCCGCCGTGCACGCCGAACTGCGTGAGCGGGCCGAAACGGTCACCGGAGACGCCCGCGACGTGCTCAAGGCCACGGCCCTCATGGCCAAGGACCCCACCCTGGTGAAGACGGCGATCAAACGCCTGTCCGAGACCGACGCGGAGACCGCGATCTGGACGGTGGCCGCAGAGACCGCGGCCCAGCTGGAGAAGCTGGGCGGCTATATGGCCGAACGTGCCGCCGACGTCCTCGATGTGCGCGCCCGCCTCGTCGCCCGGCTGCGCGGAGTCCCGGCACCTGGCCTGCCGCATTCGTCCGAACCGTTCGTGCTCATCGCCACGGATCTCGCTCCTGCCGACACTGCCACGCTGGATCCCGGACTCGTGCTCGGCCTCGTCTGTGAGGAAGGCGGGCCGCAGAGCCATACGGCCATCCTCGCCCGGTCGTTGGGCATTCCCGCTGTGGTCGCGGCCGCCGGGGTCCGTGACATCGCTGAACACACCCCCGTCTTCGTCGACGGCGGCACCGGTGTCGTGCGCACCGGGCCCGGAGACTCGGAGGCCGAGCTCGTCGCGGCGTGGAAGGCGACCGTCGATCGGCTGAAGTCCTTCACCGGACCGTGCCTGCTTGCCGACGGCACCCGGATCCCGCTGCGCGCCAACGTCGGCGACGGTGCTCAGGCGCGGGCGGCGGCTGCCGCTGGTGCCGAGGGCGTCGGCCTTCTGCGCACGGAGTTCTGCTTCCTCGATCGTGACACCGAACCCAGTGTCGAGGAGCAGGCCGAGGCCTACGGTCAGGTGTTCGCCGCCTTCGACGATCACAAGGTCGTTGTGCGCACCCTCGACGCCGGAGCCGACAAACCCCTGCCGTTCCTCACCGACACTGATGAACCGAATCCGGCCCTCGGCGTGCGTGGGTTCCGGACCAGCCGCAAGGCCCTGGGCGTGCTCGAACGTCAGCTGGAGGCCATCGCCGTGGCCGCTGCGAAGCATGCGGTCACCGTGCATGTCATGGCTCCGATGATCGCCACGGCCGACGAGGCCAGGCAGTTCTCGGAACTCGTCCACGCGGCCGGTCTTCCGGTCGCCGGCGTCATGGTCGAGGTCCCCTCGGCGGCGCTGCGGGCGGCTTTGATCCTCGACGAGGTCGAGTTCGCCTCCATCGGCACGAACGACCTCACCCAGTACGTCATGGCCTCGGACAGGATGCTCGGCGGTCTGGCAGAACTCAGCGACTCGTGGCAGCCGGCCGTCCTCCAGCTCATCGGCATGACCGCGTCCCAGGGCGCTGGTGCCGAGAAATCGGTAGGCGTCTGCGGGGAGGCAGCGGCGGATCCGGCACTGGCCGTCGTCCTCGTCGGGTTGGGCGTCACCAGCCTGTCAATGGCCCCGCGGGCGCTGCCGGCTGTCGCAGAAGTCCTCGCCGGGGTCACCGTGGAACAGGCACGGCAGATCGCCCGTCGTGCACTCGCGGCACGCGGCCCGGCCGAGGCGAAGGCCGCGGTCCGCGCAGACCTGCCGATACTTAACGAACTCGGTCTGTGAGACCGCCCGTCGTAGTGTGAACTCACGACACCGCCCACCACAACCACACACCGCGCACCATAACTACGAACCGCGCGTCACAACCGCGCACCACCACAATCAGCATCATCGCAGCACTCGACCGGCCCAGACGCGGCCGGTCTGAACAGGAAGGAAGCGTTATGGCAGAGACCACCGCAACAGTTGGAAGCACCGTCGGCCTGCACGCCCGCCCAGCAGCTCTGCTGGCCGAGGCCGCCGCAGACTATGATCTCGAGATCACCATCGCCCTCGAGGGCGAACCGGCCGAGGATGCCCTCGACGCGGCCAGCGTGCTCTCCCTCATGGGTCTCGGCGCCGAATACGGTCAGAAGGTCGTCCTGCGCGCTGACGGTGACGGTGCTGACGAGGCACTGGCGGCTCTCAAGCAGCTCATCGAGACCGATCACGACGCTGAGGGCTGAACTGGATACGGTCGAGGAGGCGGCAAGCGGTCCGCGCAGTTTAGACTGATCGAATGTCCGCCTCCCTGCTGCTCCCTGACTCTGCCGCCGCACATCGCAGTCGGGATCTGCTGGCGGAATTTCCGCAGCTGCACGACGTGCCCGGTCTGCCGCAGGCGCGCATGCTCGTCGAATACATCATCGGCCGGCGCCTGCGTGAACTCGACGTGTCCGGTCGTGACGCGGCCGGTGCCTTCATCGACGCCGAGGCGACCGCCGACGTCCCGCACCACATCATCGTCGTCGACGATGCCAAGGGCATCCAGATTGCGCTGCTGCGCCGCCTCGCCGAGGTGGCCGTCTACCACGATCGCATCGACGAGTCCCGTACCGCCGCCCTCATCGCTGATCGTCCTGAGAGCCCGGACAGGTCCGAACTCTTTGATGTCCACCACATCTCCGAACTCAGCCAGCTGGGAACCGAATTCGCCGGCTTAGGGTGGGCCACCTCGGCGGGGGAGGGGAACGCGGAGACGTGGGCGGTCATCAACGCCCCGAAGGCCGCGAACGCACTGGCCGAATCCATCGCCGCCCTGCAGGCCCACGTGTCGACGATCATCGTCATCGGACGCAGCGACGCGATGAGCCGAGCGGTGAATAAGGAGCTTTCCCGCGGTTTCGGCCGCGTCGACGTCTCGCCGGGAGTGGGCAAGCACCGGATGATCATCGGCAGCCGACCGCTATCATCACCGAGCCTGCCGAGCTTCCCGAAGCACGGAGTCATCGCCCACTCGGGCGTCGGAGACCTCGAGGTCAGAGCGCACGGCGCCTGCTTCTCCGGGGTGCGCAGCGACGAAGGCTCGACGCTGCTCCTCGACGCACTTCTGGAGACTCTGCCTGATGCCGGAGCCAAGCCGGAGTCCGTCCTCGATCTCGGGTGCGGAAACGGGTGGCTGCTGACCGCAGCGATGCGTGCCACGGGAGCGTCTCGGGGGACCGGAGTGGATGTGTCGAAGGCGGCGGTCGCCTCGGCGAGGGCGACAGCGGAGGCGAACGGAGTCGACGTCGACGTCGACGTCGACATCGTCCTCGGCGATGCGGCGAACCCCGAGGATCCGGCCGTGGCCGGGCTCGGCACGTTCGACCTCGTCGTGCTCAACCCGCCGTTCCATCAGGGCACGACGATCGAGACAGAGACCGCCGAGGCGCTCATGGCCACGGCCGCGGCACATCTGTCCCCGGGCGGTCAGGTGGTCACCGTGTTCAATACGCACCTGCGCTACCGGGACCGCCTCGAGACCCTCATCGGACCCAGCGAGCAGCTGGCGCGGAACACGAAGTTCACGGTCATCTCCAGCCGCGCCGGCTGAACGACCGCGCCGGACGAACGACCGGCCAGACTCGACCCGAACGATCGGTACACACCCGAGCCTGAACGACCGGCCCCCGCGCCCGCTCACCGGCGGCGGGCACGGCGGAACTTCAGCCGGCCGAACCCGAGGGTGATCCCGCCCAAACCGCCGGGACCATAGGGTTCGTAGGCCTGCCACCGGGTGACTCGGCCGTCCGCCGTATCGACGACGAAGCATTGACCGAACTCAAGCACCCGTCCGCCGGCGAGCACGTGCCGGGACGAGACCTCGACGGCTGCGCTCGTCCCGTCCTCGCTGAATAACCACGAGTCGATCGTGAAATTGAGTTCGCGCATTCCGGCGAAGACCCATTGGAAGCCTTCGCGGATCTCGGTGTGGCCGGCCATGCGGGGGCGGGGGTAGTGCGGGTCGATGAGGACCCCGTGCGAGGCGAAGGCGGAGACGGCCGCCTCGACGTCTTTGGCCGTGACGGCGGCCAGGTTGTCGGTGATGAGCGTGTGCAGAGACGTGGACATGATTCCTCGATTCTCCGGCGCTGTGCCCGGGCCGCGGAGTGCGGTTCGGTCTGACACGGCTGCCCGAGGCGGTCATCTGCGTTCCGCCTCTGCTTTGATGATAGGCCTCAGGCCCGAGCGCGGCGAGTGATCTTCCAGGTGCTTACTTGGTCCCAGACGGTGATGATCCAGATGGCTGCGACCGTGATGATCTGCTGGATATCGGCATTCGCGGTGTTCGTGAGCTCGGGATGGAGGACCGGCTGGGTGAGCAGGGCGATGGTGAGGAAGACGGCCATGGCCACATCGATGATCCCGCCGATGAGCGCCACACTCGGTTTCGCCGAGGCGGTCGTGAGCTTGATGATCTCGACAGCGGCGAGGAGCGCGAGGAAGGCCCAGTAGCCGAGCAGCCAGCCGGTGCCGAGATCCGGGTTGATGAAGGTTCCGCCGCGGTTGAGATGGCCGACGTAGAGCAGGGTCGTCGGGATGAACGGAACCAATGCCAGGGTCACGATGAAGACCAGCCCGAGGGCCGCCTCGGCGCGGATCTGCGTGCTGCGGGCATCACGGCGATCGAGGTCATCGACAGTCCACGGGCCTGACCTCCGTTTCCGGAGCGCTGTCGATGCGCCGCCCTCGTTGCTGTGGTCGACGAGTCCGATGATGATCGTGATGACGGCGAAGGTGGTCAGCAGGGCGGTGACGGTGTTGCCGATCGCCGGTCCGATGGCCTGGCCGAGCTGGGTATCCGGGGCCGTGGCGAAGGTGGTGATGAGGCTGGCGGTCAGGGAGATGAGGCCGATGATCGGCAGCACCCAGCGCAGCGCCCAGATGAAGAGCGGAAAGGAATTCGGGCCGATGAGGTGCTGCGGGGAGTTCGCATACTCCCGCGACAGAATCACCGGATCGCCGAGTTCTTCGAGGACTTCGCGTTCGACTGTTGCCGTGCGTTCGGGGTTCGGCTCAGGTTCCTCGCCGAGGCGGTCGTCGACCATATCGTCGATCGTTGCGGTGATCTCGGCGGCGATGTCCGGGCGGGAGTCTTCGGGGAGGTGGCGGGTGACGTTGTCGACGTAGATTTCGGTGAGCGCACTCATGGTGTGCCGTCCTTCCAGAGCTTGGTGATGCTGGAGTTGAGTTCGAGCCAATGGCGGTGCAGTGCGGCGGCGACTTCGGCGCCGCTGTCGGTGAGCGTGTAGTACTTGCGAGGTCGAGCCTGCTCGGTGTTCCACTCGGCGGTGAGAAGGCCTTGTTTCTCCAGTCGTCGCAGCAGGGGGTAAAGGGTGTTGGCCTCGGTGGGGATCCCCGCCTCGGTGAGCGTCGTCAGAAGCGAATAGCCGTACTGCGGGCGACGGCAGGCGACGAGGCTGGCGAAGACCACGGTGCCGCGTCGCAGCTCCTGCTCGTGGGTGGCCAGTGCTTTCTCTGCATCCTCGTTCATGCGTCACACGATAGTGTGTGCCACACAGTATTACAAGAGGCGGGGTATGGGTTTGTTCGGCAGATTCCCGGCAGTTGGCAGGTAGGCTTGCTGCATGGGATCACAGAAGTGGGTGCTCTTCGACATCGGGGGAGTGCTGGAGATCGTCGACGATGACGCCGTGTGGCCGCAGTTCCAGAGTCGGTGGCAGGAGCGATCCGGATTTTCCGCTGAGGAGTATCGGTCGCGTATCCGGGCGGCAGATTTGCCGGTCATCGATTGTCGAGCGGACACGCGGACCGAGTATTGGTCGAAAATAGGACGAGCGCTCGAGATGGATTCGAGCCTGGTCGAGGCCATGCAGGCGGATATGTGGGACGAATACTGCGGGAGGCTCAACGTCGAGCTCTTCGACTATGCGAAGTCGCTGAAGTCACGCATTGGAGTCGCGATTCTATCGAACTCAGTCGACGGCGCCCGTGACGAGGAGGAGCGGAGATTCGGATTCAGTGCTGTCTTCGACCCGATCATCTACAGTCACGAGAGCGGCCTGCTCAAGCCTGAACCTGAAGCCTACGAGAATGCGCTCGAACGATTGGGCGCCGAACCCGCGGATGTGCTTTTCATCGATGATCACGAAGTATGCGCCGGCGGTGCCCGTGCTGTGGGAGTAAACGGGATCGTCCATTGCGACAATGCTTCGACGATTGCGGCGATCGAGCAGTTTCTTCGGCAGAAGAAGTGAGTCAGAGAGGAGGGGGGATGTCGAAGGACAATGGTTTGTCCGGATTGGTTCTTGGGCTGGCGGAGTCTGCAACTGTGCTCATTTTCCTGATTCCGCGACTCTTCGATGGTCCTGAGGTGTGGCAAGTCTGGGGTGTCTGGGTGACTGCCGGCGGTGTCATCGCCTGCGGCGTCGGGACCGTGATGTCTCGACGCCGCGGACGATGATTGAGGCACACGGCTCAGGGCAGTGGTGCGGTGTCAGCCGGTTCTGAATCAACCGAGTCGACGGCGAGCTCTGAGGGCTGGGTGCGGAAGCCCTTCGTCGTGACAGCGAGGATCACGGCACCGACGACGAGCCAGATAGCGCCGAGCGTGATGGCGTGGATATCGAGCTGAGTGAGCAGGAAGCCGATGACGATGACCCCGATGATCGGGCACACGAGGTAGGTCAGGACATTGTGCGACCGGCCCGCACGACGCTCGCGCGCCCAGAAGACGATGACCGAGACATTGACCATGATGAACGCGAGGAACGCCCCGAAGTTGATGAACGACGTCGAGGTGGCCACGTTCATGAAGATCGCAATGAGACCGATGGCGGCGATGGCCAGAAGCGACAGCACCGGGGTGTGGAAGCGCGGGCTGAGCTTGCCGAAGAAGCTGCGCGGAAGCACACCGTCCCGCCCCATCGCATAGAGCAGACGACTGCCGGCGGCCTGTGCCGCGATGCCCGACGTGAACTGAGCGATGACGAGGGCGGCGAGGAAGACGGCCCCGAAGAGGTGTCCGCCGATGCTCCGGGCGATCTCGAACCCTGCCGCATCGGAATTCTCGAAGACTCCGCCGGGGTGGACGAGCTGAACGGCGTAGGCCACGACAACGAAGATTCCGCCGCCGATGAGCGCAATGAGCATGATTGCCTTCGGTACGGTGCGCCGGGGCTCGATGGTCTCCTCGGTGAAGGTGGTCACGGCATCGAAGCCGAGGAAGGAGTAGGCGGCGACCGCGGCGCCACCGCCGATGGCCACGAGCGTGGAGTCGATTCCGGTGAACGGGGACGCGCTGATCAGTCCGGCCCCGCCCTCGGAAGCGAAGACGTCGGCCAGTGACAGCGCGACGAAGAAGACGATGACGAGGATCTGGAACGACATGAGGATGAGGTTGACCCGGTCAGCAACCTTGATGCCCACGACGTTGAGCACCGTGGTCAGCACAATGAAGCCGATGATCCACACCGCCATCGGCACAGCCGGGAACTGTGCCTGCAGATACGAGCTGCCGATCAGCCAGATGACCATCGGCAGGAACAGATAGTCGAGCATCGTGGCCCAGCCGACGAGGAACCCGACGCGTCCATCGATCGTCTTGCGCACGTACGTGTAGGCCGACCCCGCGACCGGGTAGGCCGCGGCCATACGGCCGTAGCTGTTGGCCGTGAAGAGCATTGCGCCGAGCGCGAGCAGGTACGCGCTCGCGCTCGCCCCATTCGTCTGTGAGGCGATGACGCCGAAGATGCCGAGGACGATGAGCGGGGTGAGGTAGGCGAGGCCGAAGATGACCAGTGAGGGCAGTTTCAGGGTCCGGTTGAGTGCGATGGGGTCTGACATGATCGCTCCATTGTCGATGCAAGAGGTGTGGTGGCGGGGCGGTGCAGCGGCGGCTGCGGTGGAGAATTGAGGTGAGGCGGTTGAGCTTGTGCGGGACCTGCGGGCGAAGATGTGGTCGGTTCAGGGTGTGCTGTGTCCGGGGGACCAGCGCTTCGGATCGAGTGCGCCTCCGTAGAGAGGGAGTGGGATCGGGTCGTCGTCGGGGTTGAACTGCGACCAGACCCGATTCGTCCCCGCGGTGCCGACGGCGCGGACCTGTCTGACCCGTTCGGGGTCGACGCGGACGATGATCGTGTCCTCGCCGAGTCCGGCCTCGCCGAGGACGAGGCCTTCGGGGTCGACGGCGATGGACCGCCCGCGGCCTACGGGTTCGGCGCAGTTGACGCTGAGCATGTAGACCTGGTTGACGATCGCGTTTGCTCGCGCCAGGACAAGCTCCTGCTCGCGGTCTTGGCTGGTGGTCTTGACGATGTTGAGGATCGCGTCAGCGCCCATCCAGCTCAAGTGCCTGGAGTGTTCCGGGAACCACGCGTCGTAGCAGATCGAAAGTCCGAAGCTGCCGTGGTCGGGGGTAGGGGCGACGACGAATTCGGTGCCCGGCCGATGTGGTTCGAAAGGGCGCCAGGGAAACATTTTGCGATACGTGGAGACGAGCCTGCCGCTCGGCGAGAAGAGCAGCTGCGTGTTGAAGAAGCTGCCGTCATCGGCGATCTCGCCGATGCTGCCCGGGCACAGCCAGATGGCGTGCTCTGCCGCGATCCTGCCGATCGCGGCTACGAATTCCGTGTCGAGACTCACGGCTTTCTGCCGCAGTGCATCGGAGCGCTGTGCGGCCGGCAGGTCATCGACGCCGTGCAGGTGGAGCTCGGGGTAGATGAGCATCTCGAGTTCGGGATATCTCGCCGAGGTGGCCGCCACGTCCGCGCGGAAGCCGGCAAGCGGATCCCGGTCGGTCAGTGGTGCTCGCTGAGCCAGGCCCACTGCCATTTCGGTGGAGTCCACGCTGGTCCCTTCGCTGGGTTGGTGCGATGGTCGTCATCCACCGCTTTTATAATTGATCAGTTTGATCACTATAGACTTGTGTGACGTTAGACTCAAGACATGGCGGCAGGAAATTCTTCGACACCCGAAGCAGCGGGAACGGATTCGGACCCGGCCGGAGTGGGCTCGATCGAAGTGGACTCCGCGCAGGCTGATGCGGTCGATCGCACTCTGTTCGCCGCACCCGGAGCCGCAGAACTCACACGTCTGTCCGCCGTCGACACCGTCCGCGCCCGGGTGCTCCTCTCCATCGAGCACGCTCTGCTCTCGCCAGGCAGCAGGCTGCCGAAGACCGAGCTTCTGGCTGCGGGGCTCGAAGTCAGTGTCATCACCGCGCGACGGGGGCTTGAAAGCCTTGTCGACGACGGAGTCCTTGTCCGCAAGCGCGGTCGCGGTGGCGGCACATTCGTTGCCGACGACCCGCCGCATCTCAACGATTCAGCCGTCACCGCCTACCGTGCCGATTCCGACGCGATTCACCGGCTCATCGATCAGCGCAGCCTGATGGAATCGGCCATCGTCGCGGCGGCTGCCCTGCGCGCGACCTCTGAGCAGTGTGATGAGCTGGACTCTCTCATCCAGGCCTCGGCCGAGGCAGCTGACTGGCACGAACACCACATCCCCGACACCCGATTTCACCGACTCATCGCCGACATCAGCGGACTGCCGGAAGTGCCGACCTATCTGGCCTGCTATGGGGGACTGACGAAGTACTTCGTGCCCTACCCCCAGGAGCAGCTCGAGGAAGGTCGCGATCACCACCGGAAGCTCGTGGCAGCCCTCCGGAGCCGCGACCCTATGGCAGCTGTAGAAATCACCCGGGTGCACGTCGATGCTCTGCGGCGTGAGATGTTCGTCGGTCTCGAGGGCAGCGCCAAATGACCAGCTCCGAGGCGATGAACAGTCAGCTCGAAGACTTCTGGTCGACGGTCAAGCATCGCCTCCAGGATCTGCCCGAACAGATCCCCGAAGCCTGGGCCTTCGGTGCGACTCCCGAGCACGCCGACGAACTTCTCGCTCTCGTTCTGAATGGCACAAAGACGGGCACCGCCTCGGCACTGTGGGATATCGAAGACGAGGGTGAGGCCGTCCCCGCGGTAGGTGAGTTGAGCATCATCCTCGACGGTCGAAGTCGACCGCGTGCGTTGATCGAAACCACCGCGATCGACATCGTCCCCTTCTCCGAGGTGACCGCCGAGCACGCCCATTCCGAGGGCGAAGGCGACCGGACCTTGGCGGACTGGCGCGAGATCCATGAACGCTTCTGGCGGGAACACGGGAGCCGCGGATACTCCGCCGAAATGCCGGTCGTGTGCGAACGCTTTCGGCTGCTCTTCCCAGTCGGCGACGCCCACGGCGACAATGCCGCCAGCCACACGTGCGGTGAGCAGCGCATCGATGAGTCCGAAGGAGAGACCGCATGAACGAAGGTGACTACTGGGCACTCATCCACGCCGAGCGGGCACGCCTCGCCGACCTGCTGGCCACGCTCGAACCTGAGCAGTGGGAGCCGCCGACTCTCTGCGAGGATTGGTCGGTCGAGCAGGTCGTCGCCCACCTGACGGCAGCTGCGAACACCGGCCGCTGGGCATGGATAGCGAGCATCATCCGCGCAGGCTTCGACCCTGCCAAGCACAATGCGCGATTGCTCAAGCGCCATCTCGGCGCCACACCAGGGGAGACCCTTGCGAACTTCCGCACCTCGATCAATGCGACGATCGCCCCGACGAAGGACTATCCGGCCTTCCTCGGCGAAGTCATCGTCCACGGCCAAGACATCGCCCGACCCTTTGGGCTCGAACTCCGGCCCGACACCCAGGCGATCGCCGAGGTGGCACGGTACTTCGCCGCCAAGGACTTCGCCGTGAACTCGAAGACCCAGGTGGAAGGGTTGACGCTGCGTGCCGTTGACGCCGACTTCGAAACCGGTGACGGGCCCGAGGTGACCGGTCGCATCCTCGACCTTGTCATGGCAATGGCTGGCCGACCGGAAACGCTGGCCAGCTTATCGGGAGCAGGTGTCGCTGAGCTCCGGCGCCGCATGAACTGAACCGTCCTCGGGTGGCCCCCACTGCAGCGCAGATCCCGAACGGTGACGCAATGTCTCAACTGAACCCGACAACCCCGACCGCCACCAAGACGAACCCGAGCAGCTGCAGCGAGGCGCGCACAATCTGGAAGACGTCCCACCTCCTGCGCATCGCGATGAAGCCCTCTGGGGCGGCCTCCTTGGTGATGCGTCCCGTCCGCGCGTTGATCGGGACATTGCCGATGATCGTCACGACCAGAGCGATGCCGAGGCTGATGGCGGCAGAGACCAACCAGGCATTCGGATCATCGATGGCGATGATGATGGCCAGCACGGCTGCCGCTGTCATGCCCACCGGCATCACCCGACCGAACGTTTTCAGCAGGCCCTTCTCCATGATCAGCTGATCGTTCGTCTTCAGCCTGCGGATCACGGGGTGAACCAATACGGCCGAACCGAATTCCGCCGAACCGACGAAACCGGTGACGAGAACCGCTGCCAATGCGAGGGCGTCCATGGGTTTCCTTCTAATAGGTAGTCGAGCTATCCATAACAGATAGTAGAGGTATCTGCTATGGTCGAGCAAGATCAGATCGAAAATACTGATGGCCGTATCAGGAGGGGATCGACGGTGCAGGAGCCGATGGTGCGTTCGGAGATGAGGATGGCAGAGCTGTCCCGCCGTTCCGAACTCAGGGTGCCGACCATCAAGTACTACCTGCGTGAAGGACTGCTGCCGCCGGGGCGTCGGACAAGCGTGAACCAGGCGGTCTACGATCAGACCCACCTCGATCGGCTGCGTCTCATCCGGGCGCTGACGTCAGTCGCCGGCCTGCCCCTGGCGAAAGTGCGCGCCGTCATCGACGCGGTGAACGGACAGGCATCGGAGATCGACGCGATGGCCGTCACCCAAGACACGCTCATCGGCAACGTCGGCACCGACATCGAGGTCGAAACCGAAGACACCGAATCCGCAGCGCTTCTCGACCAAGCGATCACCGCACGAGGGTGGCGTTGCGAGACCTCGTCACCGGCCTACAAAGCGGCCGTCAACGCAGTTGCTCTGCTGAGCACGGAGGAGCTCACACCGATACTCGACCGACTCGACGCCTACGTCGAAGCCGCCGAAAGAGTCGGCAGGAACGATCTCGAGGCCATCGGCGATGCGGACAGCCTGGAGGAGCGGATCCGCGGGGTCGTCCTCGGCAGTCTGCTGCGCAGGCCGCTGCTCGAGGCCCTGGTCCTCCTCGCCCAGCAGCACTTCGCGCAGAACCTCAATCGGGTGGAAGAAAGCTGACCGGAAACAGCTCGGTCCGGGCGATGACACGATCGCGTTCGACAGCGTGGGCTGTCCGTCGCGGGTCGCTGAGGTAGGAATCGAGTGAAGCCTGTGAGGGGAAGCGGTAGAACTGCACCTCATCGGGATGGCCGTCAGCCCCGTCGCTCTTGGCACGTTTGACGACCTGCCCGCCGTGGTCCGAGATCAGATCCAGGACGCCGTTCTCATAGGCGGTCAGCGCAGCAGCCTGGCTATCGCGGGCCCAGAGCAGACAACACAGCAGGATCTCCTGATCGGCTGACGGAGCCGTCGCACGCCCGCCCTCCGCGTTCATGACTCCGCCGGCTTCGCGTCGTAGGTGACCCAGTTCGTCTTCGCGGCGACCTTGTCATAGAGCACCTGTGCCTGCTCATTGTCCGCAGCGGTGATCCACCGGACGACGGAGCAGCCCTCTGCGGCAGCGACTTCCTGCAGTCGGGCGATGAGGGCGCGTCCGGCACCGGTACCGCGCGCCTCGGGGTCGGTGAACAGATCGTCGAGCCAGATTCCCGTCGACCCGGTCGACGGGCGGGCGAACCGACGGAAGTCGGCGATGGCGACGATACGTCCGGCCGCCTCGGCGACGAGACTCTGCACCTCATGATCAGGATCGGTGATCCACGACCATACACGGTCGACGATCTCCTCGGATTCGGGCAGATGGTAGAACTCGCGGTAGGCGCGGAACAGCTCACGCCACCGGGCTTCGTCGGCGGGGGAGGTGGGGCGGATCGTCAGCGCTGAGGAATCCGGCATCGGCTGTCCTTTCTCAGATTCTGGGGCACTGACCACACTACGTCCTCTGCATCAGTTCGCATCCTGATGAGACGGACCGGAACTGGTGGCCGGCGGACGAAAAGTGGTGGGGCACGGACGGATTGTGGTGAGGCGTGCACCTTCTGTGTTCGGCGCCGGAGAAGAAAAGTCCCCGGCACGGAAGCCTGTCGACTTCCACACCGGGGACCGAGGTACGCGAGAGGGGACTTGAACCCCTACGTCCGAAGACACTGGAACCTAAATCCAGCGCGTCTACCAATTCCGCCACTCGCGCTGAAGCGGCCGAATCAGCGGCCGCGACGCCCTCAAGATTAGCAGGGGCGGCCCGAGTTGCTGAAAACTCGGGCCGCCCCGTCTCTCGCCAGGCCGCCTATCAGTCCGCCCGGGCACCCGCCCAACCGGACGTCCGGTTACCCGGGCGGCAGGCCTGCAGCCGACTCAGGCGGCGTCGATGCCGAGTTCCTTGCGCACGCGGGCGACGTGTCCGGTGGCCTTGACGTTGTACTGGGCGAGTTCGACCTTGCCCTCGGCGTCGACGACGACGGTTGAGCGGATGACGCCCTGGACGACCTTGCCGTAGTTCTTCTTCTCGCCGAAGGCACCCCACTCGGTCATCATCGTCTTGTCCTCATCGGAGAGGAGGTCGAAGTTCAGGCCCTCCTTCTCGATGAACTGCTGGAGCTTCTCCGGCTTGTCCGGGGAGATGCCGACGACGGCGATTCCGGCGGCCTTGAGTGCCGAGAGCGAGTCGCGGAAGTCGCAGGCCTCGGTGGTGCAGCCCGGGGTCATGGCGGCCGGGTAGAAGTACACCACGACTCGCTGACCCTTGAAATCGCTGAGGCTCACGGACTTTCCGTCCTGGTTGACGAGGGTGAAATCCGGGGCGGTGTCGCCGACTGACAGACGTGACATGTGTGCTCCTCCTTGAATAGGCAGTCCCGATGTGGGCTCGGTTCGCGAAGAACCGATGACGACCACCACTCTATTCCGTGACGGCGACCGATCCCAATGCGCTCAATTCCCGCACCGAGGCGGCCCGCCGAATCACTCGACCCGTGCGATCGTCTCCCCGACGTTCACCGCATCACCGATGGCAGCGACCTGCCGGAATGTGCCCGCTGCTGGTGCTTCGACCCGAGTCTCCATCTTCATCGCCGAGAGCACGGCGACCTCGTCGCCCGCCGCAACCTGTGCACCGTCCTCGACGAGGAAATCGACGAGGCTGCCAGGCACAGGTGCGCTCACGTCCCCGGCACTCGCCGAGGCGGCTCCGCCGTTTCCAGCCGAACTGCCGTCACCGTCCTGACCGGCATTGCCCTGACCGGATCCACCGGCCGAGCCGAGTGCCGCGAGCAGTCCTGCGGGCAGGCCGATGGTGGTGAGCTTCCCATCGATCTCGATGGTCATCCGCTGCATTTCGGCCTCACCGGCAGGGACCGGCCGGTCCTGGGCGTCGAGGCGCGGCAGCAGTTCGGATTCAATCCACTGCGTATGGATTCCCGCGACGCCTTCGGTCCCGAGACCGGTGAATGCCTCGTCGCCGAGGATGGCCAGTGAGCACGGCAGCACCGTGGCGACCCCTTCGACATTGAGTTCCTTGGCCGCGGTGATGGTCCGCGCGATCGCGGCGTCACGGTCGGGGCCATGGACGATGAGCTTCGCGAAGAGGGAATCGAAGGCCGGCTGCACGGTGTCACCGGCGCGGACGCCGGAATCCCAGCGCACACCCGGACCGCCGGGCGCGTCGAGGACGTCGATGCGTCCCGGTGTCGGCAGGAACCCGCGGCCGGGATCCTCGGCGTTGATGCGCAGCTCGATCGCGTGACCGCGTGGCTCCGGCGTCGCTTCCAGGGACAGGCCCTGTCCGAAGGCGATGCGGAACTGTTCGGCGACGAGATCGACCCCGGATGTCACCTCGGTGACCGGATGCTCGACTTGGAGTCGGGTGTTGACCTCGAGGAACGTCATGGTGCCGTCGGCGGCGAGGAGGAATTCGACGGTGCCGGCACCGCGGTAGTTCACCTCGGCGCAGATGGCTTCGGCCGACCGGTGCAGCCGCTCACGCTGTTCCTCTGACAGACCGGGAGCAGGTGCTTCCTCGATGAGTTTCTGATTGCGGCGCTGGGCCGAGCAGTCGCGGTCACCGACGGCCACGACGCGGCCCTGCCCGTCGCCGACGATCTGGACTTCGATGTGCCGCGGTCGTTCGAGGTACTTCTCGACGAAGCATTCGGAGCGACCGAACGCCTCGGTGGCCTCGCGGGTCGCCGAGTCGAAGGCCCCGGCCACCTCGGACAGCTCATGGACGATCTTCATGCCGCGGCCGCCGCCTCCATGGGCGGCCTTGATGATGATCGGCAGTCCCGCCTCGGCGGCGAAGGATTCGACCTCATCCGCATTCTCCAGGGGACGGTCGATGCCCGGTGCCAGGGGAGCGCCGACCTTCTGCGCGAGCTGGCGGGCGGTGACCTTGTCGCCGAGGGCCGTGATGGTCTCGGCGCTCGGTCCGATCCAGGTCAGACCCGCAGCTTCGACGGCGGCGGCGAAGTCGGCGTTCTCGGACAGGAATCCGTAGCCGGGGTGGACGGCATCGGCGCCGGCGGACTTCGCGGCGGCCAGGATCGCGTCGATGCTCAGGTAGGTGTCTGCGGCGGTGGAGCCGGGCAGGGCGAAGGCTTCGTCGGCGAGGCGCACGTGCAGGGCGTCGGCGTCCTGATCAGCGTAGACGGCCACCGATCTGTGCCCGTGTTCGGCACAGGCGCGGATGATGCGGACGGCGATTTCGCCGCGGTTGGCGATGAGGATTGTCGACATTGTTCAGCTTTCGTTCGCAGGAGCCTGGTCGTTGTGTGCGGGGTCGGCCGTCGTGAAGCGCAGCTTCACACCCGGGGCCAGCTGCGCGGCGATGTCGGTGTCGTCGACGCTGGCGATGATCGGGTAGCCTCCGGTGAGCGGATGATCGGGCCCGAAGAGGACCGGCTGGCCGTTCGGCGGGACCTGGAGGGCTCCGGTGACCGCGCCCTCGCTGGGCAGCTCCCCGGTGCGGGCACGCTCGAGTGGAACGTCACCGTTGAGGCGCAGCCCGACCCGGTCGGATTCGTGGGTGACCGTCCATTCCTGGGACAGCAGGGTGTCGATGCCCGCGGCCGTGAACCAGTCTTCGCGCGGGCCCAGAGTCACGCTCAGTGTCACTGTCTCACCGGGCTGCGGCAGTTCACGGAGCGTTGCCGGAACGGGATCGACGAGGTGGGGCGCCGTGTGCGGATCGTGCACAGCCAGCGTGGCGCCCTTGTCCACAGCGGCCGGTCCGAGCCCGGCCAGAGTGTCGGCAGAGGCGCTGCCCAGGGCGGTCTCGACGTCGATTCCACCGCGCACGGCCAGGTAGCGACGAGTGCCGCGTTCGGCAGGACCGAGTTCGAGTTCGTCCCCGTCGGCGATCGCGAAGGCCTCGCCGAGGCGGGGTGTGAGAACCGTGCCGTCTGCCGCGGTCACGGTGATCGTCCCCTCGGCCCCGGTGACAGCGGCGACACCGTCGCCGGTGAACCGCAGGAGCGCTCCGCCGCCGAAGCTCTCAAGCCCGGCCGCGGTCTCGGCGTTGCCGACGAGACGGTTTGCGCTGGTCAGGGCGGTTCGATCGGCGGCACCTGCCCCGGAGACTCCCATCGACGCGAAGCCGGGACGCCCGAGATCCTGGACGAGCAGCTGCAGGCCCGGACGCAGGACCTCAAGGCGGAGGGGAGCAGTGCTCGCCGAGGCGGTCGACGCGTCATCGTCATGCGCGTTGCCGCCCTCGGCTGCAGCGTCTGACGACGCACCTGCGTCACTCTCGTTCGCCTCCGCCGCCGCTCCGACCGCCACGGTCTCGCGTCCCGCATCGGTGAACGTCACGATCGTGCCCGGTACGAACAGGGCCGGGGGTTCCCGGTCGAGGTCCCACAGCGTCGCGTCGGTGCGTCCGATGAGCTGCCAGCCGCCGGGGGAGGAGCGCGGGTAGACGCCGGTGAATTCCCCGGCCAGGGCCACCGCTCCCACGGGCACGCGGGTGCGCGGGGACGAGCGGCGGGGAACGTCGAAGAGCTCGTCGTCGCCGGCGAGGTAGCCGAAGCCGGGTGCGAACCCGGCGAATGCGACCTCCCAGGTCGCGGCCTGGTGGCGATTGATCACCTCAGCCGGGGAGACGGAGAGGAGGTCGGCCACCTCGGCGAGATCCTCCCCGTCATAGGTCACCGGGATGCTGACCTGGCGGGCTTCTTCCGTCGAGGATTCCGTCCGCGTGAGCCCGCGCACGGCTTCGGCTAGGGCGCTCGCCTGGGTGCGGACGGGGTCGAAGTCGATGAGCACGGTGCGCGCGGCCGGGATGAGCTCATTGACCCCGGGCAGGTCCGCGGCCTCGAGGCTGTGGTGCAGCGCCATCGTCGCGGCGAGGTCCGCGCACTCGACGAGGAGGTGGCGGCGGGATGCGGTATGGAAGGTCAGGGAGTCTGCCTGGGGTGTGTCAGTCATCGGCGGTAGGTGTCTTCCGGTTCGTCGGTGATGAACATCTTGCCTGGTGAGTGCGTGATCGCGAACGGCACACCCGAGGCTTGGATGGCTGCCTGCGGGGTGACTCCGCAGGCCCAGAACACGGGGATGTCACCGTCTTCGATGACCGGGGCGTCACCGAAATCCGGGGAGCTGAGGTCGGCGATGCCGATCTGGTCGGGTTCGCCGATGTGGACGGGAGCTCCATGGACGGCGGGGAAGCGGTCGGTGATGCGCACCGCCTCGGCGACCTGGGCGGCCGGGATCGGGCGCATGGACACGACCATATCGCCGCTGATCCGCCCGGCCGGGGCGCACGCGGTGGTGGTGCGGTACATCGGCACATTGCGGCCGGCGTCCTGGTGGCGGATCGAGATGCCCGCCTCGGTGAGCCCGTTTTCGAAGGTGAAGGAGCAGCCGATGAGGAAGGACACGAGGTCCGGGTGTTCGGCCCACGCCTGCGTGGCGTCGGTGACCTCGCCGGTGAGTTCGCCGTTGTTCCAGATCCGGTAGCCGGGGATGTCGGTGCGGATATCGCTGTAGGGGGCGAGTGCGGATTCGACCTGTCCGGGTTCGAGGACGTCGATGACCGGGCACGGCTTCGGGTTGCGTTGGGTGAACAGGAGGACGTCGAAGGCCCAGTCGGCGGGCACGGAGATGAGGTTCGCCTGGACGAGCCCCGGCGCCATCCCCGAGGTGGGGCCGTCGAATCCGGATCGGATCCGTGCGCGCGCTTCCGCGCCGGTCGCACGCATTGTGTCCATGGCAGAGGTGCCGGAGGTCGGCGTCGTTCGTGCTGGGGTCGTCGCACTCATCGTGCGGCTCCGGCGAAGGCGGCGATCGTGACGCCTTCGGATTCGAGGAGCTCACGGGCGGCACGGGCCATGTCGATCGAGCCTTGGCTGTCGCCGTGGAAGCAGATCGACTGGGCGTCGACGTCGACGAGGCTGCCGTCGATGGCTTCGACCTGGCCGGTCTGGACGAGGCGCAGCACCCGGGCGGCCACGGCTTCGGGGTCATGGAGGACTGCGTTGGGTTCGGACCGGGAGACCAGGGACCCATCGGGGTTGTAGGACCGGTCGGCGAAGGCTTCGGCAGCCACAGCCAGTCCCGCCTCGGCGGCGACGCGGTTGGCGACACTGCCGGCGAGACCGAGGAAGACGAGCGAGTCGTCGACGGCCTTGACAGCGTCGACGACGACCTTGGCTTGGGCTTCGTCGTGGACGATGGCGTTGTACAGGCCGCCGTGGGGCTTGACGTAGGCGACAGTGCCGCCGACGGCCGTGGTCAGGCCCAGCAGTGCGCCGATCTGGTATTCGACCTGAGCCTGCAGGGTCGCAGCCGGCACGTCGAGGGCGCGACGGCCGAAGCCCTCATAGTCGTCGTAGCCGGGGTGGGCGCCGATGACGACCCCGCCCTTCGTGGCGGCGTCGACGGTGGTGCGGATGCCCTCGGGGCTACCGGCATGGAACCCGCAGGACACGTTCGCGCTGGTGACCAGGCCGAGCATGGCCGTATCGTCGCTGACGATGCGGTCGGGGACGTTCTCCCCGAGGTCAGAGTTGAGGTCGATTGTCAGTTCGCTGGTGGTCATGTCAGTTGCAGGCATTGTCACCCTCCGATTCCGATCATTGCGAAGATGGGGCCGATGGACTGCACGGCCGTGTACCACGTGACCAGTGTTGCCGCGGTGCCGATGATGAGCAACCACTTCGGGTACGAATCCGTGCGCAGCAGGCGTGGTCTGAACCAGCCGATGTACATGAAGATCGTCAGGCCGATGGGCAGGATGAGGCCGTTGAAGCCTCCGACGAAGACGAGCAGCGTGGCCGGTGCCGTGCCGAGGACGAGATATGCCGCGAGCGAGACGACGATGAAGGCCACGGTCGCGATCTGCAGCGGCCAGCCGCCGGTGAGGCGTTTGGAGAACGCGGAGAGGAAGGTCGCCGAGGTGTAGGCGGCGCCGATGACCGAGCTCAGTGCCGCGGCCCAGAAGATCGCTCCGAAGATGCGCATCCCGGCATCGCCGAGGACGGCGGCGAAGGCCTGACCGGCCGGGTTCGCCACGCTCGAGTCGAGGTCGAGGGCGACTCCGGAGGCGACGACGCCGAGGATGGCGAGGAACAGGACGTAGCGCATGACGCCGGTGACGAGGATGCCCGAGAGTGCCGAACGCATGACCGAACCGGCGTTCTCCGGGCCGGTCTTGCCCGAGTCGAGGTAGCGGTGGGCGCCGGAGTAGGTGATGTAGCCGCCGACGGTGCCGCCGACGATGGTCGTCACGGTCGCGAAGTTGATGGTGTCGGGGACGAACGACTGCTTGATCGCCTCACCGACCGGCGGGTTCGACACGATGGCGACGATGCAGGTGAGGATGATCATCCCGATGCCGAGGATGAGCACGACGGTGTCGACGACCTTGCCCGCGCGTTTGAACAGGAAGATGCCGATGGCCAGGATTCCGGTGACCAGGCCGCCGAGCTTCGGGTCGATGCCGAGCAGGGCGTTGAGGCCGAGCCCACCGCCGGCGATGTTGCCGATGTTGAACGCGAGCCCGCCGACGACGATGAGGATCGACAGCAGGATGCCCGAGCCCGGGACCGCCGAGGAGGCCAGCTGCGCGGCGCGCTTGCCCGAGGAGGTGACCATCCGCCAGATATTGAGCTGGATGGCGATGTCGATGAGGATCGACACGAAGATCGCGAAGGCGAAGGCCGCACCCATCTGAGCCGTGAATGTGGCGGTCTGGGTGATGAAGCCCGGACCGATCGCCGAGGTGGCCATGAGGAAGATGGCGCCGATGATCGCGCTGCGGCTGATTTTTGCGCCGACGTCGCTCTTCGTCGCGTCGAGTCCGGCAGCGCTGGATCCGTCCGAGGGCGTGGATTCCGGCGGCTGGGATTCCGGTGCGTGTGACATGGGAGTCTCCGACTGTGTGGATGGTCAATTGTGCTTCGTGAGTGTGCCGCGGTGTGACGACAGCGATGTCTGTGTCCTGGACCACTTCACAGAAGTGGTAAACAATCTAGCACGCATTGTTCAACAAACATAGACGGAGGTCACATTTTATATTGCTGTCTGTTGATCGTGAGATCGCCGTCGACGCCGGGCTGTCGTTAGGATGGAGAGGTGAATCACGACATTTCCCTGGTCAACAGGCTGACCGACCGTCTCATCGCAGGAGAGCTGCGCCCCGGCGACCGTCTGTCCGAAACAACGCTGGCCAAGGAATTCGATGTCTCCCGCAATACGCTGCGGGAGGCTTTCCGGGTGCTCGGGGAGCAGGGGCTGGTCACGCACGTCCCGCACCGGGGTGTCTCAGTGGCCTCGCCGAGCACGGCCGATGTCGTCGACATCTATAGGGTGCGTCATCATGTCGAGTGCTCTGTGCTCGAACATGCGCCGCGCAACCATCCGAACGCCGCCCGGATGGAGGCGGCCGTCGACGCGGCGGAGAAGTTCGCTGCCGAGGAGAACTGGCTCGAGGTGGGCACGGCGAATATGGCCTTTCACAATGCCGTCGTCTCGCTCTCGGACAGCAGGCGGCTGATGCGGTCGTTTTCCAATGTGCTCGCCGAGCTGCGCCTGGCCTTCCTCAAGGTAGAAGTCCTCGACTTCCTCCACGCGCCCTTCATCGAACGCAACAAGGAAGTCGTCGAGGTCTACCGCACGGAGGGTTCGGCCGCTGCCGCAGTGCGGCTCGACACCTACTTGGGAGATTCGGAGCGTCAGGTCCTCGGTGCCTACGCCCGCGCCGGCCAGGCCTGAACTTCGCTGACGCCGGCCTCTTCTGGCCGCGCCAGGCCGGCCTGACCTACGCCCGCGCCGGGCAGACGGCAAAGGGAACACGTTTTTCTGAAAAGCACACAGAGGAACGTGAGCCGCTCAGAGGTGAGTGTTCCCATTGGGGCGAGTGTCGCCGCCTTACAGCACGAGGAACTCTATGAATGTGAAAGAACCGCCTCGGCGTGATGCCGGAAGCGGTTCTCTCTGTGCTGTGCACCCCCCGGGACTTGAACCCGGAACCCACTGATTTGGGTTCACTGTTTTCTGCGGTTTCCGTGGGGTTCCGACTTCCGCGAGAATCCGGGGCACCTGGCGGGTGAACACCCCGTATTGTTTCCGTTAGTTTCCGTGGGGTTCCATCCAATTAGGTGGGTAAACGTGGGGTGAGTCGAGTCTCAGACGCTCACACCGATGTATGCGCTCGCCTTCCTCGCGGTCTCGCTGGTCGGCTCGGCAACGGGGTTCGTGATGTTGAACGTGATGTTGCTCGATGGGTCGTGCTCGACCTGCGAGGCTCGATCCTTCCGGCCTGTCGCGTCGATTCCGACATCGGGTGCGCTGAACGCTGCTGCCTTCATGATTGCCTCGGTCTGACGGGCCACGTCGGCCTCCTTCGAGGCGATGCCGGCGGCCAGTCCCTCGGACATGGACTGACCCGAGTAGAACGTCCATCCCTTGCCCGAGAAGGGGCCTTCCTTGGCAGGCGAGAAGGGGAAGAAGTTCCTGATCCGGTTCAAGCCGTTCTTCACGGCGTTGACCGCGTTACTGAACGCATTGACGATACCGTCCTTGAAGCCTTGGATCATGGACCAGCCGGAGTTGTAGAGCTTGGATCCGATGTTCCCCAGCGCAGAGAGCGCACGACCGGGAAGCTGTCGAACGAAGTTCACCGCACCCGTGATCCCGTTGCTCACGGCGGTCTTGATCCCATTCCAAGCGCTTGAGGTCACAGACTTCACTCTCGCCCAAGCGTTCTGGATGCTGGACTTGATGAAGTTCACCCGCGCCTGAACATTTCGCACGACAGAGGTGAACACATTCGAGATCGCGGTCTTGATGGCATTCCAGACGTTTGAGGTCGTGGACTTGATCGTGTTCCAAGCCTTCGAGATCCACTCCTTGACCTTGTTCACGGCATCCGAGACCGAGGTGGTGATCTTGTCCCAGGTGCTCTTGATCCAGTCGACGATGGCATTCCAGATGTTGACGGTCGTGTCCTTGATCCACGTCCATGCGGTCTTGATCGCCTGCACGGTGGCATCGAACACGGCCACGGCAGTGGTCTTGATCCACTCCCAGGCAGCGGCCAGCCAATCGATAAAGCCTGACCATATCTGCTTGCCGACTTCAGTCTGGGTGAAGAACCAGATGAGGAAGCCGACGAGTGCGATGATCGCGGTGATGACGATGCCGATGGGGTTGGCGATCAGGGCGAGGTTGAAGGCACGCTGGGCAATGGCGGCCACCTTCGTCACGGCCGTCCAGGCGGTCGTGATCGCGGTCCAGGCGGCCATAGCTGCGTTGATGCCGAGTACTGCGGCCCCGAAGGCTCCCACGGCCAGCGTGATCGGTGCGATGACCGGCATAAACTGCTTGAGCATGTCGAGGACTGGCTGGATCATCGGGAGGATCTGCTGACCGATGCCGCCGAGCTGCTGGACGAACGAACGCTTGAGCTGGTCGAGCTGAGATCCGAGACCGGAGTTGAGCTCCTGGCCTGCCCTGGTGGCTGCGCCTCCGAAGTCTCCGAGGCCGTCACCGCCGGTCTTGAGGGTCTGCAGGAACTTCGGAATGTCCGCGGTCGACATGTCCTCAAGCGGCCCGCCGAACAGGTCGATAGCGGCGGATGCGCGCTTGCCCGGATCCTGGATGCCGAGCAGACCGTCGACGACTTCGTTCATGGCGCTGCGGCCGCGCTCGCCGCCCACGGCCATATCATCGGCCAGCGTGTCCATGTTGAGGCCCATAGAGCTGAGTGCATCGCTGGCAGTGGTGTCGGACTCGACCATGCGCAGGGAGAGCTCCTTGAGCGCATCGCCCGTCTTATCGATTCCGTACATGCCCTTCTCGGCACCCTGCACGAGCATCGACATGGCGGACTCGCCGGACAGTCCCAGTTGCTCGAAATACGGGCCGTACTCGTCGAGCGCATCGAGCAGGTCACCCTCAAGCCCATCGGAGACCTTCGACGCACCCTGAGCGATCATGTCGAATGCCGCCTGAGCGTCCGGGGCGAGGCCCTGGCGCATCATCTGGCCTGCCACCTGGGCGGCGCGGGATACGTCGATATCGAACGTCTCAGCGACTCCGAGGGCGGCCTCAGTGACCTTGGACAGCTCGGACTCGCTGGCGCCGCGCATGCCCTCCATGGAGCTGATGACCGCACTCACCGAGCCGGTGATATCGTCGATCGAATCACCGTAGCCGTCTGCGAACAGTCCGCCGGCGACCTTGCCGACCCGTGCCGATTCGGCCTCGGTCAGCTGCAGTTTCGCGGAGACTTTGTTCACGGCTCCATCGACGTTGATGGCCGAGGTCATGCCTATGCCGAGCCCGGCAGCGGCGGCGGCTCCTGCGGCGGTGCCGGCGGCCTTCCATTCGGTCGACGAGAGAGCCTCCATCGCGCTCTTGGCATCGCCGGAGAACTTCGAGTCGTCGAGAGTCAGCGCGGAGCTGGCCGCGTTGCTGGCGCCCTTGGCGGCACCGCGGAACTTTGACGGGCTGATCTCGTCGGCGGCGGCGTTCGCGTCTCCGGCGAACTTGCCTGAGTCGAGAGTCAGCGCGGAGGACGCGGCGGCGGAGGCTTCGCCGGCAGCTGCGCGGAACTCGGACGAGTTGAGCTGGTCGGCGGCTGCATCGGCATCGGCGGCGAACTTTGCATCATCGAGCGTGAGCCCGGACGATGCGGCGGCAGATGCCTGGTCGGCTGCGGCCCCGAACTCGGATGCATTGAGAGATCCCTGCGCTTGCTCGGCGTCGGCGTCGAACTTGCCCGAGTCGAGGGTGAGGTTGTCGCTGGCTGCATCGCCAGCCTGGTCGGCGGCTTTGCCCCAGGTGGCTGCCTTGAGGCCGTCCATGGCGTTCTTGAGGGTCGCCTGGAACTTGGAGTCATCGAGGGTGAGGGTGGCGACAAGTTCGCCTACGTTGAGAGCGATAGGTCATCGCCTCCTTTCGCCCAAGTGTGCGTTGAAGTGGTCACTCTCAATTCTACCTGCATCCACGCACATACCCCACCTGATCGTGTGCGAAAACGCACATACTCGCGGGCGCGTGTTTTTGGTCGGCAACCGTTGCCAACACCCCTAGTTCACGCGCACGCGTTTTTGTGATGGCACCGTGCCAACACCACTAATTCGCGTGCGCGTGTTTTTGTGCTGCGGACGTACGAACGGGGTGCCGTTTCAAACGCGACCCCTGTGTCTCCGCGGGCGCCCTCCGGTCTTTTTAACCGATCGGGTGAAAAGGCTTTCGACGCTGTGACCCTGTTTCCGCGGGCGCGTGTTTTTGTGCATGGTTCCGTGACTTCACCCTGTTTCCGCGTGCGCACGTTTTTGGCTTCGTACCGTGCGAACGAACGCTAATTCCCCTTCATCCGTGCGCGCACGTTTTTGTGTCCGGACAGTCCGTAACGAACGTCGAGTCTCCCTCATCCGCGTGCGCGTGTTTTTGGTTCCGAACAGTACGCAACGACCGTTTCCGGGCACACGAAAGCGCCCCCAGCCAACCTCTTGGAGTAGGCGCGCATCACCTGGGGGCGCTTCGTGGTCCAGCTTATCGGCTCACTCTGACACGGCGGCCTCAGCGCTGGTCTCGGTGGACTGGCTGGCGTCGTGGGTCTCGACAAGTGAGCCGGTGCCGTGCATGGCCTTGGCTTCGGCCTGTTGGGCCGAGACCGCCACGAAGATCGGGTCCATGCCGTGGTTGATGCCCTGGACATCCTGCTCGGCATACTTGAGCATCACGTCCGCGTGGGCATGAAGGCCGGCAGCATCCCGAGCTGTCTGCAAAGCGTTTGCAGCGGCGGTTCCACCGATCTCGGCAGCGCGGTCATCGACGGCACGGTGAACATCGGAGGTGTCGGGTGCTTCGTACTCCTGGCCACGGCCCAGCGCGGCCGCCTGCTGGGTCTCGGCGTAGTCAGTCCAGAACTCGTTGATCGCGACGAGAGTGGTGTTGTCGGCGGTGGCGATGATCTGGCCGATGGACAGGCCGGCGTCGAGCTTCCTCTCCACGGCTGCCCACTTCGCCTGCGCCTTGGCAACGTCCGCGGCTTTGTTCCAGTCGAGGCGGGGACGGTACTGGTCGAATGCCTTGGGGTCACGATCGTAGTAGAGCGCTTCCCGATGGCTTGCAACCTCCTTGGCGTACTTGCTGCGGGCGCGCTCTTCTAGCAGCTTGCGCGTCTTGTCGAGACCCTCCTGACTGTACATGTCGTCGGTGTAGCTGCGGGCGGCGCTGAGTTCTTCAGCGAAGCCGTCGATGGTCTTGCGGATCTGTTCTCTGCTGGTGCGCATGGTGGTGTTCCTCTCGGTGGGTGTTCAGTTGATGTGTTCGCCGAACCGGTGCGGTCCGGGGTCTGGGAGGCCGAGGTCGATGACGTGCTGGCGCCACATGGCGTAGGTGGGCCATTCGTCGGGTAGGCCGGGGCTGATGACCTCGGGGCCGTGGGGGTTCGCCTTACCGGCGTTCGATGGGCCGAGGAAGTCATCGTCGCGGGGGTCAACGGCTCCATCTCGAAGGCGTGACCCGATGCGATCGGGAGGCTGACTGACTGGCATCGCGTTTGACTCCTTTGGGTTTGATTTCACGACACACGATTGATGCCGAGGTTTCGGGCCATGATGTCCATGGCCGAGTCTTTGGGTGGCTTGCTCTTGGCGAGCTGCTGCTCGGCCTTCCGGCGCTGACTGATGACCTCGGCGATGTGTTCACCGAAGGCTTGAGTGATCCGGTAGCGCATCCGGCGCGAGTACCGCTTATCGATGTACCGGGCCTTCTCTTCGTACGATCCGGGCGAGTTGAGGAAGTGGTCGATCTTCTTCTGCACCTCGGCCTCATCGAGCGGGGGCAGCTTGTGGCGCTCGACGATGGGCCAGAAGGTCGCGTCGTCAATGTGGACGATCTTCGGCCAGGTACCGGCCAGCTTGTGCAGTTCTTCGGCGATCGCAGGAGTGTCGTAGTCGACGTAGACGATGCCGGGGGTCTTGGCGAGTCGATCATCGACGTGTCTTTCGCCTCGGCGGCGGCTGTCGATGGCGTTGGGGTCGCGGGGGTTCATGAGGTTCGGTCCTCCTTGGGCCGGTTGGTGGGGTTCTGTGGATTGCGTGGATTGTGTGGGGACGTTCTGGACTCTGCGCAGTCGAGGCAGAGGCGGGTGTGCCGGTCGACGAAGACGAACACTGATCCGAGCTCGAGACCGCATCGGGTGCATTCGGAGGTCACGATGACCACCCCACGGAAACGTCGATATTCGCTGACTCCCAATTGGCTTGATCTGGGGTCAAGTCTCGGCCAGAATGTGCGCGCTGACGATCTGACCAGGGGATATGGTGTGTGAACGATGCGGGCTGATCTGATACCGAGTCGCAAACCCCACGTTTACCCACCTGATTGGCTGAGAAAGCGGTCATGACGCCCGCCTATCACTGTTCGGGTTGACCCCCCAGAGCGGGGCAGGTTCTGCCGTCGGTTCGACGGTTCCGTCGGCTCCGTCGGTTCGCTCGGGAGGGGTGATGCCCATCCGACGCCAGACCGGCAGCAGCTTCGCACGGAAGTATCCACGGGGTGAGTCGCCCTGCCGGGTGGAGTTGATCGAGTAGGACGTGGCGAGCATCCGACCGAACCGTTGTGCGGTCAGCGGCTTCCCGAACGCCGAGTACTCACCCCACATCTCGGCATCGTGGGCAATGAGGCGGTCGACGAGTTCGCGGGTCGCCACGAACGGTTCGTCACCCCAGATGATTGCGAGGTGCTTGAGCAGCACCACGGCGGGCTTGTCGATGACCATGCCATCCTCCTTATCCTGCTTGAGTTGCTCGAGATCCGCTTGCGCGAGTTCGTCCACAATCTCGGGCCAGCGGCCGCCTGCGACAACGGCGATGCGCTTGAGCGGAGACCAGCGCTCCTTGGCCCTGCCGATCACCCCGGCCGGCAGGGGTGGACGCTGACCGCCGACCTCTTCGCGGTTGTACTCCGCCCACACCTCGATGCGCTGCTTGAGTGCTTCGGCATCTGCCTCGATGAGCTCCCAGTCCGATTCCTCGACGTTGCCTTCGAGGTCGGGCAGGAGTAGCACGCGGATGATCCGGCTCCGCGTGTCGTCTGGCAAGTTGGGGTTGTTGCCGGCCATGGCGACCGGGCTGAACGTCGGCATCTCCTGAGCGACCCAGCCCTTGTCCTTGTCGGGAGTGAGGACCGGGCGTGTCCCGCCTCGCTTGTATCCCGAGTTGAGGATCGCGAGCAATTCGGCGGTGCCATCGAGTTTCGGGTCAAGCGATCGGTCGGCTTCGTCGATCAGGACGGTGCGCATGCGATCGGCGAGCATCCGGGTCAGCAGCGCCGAGGAACTCAGTGATGCCGCCTGCACGGGGTCGAGGGCGAGGTGTCCCAGATGTTCGAGCACGGTCGTCTTGCCCGATCCCGGCACGGGCGAGTCGAGCAGCAGGCGCGGGGTCGTGTATAGGTCTGAGACGACGTGAGTGTGCACGGTCCACAGGGTGAGCAGGTCGAGGTCGCTGTCGTGCATGGTGTGCACGTAGCGAGCGAACCATGCCCGTACGTCGTCGAGCAGGCCGCCGTCGGTTGCCGCCGCCGACCCCTCTAGGGAACCGACGGGTCCGACGGAACCGCCAATCCGACGGGGTTCGTCGGCCGCGAACGAACCGTCGAGACCGTGTGATCCGTCGTAAGCGTCTGTCATGCTGCGTTCTCCTGTCGTCGGGCGCGTTCTCGTCGGGCTCGCACATCAGATCCATCCCTGCGACGCTTCGCGTCCAATGTGCTGATGAGGTTCTCGAGGAATGCGGCGCGGATCGTCATGATGTCGCCGTCCGCCTTGGCGAGCTCATCGGCGATGTGTTCCCTGAGCCCTCTCAGGAACTCGTTGTCGTTCGCCTTGGCTCGGGCGAGGGCCGCGTTCCAGCCGTCGAAGTGGCCGTCCTTGTGACCATCCCTGTAGCCGCGCTTGTAGCCCTGCTGCTGGCCGTATTCGGACGCGGAGAAGTAGACCCCGATCCAAGGGCGCGGGTCCGGCTTCGGCTCACTCATCGTCACCACCTCCGTCGAGGTCGCCGATGATCTTGTGCCAGCGTTCGCGCAGTGCCTCACGCGAGTCGATGCCGTGCTTCTCGAGGAAGTCGTAGGGTGCGCTGACCATGATGAGCAGCTGGGCGATCGTCACGGACAGGACGGGCATCATCATGGAGTCCGGGACGGCCTTGAGGTGGGGCACGATGTCGGACCACTCGGGGCTCTCGTCGCCGATGAGGTCGATGAGATCGAGGAAGAGACGACGTTGAACCTCGGCGGTCTCCGTGGCATCGCCGACACCGATGGGGATGCCGTTCTCGTCGTAGGTGATGTAGATCTTGTCAGACACCGAGACCGACCCCCTGGTGATTGTCACGAAGGCGTGCGACGAGATCCCAGCGGCCTGCGCGGCAGAGTGCGCGCTCGGCTGCGACCAGCGAAGGGAAGCCGGCGCGAGCGACGGTCATGCACGTCCAGACTTCGCCGAGGTCGGCCAGCCATTCGAGGGTTTCGATGCGGTCGTTGGCGCACTTGATGCAACCGGGGTGGAAGCCGAAGTGAGTATCGCAGTTCACGCCGACTCACCTCCCGGCATCGGGTGGAACATGCGACGAGTCGACGCCACAAGGTGCGTCATCCCGTCGTCGCCTGCGACCGGGACGGTGCAGTGCTCGTCGTGGTAGGCGGGCGAGCCGTCCGAATAGAACCGCGCCTGCTCATAGGTGTTGGAGTGCGGAGCCTCGGCGCCGCTCTCCGTGAGTGGAGGAGCGAGCCGGTAGGGCACCTGGGACTGCAATGCCGTGTGCATGGAGCTGCGGACGTTGGCGATCATCGTGAGGACGTGGGAGTCGTCATCCACGTCGTGATTGAGGGCCAGTTCCTCGGTGATGTAGTCCAGAATATCGATGCCGGCGAATGCGACGTGCTTGAGAGCGTCGAGCGGGGTAGGGGTGTTCATGCGGAGACCTCCGAATCGAGAGCGGTGGCGGCGTGGAGCGAGCGGCCGGTGGCGTCTTGGACCAGGGCGATCGGCAGATAATCCATTTCGAGCATCTGTCCATCTACGTTCTGCCGCCTCGGGTGTCGTCGCCACATGTCCGGAAAGAACACCTCTGCGGCGATAGCGTCTGCGGCAACCTCCCTGAGCACATCGAGCTCATCGGCGGTCGCGTCAGGAACGCTGCGCAGTTCGAGGTCGTAAGGCTCTGATCCGTGGTAGCGCCAGAACATACCGATGTGCACAAGCGCGGTGTCGTCGCTGATGCTGGCGATGTGCCGCCGCTGGAAGTTGCACTCTGCAAATCGGAGTCCGATCGCATCGGCGAACTTGGCGATAGCGTATGAGGACGCTCCCGATCCCTCGTGGGTGAAGAACTGCGGTTCGTAGATGCCGTGCCAGTCGTACGCGGCAAGCATGGTCGTGCTCATCGCTGACCACCCGCCTCGGAATCAAGGGCGCGGGTGCACGGGCAAGCTTCACCGACCTCGTGGTGGTAGCCGGCGCAGCGGTCGTCCGGGCAGCGGCAGTCGTCCTGTCGGTGGTCGACTGTAGAATCAGATGTAGCGTTATAGGTGGTCATTTCAGCTCCTTGCTGGATTGATCTAGGCGGCCTTGCCGGGGGACTGTTTGGCGACATTCCCGGCAGGGTCGTTTTCTTTGCCATGGCGCACTCGACAGACTGAACCGGCGCGTGCGCTGAGAGACTTCGGATCCCAGATCGGTTGATTGCAGTACTGGCAGCGGCCTGTCACAGCGAGTCCCAGGCTGTCCGCAATGTCGCGGAGCTCAGCGAGCCGCTGGTCCGTCTCTCGGGTGGATCGTTCACTGTTCATGGCGGTCCCCTCACGCTGCCGGCTTCGGGTCGAGCTGGGACTCTTCCCACTCGATGACGTCAGCGAGGCGGTAGCGGACGTGGCGGCCGATGCGCATGATGCGCGGGCCTGTGCCGTTCATGTTCCAGACGTAGACGGTCTGCAACGGCACACCCTCGCGCTCGGCGAGCTGGCGCGGCGTCAGGTGCGCACCGTTTACGTCCGTGACTGACGAGACGGATGCCTGAGCAGTTGATGCACTCACGGATCTCTCCTTTGCTGTTATGGGAAATTGTCGGTATCTCCGTGTCCCACAATGACACCGTAGCATAAATTGTTGACATGGGATAGAAACTCGCGGGAAGATGTAAATATGGGAAATGATGAATGGCGGAAGTCGTGGGTCGACACGATCGCCAAGCGAGTGAAAGAGATCCGCGCCGAGAAAGGTATGACGGGATCGGACTTAAGCGAGCGGACCAGGGAGCTCGGCTATGAGATCCCTCGGAGCACGCTCGCCAATATCGAGATCGGGCGCAAGAGTGCGATCGGCGTCCACGAAGTCGCCATACTCGCCGCTGCCCTTGATGTGCCACCCATAGCTCTCCTGTTCGACTACGCGACCGGAAAGAAGTTTGAGGTGCTGCCGGGGGTTGAGAGATCGGGCATCGAGGGGGTCGAGTGGTTCGCCGGCAACTGGCCGTTACTTCCAGCAGGGGGACTGGGCGCACTGCCGTCCGCGAGCCCATACGAGGGCGAAGCGTTCAGCCAGGGCGCGGACAAATGGGCAGATGAGATTGAGACCTCAAGGCTCTTGGCGCTCCGGAACTTCGAGGCCGCAATGGAGAGATATCATGGCGCCGTCAGCTTCCTTGAGAAGGTGGAACGAGACTACGAGGACGTGTCATTTGGGCGACCGCCTCGGTACGGTGCGGCATCGGCGCGGAATGCTCCGCGCACTCCGGACGACTATCGCGAAGAGGTCGACATTGCTCAGCAGAGGGTCGATCTGCGGCTAAGGGATGCAGTACAGGCGTTGCGCTCTGCATACATCTACGGCGTGATCCCACCTTCGATTGACGCCAAGATTCGGCGGGATACGACCGAGGGAGGCCTGTTCGACGAACGACTTGAAGGTTGGCTAGAAGAGCTCAAATTGCAGGTATTCGGGAACAGGGAGAATGACGATGAGTAGGCCACGGCTCGAGCTCGGCACATGGGGCAAGATCACGCGCACCGAGGTCGCAGACGGCAAATGGCGGGCTCGGGCACGGTTCCGCGACTTCACCGGCAAGACGAAGCAGGTCGAGGCATACGGTCCCAGTGGAGCCAAGGCCGAGAGGAAGCTGCTCGCGAACCTGCGCGGCCGCGTCGAGTCCGCCGGCGACACGATCAGCGGCAACACCACGGTGACCGCGCTCGGCAAGATCTGGACCGAGAACCTCCGCGGATCCGATGACCACACTGAGCAGACCCTCGAACGCTATGAGTCCATCGTCGAGAACATCATCGGCCCGGCGCTGGGGGAGTACCTCATCATCGAGGCCACGGTCTCCCGCGTCGACCAGTTCCTGCGCGCACTGGCCGGCAAGACGCCAGGCAGGGCCAAGACCACGAAGTCAGTGCTGACGAGCATGTTCGACCTGGCCGTGCGCCACGATGCTCTTCGCACGAACCCGGTGCGCGAGGTGCGCCTACCCGCCCGGAAGCGGAAGCCCGTGAAGGTGCTGACGATCGACGAAGTGAGTGAGCTGCGCGAGGGTCTGCGCAAGTGGCAGGGCGCCGAGGGCGTGAAGGGGCCGCGGCGATCCTCCGAGCTGCTCGACGTCGTGGACGTGATGCTCGGGACCGGGATGCGCATCGGCGAGGTGCTGGCCCTGCGCTGGTCCGATGTGGACCTCGGCGAGCACCCGAGCCTCACGGTCACCGGCACGCTGGTTCCGATCAAGGACAAGGGGCTGACTCGGCAGGCTCACACTAAGACGGCCAGCGGGTATCGTGTGCTCACCCTGCCGGCGTTCGTCGTCGACGTGCTGCTGCGCCGTAGCGTCGAGGCGATCCCCACGGAGACGAACGCGGTGTTCCCGTCTGGGGCCGGGACGTGGAAGTGGCCGAACAACTACCGGCGCACCCTGCGCGCTGCGCTCAAGGAGCTCGAGACTACGACGAGCATCACCCCGCACGTGTTTCGTAAGTCGGTGGCTACGCTCATCGACGCTGAGGCCACGCTCGAAGCTGCGGCGGCCGTGCTGGGCCATTCGGGGACCGGAGTCACCTCGGCGCACTATGTGGCGAAAGCGGCAACCGCACCTGATATGTCGTCAATCCTCGATCAGTTTGGCAGGAAGTCGAACGAAAAAGATGGGTAAGCGTGGGGTCGCTGACTCCGTATAGAAATAACGAAGGCCCCTCACCGGACGTTATGCCTGGTGAGGGGCCTTATTTCGTGTGCACCCCCCGGGACTTGAACCCGGAACCCACTGATTAAGAGTCAGTTGCTCTGCCAATTGAGCTAGAGGTGCGTGCCGCGCATGCCGCGCAACGAGAATTAATATTACTCAGGTGTCGACCGATCATGCAAACCGAGATCGGCCCATATTCGATTTTGTGATGAAGGTCGCAAGCCCCAGGTCAGAGGTGCGTTTCCGCCTCGGTGCCCTGCGGCCACGCGCAACCTCTACAGGTACATCCCGGAACTCGACTGCTCGGCCGGTTCGGAGATCGCGTGGACGTCGCGCTCACGCAGGAGCACGTACGCCCGCCCCTCGAGCTCCACCTCGGCGAGCTCCTCCGGATCGTAGAGGACGGTATCGCCGAGGTTGGCCTGCCTCACGTGCGGACCCGCCGCGACGACCTTGCCCCAGACGAGGCGTCGGCCCATGCTCGCGGTGGCAGGGATGACGATGCCCGCCGAGGACTTGCGCTCTCCGGCTTCCGCGCCGGGTTCGAGCAGGATCCGGTCATGGAGCATCCGGATCGGCAGAGCGGCATCAGCCACGCTTGCGCCCGGACAGACCGACGATGAGCGCTGCCACACCGAGCACGGCGCCTGCACCGAGAGCGATGATCTCGGGCTTGGGTGAACCGTCTTCCTCAACGACCTCGGACTTCGCCTTGTTGACGGCGCGGGTCGCCAGCACCTTCGGGTGGATGCGGCCGACGAGCTCGTCGATGTTGTCCGCGATGCGCTCCTCGCGCAGACGGATCGACTCCGCCAGCTGCGAAGGTGTTGCCTGGTCGACGGTCACATCTGAGGTGTAGACGTTGTCAGTCATCGGGTCGAGTCCTCCCGGTCGAGAATGCATTCCTGCGCCTGTGACCTTGTGCCACAGTGCTTCGCTGTCCAGCTTAGCCGCTGGGAACTGCGAGTGTCAGATATCGAGGGCGGTTCGACGGAATCTTAGGATTTCGACGGTCGCGTCGTCGGGCATGGCGGGGTAGTGCCCGTGCAGATTCGCGATGTACCGGTCGAGTGCTGACGCGCGACTGAGTCCGAGGTCGGTCGCGGTGAGTTCGTCGAGGCGCTTCGCGGTCACCGAGGTGATGTCGACAGGGACGGTGCCGTGATCAGTGTCCTCGAAATAGGCCAGTGCAGGACCCGGGCGATGGGCTTCGTTCCACCGTACCGTCAGCGTCTTCGTCCCATCGATGACCGAGCCGTGATAGCGGGCGTTGAATCGCAGCAGCCGCATGGGTGCGGCGTCGGGGTGGCGGTAGGCGTGGGGGAGGAGCGCGGGGATGGGTGCGATCGACCGTTGGCCTGTGGCGTCCGGGAACGCAACGAGGGCGTCGGGGTGGAGGTCGAGGATGACCTGCCGGCAGCGTCCGCAGGGAGCGAGCAGACCCCGATTGTGGTCGCCGACCGCGGCGATGGTGACGAGCGGGCCCGCACCCAGGGCGGCGGCAGCGCCGATCACCACGAGTTCGGCACAGGGGCCGCCGGTGAAGTGGTCGACGTTGACTCCGGTGTGAATGCGGCCTGTGGTGTCCATTGCGGCTGTGGCGACTGTGTGGTTCGCATCGGTCCCGAGCGTCCGGGCGAGGTCCTCGGCCGCAGCGATCACGCGCAGCTCGGAGTCGAAGAGATCCATGTCAGCGATCTTAGATGAGGATCGCCGAGGCGGGACTCAGTCCTGCTTTCCGCGACGTCCCATGAGGTAGATGATGAACCCGACCGCGGCCATGCCCGAGGCGGCCAGAACGAAGATGGGCCAGGAGCTCACGATCGTGGAGATGATGGACTCGCCGAACGAAGAGCCCGGGTTCTGATCGGCCCGTGGGGAGGGCTGGTCGCCGCCGGTGATGAGGTCGGTGTCGTCCTTGGGCGCCGGTTCGTCCGGGTTCTGCGGAACCGGGTCCGAATAGTCCGGGTGCCTTTCGGGATCGTCGTCCCCGGGCACCCACTCGTCGCCGGTGGTGCCGGGGATGACTTCGCGCCCGTCTTGGGAGCCGTTGCCGGTCGAAGGGTCCGGAGTGGTGCCGTCTGCATCGGAGCTGCCGAGCGTGGAACCGGAACCGTTCTTGTCCGAGTCCTTCTCATCGTCGCTGCCCGAGTTCGTATCGGAGTCGTTGGAGTCCGAACCCGAACCGGAGCCGTCGGAGTCGGTGCCGCCGGAGGAGTCCGCATCGGAGTTTCGGCCTTCGGAGTTCGCGTCCTGATTGCTGGAGTTCGAGTCCCGGCTATCGGCGTCGCTTCCGGAATCGCTGTCGGTGCGGTCATTCGACCCGGAAGTCGAGGCATCAGAGTCTGCCGAGGAGGCGCTGTCGGACGGGGTAGTGCCGTCCTTGGAAGCGGCTTTGTCCGACGATGAGCTGCTGTCACCGGAGCCCCCGTCCTTATCGGCCGAACCGCTGGTGCCGGCATCGGATGTCGCACCGTCGGCGTTGCTCGACGAGTCCGAGTCGCGACCGTCGTCCGCGGCAGTGAGATCTTTGTCGGCCGTGCCGTTGTCAGAACCCGAGGTGGAAGCTCCCGACGAAGCACCCTCTTTGTTGCCGCCGGCTCCATCGTCACCCCCAGGGGTTTCAGTGTAGCGCTCGCCTTTGGCCGTGATGGTCTTTCCGTTGGCGGTGAAGGTCCAGTCAGGGTCCGGCCCTGTGATGCCGAAGCCCTCGAACGTCATCTCCTTCTTGGTGTCGGCGTTGAGGATCTTGCCTTCACCATCGAACGTGAATGAGTCCGGCGCGTCGGCCTGCGCCGTGGCCTCGGCGACGGAGCGTCCGCTGTCGTCGGTGTCAGAATCACTGGTGGCCGAGCGGCCAGACCCATCGCCTGACGACCCCTGCCCCGACTGAGCCGGAACGCGGACCATGTCGCGCCCGGGGTTGTCGAACGACTCACCCACCCAGCTCTTGGGAAGGCTGCCGGGCTCGCCGTCCGGTGCCTTCACGGTCATTGTCTTTGAGAGCGGATGCCATTGAGTCGTCAGCTCCTCGGCGGTTTCACAGGGCCCATCGGTCCCCGGAATCGGTTCGTCGTCTTCAGGGGCTTTGCACGCCTTGTCGTAGTCGGGCTCCGGGTCGGTCTTGTCGTCCCCATCGTCCGCCGCGCCGTCATCCGTGCTGCCGGCGGAGGAGTCGCCGTCAGAACCGTCGGTGCCATCGGACGTCCCGGCCGCCTCGGTGTCGGCTGTCTCTGTCGCACCTGCCTCTGCGGATGGTGTCGGCTGGGCGAATGCGGGATCGATCGTGCCGGAGACCGGGAGTGCCACCAGGGCAAACGCAGCGCCGATAGCGGCCATCCTGCGACTGAACTGGCGTGTTACTGGCACTTCTTTCCTTCGCGGTGGGGATTCCGGCTGCATGGGGTCAAGGGGACATGACTGTGCGACACGTCGTTCACATCTTAATGTCTTGGACTCTTGTGATAAAGCCTCAGGGGTGATTCGCCGTGGCGAGACCCCGGAGACCAGCGGTGATTGTCGGGTATCGAGAGACCGCTGCGATCTCCGAGGGGGCGCTGAAATCAGCGATCCTGGGTGTCGGACTTCTTCGGGTAGGCCCGGATCGTGGAGTCATCACCGAGCACAATGGCTTCTCTGCCGTCACCGACGACGGCCAGGAGGTCGGTGTCGGTCTTGAACGCCTGTTTGCCGGCGAGCAGACAGGAGGTGTTCGTGTCCATGGTGCAGGGGACGATGGTGCCGCGCGGTTCGGAGAGGTGGATGTCACGGCTGGAGACATCCATGAGCAGCAGACCCGACTGCAGGTTGAAGAGGTAGGGGCCGATGTATGCGCGTTTGCCCCCTTGGCCGCGGACCCATGTCTTCTCGCCGACGATGTCGGTCGTCGTCGTCACGGTCGAGAGGATGGAGCCGTCCTCGAGGGAGTGGACGACGAGCTGGATCCGGTGCCCGGAGTTCGTCGAGGCGCCCTGTTCGCCCCACAGTGTGATGGCCTTGCCGTGGCCTGCGGAGATCCAGTCGATGATCTGGAGTTCGTCTGCCGGACGTTCGAGTTTGATGTCGCGTTCGGAACCGGTCTTGAGGTTCTTGGCCTTGACCGGGCCGTTCCAGTCTGAGCTGAAGAGCTCATCGTCGTCGATGGCCATCGGCGTGGAACCGGCCTGCGGCGTCGGGACGTCCTCAAGTCCGTCGGTGCCGAAGGTCGACAGCTTGTTGCCGGACTTGATGAGAACGCTCTTGCCTGCGGAGGTGATGCGGGCGTTCTCGGGCAGCTGGTAGGTCTTCGGCTTCTTGTCTCCGTCGAAGAGCGCCTCGGCGGTGTTGCCTGACTGCCACAGCAGGGCCGGACGGCCGTCGATGACGGTGTCGACGGCGAACGTCGGCGATTTGCTGATCGAATCCTTGTACCGGGATTTGCCGGTATCTGGGTCGAGGACTTCGAGCTTCCCGTCGTTGACGAGGAGGACGCCGCGGTCTGATGCGGTCACCGAGGCGTGTTTGGGCACCTCGGCCTCCCACTTGGGGGAGTTGTCGAAGCTCGGCACGACGTCGCGGGTCTTGTCGACGGAGAGGTCCGAGGCCGGATTGACCTGCTGCTCGGAACCGATCGTCTGCGGGGCGTCATCGGATTCGACGGGGACGATATTGGGGACGACGAACGCGCCGACCATGAGAATCGCCAAGCCGATGAGCACGAGGCCGGGAACCGTGATCTTCTTCAGACGCTGCGGGCGATTGCGGGAAGCGCGCTTGCGCGGCTGGGTCTTCGTCACCTTCGGTGCGGTGGCGGGAGCTGGACCGGAGAACGGTGTGCCCTGCGGGTAGGCGTCATTGCTGGAATTCGCAGGCTCGGTCCGGGCTGCGGCAGAATCGTGCGCGGCCGAATCGTGTGCGGCGGGGTCCTGCGCGGCAGAGCCCTGTGGGGCCGAGCCCCGCGCAGTCGAATCGTGCGCGGAGGACCCGGCGGCCGCCTCGGCGCTGGAGTTCGTCTGAGCTGTTGGAGTGGTGTCCCCGGTCGCGGAGTGTGCGCCGCCGGTCTCTGGTTTCGGTGCGGACCCGACCTTGCCCTGTGCATCGATGGAGATGTCGGTCTTCTTTTCTCCGTCGTCGATCGTCACTGTCAGCGGCGTGGCGGTCTCCCGGGCATAATCGCCGAGGTAGGAGATGGCCTGGCCGGTGTCCGAATAGCGACTCGTCGCCCCGTTGAGGGAGATGTAGGTGAACCCGTCATCGGAGACGGAGATCAACGCACGAGTCATGTACAGGGTTCCTTGAGGCATATCGAGGACGGGACCGAATCAATCCTAATGAATGTCGAGGGCTGCTCCTACCGCTTTTCCGAAACCGTTATACAACGCTATGGAATCGTTGCACGCAGGGAGATCTGCGTCTCATTGTCGGTGATGTGCCGTTCTGGTTTGCCCGTGCCGACGGGGTGCGGTTAAGATGTATTTTGCTGTCTGCGCCGAGGCGCAGCGCATGTGGTGGGTATAGCTCAGCTGGTAGAGCGCCGCGTTGTGGTCGCGGATGTCGCGGGTTCAAGTCCCGTTACTCACCCCGATCGGGAAGCCCCGTGATCTGCTGGAACAAGCAGATCACGGGGCTTCCTTCGTTGTCGGCCGGGTCTGAGCGCGAGACGACTCCTCGGGGTTATAGGGGGATGCGGACCGATGGACGTTCGCTCATCGACACGGCGTGGAGACAAGGCATGGACTTCCGGCGGAGAAGTGACAATACTCGGCACCAGGAGCCTTCCTCGTGAAGGTCCTGCTGACGCACAGAGTCGATTCGACGAACAGGAGACGTGCAATGAACACCCCAGAGAACATCGCATACACCGCAAAGGCCGAGATCACAGGGGGCCGTGACGGTCACGGAGCCACCGATGACAAGGTGCTCGACGTCGACCTCCGCAGCCCCAAGGAGATGGGCGGCCCCGGCGGTGCCACCAATCCGGAGCAGCTCTTCGCCGTCGGCTACGGGGCCTGCTTCCAGGGTGCAATGGCACTGGCCGGCAAGGAGCTCGGCGTCGACACCTCGAAGTCCGTCGTCAACTCCGAGGTCGGAATCGGCAAGGAGGGCGAGAGCTTCGGCCTCAGCGTCAAGCTCACCGTCACCGTCCCCGGCGTCGACCAGGACACGGCGCAGAAGGTCGCCGACCGCACCCACGAACTGTGCCCCTACTCGAAGGCCACGCGCGGCAACATTCCCGTCGAGATCGTCGCCGTCGCCTCCTGAGCCGAGGGCCGAGCCTGAGAATGGACGTGGACCTCGCAGTCGTCGGCAGCATCAACGCCGACATCACCGCCACCACCTCCCGCCTGCCCGCCGCCGGTGAGACCATCGGCGGCGGCAGGCTCACCCGGTCGCCCGGCGGGAAGGGAGCGAATCAGGCTGCCGCTGCGGCCCGCCTCGGAGCGCGCACCCGGATGGTCGGCGCCGTCGGTGCCGACGCGGAGGGGCGAGCGATGGTGCGGGCACTCCGCGCCGCCGGGGTCCGAACCGATGCCATCGCCGAGGCGGACACGGAGACCGGGACCGCGCTCATCATGGTCGACGCGCAGGGTGAGAATCAGATAGCCGTGTGCGAAGGCGCGAACGCTCGGGTCAGCCTCGACGGGGTCGAATTCGGTGAGGACGAAACCGTGCTCACCCAGCTCGAGATCTCACTCGACCTCATCGTCGAACTTGCCCGGCGGGTTCCGGGATACTTCGTCATCAACGCTGCCCCGGCACTCGCCCTGCCCGCCGAGGCGGTCGACCGTGCCGATCTCATCATCGTCAACGAAACCGAATACTCCCACCTGCCGCAGCTGCAGGACGCGAAGCATGTGGCCGTGACCTATGGCGCCCGCGGTTCGGCACTGCTCTCCCGCGGTGAGCAGATCGCCTTCGCCGAGGCGCTGCCGAGGAACCCGGTGAGCACTGTCGGTGCCGGTGACGCGTTCTGCGCGGCACTGACCATCGGACTGCGCAGCGGGTTCGAGCCCGCGCAGGCGCTGCGTGCGGCGAACGCCGTCGGTGCGGCGGCCGTGATGGACGTCGCCGCTCAGCCGTCCTTCGATTCGCTCGAGACGTACCTGTCCGGCGAGGTGTGACCTGGCAGACTGGAGTGCATCGGACTCGTCCGCCGCAGTCCCGCCACGCCACCATCCGCCCCACGAGGAGGACACTTGACGAGCACACCCGCATACGATCCTTCGCTCCTCACCGGATTGAGCGCGTTTCCGCTCACCCCGCTGACAGGCGAGACCCTCGACGAGGATTCCTACACAGGGCTCATCGAGCGCCTCGTCCTCGCCGGGGTCGACTCGATCACCGCACTCGGATCGACCGGGTCCTATGCCTACCTCGACACAGAGGAACGCGCGCGGGTCGCGCAGCTGACGGTCGATTCCGCGCTCGACATCCCCGTCCTCGTCGGAGTCGGAGCACTGCGGGCGAGGGACGTGCTCACCAATGTCCGCTCCGCCGAAGACGCCGGTGCGCAGGGTCTGCTGCTCGCGCCGGTGAGCTATCAGCCGCTGACCGAGGACGAAGTGTTCGAACTCTTCCGCACAGTCGCGGATTCCACGGATCTGCCGATCGTCGTCTACGACAATCCGGGCACCACTCATTTCACCTTCACCACCGAGCTCTACGCCCGACTCGCCGCACTCGACGGAGTGGCGTCGATCAAGATCCCCGGCTTCCCGCTCTCACCGGCCGGGTGGGATGAGCGCATCGGCGAGATCCGTGCCGCCGTGGGCAATGAGGTGACGATCGGGATCTCCGGCGATGCCCACGGCGCGGAGGGACTCATCGCCGGCTGCGACGCCTGGTACACGGCAGTGGGCGGCACAGTCCCCGAACCCCTCCTCGAAATCACCCGAGCGGCAGAACTCGGCAACGCCGACCAGGCACGTGAGCTCTCCGCCGGCCTGCAGCCGCTGTGGGATCTTTTCGCCGAGTTCGGCGGCAGCCTGCGGGTGAGCGCCGCCATTGCCGAACATCTCGGTCTCGTGGGTGCAGACAGTCTGCCCCTGCCGGTCCGTGACCTCGATGCGAGTGCGAAGCGGAAAGTCGCCGAGGTGGCCGACCACCTCGACCTCGGCTGAACGCGCCTTCCGCCGACCGCTCAGGTTACCGCCGACCGCTCACCGCGCAACGTGATACAGCGGCGGCAACGTGTGCGGTCGGTGACGGATCGCCGAGCTGAGTGTGTTCACCACGTGTCCATCTGCGGTTCGGGACCAGTCCATTCCGGGTGCCTATGAATGAGTGGTTGCGGGTCCGGTCGGCCCGCACCCGACTCGATCCCGGAGAACCGATGACGAAACCTCTGTCCGTGAAGATGCTCACCGCTTCGGCGGCTTCCCTCCTGCTGGCCACCGGATTCGTCGGCGGCACCGCAGCGTTGGGAACCGATGCCGCCCACGCCGCAGAAGTGCCCGAGCCCATCAGCTCCTCGGCCTCCGACGCGCAGATCGAGATGGGGTTCCTCGGCTCGTATGAGACCGGACAGTTCGACGAATCCGCCGCCGAGATCACCGCCGTCCACGGCGACACCGTCTTCACGGTCAACGCGCAGGCCGCAACCGTCGATGTCATCGACGCCTCGGACCCGAAGAATCCGAAGAAGATCTCGGAGATAACCGGCACCGGCGTGGCGAACTCGATCGCCATCCGCGACGACGGACTCGGCGTCATCGCCCTCGAGGACGAGGACAAGACGAAGCCCGGTTCGGTGATGTTCTTCGACGCGAACAACCCGGAGGCGGACATCCTCGGCGAGGTTCCGGTCGGCTCCCTGCCGGACATGGTCACCGTCACCCCGGACGGCACTCACGCACTGGCGGCGAACGAAGGTGAGCCGGCCGATGATTTCTCGACCGATCCCGAAGGATCGGTGTCGGTCATCGATCTGCCCGCCGAGGTGGCCGCCGCCTCGGATGAGGACGTGCACACCGCTGACTTCCACGACTTCGAAGACGGCGGGTCGAAGACACTGCCCGATGATGTGCGGATCTTCGGACCCACACCGGAATCGGACCTGCCGATTTCGCGGAACCTCGAACCCGAATACATCACCGTCACCGGTGACAAGGCGTACGCCACCCTGCAGGAGGCGAACGCGATCGCGGTCGTCGACATCGCCTCGGCCACTGTGGAGAAGATCCTTCCGCTGGGGCTCAAGGACCACGGGCAGGCCGGCAACGGAATCGACGCCTCGGACCGCGACCCCGAGGACGCTCCGACCGTGAACATCACGGAGTACGAGGGGCTCAAAGGCGCGTACATGCCCGACACGATCTCGAGCTTCACCTCAGGCGGCACTGACTACCTGGTGACCGCGAACGAAGGCGACTCGCGGGAGTGGGGCGACTTCGTGGATGCGGCCAGGGTCAAGGACCTCGGCGAAGACGGGCTGGCCCCGGTGTGCGAGACCTCGCCCTTGGCCGACGAACTCGACGATGAGGACCTCGGCAGGCTGAACATCATCACCGACATGGGACTGAGCGAGGACGGCGACTGCTACGAGGAGCTCGTGGCGTTCGGCGCCCGGTCGTTCTCGGTGTGGACGACCGACGGGAAGCTCGTGGCCGATTCCGGGGATGAGTTCGAGAGACTGACCGCCGAGGCGGCACCCGAGTTCTTCAACTCCAACCACTCCGAGTCCAACCTCGAAGGTCGCAGCGACGACAAGGGCCCCGAGCCCGAGGCGCTGACCATCGGCGAAGTGGGGGAGAAGACGTACGCCTTCGTCGGCTTCGAGCGGGTCGGCGGAATCGCGGCATTCGACCTCAGTGATCCGAGTGCGCCGAAGTTCGCCACCTACTTCAACAACCGTGACTTCTCGGTCTCCGTCGAGGACGTGATCGAGGATGCCTCGGACCCGGCGGCGCTGCTCTCGAGCGCCGGGGATCTGGGTCCGGAGGGCATCACGTTCCTGTCCGCTGATCAGTCGCCTTCGGGTGAGGCCGCGCTGGTCGTCGGCAATGAGGTCTCGGGAACCACGAGCCTGTATTCGGTGGCGGACCTGGCCGACGGCGGTGGAGATGACAGCGCTGAAGACGACGGGGACGAGAACGCCGGGGCTGACGAGGATGCGGGTGCCGGTGCGGACGCCGCGGCCGGCGCCGATGGTTCCGAGGCTGATGAGGACGCCGGTGCAGAGTCTGCCGCCGGCGGTACCGGTTCCGATTCAGCAGGCACCGGCTCGGATTCCGACGCCGGAACCGCCGGTTCGAGTGCGTCGTCCGGGACCGATGAGGCTGCCGACGGCTCCGAGGACACCGCGAACGCCGAGGGTTCTGCGGAAGGCTCCCAGGACTCTGCGGACTCCGATGGGGACCCGCTGCCGCGCACGGGAGCTGACCTCGGTCAGTACCTCATCCTCGGCGGCATCGCCCTCGGACTCATCGCCATCGGAGTCGCAGCCTTCCTGCTGACGCGCCGCCGCCGCTGACAACACGCGCCGCCGCTGACACCAAACGCCGACCGCTCATGGTGCCGTCGCTGTACCGCGTTATGCGGTGAGTGTTCGACTGCAGCATGAGCGGTCGGCGAATGTGGGTGTCTCGGAGGTGGACGCTCGCCTCAGTCGATCTTGCCGATGGGTTCGCGCTTCTCGGCCTGGAACTGGTCCTCGGCACGGCCATCGGCCCAGTAGGCCGAGATCGACAGAGCCTCTCGCGGCACTTCGCGTTCCTTGAGCACCTTGCGGATCGACTTGATCGCCTCGCGCTCGCCGTGGGCGAAGACCTGCGGGGTGCCGGGAAGCCACTCCAACTCCTGCACGGCGCTGATGAGCTCGTCATAGGAGTCCACCCACTTCACCTCGATGCCGGCAGGCACCTCGGGCAGAACTCGGTCGGCCGCCTCGGCGACATGGGCGATGATGGCTCCGCGCGCATCGGCAGGCATCGCCTCAAGGGCTGTGCTCACCGCGGGAATCGCTGACAGGTCGGCGATGAGCAGGTGCCAATCGGACTCGGCGGCGGGAGCGTACTTGCCGCCGGCTCCGAAGAGCACGAGCCTGTCACCGGGGGCGGCGTTCTTCGCCCAGGGACCGGCGACGCCAACGTCGTCATGGATGACGAAGTCGATGCTCAGCCATTTCTCGTCGACGTCGATCTCACGGAGCGTGTAGGTGCGGCGACTCGGCAGCTTCTCCGGAGCCTGCTCGCGCAGCTCGTCGAGATCATAGGGCGGGACGAGTCCGTGGGCGGGGTCGGCGAAGAGGAGTTTGACGTACTTGTCTGTCGCATCGTTGACGGTGATGTTGTCGAAGGTGTCATCGCCGCCGAGGCGGATCCGCACCAGGTGCGGGGTGACTTCGGTGACCTCGAGGACGGTGAGGATCGCCTGCGCGCGGGCAGGTCGGGCGGTGCGCTCGGGGGTGTTCGGTGCGGTCGTCATCAACGGCCTTTCTCAAGCGGGGTACCCCTGCAGGCTCGAGGCCGGGTCCGGACGGCGAAGCCGCCTCGGCGCAGGAATTCGGTTAGGCTCACCTTATCAAATGCCGTTCAGTGCCCACCGTACGGGTTCAACCAGTCGGGAGACCCGACTCCGCCCGGCCCGACTGAACTACCTGATGCGTTCGGCCATCTCCCGGCGGCGATCGTCGCGGACGCGTTTGAGTCCCTTGACCGATTTGAGCGAATCGAGGATCTCCACCCCGGGCAGCGCCGAGTTCGGACCCTTGCACTGCATCAAGTCGTCGGGATCCATGAGCACCACACGGGTGCCGTCGTCCTCGAGGCGGGACAGCGCCTCGGTGAGCATGTACCTGGCCACCGAGTTGATCTCATTGACCCGACGCAGGTCGAGGACGAACGTGTCCGTGGTCGAATCCGGCTCGTCCATCGCGCGCAGGACGTTCTCCGACCCGCTCCACTGGATGAGTCCCTGGAGGCTGCAGATGCGGACCATGTTGCCCTCACCGTCGACGAAGCGGCGGTCGCGCCGGATGATCGAACGGGCCGGTTCGGGGGCGTCCATGATGTGCAGGCTCAGCCGGTCCGAGAGGTCTCGGAAGATCTTCGCCCCGCGCACGCTCGTGCCGTGTCTGTCCAGGCGCGGGGAAAGGGTCGCAATGCCGACCTGACCGGGCATGACTCCGAAGACTCCGCCGGAGACGCCGCTCTTTGCGGGCATCCCGATCTCCGTCATCCAGTCGCCCGCAGCGTCGTACATGCCGCAGGTCATCATGACCGCGAGCACCTGCCGGTTGACCCTGGGGGAGAGCACCTGTTCGCCGGTCAGCGGGTTGAGGCCGCCTCCGGCGAGGGTGGCGGCCATGATCGCGAGGTCCTTGACCGTGACGAGGATCGAGCACTGCTCGATGTAGCCGCGGACCACCTCATCGGGGTCGTCGTAGAAGATGTCGTAGGACCGGAGCATGTTCGCGATCGCGACGTTGCGGTAGGCCTCACGCCATTCGCCGTCGGCGACGTCTTCGTCGATGGTCAGCTCCCGCCCGGCGAAGCGGGAGAGGCCGGAGCGGACGATCTCGGTGCGTTCGGCCAGGCTCGCCCCCGGATCGCCGAGGATGGAGTGGATGGTCATCGCGCCGGCATTGATCATCGGGTTGAGCGGCCGACCCGACTTCTTGTCGAGGGAGAGCTCGTTGAACTTCTCCCCGCTGGGTTCGACGCCGACCTTTTCGAAGACTCCCGCCAGGCCCTCCTGTTCGAGGGCTAGGCCATAGATGAACGGCTTCGACATCGACTGGATGGAGAACGCATGCTCGGCATCGCCGGAGGTGTATTCGACGCCGTCGAGGGTGGAGATGCAGATCGCGAGCTTCTCCGGATCGGCGGCGGCGAGAGCCGGGATGTAGTCCGCATTCTCACCGGACCGGTCGGGACGGAAACGATCAAGCGTCTCATCGAGGAAATCCGGAATGGGCGATCGCATGGCACCTCCTGCTGAAATCGGGGTCGGACGGCACAGCGTGGCTTGACGCAGACTGCCATTCTCACACACTCTCCCGCCGCCTGCCGCCCGTGGTGACTGAGCTGACAGTTCCGCCGATCCGGTCCCTTGCGGCAGAACCCTGACGCCGATGCCGGCGGTGTTCCAGGTCTGGCACCGAATGTGCGGCTCCTGTGACGGGACCTGGCCATAGTGTGATGACATGACCCGCCCCAAGCTGTTCCTCCTCATCGGCATCGCGTTCGCCGTCGTCGTCATCGGCGTCATCGTGACCGCGCTGGTGCTGCGATATGCGCTGCCCGAGCCGGTGACCGACAGATTGTCCGAGCATGCGCTCACCCCGGAAGAGACCTTCACCGAGGTGGCCCCGCACAGAGACGGCTCAGTGCAGATGCGTCAGAGGCTGATCTTCGAGTCCCCGAGCGATGATGGAGGACCGGTGGGGCTGTGGATCAGTGATGCTGCATTGGGGCGGAATGTTCAGTCTGGCAACCGTCTGGCGATGATGCCGAAGATCTCTTCGCTGAGCGCCGTCGAACTGAGCACGGCCGACGATTCGACTCGGAGCTCGCCGAAGACACTCGGAGAGTTGGATATCACGGTCGACGAGAAGAAGACGGAGGGCTTCGACCATCCGGCTGCGCACTTCATGTTCAGCCCGAAGGATTCTCAGGACGCGACCGTGGAATGGAGCAAAGGCCGTCATGTCATCGAACTCGAATAGGTCCTCGATGAGGTGTTCATGACTGTGGCCGGTGAGGAATTCTTCGCCCTGCCCGTGCCGATGCTCGGCACCGGCCACCTCACACTGGAGACGCACACTCTGAGCATCGACACCGTCGGGCCGGTGTACTGTCCGGCCGCCAACGTCGACTTCGACCTCGGCGACGGCTGCGACGCCGCAGCATTCTCACGGGTCCGGGACAGTGGCGCGGCCAACAATGGTGACGCGGCCAACAATGGGGAGGCGGCCGACAATGGTGACGCGGCCGAAGATGGAACCAAGGTGGTCTGGCGGAAGTCATATACCGACAGTCGTGAGGTCATCGCGTTCGATCCTCCTGCGGGAATGACCGCATCCCCGGTCCACGCATATGAGAGGCAGGGGTGAGAATGATGAGACGACCACACCGGTCCAGACGTGCGTTCGCCATGTTGGCAGCGCTCGCTCTGACTGTCACGATCGCGACCGCGGTGGTCGTGTCCAGTGGGGCGGATGCAGCGGTGCCTCCGGTGCGCAACAGCGCCACGGTGCACACGCTCAGCATCGCCGCGGACGGCAGCTACTCGGTGCGGATAGACGAGAGGCTGGACTTCATCCGGGACACGAAGTGGTCGTTCGGCGGTGACATCCATGACGGATTCCGCCTGCCCGACTCCGAGTCCCTGCTGCCGCCGTATCTGCGGGCGCACTATTCGAATCCGCAGGGAAGCATCGATTCGAGCCCAGCGGAGGCGAGCATCGAGTCAGAGATACATTCGGTTGATATCGGCTTCTCCACGGATGAGCTCGCTGTCGGATCGCACCGAGGAGTCCTCGACTACGAGGTTGCCGGGGCAGCCGTGCCGGCAACAGTCGTGCACGGGGACGAGGGCCGCGGCGTCGTCGTGTACTTCCGCCCGTTGGATCGCGGAGACCTCGTCATCGAGTCCGCGGCACCGATCACTGCCGTCGACTGCGAGGTCTTCTCTCCGCGCGGCGAGCCGTGCGGAGAGACGAAGGGAGACGGCTGGACGGTATCGGGCGAGGAGCTGCTGAACGATCACGCCGTCATCGACGCAGTGCGGATCACGATCGACGCCGACCCGAAGTCCCTGCCGACCCCGGAGATCGATTCCTGAGTCCGTGCCGACGACTCAGCCGTGCTGTCGAAACGAACCGAGCCCCTGCCACGGTCGGCAGGGGCTCGATGAGATGAAGCAGAAGGTCCGTGATCAGCGATTTCCGGCAGATCCGTTGTCGCTGTCGAAACCACCGTCGCCGCGATCATCTCTGCGGACTTCGTCTCCGTGGACATCGTCTCCGCGGGCCTCGTCTCTGCGAACATCGTCGCCGCGGTTCGCTCCACCGGGCTGGCCACGGTCCGAACCGATCGCGTTGTCGGCGGCATCACGGGCCTTCTTGATCTTGTCCGAGTGCTTGCCGCCGGTCAGCGACTCTGCGACGCCTGCCGCTTTGTCGAGGATCGAATCGGTGACCTTCTCGGCCTTCTCCGAATTGAGCTTGTCCTTGACCTTGGGGTCGTTGGCGAGGTTCTTGGCTTTGTCGAGGAACTTGTCGAATGCCATGGCACGGTCCTTCGTGTCGGTCGAATGCTCTGTCGATGCTGATCGCGGGGATGGAACTGGGTACGCCTCGAAGCCTAGTGGGGCAGTCTGTGACGAAACTGGCAATCGCGTCGCGCCAGCGAGAGATAAGTGGGGACAGATTGCCCGCTTCGGGCGCTGAAATGGCAATCTGGCCCCACTTATCGGGGGAACTGAGTGCGGCTGCCATCGGGGGAACTGAGTGCGGCTGCCCCGAACCAGCTGGGCTCTGCCACCGCAGACCGGACTGCTGCCCCAGCCCGCCGGACGCTACCCCAGTCCACCCGACAGTCGAGCGTGGAGTGCCTCGGTGTACTCATTCATGCCGCGGAGTTCGACCTTGGTGCCCAACGCTTCGTACTTCGTCACGATCGCGTCGAGAGCGGCCACGGTCGAGGCGTCCCAGACGTGCGATTCTGTCATGTCGATGACGACCCTGCCCGGATCGTGGGTGTAGTGGAACTGCGTGGTCAGGTCGTTCGAGGAGGCGAAGAAGAGTTCGCCGCGGACAACATAGTGGGCGACCGCCTCGGTGTCGGTGGAATCGGCGCCGGCCACGTCCGCAACAGTCGCGGCCGCGTCCGCAGCGGTCCCGGCCGCGTCAGGATCGGGCGGGACGATCGCGCGTTCGACGGTGACGAAATGGGCGACACGGCGGACGAAGAGCACACTTGCCACGAACACGCCGACGACGACTCCGATGGCGAGGTTGCCGGTGGCGACGACGACCGCGACGGTGGCTATCATGACGAAGGTCTCGGACTTCGGCAGCGTTCGCAGCGTCGAGATCCGGATCGAATGCCACTCGAAGGTGTCGATGCAGACCATCATCATGATCGCAGCGAGCGCGACCATCGGGATCATGCCCACGATGTCGCCGAGGACGACGACGAGGACGAGCAGGAACGCTCCGGCCATGAAAGTCGAGATCCTCGTCCTCGCCCCGGAGGCGCGGACGTTGATCATCGTCTGTCCGATCATCGCGCAGCCGCCCATGCCGCCGAAGAGGCCCGAGAGCATGTTCGCGGCCCCCTGTCCCCAGGACTCGCGGGTCTTGTTCGAGTGGGTGTCGGTGATCTCGTCGACGAGCTTCGCAGTCATCAGCGACTCCATCAGCCCGACCAGAGCCATCGCCAGCGAATACGGGGCGATCGTCGAAAGCGTCTGCCAGGTCAGCGGAACATGGGGGATGAAGAGCTCGGGCAGGCTGCGCGGCAGTTCGCCCTGGTCGCTGACGGTGGGAACGTCGATGGCGAAGACGACGGCGATGCCGGTGATGAGCACGATCGTGACCAGCGGTGCCGGCACGACCTTCGTCAGCTTCGGCATGAACACGAGGACTGCGATGCCGATGGCCAACAGCGGGTAGACCATCCAGGGGACCCCGATGACATGGGGAACTTGGGCTGCGAAGACAAGGATGGACAGGGCGTTGACGAAGCCGACCATCACGCTGCGGGGGATGAAGCGGATGAGCTTCGCAACCCCGAAGACGGCCAGCAGGATCTGGAACACACCGGCGAGCATGACGGTGGCGATGAACATGTCCATCCCGTGTTCGCGGGCCACCGGAGCGATGACGAGGGCCACCGCGCCGGTCGCCGCGGAGATCATGGCCGGACGCCCGCCGAGGAAGGCGATGGAGGTGGCCATGATGAAGGCGGAGAACAGGCCCACCTTCGGGTCGACCCCGGCGATGATCGAGAACGCGATCGCTTCGGGAATGAGGGCCAGCCCGACGACGAGGCCGGCGAGGACCTCTCGGGTGAGCAGCCTCGGCGAGGTCAGTGCCGTGAGCACTGAGGGATCGGGGCGGTACCTGCGAGCGTCGTCGGCCGTTTCGGCGGGGATGGGAGTCGTCACGTCCGGAACATTACCCGCCCGTGTGATCAGTCGCGACCGCGACGGTCGATGCGCAGAACGGTCTCGAGCAGGACTGAGATCCCCGGGGTGATGTCGGCGAAGTCGGTGAATTCCTCTGGGCAGTGGCTGCGCCCGTCGACCGAGGGCACGAAGATCATGCCGACCTGGGTCTTCGCGGCGATGATCCCGGCATCGTGCCCGGCGCCGGAGAACATGGTGGCACGGGTCAGTCCGAAGTCGTCGGCCACCTCGGTGATGGTGGAGGTGATCGGCTCATGCAGGGGGACGGGCGCGTCATCGGTGGTCCATTCGACTTCCACCTCGACTCCGCGCTTCTCAGCTTCGGTTCCCGCCGCTGCGGCCAGACGACGCTGAGCCTCATTGAGCCAGGAGCCGTCGGGGCCGCGGAACTCGCCTTCGAGGCTCGCAATCTGTGAGACGACGTTGACGGCTTCCGGGGTGAAGCGGAGCTGTCCGCTGGTGCCACGGGTGTTCGTTCCCGATTCGGCGATGGATTCCACCGCGAGCACTGTCCCGGCGGCGGCACAGCCGGCATCGGCGCGGACGTCCATCGGCGTTGTGCCAGCGTGATCCTGGCGACCGATGAAGAGGGCCCGGAAGTGATTGATTCCGGTGATGGTCTCGACGACGCCGATCTGCCGTTCTGACCTCTCGAGTTCGGGTCCCTGCTCGATGTGAAGTTCGAGGAATGCGGTCACCGGTGTGAAGTCGTAGGCGGCCGTGAGGAATTCCTCGGGATCGATTCGTGAGTCCGGAAGCGCGTCGGCGAGGCTGCGACCGGTGGGGTCCTGCAGCGCCAAGATGCTTCGGTCGACCTGACCGGTCATCGCCCGGGAGCCGACGCAGAAGAGACCGAAGTCGTTGGGCTCCTCGTTGAAGAATACGACGATCACCAGATCGTGGTCGACACGGATGTTCTGCTCACGGATGAGCCGCACCACTTCGATCGCGCCGAGGACTCCGACAATCCCGTCGAAGCGTCCGCCGCCGTCGACGGTGTCGGTGTGGGATCCGAGCATGATCTGACGGCCACCGAGGCGGCCGGGCAGGACCCCGATGACATTGCCGGCGCCGTCGATCCGGGTGTCCATCCCGGCCTGTTGCATGAGCCTTCGGGCGAATTCGCGACCCGAGACGTCGAATTCGCTCAGCGCACGCCGTGTCCAACCGGGACGATCGGAGTCGGTCAGCGTCGACAGTTCGGTGAGTTCGGAAGCGACACGGTCGCGTTGGGGAGTGATCATGCTCATCATTGAGTCCTCTCTCTGATTGGTGCCGGGACGTCCGTGCAGTCGATAAGGCGTCGCCGAGGCGGCCCTGTCCGTCTACTCCAGCGTGACCCCGGATCCGTGGAGGCGGACCTTGAGCCCCGCCTCGGTGGCGGTGATATCGGTGAGTTCGAGTCCGGCGGGCAGGAAGTCGAGGTCGATGACGATATCGGAGATCGCCGAGGTGAGGAACCCGGGCAGACGGTCGACGGGGATCTCCGCCGAGCCGAGGCGGATCGTCGTTGCATCGACGACTGCCCGTCTGCCCTCGGCCTTCGGATCGATGCCGATGAGCAGATCCTGGCCGAGCATCGAGCCTTTGAGGAAGAGCTCACCGTCGACGGTCGTGAACGTCATCCCCTCCGGCAGGTTCGCGTGCTCGGCGGCGAGCTCGTCGAGAGTGGAGTGGGGGAGGACCGCGGTGGCATCGACGGTGCCGATGGGATGCGTCGTGTCGGTCGGGACGTCGAAGAGCTTCGCGTCGACATTCGTGAAGTCGACGCCCTCATAGGTGGCCTCATCAGCGGTGATATGCACTTCATTCAGTTTCCCGGCGGCCATCTGGGTGAGCACGGGGAAGCCTTCGACCGAGACGTCGGCCTCACCGTAGTCCGTCAGGCCCTGCGCAATGCGCTGCTCGGTCGTATAGTCGACGATCCGATCGGCCGCGATCGCTCCGATGATGAGGGTGAGGACGATGACGATCGCCGAGACGATGAACGTCGTCCTCCGGCGCCGCCGCGGCGGTCGACCGTTGTCAGGCTGAGGGTATTCGAGGGTCCTGGCCGTGGTCATCAGTCGCTGAGGATGATGACGTCGAGGGTGCGCGGACCGTGCACTCCCTCGACCCTGCTGAGTTCGATGTCGCTCGTCGCCGACGGACCGGAGATGAAGGTCAGGGGCGCGTGGGCGTCGAGGCGGGCGATCCCTTCGGGCACGATGTCGACGATGTCGCGGGTGCGCACGACGCACACATGGTGGTCGGGCACAAGGGTGATCGCCCGGCGTCCGCACTCATCTGATCCGTCGAGGACGATGGTGCCCGTCTGCGCGATCGCCACCGCCGAGGCGGTCACCACTCCACCCTGAGCGTCGAGATCGTCGACGCTGAGTTCCTCGCCCGGGGCATCGACGCGGATCCCGCCGGAGAAACCGGCCAGCCAGGAGGAGTCGAGGCCGGTGGGCACGACGACCGAATCATGCGCCCCGATCAGCTGTGCGATCGTCTCGCTGGGATCGCCGGAGGCGCGGTGGACGTTGGCCTTGTAGTCGACGAGGCGGTCGATGAGGAGCTCGACGAGGTCCTCGCCCGTGTGCGTGCCCTCATGGTGGTAACCGGAATCGGCAGCGGTGGCGGTCACCTCCGCCGAAGCGGTGTCAGCACCGTTCGCTGCCCCGGGACCGTTGGCCGGTGCGGAGCTGCGCGGCGTCGAGGACACGTACTCTCCGCCGCCGCGGCGACCGAGAGCCTCATTGATGCGGGCGAGGATCTCCTCGCGGGCGGTGTCGGTCATTTCTCGCCTTCCTCTTCGCGGCGATCCGCTTCCTCTTCGGCCCACTGCTGCCGGAAGCTCTTCTCCGGCAGGGCCGGGATGTCACGGCTCGACGTCCAGGCGCCGGCGATGCCGGGCAGAGAGTTGATCTGCTCACCGCCGGTGACCTTGTGCGCCAGGGGCAGACCCTTCTCGGCTGCGGTCATCCGCTTGCCGTCTCCCATCATCCATGACGCACCGGTGAGGGCGGCATCGAGCTGGGAGGACACGGGGGAGTGGTTGGCTTTGACATCCTCGTTGCGCAGGTGGACGAGGATCTCAGGGATATTGATCTTCACCGGGCACACGTCGTAGCAGGCTCCGCACAGGCTGGAGGCGTACGGCAGGGAACCGTTGCCCTGCTCTTCGACGCCGGTGAGCAGCGGGGAGAGGATCGCGCCGATCGGTCCCGGATAGGTCGACCCGTAGGCGTGCCCACCGGTGCGTTCGTAGACGGGGCACACGTTCATGCACGCCGAGCAGCGGATGCAGTTGAGTGCGGTGCGCCCGTGCTCATCGGCAAGTGCCCGGGTGCGACCGTTGTCGAGGAGGACGAGGTGGACGTTCTGCGGCCCGTCGCCTTCGGACCGGCCGGTCCAGAACGAGGTGTAGGGGTTCATCCGCTCACCCGTGGACGACCGCGGCAGCAGCTGCATGAACACTTCGAGATCGGCGAACTTCGGCAGCAGCTTCTCGATGCCCATGACGGTGATGAGCGTCTCCGGCAGGGTCAGGCACATGCGGCCGTTGCCCTCGGATTCGACGACGCCGAGAGTGCCGGTCTCCGCGATGCCGAAGTTCGCTCCGGAGATCGCGACCTTCGTGGTGAGGAACTTGTGGCGCAGATGTTTGCGCGCCGCCTCGGCCAGTACCGCCGGTTCGTTCGTCAGCTCACCGGCATCGGGCATCTTGTCCATGAAGATCTCACGGATCTCATCCCGGTTGCGGTGGATGGCGGGGACGAGGATGTGGCTGGGCTTGTCCTCACCGAGCTGGACGATGAGCTCTGCCAGGTCGGTTTCGAAAGCGTCGATGCCCTGCGTCTCCAGGTGTTCGTTGAGGCCGATCTCCTGTGTGGCCATCGACTTGACCTTGATGACCTCCCGGCGACCGGACTCGAGCACAGGAGCATTGTCCTCGACGAGTTCGGTGACGATGGCGTTGGCCTCGTCGGCGTCCCGGGCCCAGTGGATGATGCCGCCGGCGGCGGTGAACGCCTCCTCGAACTGCGCGAGGTACTCGGGCAGGTTCTCCATCACCTCGTTCTTCGTGGCCTCACCGGCGTCGCGGAGTGCCTCCCAGTCGTCGAGTTCGGAGACCACCTCGGCGCGCTTCTCCCGGATCGTCGAGGTCGCATGACCGATGTTGTTGCGCAGCTGCTGATTCGACAGGTGCTGATGCGAAGCCTCCGGGAAGGCTTCGGCTTCGATGAGATTGCCCTGCCCGCCCGGCAGGTCGCTGCGTCGCTTCGACGGCAGCAGCGGCATTCCCAGAAACGTCATCGCAGGCTCCCTCCGCTCACTTCGGCTCCTTCACTCGGCACCCGCAGCGGGTCCTCCTTCGTCGAGGCGAGGATCCGGGCCAGATGCACCGCGGCCTGACCGACGCGGAACCCGGACTGGGATCGGCTCGGCTCCACCGGTGAGGTGCCCTGTTCGCCGGGCGTCAGGTGGTGGTCGTCGTCGGCGCCGACGACGGTCGTCAGCTTCTCAGTCGTGTGTCCCTGAGCGTCGGTCGAGCTCGTCTCCTTGACGTGGACGGCGGTGACGTCCGGGGCACCGTCGAAGCTGCCGGTGCGTTCGAAGCGGGAGATCCCGCCGCCGATGTGCAGCAGGCAGGAGGCGTCGCCGCCGGTGCAGACGTCGGCGTTCGTGGCCTGGATGGTGCGCACCTTGTCCGCGAGCATCGCCGAGGACACCTCCGGGTTCTTCACGGAGAAGGTGCCGCCGAACCCGCAGCACGAATCGGCCAGGGGCAGTTCGACGAAGTCGATGCCCTCGACGGACCGGACGAGGGAGGACTGCCGGTCGCCGAGGCGCAGCAGTCGCATTCCGTGGCATGAGGGGTGGTAGGTCACGCGGTGCGGGAAGTACGAACCGAGGTCGGCTGCGGCATCCGTCACGCCCTGGACGTCGGTGAGGAACTGGGTGAGCTCATAGGTGCGGTCGGCAACGTCGGCGGCTTCCGAGGCCAGGACGTCGTTGCCCATCCTCCTCGCGACCATCGGCTGCTGGTGTCCCAGGGAGGCCACGCAGGAGGCGGAGGGGGCGACCGCGACGTCCCATTCGGTGTCGGTGAAGGCCCGGACGTGGTTGGCGATGACCGGTTCGGCCTGCGCGAATTTTCCGGAGTTGATGTGCATCTGCCCGCAGCAGGACTGGCCTTCGGGGAAGATGACCTCGTGGCCGAGGCGACGGAGCACCCGCACGGTTGCCTGTGCAACCTCGGGATACATCGCATCGACGATGCAGGTGGCGAACAGTGCGATCCTCATCTGACCTCCAAGCCGGACGATATGCGGTTGCGGCAGCCAGGATCGCACTCCGACCGAGCGAGGTCGGAAACGGTCCTTGTCACTCCGTGCTCTGACCGTAGCACCGCGCCGCGACAGCGCAAACACCTGCGCTGTCGCGGCGCGGCCGGGTGCCGAATCGATGCGGAACGACTCCGCTCGCACCGGTGGCGCAGCGATTTACGTCGCATCCGTCTGCGCTAAATTCCGACACCGAGGCGGCCCGCTGACACCCATTTACCTGGGACGTCGCCCACCCTAGGATGACGATATGGAATCCCAGCGCACACAGAACATCCGAGCGGTCTCCGCCCGAATCAACTCATTCCACTCGTCGATCTACTTCTCGCAGACCGTCGGCGCCGTCTACGCGAAACAGGGACTCGAACCCGGCGTCGAAGGCAATATGGCCGCCCGCTCCGCGCCGCTGGGCCGGGTGAACCCCGGGGTCGTGTCCGCCGCGTACTACAACTACTCCCCGAACTTCATCGCCGAGATGCTTCCCCGCCTGTGGGACACGGTCACTCCGGAGCAGATGGTTCAGGCCCGCTTCGACGCGGTGAGCGCGTTCATGGCCGAGCTCTTCGGCGACCGTGATGACATCGCTCTGCTCACCGAGGCGGCCACGCAGGTGTCGGAGGCGCTCGCCCCCGTGCTCGCGGCCATGGACTTCGCCGGGCGGACACTGTCGGCGGCCACCGCCGATGTCATCGGCGCTCACGAGCCGAGCACCGCGTTCGAGGCGCTGTGGGATGTGGCGACCGTGGCGCGCGAGTTCCGCGGCGACGGTCACGTCGCCTCGCTCGTGACCGCCGGTGTTCCCGGCATCGACGCGCTCATGCTCGATGTCGCGACCGGCGCCGGATTCCGTCCCCGAGCGGCGCAGAAGACCCGCGGCTACACCGATGAGGAATGGCAGTCCGCGCAGGCCAAGCTCGCCGAGGCGGGGCTGATCACCGTGGAGACCGACGATCGCGGCTTTGACCTTCCCGTCATCACCGAGGCGGGACGTGAGCTCAAGGAGCAGGTCGAGCAGCTCACCGACGGCACCGTGACCGCTGCCTGGTCCGTGCTCGATGATGATCAGATCGAAGCGCTGCTCTCACCGAGCCGCACCATCATCAAAGTCATCGCCCAATCCGGGGCATTCCCTGCGAACATCTTCGCGCGACCGGAGAAGAAGGCCGGCTGACTCTGCCGCCGCGCCTGCTCCACCTCAGCTCGCCCGCGCCCGCTCCACATGGGAGCGGGCATGGGCGATCGCCGAGGGCAGATCGTCGAAGAGATGCGCTTGGTGACGCAGGGCTCGCAACACCCCGACCTGCCGAAACAGACCCGCATGCCCGTCCTTGACGCCCTTGATGAGCACCGTCTTACCGCGGCGTTCGAACCCTGTGACGATATCGGCGAGGATATGGGCTCCGGTGGCGTCGACGAGTTCGAGCTGAGACATCCGCAGCACGACCACGCTCACGCCGTCGAGGGCCATGACCTCATCGAAGATCCGATCGGCGGAGGCGAAGAACAGCGGTCCCCGGAAGGCGACGATCGCAATCGACTCATCGCCGGCCTGGGCATCGTCGGACTCTGAGAGGCGTTCGATGCTCACGGTCGTCGTCGCCGAGAGCTTGCGCAGAGCGAAGTATGCGGCCACGATGACACCGATTCCCACAGCCACGATGAGATCGAAGGAGACCGTGATGAGCGCGGTGATGACGAATCCTGCGGCATCGGACTTCGTCGAGGCCAGGATCGATCGCATCGTGCCGACATTGATCATCCGCACTGCGGTGACGAAGAGGACGCCGCCGAGGGCTGCGAGCGGGATCTGGCTGACCGGGGCTGCCGCGACGAGCACGATGAGCAGCAGCACGAAGGCATGGACGATGGAGGCCAGTCGGGTGCGTGCTCCCGCGCGGATATTCACCGAGGTGCGGGCGATGGCGCCGGTGGCGGGGATGCCGCCGAAGAGCGATGACCCGATCGACGCGATGCCCTGACCGACGAGTTCACGGTCGGGCTGGTACGCGCCGGCATCCGACATCGACGAGGCGACCCTGGCCGAGAGCAGCGATTCGATCGCCGCCAGCGCCGCGATCGTCCCGGCAGCCGGAAGCAGGCTGGGCAGGGCAGTGAGGTCGAGGCTCGGCAGGCTCGGAGCCGGCAGGGACTGCGGGATGGCGCTGATGGTCGCCAGCGGATTCGGGACGAGTCCGGCGAGGACGGTGACGACGATGATGCCGATGAGCGAACCGGGGATCGCATGGTGGATCTTCGGCGCGATGATCATGCACACGGCCACGATCGCCACGGCGGTCAGGGAATACGGCAGATACGACCAGGCGGCCGAGGACACGAGCTGCACCGCGGCGACGAAGGCGTTCGTGCTCACTTCACCGGGAGCGAGATCGGCGGGAGTCGTCACGAACGGCACCTGCTGAAGGAAGATGATGGCCGCGATGCCCACGGTGAAGCCTTCGATCACCGGCCAGGGGATGAACGACACGCTGCGGCCCAGTCGCAGCAGACCGGCGAGAGCGACGATGATGCCGGCGACGAGGGTGACCGCGATGACCGCATCGGCCCCGTGGCTGGCGACGATGGGCACGAGCACGACCGCCATGGCTCCCGTGGGGCCGGAGACCTGCAGGTGCGAACCGCCGAAGACGGCGGCGAGGAAACCCGCGATGATCGCGGTGATGAGGCCCTGTTCGGCGGTCAGGCCCGAACTGACACCGAAGCCCAATGCCAAGGGCAGGGCGACGATGCCGACGGTGGCGCCGGCGAGCAGATCCTTCGGCCAGGACCGCCGGGTCTCACGGTAGTCGGCGGGAGAGGGCAGCAGCGACCGCGCATGGCGAGTCAGGGGAGTGGCGTTCATGCAGTGTCCGTCCCGGGGATCCGGGGCAGGGAGCGGGCCTCGGCGAGGCGCTGCTCGTCGTCTTCGAGCATGTTCAGCAGCAGGCCCCTGGCCACCGCGAGCAGTTCGGCGGTGCGTCGGTCGGCCAGTCGGTAGTAGACATGACTGGCCCGGCGTTCGGACTCGACGAGGCGGTGCCGGCGGAGGACCGCGAGGTGCTGAGACAGGTGTGAGGCTTCGAGTCCGGTCTCGTTCTGCAGATCGGCCACACTGACCTCGTCATTGCCGGAGAGGAGTTCGAGGATGCGGATGCGAAAAGGATGAGCGAGGCCTTTGAAGAGGTTCGCCTTGACCTCGTACAGGGGCGTCTGAGACTGATTCAATGGCATGATGAAACCATCATACCGAGAGGTCGAGGACGCCGGTTCAGAGTCTCATGAGGCAGTCAGTGGGAGTCTCGGGCAGTGAAAAGCCCGGTCCCGCAACTGCGGAACCGGGCTCTGCTCACGATCGCTGCCCTCACGATCGCCTGGGAAGGCGGCGGTCAGCTCTCGTCGGTCTGCTTCGGGTAGTTCTCGGCCACCTCGGCGGCGATGGACTTCGCCTCATCGGAGCTCGGCCCCTCTGCGGAGAACACGGCCTTCCGGTAGTACTGGAGCTCGATGATCGAATCGATGATGTCTCCGAGCGCGCGGTGCCCGCCGTGCTTGGCGGGGGCCTGGAAGTAGGCGCGGGGGAACCACTGCTTGCTCAGTTCCTTGATCGAGGAGACGTCGATGATGCGGTAGTGCAGGTGCTCGATGAGCTCGGGCATCTGCTTCGTGAGGAACACCTTGTCGGTGCCCACGGAATTGCCGCCCAGCGGTGCCTTGCCGGACTCGGGGACGTGCTTCTTCACGTACTCGAGGACCTTCGCCTGCGCCTCGGCGGCGGTGGTGCCCGCATCGAGTTCGGTGATCAGACCGGACGTGGTGTGCATGTTCGTGACGAATTCGTTCATGTTCGCCCGTGCCTCGGCAGAGGGTCTGATGACGATGTCGATGCCGTCGTCGAGGGGGTTGAGCTCGAAGTCGGTGACGATCGCGGCCACCTCGATGAGTTCATCCCGGACTTCGTCGAGGCCGGTCATTTCGCAGTCGATCCACACTATTCTGTCGTTGCTCACCTGCCCAGCTTAGGGCACACGCCGCGAACGGGGCATTTCGGGGTGGCTCTTCCCGCGTGCGAATGTGAACGTCGACACACACTGAACGTGCGCACAATGGGGATGTCGGGTCGGTGACTTAAACTTGGAGAGTCCCCGAACCAGGGGTGCCATTTTGCTCGGCTGAGGGAAGGTACGCACGTGCGTTACACATTCGCTGTGATTCTCATGGTGGTGGGTGTCGTCGTCGGTGGCCTCGGCATCCTGCAGAAGACCCTGTGGGCGCCGGAGGATACGATCACTGCCACCGCGCAGATCGACGCCGACAAACCGGCGGTCATCGTCGACCCCGGAATGCTCAACCTCTACGACACTCCGGCCACTCTCACGGCCAAGGGCAGCGGTGACCTCACGATCGCCCAGGCCCCGATCGAGAACGTCGAAGCCTGGGCCGGCCAGTCCGCCTACGACCGTGTCACCGGCCTTGCCGAGGGCGGCAAGCTCACGACCAAGGCCACAGACGGCGAAGGCAAGGTGCCTGATCCGGCCGGTGCCGACCTGTGGCAGTCCGAAGTCACCGGCACCGATTCGGTGGAGTTGGAATGGAACGACGACGCCAACCGCACCGGCTTCCTCATCGCCGGCGACGGTGAGGCAGGAGCGGTCGAATCCGTGACCCTGACCTGGCCCAACCATGCCGAGACCCCGTGGGCGCTGCCGCTGATGATCATCGGCGGAGTCGTCTTCCTCGGCGGTCTCGTGCTGCTCTTCCTCGGTGCGAACCGGTCGAAGAAGGAAGCCAACCGTCGCAAAGCGCGGCAGGAGCGTCGCCGCAAGCTCGCCGAATACGGCACCGCCTTCGCCATCGTCCCCGTGCTGGCACTCAGCGCTTGCGGACCCGAAGAGCTGCCGAAGCCCGAACCCTCCGAGGCCCCATCCTCGGCGGCCGCGGGCGTTACCGATGATCAGGCCAAGCGGATCCTCGACGCGGTGGCCGACGACGTCAAGAACGCGGACAAGAAGACCGATAAGAAGGCCCTGGCCGAACGTGCCGCCGGTCCCGCGCTGAAGCAGCGCGAAGATCTGTACAAGGTGAAGAAGGACGTCGAGGATCAGAAGATGCCTCCGGCTGTGGCCACCGAGGAGATCGTTGCGAACTACACGGCCGCCACCGATGCCTGGCCGCGGGTGACGAGCCTGATCACTTCTGCCGGAGGAAATTCGCAGCTGCTCGTCCTCACCCAGGAAGATCCGCGCAGCGATTACAAGCTGTGGTCGCAGACCCAGCTGACCGCAGGTACGAAGCTGCCCGAACTGCCCGATTCCCGGCAGGGCGCGAAGATGCTCGAACCCGGTGCCAAGGGCTTCGCCACCACTCCGGAGAAGGCCGTCGCCGACTATGCGAAGGCACTCGGCAACGGAGAGGATTCGAAGGAAGCGAAGAAGTTCGACGCCGACGAATTCTCGAAGTCGATCTGGAAGAATCAGAAGGAGCAGAAGGCCAGTGCCGAATCCGGCAAGGCCGAGGTGAAGTACAAATACACCCCGGGCAAGGAACTCGTCGCTCAGGACACCGCCGGAGACGCCGCCATCGTCACCGGTGTCATCAACGCCGAATCGACCATCAGCCCCGAGTCGAAGGACGGCCGCACGGGCACCCTGACCCTGTCCTCACCGCAGAAGGAGCTGCTGGGCGCCTCGTCGACCAAGAGCCCGGTGACGACGAAGACCACCCAGGTGCTCACCTTCCTCGTACCCAAGGACGGCAAGGTCAAGCTCATCGGCGGCCTCGAGACGCTCGCCGGGGCGGAGCAGGGCTGATCACCGGTTCGGCACCGCTGCGTCTCCGGTGAGGAAATAGCCGCAGGCACCCCGGTGTTGATACCTTCTGTTGGATAAGCATGGACCAGGTGCGGGGCGGCAGCAGCGGCTCTCACCGATCGCGTCACAAAGGAGACCACGTGTCAATGGATCCCTCGCAGGAGCGCGCACAGCAGAATCAGGGCCTCGACCTGTCTGCCGTGCGCAGCAAGAACCTGCCCCACGAGCAGACCGGCCAGCAGGGACAGCCGGGACAGGCACCTGCAGGTGCCGGCGGACCGGCCGGTCCCGCCGGTGCTGCAGGGGCCCAGGACCCGAACGCGGTCGCCGTCCCGTCTCTGGTCTTCGACGTCGATGAGGCGAGCTTCAACGGCCTCGTCGCGATCTCCGACCGTGTGCCTGTCGTCATCGACCTGTGGGCCGAATGGTGCGAGCCGTGCAAACAGCTCTCCCCGATCCTCGAACGCGTCGTGCCGGAATACGGTGGGCGCCTGGTGCTGGCGAAGGTCGATGTCGATGCGAACCCGCGTCTGCAGCAGGCCTTCGGTGTGCAGTCGATCCCCACGGTCGTCGCCCTCGTCAAGGGGCAGCCTGTGCCGCTGTTCCAGGGAGGCCTGCCCGAACCGCAGGTCAAGGCCTACTTCGATGAGCTGCTCAAGCTCGCCGGGGAGAACGGCGTCACCGGCTACGCGACCGCAGGCGGTGCCGAGCCCGAACCGGCAGGTCCCGCCCACCCGGAGGCCGAAGAGGCCCTGGCGAAGGGGGACTTCGACACCGCGGAGAACCTGTTCAAAGCAGCTCTCGCGTCCTCACCTGCCGACGAGGAGGCGAAGTTCGGACTCGCCCGTGCAGGTCTGGGCCGTCGCCTCATCGACCAGGAGCCGACGCAGCTCATCGCCGCCGCCGATGCGAACCCGTCCGACATCGAGGCCGCGAAGGCCGCGGCAGACGCCGAAGTCGTCAGCGGCAATGCCGCGGGCGCATTCACTCGACTCATCAATCTCATCCGCACCACCGCCGGCGATGAGAAGGAATCCCTGCGCCTGCGCGTCCTCGAGCTCTTCGAGGTCCTCGGAGCCGACGACCCAGCCGTGACCAAGGCACGGACCGCACTCATGAGGGCATTGTTCTGATCCAGCGAATTCGACTCATCACTGCCATCCTCTTCGGCGTAGCGGCTCTCACGCTGGCCGGACTGGTCATCTCCGCGCTCTCGGTCGTCGGCACCGACGAAATCACCGAGACCCCGACCTTCAAGGTCAATGACGGTGCCTATGCCGTCGTCCTCGACGAGGCGATCGTGCCCTATTCGGGCTCGAGCGTGACCGTGACGGCGAAGAATGCGAACGGCACGGAGCTGTTCGTCGGCACCGCCAACGGGGTCGACACCGACAGCTACCTCGACGGTGTGGCCCAGGAGCAGATCAGTGATGTGTCGTTCCCCAAAGCCACCGATCACCGGTACATTCCGGGGGATGCGAAGCCCGAGGCCGATATCGCCGATCGCGACTGGTGGATCAGCAAGGACACGGGGAAGACGGTCGCGAAGACGTTCGATCTCGATGCAGAACCGCAGGTCCTCGTCATCGCCCCGGCGAACCCCGATGACACTCTGGAGGGAACGACGGTGAGCATGGAGATGCCGGTGAAGGGTGTGCTCGGACTCAGTCTGCTCGGCATCGCCGGCGGAATCCTGCTGGCCGGACTCTCACTGTTCTTCTTCATCAGCTGGTGGCAGCAGCGCATCCGCCCGCCGAAGAAGAACCACGACGGCCGCGGCGACTCGGAGCCGAACGGCGAGCCCGGTCCTGCGACTCAGCCGATCTCGACCGTGCAGCCGGACACGGCGACGGGAGCACCGCCTCGGCGACGGGATCTGCGGAACCGCAGGTCATTCACGGCCGTCACCGCCGGACTGATCGGCACCGGGATGGTGCTCAGCGGGTGCGCGAGCATGCCGATCGCCAAGCCCAGCAACCCCGACATCACCCCGTACGAACGCCCCGCGCTGCGTGCCGGTGAAGCCGGGACATTCATGACGAACTACACCGAGTCGCTGGACAAGACGCTCGGTGACAAGGGCACCGACCTCGACAAGATCCAGGCGGCACCGCTCATCGACCACACACGTGCGCAGATCCAGATCGCGGACAAAGCCAAGCAGAAGCTGCGTGCGCCGAACTTCACCGAGGTGGTCGCCGGCAGCCCCAGCTTCTCGAAGTACCCGATGTGGTTCTACGCCTTCGGCACCACAGACAAGAAGTCCACCGACGGCGACAAACCGCTGACGCAGGTGATGCTCGTGACGCGGGAATCGGCGTCGACCGATCCGCTCGTGCGTTCAGCGTCCTATATTCCGACCGACCAGATGCCCACGCTCATGGCCGACGGGCAGGGAGCAGTCGAACCGGGGCCGAAGGACTTCGACAAGGAGATGACGAGCTCGGCCGATGACGTTGCGTCCTACCTCGTCGACGGCAAGGGCAAGGACGGTGCCCCCGACGGTCTCAAGGAGGGCGGTTTCAAGGGATTCCGCGACTACCTCGGCGGTCTGCGGGACAAGGACTCCGGATTCGACAAGGTCGACGTCGACTGCAAGCCGTACGAGGATCTCTCCTTCGAGGACATGACGCTGAGCACGGAGCACGGCGCGATCGGCATGGGCGAGGTCCGCTGCACGCTGACGATCAAGGTTCCCACCGACTACGCGCTCGACCTCGGCGACACCGTCGAAGCTGTGAAGACCAACGACAAGGACGGCGACACCGTCAAGGTCGAGACCGCCCACCCCTACGTGCTCATGCAGACCGGGGACGAGGTCACGGCCGTCGCCACCGACTGGAACGTGCTGTCCTCCCGCGTGGAGTGATTCGGCTCCGGCTGCCGCGTGTCGGGACCCGCGGCTCAGTCCCGGTTCGCGCGGCGGCCGACTTTCAGCCGCGGTTCGCGCGACGGCCGACGCGCAGCAGCCACCACAGGCCGATGATCGGCAGGATGAGCGGGATGAACCCGTAGCCGCTGCCGAAGTTCGACCACACCGAGGGCTTCGCGAAGTCCTCGGGATGGGTGTGGCTGAGGATGCCGACGACGATGACGCCGACGAACTCGATCGTGCAGGCGCTCAGCGCGATCCGGTGCGAGACGCGGTTGCCGATGACCAGGCAGATCGTGGCGAGGATGTAGACGACCGCGGCGAAGGCCGAGAGCGAGTACGCGATCGGGGCGACATCGAATTCGCGGATGAGCTGGTAGCCGGCCCTGGCCGTGGCCGAGAGCGCGAAGATCCCGTAGACGGCGGTCAGCGCCCGCCCGGGCCCGCTGTGCATCGCCGAAAAGGGGGAGCGGTCGCTTGTCCTGCGTTTGGTCACTGCCAAATCTGGTCCAATCTCTCGATCATCACGACCACCGTCAGCCCTGCCGCTGCCAGCACTCCCGGCCCCCAGCGGCTCAGTTCCGCGAACGCCCAGAACCCGGCCAGCGCCATGACGAGGATCGCGGTGATGATGTAGCCGAAGTAGAGCAGCGGGTCGACGTCATGCGTGGAGCCGAAGGTGGCGATCGAGAGGATCAGCTGCACGATGAGCAGCAGAAGCAGGAACGCAGCACCGGCCAACAGAGCCTTGCCCGCCGGTCGGTTACGGATGGTCTCGACGATCGACCACACGGTCAGGATGCCCGTGACGGCATAGAGGACGATGGTGAAAACGGTGAACACCCGACACAGTTTAGTCGGCCTCGCGGCCCGACCTGTGCCCCCGTGTGCTCCGACGGCGGGTGAGATGCCGCACGGATCCTAGCCGTAGCGTGGCTCACCCCCTAAAATTGCAGGGTGCCCATCTATCTCGATCACGCAGCCACCTCGCCGATGCCCGCCGAGGTGCTCGAGGTGTACACGAAGGAACTGGCCAGGCGTGCCAATCCTTCGGCCCTGCACGCCGTCGGACAGGCGGCTCGGATGCGCATCGAAGAAGCACGTGAGGACATCGCCCGCGCGGTCGGCGCAGCCACCTCGTCGGAGGTGATCTTCACTTCGGGAGGCACCGAGGCGGACAATTTCGCACTCAAGGGCCTCTACCTCTCCCGCAACAACTCCACATTCACCGCCCCCATCCGTCCTCGCGTGCTCACGTCCACGATCGAACATCCGGCGATCCTCGAGACCGTGGAGTGGTTGGAGAGCCTCGGCGCCGAGGCGGTCTACCTCGACGTCGATGAGACCGGACGACTCGACCTCGATGCGGCCGTCGCTGAACTGCGCCGGGATCCCGAGCGCACCGCGCTCATCAGCATCATGGCCGCGAACAACGAGATCGGCACCCTGCAGCCGATCCGCGAGATCGGTGAGGTCGCCGCCGAACTCGGCATCCCCTTCCACATCGACGCCGTCCAGGCACTCGGACAGATCCCGCTCGACTTCGCCGCCTTCAAGGCCACCGCGATGACGATCACCGCGCACAAGATCGGCGGACCCGTCGGCATCGGCGCCCTCCTGCTCGACCGCTCCGCCACCCCGACGGCCATCCTCCACGGCGGAGGACAGGAACGCGGTGTGCGCTCGGGAACCCTCGACGTCGCCGGGGCGGTCGCCTTCGCAGCCGCCGTCGACCTCGTCACGGGAGACCTCGAAGCACGAGCGGCACGACTGTCCGCACTCCGCGACCGCCTCATCGCCGGCATCGAATCGAGCATCGACGGTGCCGTGCTGTCCGGCCCGCGCGGAGCCGACCGGCTGCCGGCCAATGCGCACTTCACCTTCACCGGGTGCGAGGGGGACTCGCTGTTGTTCGGCCTCGACGCCCGAGGCCTGGCCACCTCGACGGGTTCGGCCTGCTCGGCAGGGGTCTCACGTCCCTCGCATGTGCTGCTGGCCTGCGGACTGACCGAGGACGCGGCCCGGACCACTCAACGTTTCACCCTCGGTCACGATACGACCGAGGACGATGTCGATGCCCTGCTCGCGGCCCTGCCCGAGGTCGTCGACCAGGCACGCCGAGCCGGGATGGTTTCGGCAACACCCCGATGGATGCAAGGAGCATCATGAGAGTACTCGTCGCCATGTCAGGCGGAGTCGATTCCTCCGTCGCAGCCGCTCGCGCCGTCGACGCCGGACACGAAGTCGTCGGCGTCCACTTAGCCCTGTCCCGAATGCCCGGCACCCTGCGCACCGGATCGCGCGGCTGCTGCACGATCGAAGACTCCCGCGACGCCCACCGGGTGGCCGGGATGCTCGACATCCCCTTCTACGTGTGGGACTTCTCCGAACGGTTCAAGGAAGACATCGTCGATGACTTCATCGCCGAATACGCTGCCGGCCGCACCCCGAACCCGTGCATGCGCTGCAATGAGCGCATCAAGTTCGCCGCCCTCCTCGACCGCGCGCTGGCACTCGGCTTCGACGCCATCGCCACCGGCCACTACGCCGAGGTGCTCCGCGACGACGAAGGCCGGCCCGAGCTGCACCGCGGTGAGGACCTGGCCAAGGACCAGTCATACGTCCTCGGTGTCCTCACCTCCGACCAGCTCGAGCACTGCTACTTCCCGATCGGTGCCACCGCATCGAAGGCCGAAGTGCGCGCCGAGGCGGCTGAGCGCGGATTCTCCGTGGCGAACAAGCCCGACTCCTACGACATCTGCTTCATCCCCGACGGGGACACGAAGGCGTGGCTGGCCGATAAGATCCCGATGCGTCCCGGCCTCATCAAGGACTCCGAGGGCGAGGTCCTCGGTGAGCACGACGGAGCGATGACGTACACGATCGGTCAGCGCAAGGGCCTGGGCATCGAGAAGCCGGCAGCCGACGGCAAGCCCCGCTTCGTCACGGGCCTCGACCCGGCGACGAACACCGTCACCGTGGGGTCGCGTGCCGATCTCGCCGTCTCCCACCTGACGGGCATCCGCACCTCCTGGGCGGGTGCCGCCCCTTCGGACATGGGGCAGACACCGGAGACCGGTATCGACTGTGAGGTCCAGATCCGGGCCCATGCCGATCCGGTGCCGGCCCGTGCATGGCTCGGCGAATTCGTCGCCGAGGCGCCCGAACACGAAGCCAATCCCGTCATCGACGAGGTCGAGGTGCCCGCGGCCCGCCCGGCCGGGCAGCTCATGCACGTCGACGTCGATGAGGAGCTCTCGGGCGTGGCTCCCGGGCAGACCATGGTCATCTACCGCGGCACTCGCGTGCTCGGGCAGGCGACCATCGACGCCACGGCGAAGGATCGTGTCACCCCGGCCCCGGAGGCAGTGCTCGCTGAGGCCTGAGCCGGCTGGTTCGCTGCGGACCTCCTCAGGCGCGGCCGTCCCGGGCGATACTGTGGTGGTATGAAGGAAAGTCCCCAGGACGTCGTCACGGCACCGTATGGAACGTGGTCGTCGCCCCTCACCGCCGCCGAGGTCGCCGCCGGTGCCGCTCCGATCTTCGATGCTGCGTTCCGCGGCGACGAGATCTTCTATTCGACGAAGATCCCCTCCGAGAAGGCACGCACCGGACTCGTCCGCACCTCACTGTCGCGTCCCAGTGCGCGTGAGCAGATTCTGCCGACCGGTTTCAACATCCGCTCCGCCGTCCACGAATACGGGGGAGGGGCCTGGGCGCTGGACCCCGACAGCGAGGTCATCTATTTCGTCAATGCCGCCGATCAGCGGGTGTGGCAGATCATTCCCGGTCGGGCACCGCATGCGCTGACGCCGGACACGTCGGGCCGCATCCGCTACGGCGATCTGCACATGACCCCGTGGGGTCTGCTGTGCGTGCGTGAGGACTGCCGATCCACCCGCCGGCAGCGCGCGATCGTGCTGCTGACCAAGCACGGGACGACGAACGTGCTGTCCACCCTCTCGCATTTCATGGCCTGGCCCCGCCTGTCACCGGATGGCAGCACACTGGCCTTCATCGGCTGGGAGCACCCGAACATGCCGTGGGACGGTACGAATCTGTGGCTGGTCGATGTGCGCACTCCTGCCGCCCCGGCCATCGCCGTGCTCAGGGGCGATCCGATCGAACGCCCGCGACAGGCCCCGCCCACGCTGCCCGGCCCCGTCGATGGGGGAATCTCCCTCCTCCAACCCGAGTTCACCTCGGACTCGTCTCTCCACGTCCTCTCCGACCATCGAAGGCACTGGGCGCTCTACGGCCTCGACTTCGACCCCGTCGCGCCGCGCCGCCTCACAACAGCCCCGAGCCACGCTCCGGCTGCCGAGGAGCTGGGGACAGACCGGCTCCGAACCGTGCTCGACACCGGAGCCGAGATCGGCGGGGCTCTGTGGCAGCTGGGTGCCCGATGGCACTTCCACGAGTCAGGTGAGGTGTGGGCGCATACGCAGTCGGCGACGGCCACGCTCGTGCGCTGCCGACCCACCGACGATGCACCGAGTTCTGTCGAAGCACCGGGCTCTGCCGATGCACCGAACTCCGATAATGCACTGAGCTCTGCCGATGCACAGGGGTCTGCCGATTCATCGTCGTCCTGGGAGCCGATCGACACGACGGGGGAGACGTTCGGCACGATGGAGATGCTCGACCTCGGCCGCACCCACCTGCTGCTCACGGCGAAGTCGACGAGGCGGCCCGGCATCCTCTATGCCGTGAACCGGGTGACCGGACTGTTCACCGAGATCGCCCACGAACGCCTCGACGCTCACCAGGGGTACTACTCCATGCCGCAGGTGACCGAGTTCGGGGGAGTGCCCGTCGTCATCCACCCGCCGCACAATCCCCGCTTCGCCGCCCCGGTCGACGAACTCCCGCCCTATGTCGTCTCGATCCACGGCGGACCCACAGGACAGGCGACCCCGGAGATGTCGGCGCGCACAAGCTTCTTCACCTCCCAGGGCATCGGCGTCCTCGAGGTCAACTACGGCGGCTCGACCGGATTCGGCCGGTCCTGGCGCAACCGACTGCGCGGACAGTGGGGGATCGTCGATGTCGCTGACACCGTCGCCGCCGTCGAAGGGCTCCTCGCCGCAGGTCTCGCGGACCCGCAGCGCATCGCGATCTCCGGAGCATCCTCGGGAGGCTGGACGGTGCTCTCCGCGCTCGCAGAGACGGAGATCTTCGCCTGCGGCACCTCGTACTTCGGCGTCACCGACCTCATGCGCTTCGTCGTCGACACCCACGACTTCGAATCCCACTACATCGACGGCCTCGTCGGCCCCTGGCCCGAAGCGCAGGACGCCTACATCCACCGTTCGCCGATCCGCCGCGTCACCGATATCAGTGTGCCCGTGGCAGTGATGCAGGGCGACCGCGACCCGATCGTCCCGCCCTCACAGGCCCAGGAATTCGTCGATACACTCGAACTGGCCGGAGTGGAGTACATTTACCGTCTGTACAAGGGCGAATCCCACGGCTTCGTCCGCGCCGAGACCATCATCGATTCCCTGGAAAGCGAGTTCGGATTCTATGTCGACGTCTTCGGAATCCCGCGCGGCCACTGAACCCGCCCCCGATGCGCCCACGACAGTTCTGCCCGCCGCCACGACCACAGGCATCTGGCTGCCCGGGGCCCGGGATCCGCACCGGAGCTATATCGCCACGAGTCCTGTCCGCGAAGCAGCTGCCGCCGGGTTCGACATCCTCGCCGACCAGCTGCCGCCCGTCCCGCTCACCGCGCACGCATCCGAGGGCCGGTGGGGTGCCGACGCCATCGGCCGCGCCGTCGGCCTGCTCACCGACCTCCACGTCGACCGCACCTCCTACGGATGGCGGCTGACTGCCTCGGCGGGCAAGGACGAACGACTCGAGGACTCGGCCTTGGTCGAGGCCTTCGACGCGATCGCGGAATACGGTCAGTCCCGTCCCGGACAGGTCCAGATCAGCCTGCCCGGGCCGTGGACGCTCGTGACCGCGCTGAGCCTGAGCTCCGGCGCCCGCGTGCTCGGCGACCACGGCGCCCGCCGCGATGTCGTCCAGGCCTACGCCTTCGGCATCGCCGCCTTCACCGACCGCATCGCGGGCCTGGGCATGCAGCCGACCGTCCGCCTCGTCGAATCCCGGCTGACCCCGGTCCTCACCGGCACGTGGCCGACCGTGTCCGGGTGGGCGAGCCTGCCCGCGATCAGCGAAACCCAGGTGTGGGCAGCGCTCGAATCGACGCTGCGCCACCTGCCGCCCACGGTGCTCGCCCTGCCGAACCTCGACCCCCTGCACCTGCAGGGCAAGGCGATCCCCGCCGTCGAGGCGGTCCAACGCACCGGAGCACACGCCGTGTCCGTGCCGTGGGCTAGCCTGAAGGCACAGAATTGGGAGCAGGCAGCCATCCTCGCCGAGGCGGGGCTCGGCGTCTGGTTCCACCTGCCCTCCGATGCCGGAACTCGTCCGGATGCGGTCAATCACTGGGTCGATCGCATCCGCACCCCCTGGTCGCGCATCGGCATGGGGGCGGCGAGTCTGCGCGACATCGGAATCATCGCAGGGCCCGAACTGCCGCTTTCCCACCCCCCGCTGCTTGATGAGAAGCACGAACTGAGCCCCGAGCACAACCGAGGAACCATGACCATCGCCGCCGGTCTGCGGCGCGCTCTTGAGGAGATCGAATGACCACGACACCGGAGAACGCAGATCTCTCGGATGCGTCCACCCGCTTACAGGCCCACGCACAGCTGACCGAGAGGATCGAGGAGCTGCGGGCCGCCTACTACCAGGACTCCCTGCTCGTCTCCGATGCCGAATACGACGAGCTCGTCCACCGGCTCGAAGACCTCGAGGCGAAGTTTCCCGAACTCGTCACGGACTCCTCACCGACGCAGACGGTCGGCGGTGTCGTCGACACCTCGACCTTCGACCCGGTCGAACACATCGGGCCGATGTACAGCCTTGACAACGTCTTCGACTATGACGAACTGCGGGCTTGGTATGAACGGGTCCGGTCAGCCACCTCGGCGAAGTCGAAGTTCCTCTGCGAACTGAAGATCGACGGACTCGCCGTCAATCTGCTCTACCGAAACGGCGAACTGGTCCGGGCCGCGACCCGCGGAGACGGGCGCATCGGTGAGGACATCACCGCGAACGTGCGCACCATCTCCGATATCCCGCACCACCTCGATACGGAGCACCCGCCGGCCGAGGTGGAGATCCGCGGTGAGGTGTTCTTCCCCGTCGAGGAGTTCGCCGAACTCAACGCCTCCCTCGTCGCCGAGGGCAAGGCGCCGTTTGCGAACCCGCGGAACTCTGCGGCAGGCTCCCTGCGGCAGAAGGACCCGGCAGTCACCGCACGCCGGCCCCTGCACATGCTCGTCCACGGCATCGCGGTGTGGACCCCGGCTGATGATTCGCACCCGGAACCGGCCCACCAGTCCGAGGTCTACGAACAGTTCCGGTCCTGGGGTCTGCCGATCAGCGACTACTTCAAGGTCCTCGACACCGTCGACGAGATCGAAGACTTCATCGCCCACTACGGCGAGCACCGACACGACGTGACGCATGAGATCGACGGCATCGTCATCAAGATCGACGACATCGCCGTGCAGGAGACTCTCGGCTACACCTCCCGTGCGCCGCGGTGGGCGACGGCCTTCAAGTATCCGCCCGAGGAGGTCACGACGAAGCTGATCGACATCCAGGTGCAGGTCGGCCGGACCGGACGAGTGACCCCCTTCGCCGTGATGGAGCCGGTGACCGTGGCCGGATCGACCGTGGAGCGGGCGACCCTGCACAACGGCTACGAGGTCAAACGCAAGGGTGTGCTCATCGGCGACACCGTCACCCTGCGCAAGGCCGGCGACGTCATCCCCGAGGTGCTCGGACCGGTCGTGGCCCAACGTGACGGGTCCGAACACGAATTCGTCATGCCCACCCACTGCCCGTCGTGCGGGACCGAACTCGGGGAGCAGAAGGAAGGCGATAAGGATCTGCGGTGCCCGAACTCGCGGTCGTGCCCGGCACAGCTGGCCAACCGCATCTTCTATCTCGCCTCCCGAGCCGCCTTCGACATCGAGGCTCTCGGTGAAGAGGCCGCAATCGCACTCACGGCCCCGGCCGAGCCCGAGACGCCACCGCTGACCTCGGAGGCCTTCCTCTTCGACCTCACCCCGGAAGCTCTCGCGGATGTGAAGATCTGGCGGGACAAGAAGGTCAAGGGCGTGGCAACCGGGGAGCGGGAGCTCGTGCCCTACTTCTATACGCGCGGGACCGCGAAGAAGCCGAGCGCTCCGAGCGCGAACACGAAGAAGCTCTTCGACGAACTGGAGAAGGCCAAGGACCAGGATCTGTGGCGGGTGCTCCTGGCCCTGTCGATCCGTCACGTCGGACCGACGGCGGCGCGGACTCTGGCCGCGAAGTTCCGTACGCTTCAGGCCATCCGTGAGGCCGGCGAAGAGGAGCTCTCGGATGTCGAAGGCATCGGGCCGACGATCGCAAAGAGCCTGCGCGACTGGTTCGACGTCGACTGGCACAACGAGATCGTCGACACCTGGGCGGCCGCCGGCGTACGGATGGAGGACGAGGAAGTCGAGACGGGTGCGCAGACTCTCGAGGGGCTGACGATCGTGGCCACAGGATCGCTGAGCACTTTCACCCGCGACGGGATCAAGGAGGCGATCCTCGGCGCCGGAGGCAAAGCGGCGGGCTCTGTGTCGAAGAAGACCGATTACGTCGTCGCCGGTGAGAACGCCGGATCGAAGCTGGAGAAGGCCGAATCACTGGGCGTGCCGGTGCTCGATGAGGACCAGTTCAGGGTCCTGTTGGAGACGGGAAGCCTCGACTGAACACGGACTGATCACTGAGTCCGCAGGTCTGAGCGTGCGGCTCGCCGAGGTCCCGGCTCTGAACTGCCAGCCGTGCCCGCTGCACCGGGCACACGGAGGGAATACATCCTCGGCGGGGGAGGTTCCATGGTGTGGCTGTGTACTCATTCGTGACCGAACTCGAAGTCGGGGTACAGACTCAGCCAAGCTCAGAGACAGCTTCGAATGGAAGAGTATGTGACATGAGATGGATTCCCCGACTCCTCGCCGGTACCTGCGTGGTCGTCGCCGCGGCACTGACGGCGGTTCCGGTGACGGCAGGACTGGCCGACCTGGTGCTCAACCCGGGGCCGCAGTCGACGAAACGCAACGCTCAGCCTGCCCTGACTTCCCTGCGCACGAACACACCGCCGGTCGCCCGCACCGAGGAGTCGGCCGTCGGAAGCGCCTCGCATGAAGTCATCGAGGGCACCATCGTCGATGACTCGGAAGCCACCGGCACCGACTCAGCCGGCACCTCCTCAGCCGGCACCGACTCAGTTGGCACCGACTCAGCCAGCATCGCCTCCGCCGGCACCGAACTCGTCGCGGCCACGGCATCCGACGCCCACGCCCGCGTCACCGAACTCGCCGCTGACCTGCAGGCCGGAGTCGCTGCCGGTGAATTCGCCCAAGCCGATGCCGACAGGGTCCTCGCCGATATCGCCGGCTACATCCACGGCGACCGCACCTGGCCCGAACGCCTCTCCGCCTGACCCCCATTACTACCCGACGGCGCCCCAGCAACCTCGCGCCAGGTTGCTGGGGCGCCGTCGGGTAGTTCCGGGGAGGGTCACATCACGCCCACGAAACCGCGTCCGGTGAAGAGACTAGACTGGGATGCGAGTGTTAACGACGATGAAAGGCAGGGAATGACGGAGTCTTCCGCAATCACCCCCGAACAGGTGGAGCATCTGGCTGCACTGTCTCGGATCGCCATGAGCGAGGACGAGCTGAAATCGCTCGCCGGTGACCTGAGCACAATTCTGGGAAACGTCGCCAGGATCAACGAAGTGGCCGGTGACGACGTGCCCGCGACCAGCCACCCGATCCCGCTGACGAACGTCATGCGCCCCGACGTCGTCGGTGAGACGCTGACCAGCGAGCAGGCCCTGGCCTCGGCTCCGGCCGCAGCCGATGACAAGTTCCTCGTCCCGCAGATCCTCGGGGAGGAATGAGATGGCCGAAATGACGAACAAGAGCGCACTCGAACTCGCGGCAGGACTGAAGTCCGGCGAGTTCTCCTCCGTCGAGGTCACGCAGGCGCACCTCGACCGCATCGCCGCCACCGAGGATGACTTCAACTCCTTCATCACCGTCACCGACGAGCTCGCGCTCGAGACCGCGAAGGTCGTCGACGCCAAGCGCGCCGCCGGTGAGGACGTGCATGCGCTCGCCGGTGTGCCGGTCGCGCTCAAGGACCTCATCGTCACCGAAGGTGTGCGCACCACCGCCGGTTCGAAGATGCTCGAGAACTGGGTGCCGCCGTATGAGTCGACGGTGCACAACAAGGTCAGGGCCGCAGGACTGCCGGTGCTCGGGAAGACCAACCTCGACGAATTCGCAATGGGATCGACGACCGAGCACTCGGCCTTCGGCGACACCCGCAACCCATGGAACCTCGACCACGTTCCCGGTGGTTCCTCCGGAGGTGCGGCAGCCGCACTCGCCGGATTCCAGGCCCCGCTGTCCGTGGGCACCGACACCGGCGGTTCCGTCCGCCAGCCCGCCGCGTTCACCGGCACCGTCGGAGTGAAGCCGACCTACGGGTCGATCTCGCGCTTCGGCATCATCGCCATGGCCTCGAGCCTCGACCAGGTCGGCCCGATGGGCCGCTCGGTCGCCGACGCCGCGGCCCTGCACGAACTGCTCGCCGGTCACGATCCGCTCGACTCGACCTCGCTGCCCGACCCTGTCGGCGGATTCCTCGATGCCGCACAGACCAGCGAGCTCAAGGGCAAGAAGCTCGGCGTCATCAAGCAGCTGGCCGGTGAGGGCTACCAGGACGGAGTCCGCACCGCGTTCACCGCAGCCCTCGAGGCCGCAGCAGCCGCCGGTGCCGAGATCGTCGAAGTCGACTGCCCGGCGATCTCCTACGCACTCGACGCCTACTACCTCATCATGCCCTCCGAGGTGTCCTCGAACCTCGCCCGCTACGACGGCATGCGCTACGGCCTGCGGGTCGAACCCGAATCGGGACCCGTCACCGCCGAGACAGTCATGTCTGCCACCCGCGCCGCCGGTTTCGGTGATGAGGTCAAACGCCGCATCATCCTCGGCACCTACGCCCTGTCCGCCGGATACTACGACGCCTACTACGGCTCGGCGCAGAAGATCCGCACGCTCGTGCAGAACGACTTCGCCGAGGCCTTCGCCGCGTGCGACGTCCTCGTGTCCCCGACGGCCCCGACGACCGCGCTGAAGTTCGGTGCGGAGAAGGCCGCGGATCCGATGGCCCTGTACCTGGGCGACGTCGCGACGATCCCGGCGAACCTCGCCGGCATCCCCGGTCTGTCGCTGCCGGCAGGACTGGCCGACGGTCTGCCCGTCGGGTTCCAGATCCTCGCCCCGGCCCGCGAAGACATCAAGCTCTACGAGGTGGCCGGACCGCTCGAAGCCGCACTCGAATCCGCCGGCGGACGCGTGCTCGACACCCTCGCGGAAGGACTGGAAGCCAAGTGAAATACGAAGACGCGATCAATAAATACGATCCGGTCATCGGCATCGAGGTCCATGTCGAACTCGGCACCGCGACCAAGATGTTCGACGCCGCCCCCAACAGCTTCGGCGGGGGACCGAACACGAACGTGACCCCCACGTCACTCGGCCTGCCCGGGTCCCTTCCCGTGGTCAACGAGAAAGGTGTGGAGTACGCGATCAAGATCGGTCTGGCGCTCGGCTGCGAGATCGCCGAGACCTGCCGGTTCGCCCGGAAGAACTACTTCTACCCGGACGTGCCCAAGGATTTCCAGACCAGCCAGTCCGATGAGCCCATCGCCTCGGAGGGTCAGGTCGAGGTCGAACTCGAGGACGGCACCATCTTCACCGTCCCGGTCGAACGCGCCCACATGGAAGAGGACGCGGGCAAGAACACGCACGTGGGCGGGGCCACCGGCCGCATCCAGGGTGCTGATCATTCGCTCGTCGACTACAACCGCGCCGGTGTTCCCCTCGTCGAGATCGTCACCCACCCGATCACCGGGACAAGGGAGAGGGCCGCCGAGGTGGCCGCCGCCTATGTGCGTACGCTGAGGGACATCTTCCGCGCCCTCGACGTCTCCGAAGCCCGCATGGAGCAGGGCAACGTCCGTGCCGATGTCAATGTCTCGCTGCGCGAGAGCCCCGAGGCACCGCTGGGTACGCGCACGGAGACGAAGAACGTCAACTCCTTCCGCTCGATCGAACGCGCTGTGCGCTTCGAGATCGCGCGCCAGGCGACCCTGCTCGAAGCCGGTGAGAAGGTCGTCCAGGAGACCCGGCACTTCCACGAGGAGACCGGTGAGACCTCCTCGGGACGTCCGAAGTCCGATGCCGATGACTACCGCTACTTCCCGGAGCCGGATCTCGTTCCGCTCCAGCCCAGCCGCGACTGGGTCGAGGAGCTGCGGGCGACCCTGCCCGAGCTGCCGGCGCAGAAGCGCAGGCGGCTGCTCGCGGAATGGAAGTTCAGCGACCTCGAGATGCGCGACATCGTCAACGCCGGCCTCCTCGAGGCCATCGAGGACACCGTCACCGCCGGTGCGAAGCCTGCGCAGGCACGCAAATGGTGGACCGGTGAGGTCGCCCGCCTGGCCAACCAGGAGGAGAAGCACCCCACCGAGATCGTCACCCCGGCTCAGGTGGCCGGGCTCGTCGAACTCATCAAGGCGGGCAGACTCAACGACAAGCTGGCCAAGGATGTGCTCTCCGGAGTCGTCGCCGGTGAGGGCGAGCCCGCTGAGGTGATGAAGGCCCGCGATCTCGAGATCGTCGAGGACACCGGTGCGCTCGAAGCCGCAGTCGAAGAGGCCATCGCGGCCAACCCCGATGTGGTCGAGAAGATCAAGGGCGGAAAGATGCAGGCCATCGGAGCGCTCATGGGTCCGATCATGAAGGCCACCCGTGGTCAGGCCGATGCCGGAAAGGCCAAGGACCTCATCCTCGCCAAGATCAACGGCTGAGGCCGGTCAGGTCATCGGGCCGCGTCCGACAGCGCGCCCGACCCGGGCTTGCACTGTGACCTGACCACAACTCAGGATTGATCCAGCCACACCCTCTAGACTGTGCGTCCAAGGGAGCCGACCGGCTCCCGAGCACAGCGGAGGGTGTGGCTGTTCGCATTCTCCGTGACGGCGGCGGCCGGACCGGACCGGCCGCATGAGAGTCGTCTGCGTGCACCACACGCGTGGAGGTGAAGCGGTGTCTGAGTGGAAGTCTCTGTGGAAGAGAGAATGCGGGAAGTCGGCCCCGATCTACCGGGTTCTCGTGCCCGAAAGCGTCAATGATGATGTGATGCGAGCGTGGAACGCTCGCGGATACCGCTACACGGCCGGGGCACCGAGCGCGATCATGCTCACCGGCGGGATGGGACGCAACTTCTTCCGCTCCAGCGTTCTCTTCAAAGGCGGCACCGCCGCAGGCACCGCCATGACCGCAGGTTTCGCAGCCCCCGGAGGGCTCGCGCTGCTGTCCGGGTTCGGAGATGCCGCACTGACCTTCGGCGGAATGGGTGCGGCAACGGCGGTGGGCACAGGCGTCTTCGCCGCCGTCACCGGACCGAAGTACCTGCGCGACCCGAAGCGACTGAGCAGGAGAGCCCGACGCAAGGTCACCGGTGCCCGCTGGATCACCCCGCAGAGTCTCGGCTACATCGCCGGACGCAAGGACGGCCGTGACACCGATGAACAGCGCCTGTTCCACCTGGCTGTGATGATCGCCCGCAAGATCGTACGGACCCGGGCATGGACCCACCCGATACTGAAGGACCACGTCTCCCGCGTCGACCTCGACCACGCCGTGGCCTCCATCGGCGTGCGCCTGCAGGAGCTCGTGAGCCTGCGCGAGGAGATCGAGGGCATCCGCGATGCGGGAACCGCGAAGTCGGTGGAGACCTACCTGTCGAAGCTGGCCGTCGCCTTCACGTCGATGGCGCGTCGGGTCGAGTCGATGCACGAGTACTTCGAGCGGCTGCTCGAACTCGATGAGCAGCTCATGCTGCTGCACAATTCCGAACGCTCCCGCGAACTCGGCGACCGGGTGCTCGATGTGCTCTCACGCACGGCCGCCGACGATTCGGCCGACTGGCAGTTCCGCGAGCTGCGCATCGACGCGGAATCGCAGTCGTCGATCATCTCCGGTCTCGTCGCCGAACTCGATGAGACCGCCGACGATTTCGACGACTTCGACTCCAGACTGGCTGCGGCACAGAAGTCCGTGGACGAACTCGAGGCCTGACCTCTCAGTGCCCAAAGGGGTCGGGATCGACTCCCGGCATCCAGGACCGTCCCGGTTCATTGTAGCCATGGTCCGCCTGGGCCCTCTTCCACTTCTTCGACCACCGCTTGTCGAGGCGGTCGACGTAGAGAGTGCCCTGCAGGTGGTCGTACTCGTGCTGCATGATGCGGGCGAACCAGCCCTCCGCGGTGAGCGTCACCGGCTTTCCCGTCTCATCGACGCCGTTGACGGTGACACGCTCGGCGCGCTTGAGGGGGAAATCGAGGCTCGGCACCGACAGACATCCCTCGGTCTCCTCATCGGGGTCCGGGCGGGTGTCGGGGATCTTCGAGGCGATGAGGATCGGATTGACGAAGGTGCCGCGGCGCCGGACGCCGTGGTCGTCGTCGGCATTGAAGACGAAGATGGCCATGCCGATGCCGATCTGCGGGGCGGCGAGGCCGACGCCGTTGCTCGCATCCAGAGTCTCGTGCATGTCGGCGACGAGCTCGGCGAGACCGGCATCGAATTCTGTGATCTTCTCAGCGCGGCGATGCAGAACGGGCTCGCCATAGACGACGATGGGATGAATAGCCATGAGGTCAATCGTATCGGTATCCGCATCCGCTTCTGAGCCCGGTGGCAGCTGAGTCCGGACGACGATTCTGGGGCCTCAATTGCTCAGCGGTTGGCTGGGTCAAGTCGCTCTTGTACCTGATGGCGGCGGCTGAGGCTAGGGAGTATGACGCGCGAAGTCGAGAATTTTCGCCGCCAGCGAACAGTGATTGTTGAGCAACTATTCTGGGAACATGTTCAGGGACGGGGTGGTTATGATGAGCACAAGCCGTCTCGGACCACGAGATGCCAGCTGTCGCGAAAATGCCTGTCTGCACAGGTAAGCAAAAGCGTGAAAGGACTTACATTGACCATCTTCAACAATGTCTCCGATCTGGTCGGCCGTACGCCGCTGATCCGCGTCAACAAGGCCAGCGAGCGCTCCGGTGCCGAGATCATCGCCAAGCTCGAGTCGTACAACCCCGGCAACTCCGTCAAGGACCGGATCGGTGTGGCCATGATCGACGCCGCTGAGAAGTCCGGCGAGCTCAAGCCCGGCGGAACGATCGTCGAAGCCACCTCGGGCAACACCGGCATCGCCCTGGCGATGATCGGCACCTCCCGTGGCTACAACGTGAAGCTGACCATGCCGGAGTCGATGTCGAAGGAGCGCCGCGCGCTGCTTCGCGCCTTCGGCGCCGAACTCGTCCTCACCGACAAGGCCGACGGCATGAAGGGCGCCGTCGCCAAGGCGGAAGAGCTCGCCGCCGACGGTGCCGTGCTCGTGCGCCAGTTCGAGAACCAGGCCAATGCCGAGATCCACAGGACCACCACCGGTCCTGAGATCCTCGCCGACACCGACGGCAACGTCGACATCTTCATCTCCGGAATCGGCACCGGCGGCACCATCACCGGCGCGGGCTCCGCACTGCGTGAGGCCAAGCCCGAAGTGAAGATCATCGCCGTCGAGCCTGCCGCTTCGCCGCTGCTGACCGAAGGCAAGGCCGGCCCGCACGCCATCCAGGGCCTCGGCGCGAACTTCGTTCCCGGCGTCCTCGACACCGACATCTACGATGAGGTCGTCACCGTTGAAAACGATGCGGCCATCGAACGTGCCCGTGAGGTCGCGAAGGAAGAGGGCCTCCTCGTGGGCATCTCCTCCGGTGCTGCGCTCTCCGCCGCCGAGGCGATCGGTGCACGTCCGGAGAACGCCGGCAAGCGCATCGTCGTCATCCTCCCCGACTTCGGTGAGCGCTACCTGTCGACTCCGCTGTTCTCCGAATACCTCGACTGATTCCGAGCCAGCGGCACGAGGGCGTCAAACTCCGGTTTGGCGCCCTTGCCGTCTGAGGACCTCGAACTTCCGCACCCAAACAAAGAGCAAGGACGGACATCATGAAGGCACGGACATCATGAAGGCACTGTGGACGGCGGCCGCTGCAGCCGCGGGCGCTGCGGTCTACGGACTCAGCCGCCCGAAGGTGCGCACGACCCTGCGCGAAGACCTCGACACCGTGCGTCGACGCGACCCCGCGGCGACGAGTGACTTCGTGTCTCTTGTCTCCTACCCCGGGATGCACGCGATCTGGGCTCACCGAGGACTGCACAGGCTCTGGCAGTACGAAGCGGGCAGGACTCCGGCTCGTCTCCTGTCGCAGATGGTGCGCACCCTGACCGGGGTCGAGATCCATCCGGGAGCGAAGATCGGCCGCAGGTTCTTCATCGATCATGCCAATGGAGTCGTCATCGGCGAGACCTCGGAGATCGGCGATGACGTCATGCTCTATCACCAGGTCACCCTCGGCGGCACCTCGATGGAGCAGAAGAAGCGCCATCCCACGATCGGCAACCACGTGCTCGTCGGCGCGGGGGCGAAGATCCTCGGCCCCGTCGTCGTCGGCGACAACTCTGCGGTCGGAGCCAATGCCGTCGTCGTCAAGGACGTGGCAGCGGACTCGAGCGCCGTGGGAATCCCCGCGACCGTGCGGCCGAAGAAGTCAGCAGCGACCGGGAAAGCCGACAGGGGAGAGGCAGGTGGGTCGAGTCCTGCCGGCTCAAGCTCCGCCGGTTCGCGATCTGCCGCCTCGAGCACCGTATCCGGTGACGAAGAGGCGAACCGCCCCGACTTCGTCCTCGAGGATCCCGCCCTCTGGATCTGAACTCAGCGGCTCACCACAGAAACGCCCCGCCTCACCGACGGGGCGTTTCTGTGCCCTTCGCCACCCGGGGAATACTTCTGCGACCCAATCTGTTAAGATTTCAACTAAATACTTCAAAATTGAAGTGAGACAGGTTCGAGCAGTTCGACCAGCACGCCTCAGGAGCAGACATGGAATTCGGAATCTTCACCATCGGCGACGTCACGACCGACCCCACCGACGGCACCACAGTCAGCGAACACCAGCGGATCAAGAACACCGTCGAGATCGCAAAGAAGGCCGAAGAGGTCGGCCTCGACGTCTTCGCCACAGGTCAGCACCACAACCCGCCCTTCGTGGCCCCGGCGAACCCGCCGATCCTGCTGGCCAATATCGCCGCACAGACCGAGAAGCTCGAACTCTCCACGGCGACGACGCTCATCACCACGACCGATCCCGTGCGCATCGCCGAGGACTACTCCTACGCCCAGCACCTCTCGGACGGCCGCATCAGCCTGATCATGGGCCGCGGAAACACCGGTCCTGTCTACCCGTGGTTCGGCAAGGACATCCGCGCCGGAATCCCGCTGGCGGTCGAGAACTACAACCTCCTCTACCGCCTGTGGCGTGAGAAGAATATCGACTGGGAAGGCAAGTTCCGCACTCCGCTGGGCGGCTTCACCGTCACCCCGTTCCCGCTGGACGATGTGCCGCCGTTCGTGTGGCACGGATCGATCCGCAGCCCCGAGATCGCCGAGCAGGCCGCCTACTACGGCGACGGATTCTTCCACAACAACATCTTCTGGCCGACCTCGCACACCGCGCGGATGGTTCAGCTCTACCGCCAGCGTTACGAATACTACGGCCACGGCAAGGCCAGCCAGGCGATCGTCGGCCTCGGCGGTCAGGTATTCATGCGCAAGAACTCCCAGGACGCCGTCCGCGAGTTCCGTCCCTACTTCGACAACGCCCCGGTCTACGGCCACGGGCCCAGCCTCGAGGACTTCTCGACGCAGACTCCGCTGACCGTCGGGTCACCCCAGCAGGTCATCGAGCGGACCCTGAGCTTCCGCGACTGGGCCGGAGACTACCAGCGCCAGCTCTTCCTCATCGACCATGCGGGACTGCCGCAGAAGACCGTGCTCGAACAGCTCGACCTGCTCGGCGAAGAGGTCATCCCCGTTCTCCGCGAGGAGTTCGCGAAGGGCCGGCCGGTCGATGTCCCCGATGCCCCGACCCACGAATCCCTCGTCATCCGGCACCGCGAAGGCCGCGACCCGATCCCCGGAGGCGGAGAGGGATCGCGTGCGTTCGAAGACCGGCAGGCACGCGCCGCCGAAGCGGCCCAGAATGCGACACAGGAAGGAGCGAATCGCTCATGAGCACGAACACGATGCACATCGTGGCCGTGACCACCTCGCTCAGCGAGGACTCGACCACACTCAAACTCACCGATCGAGTGCTCGCATCTGCCGCCTCGGCGGGGGAATCGGTGAGCATCGACGTGACCACGGACGTCATCAACGTCCGCAACCTCGCCACCGCGATCACGGACATGACCCTGACCGGGTTCCGTTCCGAAGCCCTCGAGTCGGCCTTCGCGACCATCGCCGCAGCCGATGCGATCGTCACCGTCGCGCCGGTGTACAAGGCCGCCCCGGTCGGTCTGCACACCCTGTTCTGGCAGCTGATCGATGACAAAGCGCTGAGCCGCAAGCCCGTGCTCATCGGCTCCACCGGCGGCACGGCGCGCCATTCCCTGGCCGGGGACGCGGTGCTGCGGCCGATGCTGTCCTACCTCAAGGGCATCGTCGTGCCCACGACTGTCTTCGCCGCGACCGATGACTGGGGGACCGTCGAGGGCGGCCGGGCGCTGACCGCCCGGATCCGCCAGGCGGGGGAGGAGCTCGTGTCCCTGACCGCGACGATCATCGGGGCCGGAAACGACGACCTCGCCGAGGTGGCCGACCCCGATCCGCGCGGAGGTGCAGGGTCGGGTGCGACCACGGGCGCCGCCTCGGCGAATCGCGGAATCGTCGACGAATTCGACCCCGCGAACGTCACCCCTTTCGCGCAGCTGCTCGAGTGCTGAGATGACGGAGATCAGGTTCGGGCTCGGGAAGGAGGCGCTGGCGCAGAACGCGTGGCGAACCTATTTCGAGACCTCGCTGCGCCTCCGTCAGGCCCTCGAAGTCCAGCTCAAGGACGATGCGGGGCTCGACGTCAGCGACTACAACACGCTGCTCCTGCTGTGGGAAGCGCCGGAGCGGACGCTGACGATGAGCGCCCTGGCGAAGAAGCTCGTCTTCTCGCCATCGCGGCTGAACTATCGGATCAAGGTCCTCGTCGACGCGGGGCTCGTGACGAAGACGAAATGCCTCGAAGACGGGCGTGCCCATAATGTGGCACTCACCGAGGCGGGGGCGCGGGCATTCCTGTCCGCCGGGTCCCAGCACAAGAGCTATGTCGACGAGGTCTTCTTCGACCATGTCAGCGACGCCGAACTCGAGGTGATCGAGGCCGTCTTCACACGGATCGGGAACTCCCTGCCCGAGTGATGAAGCGGGCCCCGGCCGAGTGATGAAGCGGGTTCCTCCCGTGTGCTGAGGCCCGCCATCTCAGAGTGACGAAGTTCTCGGCACGGGGCGGGTCTGCGTGCCACAATGTGGGCATGTCCATCACCACAATCGCCTTCCCGAACTCCGAGCTCCGCAACCGAGTGATCGCTCGGATCCCCGCTCACCAGCGTGCGAACGTCGACCTCGTCGTCTTCTCCGATGCCGAACGGTCGGCCAAGCTCAGCCGCGACGATGTCGACGTCGTCGTCCTGCCCTACCTGGATTCCGGACCGACGATCGAGCTGCTCGACGAACTGCCCAACCTGCGCTTGGTGATCACGCAGACGACCGGATTCGACCCCGTCTCCCACCTGCCCGAACGCGGGATCCAGGTGGCGACCGCCTCGGGCGTGCACACCGGAGGAACCGCCGAGCTCGCTCTGGCACTGACCCTGGCCAGCCTGCGCGGAATCGACGACGCCGTGCGCTCGCAGGTCTCGCGGGTGTGGGAGCACCATCGCTACCGTTCGCTGCAGGACCGTCGCGTGATGATCATCGGCGTCGGTGAGATCGGCTCGGCCATCGCCGACCGCTTCGACCCCTTCGAAGTCCAGCTCACCCGAGTGGCCTCGACCGCGCGTGAGGACGAGCGCGGGAAGATCCACGGCGTCGACGAGCTGCCGGAGCTTCTGCCCCACACCGAGGTGGGCGTGCTCATCACCCCGCTCAACGAGGGCACGAACCGCCTCGTCGATGAGAAGTTCCTCAGCCTGCTTCCCGACAATGCGCTCATCGTCAATGTCGCCCGCGGCAAGGTGGTCGACACGGATGCGCTCGTGGCCGAGCTCGCCACCGGCCGACTCCATGCCGCCCTCGACGTCACCGACCCGGAGCCGCTGCCGCGCAACCACGCACTGTGGGGCACCCCGAACACCCTCATTACGCCCCACGTCGGAGGCGACACCTCGGCGTTCGAGCCCCGAGTCGTGAAGATCCTCGCCGAGCAGGTCAGGCGGATCAACGACGGGCAGCAGCCGGTCAACCTCATCAAGGCCTGAGACGCCGTGAGCTGGGGCCCGAGGCGCCGGCAATAGGTCACGCGAATCTGACCTAAGCAGGGCCGGAACACGGCCTCGCGGCTGGACTCTCGCATGGTGCCCAGAAGTGGTTCCACCATGCGAGAGTCCGGCGTGCGGATGCTGAAATCGGGCGTAGCATGCCTGCATGAGCATCGATACAGACAACACCACTCCCGACATCAAACCCCGTTCTCGCGATGTCACGGACGGCCTCGAGGCCACCGCCGCACGCGGCATGCTGCGCGCCGTCGGCATGGGCGACGACGACTGGGTGAAGCCGCAGGTCGCGATCGCGACCTCGTGGAACGAGATCACCCCCTGCAACATGTCGCTGCAGCGTCTCGGTTCGGCCGCCAAGGAAGGCGTCCACGAGGCCGGTGGCTTCCCCCTGGAATTCGGCACCATCTCCGTCTCGGACGGGATCTCGATGGGCCACGAGGGAATGCACTACTCGCTGGTCTCCCGTGAGGTCATCACCGACTCCGTGGAGACCGTGATGAGCGCCGAACGCCTCGACGGCTCCGTGCTCATGGCCGGCTGCGACAAGTCGATCCCCGGTATGCTCATGGCCTCCGCCCGCCTCGGGCTCTCGAGCGTCTTCCTCTACAACGGTTCGATCATGCCCGGAACCGCGAAGATGGAGGACGGCTCGGAGAGGGAAGTCACCCTCATCGACGCTTTCGAGGCTGTCGGCGCCTGCCGTGCGGGCACCATGTCCCAGAAGGACGTCGACGCCATCGAGCGCGCCGTCTGCCCCGGTGAGGGTGCCTGCGGCGGAATGTACACCGCGAACACGATGGCTTCGGCCGCCGAGGCCATGGGCATGTCCCTGCCGGGTTCGGCCGCACCGCCGGCCATCCACCGCAACCGCACGATGTTCGCCCGCAAGTCCGGCGAGGCAGTCGTCAACATGCTGCGCCAGGGCATCACCACGAAGGACATCATCACCCGCGAATCGCTGCACAACGCGATCGCTGTGGTCATGGCCTTCGGCGGTTCGACGAACGCGGTCCTCCACCTGCTGGCCATCGCCCACGAGGCCGGAGTGGAGCTCGATCTCGATGACTTCAACCGCATCGGCGACAAGGTTCCGCACCTGGGCAACGTCAAGCCCTTCGGCCAGTACGTGATGAACGACGTCTTCAAGATCGGCGGCGTACCCGTGATCATGAAGGCCCTCCTCGACGCCGGTCTGCTCAACGGCGACTGCCTGACCGTGACCGGCAAGACCGTGGCCGAGAACCTCGAGTCGATCAACCCGCCGGATCCGGACGGGAAGATCCTGCGTGCCCTCAACAACCCGATCCACGCCACCGGTGGCCTCACCGTGCTGCAGGGATCGCTGGCGCCCGAGGGTGCCGTCGTGAAGTCCGCGGGCTTCGACGCCGATGTCTTCGAAGGCACCGCTCGCGTCTTCGACCAGGAGAAGCCGGCGATGGATGCCGTGCTGAACGGCGAACTGAAGAAGGGCGACGTCGTCGTCATCCGCTACGAAGGACCCAAGGGCGGACCCGGAATGCGCGAGATGCTCGCGATCACCGGCGCCATCAAGGGCGCGGGTATCGGCAAGGACGTCCTGCTGCTCACCGACGGCCGCTTCTCCGGCGGTTCGACCGGTCTGTGCATCGGCCACATCGCCCCCGAGGCGGTCGACGGCGGCCCGATCGCGCTCGTCGAGGACGGTGACAAGATCACCGTCGACATCGCGGCCCGCTCGATCGAGCTCCACGTCGACGAGGAGGTGCTGGCCGAGCGTCGCAAGTCCTGGACGATCCCGGACAACCATCGCCTCACCGGCGTGCTCGGCAAGTACGCGAAGCTCGTGCAGTCGGCGTCGAAGGGTGCAGTCTGCTTCTGATCCAGCTCAAGGTCCGTTGCTGACTCCGGTCGCCCCCGGGTGACGCTCAGCGGCACGGGCCGAATCCACCATCGCCGAGGCGGTGCAGACGTCACGTCTGCACCGCCTCGGCGATCGGCTCTAGGATGTAGGTCACACGAATTCAGGAGGGGAAACTTGCGCATCGTCGTTCTCGATGATTTTCAAGAGGTGGCAGCCACATTCGCGGACTGGAACGCCCTCGACGCCGACGTCGAGTTCATCTCGCGCCCCATCGTCGACGACGATGACCTGGTGAAGGTCCTCCACGGCGCCGAGGTGGTTGTGGCGATGCGTGAGAGAACCGCCTTCACCGACGGTCGGCTGGAACGGCTGCCGGACCTGCGTCTGCTCGTGACCACGGGGAGGGTCAACGCCTCCATCGACGTGGAGGCGGCGCGATCGCAGGGGATCGTGGTCTGCGGAACCGAGTCGACCACCTCGGCGACACCGGAACTGACCTGGGGACTCATCCTTTCGGTCCTGCGCAGCATCCCGGCCGAGGACGCCGCTGTCCGAGGCGGCGGCTGGCAGTCGACGGTCGGTGGAGACCTCGACGGGCACCGCCTCGGCGTGGTCGGTCTGGGACGTCTGGGAACGAAGGTCGCACGAGTCGGAGCGGCCTTCGGTATGGAGGTCGTGGCGTGGAGCCAGAACCTCGACGCCGAACGGGCCGACGGCCTGGGCGTGCGAGCAGTGAGCAAGGACGAACTCTTCTCCACCGCGGACGTGGTCTCCATCCACTACAAGCTGAGCGAACGCAGCCGAGGACTCGTCGGAGCTGCGGAACTCGAGGCGATGAAGCCAGGCAGCATCCTCGTCAACACCTCCCGCGCGGGACTCGTCGACACCGATGCGCTCATCACCGTGCTGGAAGCCGGCGGGATCCGCGGCGCGGGACTCGACGTCCACGACGAAGAACCGCTGCCGGTCGACCATCGACTGCGCAGCACACCGCGCACCGTGCTCACCCCGCACCTGGGCTACGTCACCGAAGACACCTACCGAATCTTCTTCACGCAGGCTGTCGAGGACATCGCCGCCTGGATTTCGGGAGAGCCGATCCGCGTGATCGGCTGAGCCGGAACGTATGAGCCACGGCTATGGTGAGGTGAGAGGGACGCCATCCCTCGTCGCCCCACCGCGAGAGCACGCAAAACGAAAGCAGAGGCACAATGGCCGATCAGCCCGAAGGTGAGAAGACAGTCCTCGACGCGAGTCTGGAGGTCTTTCGTGCCCACGGGATGACGACGATCTTCGGCAACCCGGGCTCGAACGAACTGCCGTTCCTCGCCGGGCTCGGTGACGACTTCCGCTTCATCCTCGGTCTGCACGAGCAGGTCGTCGTCGGCATGGCCGAAGGATACGCACGCGCCACCGGACGGCCCGCGCTGGTCAACCTGCATGCCGCCTCGGGGTCGGGAAATGGCATGGGCGCCCTGACGAACGCCCACTACGGCCACGTTCCGCTCGTCGTCCTCGCTGGTCAGCAGGTTCGCCGAACCGTCGGCCAGGAGACGATGCTGGCCAATGTCGACGCCTCGACTCTGCCCGCCCCGCTGGTGAAATACTCACACGAGCCGCTGTCGGCCACCGACGTGCCGCGCACCCTGTCGCAGGCCGCATTCGAGGCAGCCACCGAACCGAGCGGGCCCGTCTACGTGTCCGTCCCCCTCGACGACTGGGACGAGCCAGCACTTGCCGATGACGAACTGTTGGCGAAGCGTTCGGTGACGACGGCAGGAACCATGCCGGATTCGCTGCGCGGCGAACTCACCGACGTCCTCGACGGGGCGCAGAATCCAGCCCTCGTCCTCGGCCCGCAGGTCGATGCCGCGGCCGTCGCTGATCCGACGGTCTATGAGGACGCGGTGGTGCTGGCCGAGCGCCTGAACGCCTCCGTCTACGTCGCACCCTCACCGACGCGGTGCCCGTTCCCCACGACCCACCCGAACTTCGAAGGCGTGCTGGTGCCTGGAATCCGATCGGTGCGCGACCGACTGTCCGGCCATGACGTCGTCCTCGTCATGGGCGCCGCCACCTTCAGATACCACCGCTGGGAACCGGCGAACTACCTGGAGCCGGGCACCGAGGTCATCCAGATCACCCAGGATCCACGGGAGGCGACGCGGGCACCGTTCGGCCGCGCCGTCGTCGCCGATGTCGCCGGTGCGCTCGCCGACCTCGCGGAGGCGACGACCGATCGAGGAACTCGCCGAGGCGACCGCGGGTCCCGAACCGTCACCGCTCCTGCCCGATCGGAGCAGGGGATGGCCGGCACCGAGGTGCTCGATGTCCTCAACGAGCACGTCGACGACAGTGTCGTCTACGTCAATGAGACGACCACCCTCGACCTCGACTACCTCGAGCGGATCGTCATCGACCGGCCCGGAATGTATCACTTCCCGGCCTCGGGAGGACTGGGCTTCGGGTTGCCGGTCGCCGTCGGCATGGCCCTCGGCGACCCGGAGAAGACCGTTGTCGCCACCGTGGGCGACGGTTCTGCGAACTACGGGCTCACGGCTCTGTACACGGCCGCTCAGCTGGGCACGAAGACGATCTTCGTCATCGTCAACAACTCCGGATACGGTGCGCTGTCCGGATTCGCAGAGCGCATGGGAGTCCCGGACACCCCGGGCCTGACCCTGGGCACGATCGACTTCGTCTCCCTGGCACAGGGATACGGTGTTCCGGCCAGCCGGACGACGACTCGCGAGGAGTTCGACGCCGCCTACCGGGAAGCGCTGCAGGCCGACGGACCGGTGCTCATCGACGCCGTTGTCCTCGGCGCCTGAGGACAACCGGCGGAATGAACGCCTGACCGAGAACGACGAAGCCGCCGGAGAGTCGGAACTCTTCGGCGGCTTCGTCGTTCTCAGCGGTCCAGACTAGGGGAGGGCCGCCTCGGCGAGGTATTGCTGACGGGGTCAGTTCACCTCGGCGGGATCGGCGGAGACGCGACCGCCGTTTTCGAGCGCATCGATGGCTGCCACCTCGGCGTCCGTGAGTTCGAAGTCGAAGACGGAGAAGTTCTGCTCCATGCGGTCGCGGTTGTTCGACTTCGGGAAGACGATGTGCCCCTTCTGCAGGTGCCAGCGGATGATGGTCTGGGCCCAGGACTTCTCGTGGTCGGCGGCGATCTCACCGATGACGGTGCTCGCGTAGTCGACCTTGCCCTGTCCCAGCGGTCCCCAGGCTTCGATCTTGATGTCGTTCTCGGTCAGCAGCGGACGGGTCTCGACCTGCTGGAACTGAGGGTGGACCTCGATCTGGTCGACGGCGGGGATGATGCCGGTGTCGAGGATCTCGGGCAGGAACCGGTGGTCGAAGTTCGACACGCCGATCGAGGTGGTCAGGCCCTGATCGCGGTAGGAGGGGAAGGCCTCCCACGTCTCGACGGAATTCTTGTTCTGCGGGGTCGGCCAATGAATGAGGTAGAGATCGACGTGGTCGAGGCCGAGCTTCTCCAGGGATTCGCCGAGGGCGCGTTTGGACTCCTCTGCGCCGTGGCGGTCGTTCCACAGCTTGGTCGTCACGAAGAGTTCGTCACGGGCGATCCCGGACTTCGCGATGGCCCGGCCCACACCTTCCTCGTTGCCGTAGACGGCGGCGGTGTCGATGTGGCGGTAGCCGACTTCGAGGGCGTCGGTGACGATGCGTTCCGTCTCGTCGGGGTCGACCTTGAAGACGCCGAAGCCCAGCTGAGGGATCGTCTTGCCGTCGTTGAGAGTGAGTGTGGGAACCGTCATGGTGCCGCCTTTCGTCACGTATGCACTGGTCAGGACGGAGCCGAGGCTGATCGGGTCCGCCGGTTCGGCACCCGGTGAGAGCGCCGAACCGAGCCAATAACGTCACCGAGGCCCGGAACATTCCTTCAGCTTCTGCCTTCGTCCTGTGCGCGTTTCTTGCCCGTGGATTCCTCGGCAGCGATCTGGGCCTCGTCGAAGACCGACGGAGCACCCGTGCCGGTGTCGGTTTCGTCTTCGCGACCCGGGGTATGCAGGTTGAACTTGATGATCGCCCAGCGGAACAGGAAGTAGTAGATGACGGCGTAGGCCAGGCCGATGACGAGCAGGAGCAGGACGGGCCCGATGCCGCCGGAGAGTTCGGACGCTCGACCGAGGTTGAGCAGATAGTCCAGCGCACCGGCCGAGAAGCCGAATCCGGATTTGATTCCGAGTGCATTCACCACCACAAACGACGTGCCGGTGAGCACGGCGTGGACCGCGTAGAGCGGGAATGCGACATAGGCGAAGGCGTATTCGAGCGGCTCGGTGATACCGGTGACGAAAGAGGTCAGCGCCACCGAGAGCATGATGCCGCCGACGACCTTGCGGCGGTTCGGATGGGCGGTGTGATAGATGGCCAGGGCCGCGGCCGGAAGGGCGAACATCATGATCGGGAAGAACCCGGTCATGAACGATCCCGTCCAGTCCGCCGTGCCGTCCGCGCCGGAGAAGAAACAGGTGATGTCGCCGTGCGCGGTGTCTCCCGATGCGGTCGTGCACGAACCCAGCTGGAACCACGGCAGATTGTTCAGCAGGTGGTGCAGCCCGAAGGGGATGAGGAGGCGGTTGATCGTGCCGAAGACGAACCCGGTGCCCGGATTGGCTCCGTGCTCCATGAGGAAGCCGCCCACGCCCTTGTTGATGAGAGCGTCGAAGACGGGGTAGATCAGGGCCATGACCACGGCAATGACCATCGACGCGACCGCGGTGACGATCGGAACGAAACGACGACCGCCGAAGAAACCGAGGTAGGTCGGCAGTTTGATCCGGTGATAGCGCTGATAGAGCAGGGCGGTGATGATGCCGACGACGATTCCGCCGAGCACTCCGAAGTTGATGACGTTCTCACCCTCGCCGTTGTCCGAGCCGAAGCTCGGAGACATGGCCGTGAAGACTCCGGTGAGGACCATATACCCGACGACCGCGGCCAGCGCGGTGGAGCCGTCGGCCTTCTTCGCGAATCCGATGGCCACACCGACGGCGAAGATCAACGGCAGGTTGTCGAACAGAGCAGAACCAGCGGCCGCGAAGACCGTCGCCACCGGCAGCAGCCAACTTGCGAACTGGCCGAGTCCGTCTGCACCGAGCATGTCCGGCTGACCGAAGCGCATCAGCAGGGCCGCGGCAGGCAGGACAGCGATCGGAAGCATGAGAGAGCGGCCGATGCGTTGGAGTTGGGCGAATCCCGGTATCGCCTTCCTGCGTTTCTTCGGTGCCTCAGCGGATGGGATGGCCATCGGATTCCTCCTCGGAAGCCTCAGCGGATGGGATGGCCATCGGATTCCTCCTCGGAAGTGGGGCAGTCGGTCACGAGTCGCCGTAGACTTGTGACGCAGATCGCAGAACGTGAAATCGACGCCGGCGCATCAGCGCCGGAGATGAAGGTGACAGACATGGACAAAGCAGCGCAGATCCTCGCCGGCCTGGGCGGTGCCGACAACATCGACGACATCGAAGCGTGCATCACCCGGCTGCGGGTCGAGGTCGACGATGACTCGCTCGTCAATGAGCAGGCGCTCACCGCAGCCGGTGCCTTCGGTGTGGTGGTCCAGGGCAGCGCGGTCCAGGTCGTCGTCGGTCCGGAGGCCGACAACCTCGTCGATGACATCGAAGACCTCATGGGCTGAGTCACGTCTTCGTCTCCTCTGCTCGCCGGTGAGCAACTTCTGGTCGACAGTGAGCCTTGTCTGTACTCTGAGGTCAGTCTAGGCGAAATATTTCTGATTTTGGAGAAAGGCGGCCTGCTGACTATGGCAGTCACAATCGCTGCACCCATCACCGGCACGGTGGTGCCCCTGACGGGCGTTCCCGACCCGGTATTCGCAAAGGCGCTCGTCGGTCCCGGAGCTGCCATCGACCCCGGTGAGGGTGCGACGCTGACGGTCACGGCGCCCGTCTCTGGAAAGCTGACGAGCCTCAAACCTCATGCATTCGTCATCTCCCACCGGCCCGATCAGGGAGTGCTCGTCCACCTGGGCATCGACACAGTCCATCTGGGAGGCGCAGGTTTCACCCTCCGCGCCGAGGCCGGGCAGCAGGTCGAGGCCGGTGACGAGATCATCGTCTGGGACCTGGCTGCCGCACGGCAGGCAGAGAAGTCCGTGGTCGTACCGGTCGTCGTCCTCGAAGCCGACGTCGAGGACCTGAGCGTCGCCGAGGCGGGGCCGATCGATGCGGGCGACAGCCTCATCCGTATCGGCTGAGGCGTCTGAGTCAGTTGAGGCGTCTCACTCCGCGAAGAGGGTATGAACCTCGCCCGTGTGCTCGCGTCCGCCGAGCGCGGTGAGCTCAAGGACGACGGCTGAGCCGATGACTTCGGCGCCGAGATCGGCGACCAGTGATTGAGCAGCTGTGAGCGTTCCTCCGGTGGCGAGGATGTCATCGATGAGGAGGACGCGCTCGCCCTTCTTCAGGACATCGGGGCCTTCGATGGTGGCGGTGCCGTATTCGAGCGTGTAAGACACAGCGGCTGCCGGGCGGGGGAGCTTTCCGGCCTTGCGGATCGGCAGGATTCCGACGCCCGTCATTGCGGAGATCGCACCGGCGAAGAGGAAGCCGCGGGCTTCGAGTCCGCCGACGATATCGAACTGTCCGGCGAACGGTGCGATGAGCGCCTCGGTGACGGCCCGCATCGCCGGACCATCGGCCAGCAGCGGGGAGATGTCGCGGAAGATCACTCCCGGTTCGGGATAGTCCGGAATCGAGGTGATGAGGCTCTGGGCGCGGTCAAGATCAGATTGAGTCACGGCACAACGATACTCGGTGGCGGCATTGCGCCCTCCGCATGTACCGGCACAATGGGAAGGGCAGGAGATCTCTGGGGATCGGAGGAACCATGTCATCGGAGGCGCCGCACGATCGAATCGCCGAGGCGTTCGCCCGGATTCCGCGCGAACCGTTCCTGCCGGTGGCGGAACGCCGGAACGCCTCCGACGATGTACCCCTGCCGATCGGGCACGGACAGACGAATTCGCAGCCGCGCACCGTTACGGACATGCTCCGCCTGCTTGATCCGCAGCCGGGCGACACCGTCCTCGACCTCGGATCAGGCTCCGGGTGGACCTCGATGCTGCTTGCCGTCCTCGTCGGTCCGACCGGGCGAGTGGTCGGCGTCGAACGGCATGCGCAGCTCGTCGAATCCTCGCGGGAAGCAATCGAGGCCGTCACCGCCGAGTTCGCAGACCGCGAGACCCTCGCCGAGGTGGCTATCCACGAAGCCGCCCCAGGTGCCCTCGGACTCCCGGCTGAGGCCCCGTTCGACCGGATCCTCGTCTCCGCCGGTGCCGACTCACTGCCCGACGAGATCGTCGATCAGCTGGCCGTCGGCGCCACGATGGTCGTTCCCGTCGCGGGGGAGATGCTCCGAGCCGTCCGTGGCGGGCGCGACACAGACGAACTGACGATCACTCGGCACGGCTGGTACCGGTTCGTGCCGCTGATCAGCGAGTGACCTGGTCACTGCCGTCGGAGAATGCCCTCCACGACCAGTTGGGAGCCGGGCGCCCGAGTACGGCTTGAGCGACCGCCGCGCGATTCGATACCAGCTTGGTGAACCTGCAACAGCTCGGTGCAGGGGCCGAGCTGTTGCAGGTTCACCAGGCTGATAATGCGCGGCGAGCTATTCGCGAGAGCAGGCGATGAGCATTGCTATACAGTTTATTGTAGTTTGGTAGCGTTTGAATCATAATGATGTGATGTATCAGGTTTTCGTGACGGAAGGGCTTCGACGCCTTGGACTCTCGGACCGCGATATCCGCACAGCTGTCGGCTGTTGTCTGGAGCGAATTGCCCGCGGCCGCTTTGCCGTAGTGGGTACTTGCTCCAATCCCGGCCACGCCAAGATTTGGTCCTCGCTGGCCGAAGGTGATGTCGATGAGCTCGAAAGGATAGGCGACAAACGCGATGCCATCGAACGTGTGAAGATACTTATCCGAGCGCGCGCCGATCTCGTCAACAAGCAGGCGGAAATATCCTCGGAGGCTTGGCATGAAGTCTTCTCGCATCTCTCCGCTGCTCTGCTGTGGCAACTAGAGGTGGTGCAGATTCCGCACTCGCGAGTGGAAGTGATTCGTCCCAATACCAGCGGCCGATTCGCCCACCTGATCGTTCGCCGGAGAGCAGTCTGCGACGAACACGTCAAGCTGCTTGGAGACACCGCGCTCACCTCCATGGCTCGGACTCTCATCGACGTTGCTCGAGATTACGATCTCGACACCAGCGTTCCCATGCTCGACGATGCTCTGCGGAGGAACGTCGTGACGAAGCGAGAGCTGCGCACGGTGGTCGACACCTGCAAAGAGAGACGTAATCTCCGACGTGTCGAGATAGGGCTGGAGTTGGCTGACAGCCGGCGAGAGTCTCCTGGCGAATCCATCGTCGCCGTCCGACTCTTCGAAGTCGGCCTGGGCGGCTTCGAGCCCCAGGTTGAGATCTTCGATGAGAACGGTTTCTTCGTGGCGCGCACCGACTTCGCTCACAGGTCGTCCAAAACGATCATCGAGTTCGACGGTCGAGCCAAGTACACGCTCGATAGTCGCGACCATCGGCGAGAGTTCGATCGTGAACGGGAGAGAGAGCGGCGGCTGCGCGCATTGGGCTATCACGTCGTCCGTGTGTTTTGGAAGGATCTGTGGCGGTGGCAGACGTTCACCGACATCGAGCGGGTCGTGCGCGCCCGGACGCAGCAACGGGCAGCGGTCCGCTGAGCATGGTTCTCACGTCCAGCTTGGTGAACCTGCAACAGCTCGGTGCAGGGACCAAGCTGTTGCAGGTTCACCAAGCCAGTGATGACGAGGGGCAAGAAACGGGTGGACTTCACACGAGGGAGTCGCGCCAGGCCTGGTGCAGCTGCGCGAACTTGCCGGTGCCGGAGATGAGTTCGTCCGGTGTTCCGTCCTCGATGATCCGGCCGGATTCCATGACGAGCACGCGGTCGGCGATCTCGACGGTGGACAAGCGGTGGGCGATGATGATCGCAGTCCGGCCCTCGAGCACCGTGGCCAGAGCGTTCTGCACCAGGCGTTCGGACGGGATGTCGAGGTGAGCGGTCGCCTCGTCGAGGACGACGACATCCGGATCGGCGAGGAACACTCGGGCGAATGACACGAGCTGACGCTGTCCAGAACTCAGCCGACCGCCGCGCTTCTTGACATCCGTGGCATAGCCCTCGGGCAGCCGTCTGATGTACGCATCCAAGCCGACGGCGGTCGCTGCGGCAACAACATCCTCGTCGCTGGCGTTCGGGTTGCCGATGCGGATGTTGTCGGCGATGGTGCCGGCGAAGAGGAACGACTCCTGAGTGACCATGACGACCGATGATCGCAGCTGCGCATCATCGAGGTCACGCAGATCCACCTCGTCGAGGGTGATCCGACCAACGCTTGGATCGTAGAAGCGGGTGACGAGCTTGACCAGCGTTGACTTGCCCGCGCCGGTGGCCCCGACGAGCGCGACGATCTGCCCCGCAGGGATGTGGAGGCTGAAGCGGGGGAGGACATCGGGGCCGTCTGCGTACGCGAAGCGGACCTGATCGAGATCGAGCGCGCGGCCATTGGCAGGTTTCGTCGCTGCGGAGTCGGCATCATCCGCAGACGGGACCGCACTGCTCGCGTGCGCAGGCAGCGCACGTGGCTGGGTCGGCTCGACCACCTCGGGGTCGGTGTCGAGGACCGCCGCGATCTTCTCCAACGCCGCCGAGGCGGACTGATAGAGATTGAACGCCTGCACGAGTTCGTCGAGTGGGCCGTAGAAACGGCGCAGGTAGAGGATGAACGCGGCGAGCACGCCGACCTGCGTCCACCCCTCGATGACGAGCCACGCACCGATGACGATGATGACCGTCTGCGTGACGTTGCCGATCAGCCGCGTCCACCCGGCGAACCACGCCACCCCGCGCAGGGCATCGGTGTTCGCATCACGATAGCGAGCATCCTGATCGCTCAGGGTCCCGCGCCGCTCGGGCTGACGGCGATACGCCTGCACGGCGCGGATGCCGCCCATCGTCTCGACGAAGTGGACGATGACCTTCGCAATCGACGTCCGCGTCCGCCGGTAGGCGCTGCGCTGAGTCGAATGCGCGGACTTCGTGATGAAGAACAGCGGCACGAACCCGGCGAAGACGACGATCGCCAGCGGTATATCGAGGACCACCAGGGTGACGGCGATGAAGAGCATCTGCAGCACCGCCAGCGCCGTATCGAAGAGCGAATACGACAGGAACTGCTGCACCGACTCCATGTCCGAGGTCTGCCGGGACACGAGCCGACCCGAGGTCGACTTCTCGTGATAGCCCAGGTCAAGACGCTGCACATGAGTGAAGACCCGCTCTCGCAGGGTGAAGAGGATCTTCTGCGCAGTGATCCCGACCAGCCGGGTCGACGTGAACGCCAGAATCGCCCCGGCGACCGCCGAGACGATGAAGAGCGTGACCGCCCGAATCAGCGGATCCATATCGCCGTCGATCGCCGCCGGAACGCCGTTATCGAGGGCGTCGGCGATGAAGACCGGCCCGATGACCATGAATACGGCTGTGAGCACGACGATGACGGCGAGGAACACAACCATTGCCAGATGCGGTCTGACCAGCGACATCAGCAGGGCGCGCGCCTTCTTCGCAATCTCCGGCGGCAGCTGCTCGATTTCGTCGTCGCTGTCGAGACGGGGCATGCTCATGAGGGTCCTCCTTCCGTCGCCGAGGCGGCCGTCCCCGGATGCGTGTGCGCATCGGACTTCGCGCTCGCCCCCATGAGCTCGCGGTAGAGCTTCGAGGATTCGAGCAGCTGTTCGTGCGTGCCCAGTGCCGCAACCCGTCCTTCATCGAGCACAGCCACGACATCGGCCAGCGCCGCCGTAGAGGGGCGGTGGGCGATGATGAGCGTCGTCGAATCCGGCAGGATCTCCCGCAGAGCCCGCTGCACCCGATCCTCGGTGTCGACATCGACGGCCGAGAGCGGATCGTCGAGGACGAGGACCCGCGGGCGACCGATGACCGCTCGGGCCAAAGCGAGGCGCTGACGCTGACCGCCGGACAGAGACAGTCCCTGCTCGCCGACCTGCGTGTCCAACCCATCGGGCAGTCGGGAGACGAAGTCCTTCGCCGCCGCGATCTCGAGGGCCTCCCAGATCTCATCCTCGCTCGCGCCGGGCGCACCCATCTCGACATTCTCGGCGACCGACGTCGAAAACAGAATCGGATCCTCGAAGGACACGGAGACGAGGTGGCGCAGCTCGTTGACCGGCATATCCCGGATATCGACGTCGTCGATGCTCACCGTCCCGGCGGAGACGTCTTGCAGCCGGGGCACCAACGACGCCAGCGTCGTCTTCCCCGAGCCGGTCGCCCCGACGAGAGCGAGGGTCTGACCGGGCGCGATGGTGAGATCGAGGCCCTGCAGGGTCAGCCGTTCGGTATCGGCGAAATGGAAGTCGACATCGTCGAAGCGCAGCTTCCCGCTGTACCGCCCGACCTCGGGAGCATCGTCGACACCGCCGTCGGTATCGGTGATGTCGTGGCGGATGTCGATGACCTCCCAGTACCTGCCGGCGGCGGTCAGCGCCATGAGCGCATCGGCGAGCAGGAAGCCGAGCATCTCGATGGGCATACGCAGCACCATCGAGATCGTCACGGCCGCCACGACCGTGCCGATCGTCGTCCAGCCTTCGATGACTCCCCAGGTGCCCACGGCGACGATCGCCGCCTGCGCCAGAGTCGGCAGCAGCAGAAGCACGCTCCACAGCCACGAGTCGAGCTTCGCCTTGCGGACCTCCAGGGACTTCAGCCGGGTCGAGATCTCGGAGAAGCGCTCGGCGGCCCAGGGGGAGCGGCCGAAGGACTTGAGGATGCGGATGCCCTGAATGGATTCCTCGACGTCCGTGGTCAGTTCGCCCATCGTGTCCTGCGACCGGCGGGAGGTCTCGCGGTAGTGCTTCTCGAAGACGGCGACCGCGATGATCGCCGGCACCGCCATGATGATCATGATCAGACCGAACACCGGCTGCATGATCACGAGCATCACCGTGCCGACGGCGAGCACGATCGGTGTGGAGAGGAGGAACGGCAGACCGAACGCGAAGAAGCGACGCAGCTGGGACAGATCATTCACCGCGCGCGAGAGCAGCTGGCCGGACTCCCAGGAATCATGGATCGCCACCGAGGTGTACTGCAGACGATCGAACAGACGCGAACGCCACGTCACCTCCCAATGCGAGACGACGGGAGCGACGACCATGCGCCTCGCCCACATTCCGACCGCCTCGGCGATGCCGATGAACAGCACCCCGAGAACCGGCAGCCACAAGGCCGACAGATCGCGGTGGGCGATGGGCCCGTCGACGATGTATCCGGTGATCACCGGGATGATGAGCTGGATTCCGTTGGCCAGGAGAGTGAGGACGAGTACGAGGGCGTACACGCCGATGCGTGAGCGGAGATCAGGCCAGAAACGGAGGAGGGGGCGCACGATACTCCAGCCTAGTCGGACACTGTGACCTATTCCACGAATCCGGCAAACGGGCTTCCCGTTTCTCTGTGCGCTGAATCGGACTGTCTTTCTGCGCTGAATGACACTGCTGAATAGCGCTGACGGGCCGTGGACGGTGGGCAGATGTGATCGCGGCGCCGCCTCGGTGAGTCTCGCATGACGACTATCCGAAGTCTCGAATTCTGGGACGAACGTTTGCGAGGTTTGACACCCTCAAGCGCTGCGGTGAACTATTGAGGCATGACTCACCTTCTTGTCGTCGTTATTAGCCAGCGCGCGGATCTTCCGTAGCCTGTCGAGACGACACGTTCCGCGCGCCCCTACCGAATCCGGAGGGGCTTTTTTAATGCGGAGATGAGAAGGAAACCTAGGAAGGATAGGAATCGATGGCAGCCAAGCCCTCGACCGCGAAGGACACGGGCACTCAACCCGCGTCCGCACCGGTCACAGCCACACCGTCCAGTATTCGCCGCAACACCGGCCCCGAGGTCCTCACCGGCGCGCAGGCGATCGTCCGCAGCCTCGAGAAGCTCGAGGTCGACACGGTATTCGGGCTTCCCGGCGGCACCATCCTTCCCACCTATGACCCGCTCTTCGAGACCGAGAAGATCCGCCATATCCTCGTCCGCCATGAGCAGGGCGCCGGCCACGCGGCCGAAGGCTATGCGGCCGCATCCGGCAAGCTCGGCGTGTGCATCGCCACCTCGGGTCCGGGTGCGACCAACCTCATCACGGCGCTGGCCGACGCGAACATGGACTCCGTGCCGATGCTCGCGATCACCGGCCAGCAGGCCTCGACGCTGCTCGGCACCGACGCATTCCAGGAAGCCGATATCGTCGGCATGACGATGCCGGTGACCAAGCACAGCTTCCTCGTCACTCGCGCCGAGGATATCCCCGGAGTCCTCGTCAACGCCCACCACATCGCAACCACCGGTCGTCCCGGCCCCGTGCTCGTCGACATCACCAAGGACGCCCAGACCGGCACGGCTCCGTTCGTCTGGCCGGAGGAGCCGGCGCTGCCCGGCTACCGCCCGATCCTCAAGCCGCACGCCAAGCAGATCCGCGAGGCCGCGCGTCTGATGTCGGAGGCTCAGCGCCCCGTGTTCTACATCGGCGGCGGAGTCATCCGCTCGGAGGCCGAGAAGGAGCTGCTGCGCCTGGCCGAGGCCACGAACATCCCCGTGGTCACCACGCTCATGGCCCGAGGAGCTTTCCCCGACTCTCACCAGCTGCACCTGGGCATGCCCGGAATGCACGGCAGCGTGCCTGCCGTCACCGCCTTCCAGAAGGCCGACCTGCTCATCGCCATCGGCGCCCGCTTCGACGACCGAGTGACCGGCAAGCTCGATTCCTTCGCCCCGAACGCGCAGGTCATCCACGCCGATATCGACCCGGCCGAGATCGGCAAGAACCGCGAGGTCGATGTCGCGATCGTCGGCGATGCCCGCGAAGTGCTCGCCGAGATGCTCGCGGAGATGCGCAGCAAGTTCCCCAAGGCCCTGGAGCGTCAGCGCGAACCGTGGTGGCGCTTCCTCAATCGTCTCAAGCAGACCTATCCGCTCGGCTATGAGACGCACGGCGAACTGTGCGATCCGCAGTACGTCATCTCCCGGATCTCCGCTCTCACCGGCCCCGAGGCTGTCTATGCCGCAGGAGTGGGACAGCACCAGATGTGGGCGGCTCAGTTCATCGAGTTCGAGCGTCCCAAATCCTGGCTGAACTCCGGCGGACTCGGCACCATGGGCTACTCCGTGCCCGCAGCGATGGGTGCGAAGGTCGGTCAGCCCGACCGTGTCGTGTGGGCGATCGACGGTGACGGCTGCTTCCAGATGACCAATCAGGAACTGGCCACCTGCGCGCTCAACAACATCCCGATCAAGGTCGCGATCATCAACAACTCGTCCCTGGGCATGGTCCGCCAGTGGCAGACCCTGTTCTACGACGGCCGCTACTCGAACACCGACCTCAACACCGGTCACGAGACGATCCGCATCCCCGACTTCGTCAAACTGGCCGAAGCCTACGGCTGCGAAGCGCTGCGCGTGGACCGCAACGAGGATGTCGACGCCGCGATCGAGAAGGCGCTGTCGATCAATGACCGACCGGTCGTCCTCGACTTCACAGTCCCGCCGGATGCGATGGTGTGGCCGATGGTCGCGGCAGGTGTGTCGAACGATGAGATCGAGTACGCCCGCGGCATCCGCCCCGAATTCGACGGGGAGGGCGAAGAGGAAGCCGAGGCCGCCATCGCCGAGGCTGGAGCGAACGAAGACGGCACGGTGCGTTCCGTGGCTGAGATCGAAGGAGGCCTGGAATGAACAACAGCCGGCACACACTCTCTGTCCTGGTCGAGAACAAGCCCGGTGTGCTCACCCGGTTCACCGGGCTCATCGCCCGTCGCGGCTTCAACATCCACAGCCTCGCCGTCGGTGTGACCGAGCACGAAGAGCTCTCGCGGATCACGGTGGTCGTCGACGTCAACGATGTTCCCCTGGAACAGGTGACGAAGCAGCTGAACAAGCTCGTCAACGTCATCAAGATCGTCGAGCTCGAACCCGAGACCTCGGTGCGTCGTGCGCACATCATCTACAAGGTCAAGGCGAATACGGCGACACGTCCGCAGGTCGCCTCGGCGGTGGAGATGTTCCGAGCGAAGATCGTCGACGTCGGACCTGATTCCGTGAGCATCGAGGCCACCGGTGAGCTCGGCAAGGTCGAAGCGCTGCGCGAGGTCCTCGAACCCTTCGGGATCAAGGAGATCGTGCAGTCGGGAACCGTGGCCATCGGCCGCGGAGCGAAGTCGATCACCGACCGTGCCCTGCGCAGCTGACGAACACTGCGCAGCTGACGAAGAATACGGAACCGCGCGGTCACGACCGACTGCGCGGCCGCCTCGGCGAAGATTTTCGCGTTCCAACTTGTGGAACCCCTGACATCTCAAAACGTGAGCAGCAATACCGAACTGTGAAACAATGGGGACATCACCCCGTAAGCATAAGGAGCTAGAACTATGGCAGCAGAACGCTATTACGACGACAATGCAGACCTGTCGATCATCCAGGGCAAGAAGGTCGCCGTCATCGGCTACGGCAGCCAGGGCCACGCCCACTCGCTGAGCCTGCGCGACTCCGGCGCAGAAGTCCGCATCGGTCTCAAGGAAGGCTCGGCCAGCCGCGACAAGGCAGCAGCCGAAGGCCTCGAGGTCGGCACCCCCGCCGAGGTGGCCGCATGGGCCGATGTCATCACCATCGCCGCTCCCGACCAGGTTCAGGCCGAGATCTTCAACAGCGAGATCAAGGATCAGCTGGCTCCCGGCAAGACCCTCGTGTTCATCCACGGCTTCAACATCCGCTACGACTACATCAAGGCTCCCGAGGGCGTCGACGTCATCATGGTCGCCCCGAAGGGACCCGGCCACGTGGTCCGTCGTGAGTTCGTCGACGGCCGCGGTGTGCCCGTGCTCGTCGCCGTCGAGGTCGACGCCTCCGGCAAGGCCTGGGACACCGTCCTGTCCTACGCCAAGGGCATCGGCGGCCTGCGCGCCGGCGGCATCAAGACCACCTTCACCGAGGAGACCGAGACCGACCTGTTCGGTGAGCAGACCGTGCTCTGCGGCGGTGTCTCGCACCTCGTCCAGTACGGTTTCGAGACCCTGACCGAGGCCGGCTACCAGCCTGAGATCGCCTACTTCGAGGTCCTCCACGAGCTCAAGCTCATCGTCGACCTCATGGTCGAGGGCGGCATCGCCAAGCAGCGTTGGTCCTGCTCCGACACCGCCGAGTACGGCGACTACGTCTCCGGCCCGCGCGTCATCACCCCCGAGGTGAAGGAGAACATGAAGGGCGTCCTCGACGACATCCAGAACGGAAAGTTCGCCGAGCGCTTCATGAACGACCAGAAGAACGGCGCACCGGAGTTCAAGGAGCTGCGCGCCAAGGAAGAGCAGCACCCGATCGAGTCCACCGGTCGCGAACTGCGCAAGATGTTCGCATGGCTCAAGGACTCGGACGACGACTACACCGAGGGCACTGCCGCTCGCTGAGTCTGATCGCTCGACACTGAGCAGAACTGAGCAGAGGAGCCCCGGACACCGTTTGGTGTCCGGGGCTCCTGCGCATTCACCCGGGAGAATCTTCCGATGGCGGCACCGAACTGGACTACTGTGGGTGTGTGACGAATTACAGATTCGAAGACTTCGAGCCCACCATCGACGAAGCCACCGGCGATCCGGATGAGCGCACCAAGGCGTACTTCGCCTCGACGAGCGTCGGCTTCCACGACCCCCGCTCCACGGATAAGGCCCTGGTCGGACGAGTGAAGCGGGCGATCGCCGATGGGCGCAAGCTCACGGCCGTCTACGCCGACCAGGAGTTCGGACACGGACTGGACTCGTCCATCCCGGTCGCGACCTTCGCGTGGTTCGAAAAGCTCGTCAATGTCGGCGGCGGCCGACTGGTCCCCGGCCACCTCATCACCTGGATCACGGTGCGCCCGACGCATCGCCGTCGCGGACTCCTCCGATCGCTCATGACCACGGACCTCGCCGAGGCGAAGGCCGCCGGCTACCCGTTCGCCGCGCTGACCGCGACCGAAGGCGGAATCTACTCGCGGTTCGGATTCGGCGTGGCGACCTGGCTGCGTTCGATCGAGGTCGACACCTCACCCGGGTTCAAGATGGTCCGCGAACCCGATCGCCGCGTCGAGATGTGCCTGCCCAGTGAGCTGCGCGAACTGGCTCCGAAGATCTACCACCGTTTCATGCGCACCTCGCCCGGGGCGATGGAGCGCCAGCAGACTTACATCGAACGCGCCACCGGTGCCCTCAACGTCGAGACCGGCGAAGAGGACCGCGGGGTCCGCGCGGCTCTGCACTTCGACGAACAGGGTGAGCCCGATGGCTATGTGTCCTACAAGTTCGCCGGCTGGTCGAAGTCGCCGCCGACCGTTGACATCATCGACTTCGTGGCCGCCACCGATGCGGCCTACGCCTCCCTGTGGTCGTTCCTCGCCGCCATCGACCTCTCGACCCGCGTGACCTTCGGCGAGTCCGCCGAATACTCGCCGCTGCCGTGGCTGCTCACCGATTCGCGGCGCGTGAAGACCGTCGCCAGCGAGGACAACATCTGGATCCGCATCCTCGACGTCAAGGCCGCGCTCGAGGCCCGACCCTGGTACGTGCCCGGGACGCTGACGATCGACATCGACGATTCCCTCGACCTCGCCGGCGGGCGGTACACGATCACATCGAACGGCACCGATGCCGAGGTGACCCCCGCCTCCGATTCGACGCCGGCAGATCTGGGGCTCGGCATCGCCGAGCTCGGTTCCCTGTTCCTCGGCGGTGCCGATCCCGTCATCCTCGCCCGGGCTGGACGCATCGATGAGCACACACCGGGGTCCGCTGTGCTCGCCAGTGCGATGTTCAGTCTCGGCCGGGCGCCGTATTCGCCGAACGGCTTCTGATCCGGCTGGCAGTTCTGTTGAGCGATTGTTCCCAGAATCTGAGACCTTGTGAAGGAATCCTGAAAGTCTCATAAGGTGGACGCGTCCCGGACGCAACAGGAGGAAATCAGTGCCCAAGCCCGTCGTGCTCATCGCCGAAGAACTGTCACCGGCCACCATCGAAGCTCTCGGAGGAGACTTCGAGATCCGTCACACCGAGGGCGCTGACCGATCCCAGCTCCTGCCCGCCATCGCCGACGCCGATGCGATCCTCGTCCGGTCGGCCACGCAGGTCGATGCCGAAGCCATCAACGCTGCGAAGAACCTCAAGGTCATCGCCCGCGCCGGAGTCGGACTCGACAATGTCGATGTCCCCGCAGCCACCTCGGCGGGTGTCATGGTCGTCAACGCACCCACGTCGAACATCATCTCCGCAGCCGAGCTGACGATGGCTCACATCCTCGGTTCGGCTCGCTACTTCGGTGCCGGAAACACTTCGCTGAAGGCAGGGGAATGGAACCGGAAGAAGTACACCGGCGTCGAACTCTACGAGAAGACCCTGGGCATCGTCGGCCTCGGCCGCATCGGCGGACTCGTCGCCGAGCGCGCGAAGGCCTTCGGCATGCGCCTCGTCGGCTACGATCCCTACATCACTCAGGCCCGTGCGGCTCAGATGGGCGTCGAGGTCCTCGACCTGCCTGGTCTGCTCGCCGTGTCCGACTTCGTCACCGTGCACATGCCCAAGACGCCGGAGACCGTCGGCATGATCAGCACCGAGGAGCTCAAGGCCGCCAAGCCCGGAACCCGGTTCATCAACGTCGCCCGCGGCGGCATCATCGACGAGGCGGCCCTGGCCGAGGCCGTGGCCAGCGGTGAGGTCGGGGGAGCCGGAATCGACGTCTGGAACGTCGAACCGCCGGAGCACTCGGCGCTCATGGACCTCGACGCCGTCAACGTCACCCCGCACCTGGGCGCCTCGACGCACGAGGCGCAGGAGAAGGCCGGTGTGGCCGTCGCGAAGTCCGTGCGCAAGGCCCTGGCCGGCGAACTCGTCCCCGATGCGGTCAACGTCGCCGGTGGTGCCATCCACGAGGATGTGCGCCCGGGAATCCCGCTGGCTGAGCGCCTCGGTCGGGTCGTCAATGCGCTGGCCGACTCCTCGGTCACGCACTTCAAGGTCGAGGTCAACGGTGAGATCGCGGACAAGGACGTCTCCGTCCTCAAGCTGTCGGCTCTCAAGGGTCTGTTCAAGGACGTCGTGTCCGATCAGGTCTCCTATGTCAATGCTCCGCTGCTGGCCGAGGAGCGCGGGATCGGCGTCGAACTCGTCACCGACCCGTACTGCGAATCGTTCCGCAATATCACCCGCCTGACGGCGACGACGAGCACCGGTCAGCGGATCTCCGTGTCGGGAACCGTGACGGGGCCGAAGCTCGTGCAGAAGCTCACCGAGGTCGACGGGTACTCACTCGAGATCGAGCTGACGGACAACCTGCTGATCTTCCGCTACGAGGACCGTCCGGGCATCATCGGCCAGCTGGGTCTGGCTCTCGGGGCCAACAACGTCAACATCGCCGGCATGCAGGTCTCGCCCGCATCGACGAGCAATGAGGCGCTCTCCGTTCTGGCCGTGGACTCGGTCGTCTCCGACGAGGTCGTCAAGGCTGTGGCCGGTGCCGTGAATGCCTCGGCCTTCACCGGTGTTTCGCTGCAGGAGGACTGAGGCTGAACCGACAGGGTCCGACGCCGACCGTCAGGGATCGACGCTGACTCGACAGGGCCCGTTCACCCGGCAAGCCACATGGCCAGCCGAGGTGAGCGGGCCCTCATCGCTGTCCGGGTCCAGATCTCGTCGACGGCGACGGCCACGGCGATGCCGAGGAGAGCCCCGGCGAGGGCGTCGGTGAGCCAATGGACCTGCAGCGCCGTGCGCGACCACATCATCGCGAGAATCCACACCGCCGCGAGCACGAACGACCAATGGAACTTCAGTGCCCCGATCTTCGTGGCGGGTTGGGGTGATGCGGTCGGATCGATCCGCGCGGATGCGGCCGGGGCCGGCTGGGACTGCGAGTCGGGCTGGGGCGGCAGGACCGCCTCGGTGCGGGTGCGGAGATGATGGGCACGGGCGGCGATGATCGCCAGGCTGGTCGCCAGGGCGGCCGCGCCCATCGAATGCCCGGACGGGTAGGAGTAGCCGAGAGACTCGTAGAGCTGATCGCCGGGCCGCAGCCGGGTGACGATCACTTTGAGCACCTCAGAGGCTGCGATGCCCGCGAGCATCGCTGTGACTAGGAAGATCGCGGCGCGGAACCGCTTGCGGAGAGCGAAGAAGGCGGTGAGCACGCCGGTGCAGATGGCCACACCGGTCCCGCCGCCTACCTCGGCGAGGGCGACGGCGACCCAGTAGGGCACGCTCCCGTGATCGATGCCGACGAGGCTCAGCCACGACTCATCGAGTCCGGTGGGCCCGATGTGGTCGAGGCGCAGCCACAGGCCGAAGGCGATGACGGCCAGGATCGCCGGCAGGCACGACCACACCAGCCAGGACGGCTGCCGGATCAGGCGTTCCAGAGGCCGTAGGTGTCAGCCAGCGATGCGATCTTCTTCGCACGGGCCAGACGCGGCAGGTAGGAGCCGTCGGTGATCTCGGATCCGCCCTGCGCGGCCTCGAGCATCTGGCGGGCCCAGTCGCGTTCGTCCTCGCTCGGGCTCATCGCCTCGTTGAGGGTGTTGACCTGGTCGACGCTGAGGACGAGCTTGCCGGTCATGCCCATCATGTGGGTGACCTCGGCGTCGGACCAGACCTTCGCATCGTCGGCGTCGGCGGCAGACGGGCCGTCGATGGGGCCGGGCAGACCGCCCATGCGGGAGGCGATGGTCAGCCGTGATCGCGCATAGGCCAGAGCCATCGGGTCGCCGGAGAATCCGGTGTCCTTGCGGAAGTCGTTCGTGCCGAATGCGAGTCGGAAGGTTCCCGGCGCCTCGGCGATGCGGGTGGCGTTCTCGACTCCGCGAGCGGATTCGAGCAGCGCGAGCACCGGCAGGCCGGCCTTGGCACGCATGGCGGTGTAGGAGACCTGTTCGGGGCGTTCGGTCTCCGGCAGCATCACTCCGCGCATGCCGGGGAGCATGGCGACGGCGGCGAGGTCGTCGTCCCAGAATTCCGATTCCATCTTGTTGATGCGCACCCAGGCCGACATTCCGTTCTCAAGCGCGCGCACCACGTTGTCGCGAGCTTCGAGCTTCTTGTCGTCGGGCACTGAGGCCTCGAGGTCGAAGATGACGGAATCCGCTTCCGAGGTCTGCGCGGGAGTGAAGAGCTCCTCTTTGGCAGCGTTGACGAGCAGCCAGGACCGGGAGAGCTTGGCGGGCAGGGCTGCGGCACGGGCATTGCGGATGGTTTCAGTCAATGATCGACTTTCTCTCGGGGCTGGGATCTGGACGCCCCCACGGGGTTTGGGGTGCTATGTCCATCTTCGTCGCTGCCGAGGCAGATGTGTAGCCGGCAACAGTGATTGAGACGTGAAATTGTTCATGGTGACACAGGAGTGCGCCGAGGATGCGTGTCCATATCGTAGGACGCAGTAGTTGAATGGTGAGATGGAGTTCTATTCTGTGACTATGAAGTTCTCAATCGCAGTCATGCCCGGAGATGGAATCGGCAACGAGGTCGTCCCCGAAGGCCTCAAAGTCCTCCAGCGCGCCATCGACGTCTCGGGCGAGCCCGTCGAGCTCGAACTCACCGACTACTTCGTCGGCGCGCAGCGTTGGCACGAAACCGGCGAGACTCTCACCGACGAAGAGCTCGAATCGCTGCGGAAACATGATGCCATCTTCTTCGGCGCCTGCGGAGATCCGTCCGTGCCTTCGGGCGTGCTCGAGCGCGGAGTCATCCTCAAGATGCGCTTCGGGCTCAGCCATGCCGTCAACCTGCGGCCCTCGAAGCTGTTCTCCGGAGTGACGAGTCCGCTGGCGAATCCCGGCGAGATCGACTTCGTCGTCGTCCGCGAGGGGACCGAAGGCTCCTATACGGGATCGGGCGGATCGGTGCGCACCGACACCCCGCAGGAGGTCGCAACCGAGGTCTCGGTCAACACCTGGTACGGAGTCGAGCGCGCCGTGCGCGATGCCTTCGAGCGTGCGCAGTCGCGGAACAAGAAGCTCACCTACGTCCACAAGCACAATGTCATGGTCCATGCAGGGCATCTGTGGCGTCGCGTCGTCGAGAAGGTCGGGCAGGAATACCCCGAGGTGGCCGTCAACTACGAGCACACCGATGCGTGCACGATCTACATGGTCACGGACCCGAGTCGGTACGACGTCATCGTCACCGACAACCTCTTCGGCGACATCCTCACCGACCTGGCTGCTGCGGTGACCGGCGGAATCGGCTTGGCCGCCTCGGGCAACCTCAACGTCGAAGGCACGGCGCCCAGCCTGTTCGAGCCCATCCACGGATCGGCTCCTGACATCGCAGGTCAGCAGATCGCCGACCCCACGGCATCGATCCTCTCGGGAGCCCTCATGGCCTCCCACCTCGGACTCGACGTCGTGGCGAAGTCGATCGAGGCGGCCGTCGAAGCCGACCTCGCCGAACGTGACGGAACGAAGCGGACCACCGCCGAGGTGGGCGACGCGATCGCAGCACGGCTGGGCTGAGGTCCCGCCCCGATAGGACGATCACCGCGGTCGGCGGCATTATCGTGAACGCCGCGACCGCCTCGGCGAGGTGCGGAACCGAGCGACGAATATCCCCGACTGCAGGGACGATGAAGCCATCACCCCGGTGCGACGAGCGCCGGGGTGATGGACTACCCTGACAGTGTCACTCATCACAAATGAGAAAAGAGTTCTAATGACTGAGTTTGCCGTTCTCAAGAATGTCCAGCCGCAACCCGAGCTGGTGCGCGAGGACATCAAGAAGGACCCCGGTTTCGGGCTGTACTTCACCGATCACATGGCGCATGTCAGGTACACCCTCGATGACGGCTGGCACGGACACGAGGTCCGTCCCTACGGACCGCTGGTCCTCGACCCCGCTGCTGCAGTGTTCCACTACGCGCAGGAGATCTTCGAGGGGATGAAGGCCTACCGTCACGCGGACGGTTCGGTGTGGACGTTCCGTCCTGAGCGCAATGCCGCGCGCATCAACAAGTCCGCCGAGCGTCTTGCACTGCCGCAGATCTCGGAATCCGACTTCATCGACTCGATCAAGGCCCTGGTCTCACTCGACCAGCAGTGGGTGCCCACTCCGGAATCCGAGGCCGATGAATCGAGCCTGTACCTGCGCCCGTTCATGGTGGCCACCGAACGGTTCCTGGGTGTGCGCTCCAGCCATGAGGTCGACTACTACGTCATCGCCAGCCCCGCCGGACCGTACTTCTCGGGCGGCATCGAGCCCGTCTCGATCTGGCTGTCGCGGAACTTCAACCGTGCGGGCGCCGGAGGCACCGGATTCGCCAAGTGCGGCGGAAACTACGCGGCCTCGCTGGCTGCGCAGAACGAGGCAGCGGCTCAGGGCTGCCAGCAGGTGCTGTTCACCGATGCAGCCGAGGGCAAGTACATCGAGGAGCTCGGTGGAATGAACCTCATGCTCGTGACCAAGGACGGGCGCCTGCTCACCCCGGCTCTCGGCGATTCGATCCTCGACGGCGTGACTCGTCGTTCCCTGCTCGACCTGGCTCCCGAGCTGGGGCTCGAGCCTGAAGAGCGGAAGCTGACGATCGATGAGTGGCGCGAGGGCGCCGCCAACGGCGACATCGTCGAAGCCTTCGCCTGCGGCACCGCTGCAGTTGTGACGCCGATCGGCCGAGTCGTCGGCAGCGAATACACGATCGACCACGGCGAAAAGCCCGGTGAGAAGACCATGGAGTTCCGCAAGACGCTGCTCGACATCCAGTACGGGCGCGCCGAGGACAAGAATAACTGGATGGTCCGCCTGGCCTGAGGCCTCCGGGGTGATTCCAAGCTGACACTTCTGGGTTCGGGCTGACAGGGGGCCGGATGCTGCGACGATTGCAGTGTCCGGCCCTTCTGCTGTCGCGGGGTTATGGGTGGTTGCGGGGGCTGTGCGTCCTGCAGTGCGACTGATTTACTCAATTGTGCGTTAATTGAGGTATTGTGTCCCCGTGCACACGACCACCTCGGCGTCGGTTCCGACAGCCTCCGAAGTCATCGCTCACCTGCCGTGGAAATGGCGCACTCAGGGTGCCATCTTCATCATCGGCGGGCTGGGTTTCATGTTCGACGCCTGGGACGTCGCCCTCAACGGATTCCTCATCCCGCTGCTCAGCGACTACTGGGATCTGAACGTCGGCGAGGCCGCATGGATCGCGACGGCCAACCTCATCGGCATGGCTCTCGGTGCGTTCATCTGGGGCGGCATCGCCGATGTCATCGGACGGAAGAAGGCATTCACCCTCACTCTCCTCGTCTTCTCGATCTTCACCGTCGCCGGGGCATTCGCCCCCGCCTACGGGTGGTTCATCCTCTTCCGGTTCCTCGCCGGATTCGGGCTCGGCGGATGCATCCCCGTCGACTACGCACTCGTCGGGGAGTTCACGCCCAGCCGCCACCGCGGTCGCGTGCTCACCGCTATGGACGGATGGTGGCCGATCGGTGCATCTCTGTGCGCATTCGTCTCCGCCTATCTGCTGGAATTCGGCGATTGGCGACTGATCATGCTCATCATGATCGTCCCGGCCCTGCTGACCGTGGCGGTGCGCTTCGGGATTCCGGAATCTCCTCTCTACCTCGCTTCGGTCGGCCGGTACCAGGAAGCCGACGCCGTCATCGCTCGACTCGTCGAACGCACCGGCGCGGATGTTCGCGAGTGGACCCATGAAACGCCGGCACCGGCACAGGCACCAGCACCGACACAGGCACCGGCACCGACGTCGCACGTCGGGACAGGCGACGGTGCCCGACCCGAAGGCCAGGCCGACCCCAAGGTCAGTCGGCAGCTGCGTGCCGCCAGCGGCCAGCTCGTGCAGCTGTGGCAGCACTCGGCGAAGACGACTCTCGTCTCGTGGTCGCTGTTCGTGTCCGTCCTTCTTGTCTACTACGCGGCACTGACATGGCTGCCCGGAATCCTCAAGAAGCAGGGCCTGGCCGATCAGGCGGCGTTCCTCGTGACGGGATCGATGACCGCGGTCGGCATCCTCGGCGTGATCGTCTCCGCCCTCATCGTCGAAAGATTCGGGCGCAAGGCAGTGCTCGGGTTCTCCTCGATCCTTGCGGCGGCGCTCCTCGTTGGGGCCGCGGTGTTCATCGAAGCGTCCGGAGCCGAACTCACTTTTGCGGCGAAGGCGGCGATCATCGGGTTCGGATTCGTCATCCAGATCGCGATCCCAACCCTGTACACCTACGTCTCCGAGCTCTACCCGACACGGCTGCGGGGTTCGGGGTTCGGCTGGGCCTCAGCGGCGTCGAGACTGGCCACGGGCATCGCCCCGATCGTGTTCGGGGCCTTCATGTGGCCGGTTCTCGGTCTCACCCTGACGTTCATCCTCACCGGAGTGCTCGTCATCGCCGCGGTGCTGCTCATGATCTTCCTCGCCCGAGAGACAACCGGCGAAGAACTGAGCTGATCGACGCGGCCGGAGTGGCCGTGCGGGTGTCTGGTTAAGCGCCTGACCTGGGGATACATGTACTGGAAAAGTCGTGTCAGTGCCTCCCTGTAGAGTTTTTGTCATGGAAGCAGAGCAGGTTCCGAACGTACTCACCGAGATCCGTCGGTGGCGCACGAGCCTGTCCGAACTGCCCCCGGCAACGACCGAGGAAGAGGCCATCGACCGGATCACGGCGTTGGAAGAACTGACCTCGGCAAGCGCGGCTGCGCAGGCTCGGGAGACTCTGACCTTCGACATGCTCCGACGGAACCGCGAAGCCGAAGACGGAGTCGCGAGCAGAAAGCAGGGACTCGGTGTCGGGGCCGAAGTCGGCCTTGCGAGAAAGGTCTCCCGCTACCGTGGTGACGGACTGCTGAAGTTCTCGCGCACTCTGCTCATGGATCTGCCCCGCACCTATGCGGCGATGAAGGGCGGCGACATCTCGGAAGAGAAGGCCCGCGTCGTCGTGAAGGAATCCGACTGGCTGCCTCGCGAGAAGAAGCACGAGCTCGACGAACGCATGGCCGAACGCCTCCCCGAGGTGGGAGTCAGGCGACTCGGGAACGAAGTGCGGGCACTGGCACAGAAGCTTGACCAGAAAGCCGCGGTCGAGCATCTCGAGCGCCGCATCGAAGAGCGCACTGTGACCGTGCGCCCAGCACCGGGAAACATGGCCTACCTGACCGCGTTGCTGCCGATGCCGCAGGCTGTTGCCGCCTACTCCAACCTGCAGAAGGCCGCGCAGAGTCTCATCGCGACAGGTGAAGCAGACGGTCGGACACAGAATCAGATCACCGCGGACCTCCTGGTCGAACGTCTGACCGGGCAGGAGACGGCAGCTGCTGTGCCCACGGAAATCCACCTGATCATGCAGGCGAGCAGTCTGTTCGAGGCAGGGAACGACCCGGCATGGTTCCCGGGCGTCGGTCCGATCCCCGCGCAGTCGGCCAGGGACTTCGTGACCGAGAGCGACGCCGCGATGTTCGTTCGCAGGCTCTACACCCGCCCATCCGACGGCCAGCTCGTGCGGATGGACTCCCGTCGGAGGGAGTTCTCGGGCCTGCTCCGGCGCATGGTCACCTTCCGCGACGACGTCTGCCGCTCGCCCTGGTGCGAAGCGCCCATCAAGCACGCCGATCACGCCGACTCGTTCGCGTCCGGCGGTGAAACGGATTGGGACAACTCGTCAGGTCTCTGCGCCGCCTGCAACTATGCGAAAGAACTCATGGGATGGCGCCACAATGCGACCCCGGATGCGCTCGAAGTGATCACTCCCACCGGTCACCACTACCGCGCGCGGACCAAACCGATCAGCGGCCCCGACCCGGGGCTCGTCCACGGTGAGGTCGTGGCAGAAACGACCGCGCCGCCGGGGAACCGGCCCGAACCACCGCCGCCGGGGAGCCAGCCGGAGCAACCGTCGCCGCGGAGGCGACGCGAACCACCAGCGCCGGGGAACCAGCCCGAACCACCGCCACCGAGCAGCAGTCCGGAACGACCAACGCACAGAGACAAACCGATTCAGGTGCTGCTCCCATGGCGGTCGATCCGCCGAACCACACAACCATCGACCGTCGTCATCGGCGGCACCCGCATCGGAGTCGACGTCTATGACGCCGATGATGAGCCGTTGAGCTCTGCCGAAGAACAGCTCCTCACCGGAATCCTCGATCACGCAGGTTTCCGGTGAGGAGAAGGGGCGACGGGTCGTCACCGAAAGTTCAACTGTTCGTCTCACCACTGCTCTAGAGTGTTGGCCATGAACGCCTTCAGCGGGCAACCGGAGCCTGGCAGACAGCCCAGCGCAACGGTGGTCGAAGTGGTGTGGGGACTCCCGATGGGACTGGGACCCCGCTGGCAAGGCGTAACTTCGGGGCCTGGCGTTGCCGGTGTGCTGCCGCCGCGGGAAGAAGTCGAAGCCATCTACGGCGCAGCCGCCGCAGAACCCCCGCTGAACGAAGATCCCAAATTCGCAGCGCTGTTCGCCGATGTCTACGAAGTCTCTGTCCAAAAGGGGCAGGTCGTGATGGCGCTGGCGCGCAACCAAGCCGACGGACGACTGACCGCCTTCGCCTATGGCCACCATTGGAAGTGGGAAGAGCAGAAGTATCCATGGGCATTCGACCTGCAGAGAAGTCTCGGTGAACGCTGCGTCGAACTCGAATCGACCTTCGCCCTCAACCTCCTCGCCCGAGACCCGGAACGCCGCGAGCAGGGAATCGGACGGCGCACTCTCCAGGCATGGCTGCATGCGGTCGCAGGGTATGGATGCTGGCTGCAGACCGACGACATCGACAGCCCCGCCCGCCGCCTCTACCAGAGTCTCGGGTTCACCGAACTCGGGCACGGTCCTGAAGCACCCAACGGTCGCCCCGGCCTGGTGATGCACAGGATGCCTGACGCGAATCCGCCACGTCAGCCGTGGTGACTAGGATGGGGCCATGCGTGAAGAAGACCCCACACTGACAGCCCCGACGACGAGCGCTGAGTTGCCCGAGGACGAGAACCTCTGGCTGGAAGACATCTACGGTGACGAGCAGATTGCCTGGGTCAAAGACCAGAACGCTCGGACGCTCGAACGATTCCAGGACGGGCTCTTCGACGCCATCGCCGGAGATCTGCGCACGGCACTGGATTCCGATGACCGGATCCCGATGGTCACCAAGCGCGGCGACCACCTCTATAACTTCTGGCGCGACAAAACCAATCCCAAAGGCCTGTGGCGACGCACCACCTGGGACAGCTACCGCACCGCGGAGCCCGACTGGGATGTGCTGCTCGATCTCGACGAACTTGCCGCCCGCGAAGACACCGCCTGGGTCTGGTCCGGTGCCATGGTCCGTCGCAGCGACAACCGCCGCGCACTGGTACTGCTCTCCCCGGACGGAGGAGACTCGCACCGGGTCCGCGAATTCGACCTCGACGACAGAGCCTTCGTCGACGGCGGATTCGACATCCCCGCTGCGAAGACCCGCCTGGCCTGGCTCGACGACGACACCCTGCTCGTGGCCACCGAGACCGACGCCGATTCGCTGACCACCTCGTCCTACCCCCGCCAAGCTCGAGTGCTCACACGCGGACAGGCCGTAACCGAGGCCCCGATCGTCGCCGAGGTGCCCCGCGACCACGTCGCCATCTTCGTCGGCAGCGACGTTCGCCCAGGTGCCGAGACCACGGACCGCGCCGTCATCGTCGACGCCCTCGACTTCTTCAATTCCCGGGTGAGCTACCTCGACCTCGACGACATCCGAACCGCCGAGCAGACATTGTCTTCTGACCCGGAAACATGGGCCGGCACGCTCACCTGCGTCGATGTGCCCACCGATGTCGAGGTCGGCTTCGAACGCGACCTCATGCTCTTCCGTCCCCAGTCGAGCTGGCACACTGCCACCACCGAGGTGCCCGCCGGCGGGCTCGCAGTCGCCGACGTCGCGGCGGTCAAGAACGGCGACATCACCCCACGCGTGATCTTCGCTCCTGACGCCCACACCTCACTGCAGTCCTTCACCTTCACCCGCGACTACCTCGTGCTCGAGCTGCTCTCCGACGTGCAGTCGAAGCTCACCGTGCTCGACCTGAACAACGACTTCGCCGAGTCCGCCCTGCCGGGAGTTCCCGCCAATCACATGGTCGGCCTCGGCTCGGTCGACAAGTTCGATCCGGCCACGGCCAATGACTACTGGATGGTCAGCACCGGTTTCCTCACTCCCTCGACCCTGTCGTACGGGACACTGGGAACGGTTTCGGCGGGAGCGGCCGGCGCGGATTCGACCGGCGCGACCAGTGAGCACCCCGACGGGACGGCCTCGATCGATACCCGCGAAAGTCCCGTCGCCGAGGTGGTCAAGACTGCCCCCGCATTGTTCCCGACCGAAGGGCTGAGCGTCGAACAGCACTTCGCCACCAGTGCGGACGGAACGAAGATCCCGTACTTCCAGATCGCAGCTGCCGATATCATCCTCGACGGAGCCAACCCCACGCTGCTCGATGGCTACGGCGGTTTCGAAGTGAGCCGCACCCCCGGCTACTCGCCCGTCGTCGGCCTCGGCTGGCTGGGCCGCACCACCAACGGCTGCACGCGTCGACGTGGGGTCTACGTGTTGGCCAATATCCGCGGTGGAGGCGAGTACGGACCCGAGTGGCACACCTCGGCGATGCGGGAGAACCGGATGCGCTGCTATGAGGACTACTCGGCCGTCGCTCGCGACCTCATCGATCGCGGGGTGACGAGTCCGCAGCGCCTGGCCTGTGCCGGCGGCTCCAACGGCGGACTGCTCGTGGGCAACATGCTCACCCAGTACCCCGAACTCTTCGGTGCAGTCTCCTGCGGCGTCCCGCTGCTCGACATGGCCCGGTACACGAAGCTCAGCGCCGGCTACTCGTGGAAGGCCGAATACGGTGATCCGGATGTGCCCGAGGACTGGGAGTTCATCAAGAACTTCTCCCCTTACCACCTCCTTGAAGAGGGCCGAATCTACCCGCCGGTGCTGTTCTGGACGGCAACCTCCGATGACCGTGTCGGACCGGTCCAGGCACGGAAGATGACCGCCCGGATGCAGTCAATGGGGATCGACGACGTGTGGTTCTTCGAAGACACCGAAGGTGGACACTCGGCCGCTTCCGACAATGAGCAGACGGCGTTCACCAGGGCACTGAGCTACCGCTTTCTGTGGAACGCACTGACAGGGGAGTAGGTTGGAGACATGACGAACGAAGCACAGCACTTCCACGGGGAATACAAGGTCATCGGCGGCAAACTCGTCGTCGCCGACGTAGTGACAGATGGCAAGACCATCACCGAGGTGAAGATCTCCGGCGACTTCTTCCTCGAACCGGAAGAAGCGTACTTCGACCTTGCCCCGGCACTCGTCGGCGCCAGTGTCAACGCCGACAATGCAGTCCTGCGCGGACGCCTCGACGAGGCGCTGGCAGGCTACGGTTCGGAACTGGCGATGCACGGGTTCTCCACTGCCGATATCGCCACGGTCGTCCGCCGTGCCCTCGGTTCGGCCGCGAACTTCACCGACTTCGACTGGCAGGTCATCCGCGGCGAAGTGCTGCCCACCCAACTCAACGTCGCCCTCGACCAGGTGCTGCTCGAGGAGGTCGCGGCCGGTCGCCGCCAACCGACCCTGCGGTTCTGGGAATGGGACGACACCGCAACTGTCATCGGCGCCTTCCAGTCCTATGTCAACGAACTGCGCCCCGAAGGTGTGGACAAGCACGACGTGCAGGTTGTGCGCCGCATCTCCGGCGGCGGAGCCATGTTCATGGAGGGCGGCAACTGCATCACCTACTCAATGTTCGTCCCGCCCGCCCTCGTCGCCGGTCTCGACTATGAAGAGTCCTACGTCTTCCTCGACCAATGGGTGCTCGCAGCGCTGAAGTCCCTCGGCGTCGAAGCCTTCTACAAACCGATCAACGACATCTCCTCGACCGGCGGAAAGATCGGCGGTGCGGCACAGAAGCGGATGCGCGACGGCACACTGCTCCATCACGCCACGATGAGCTACGACATCGACGCCGACAAGATGGTCGAAGTCCTGCGCATCGGCGAGGCCAAGATCTCCGACAAAGGCGTGGCAAGCGCGAAGAAGCGCGTCGATCCGCTGCGCAGCCAGACCGGTGAAGCCCGCAAGGACATCATCGACGTCATGGCCGACACCTTCGCCACCCGATACGGAGCCACCTACGGCACATACACCGACGCCGAGCTGCAACGGGCGCAGGAACTCGTCGACGAGAAGTTCGGCACAGAGAAATGGACGCACCGGGTCCCGTGACGGCGGATTCGGCGCGTACCGCGCCGCGGGATGACACGACATTGGCACCCGCCGCAGACATCGCCGAGGCGGTCGGTCAGTTTCGCGGCACGATCGTCGCCCTCGGCGGGGGCGGGTTCTCGATGTCGGAGACCGGAGAGTCGGCCATCGACGATGCACTCCTGCGGATGGCCCGCAATCGCCGCTCACGTAACGGCTCCGTGTCCGAGGATGCCGCAGTCGAGGATGCCGCCGCCGCGCTCCCGCGGGTCTGCTTCGTGCCCACGGCATCCGGCGACAGCCGCGACTACATCGAGCGCTTCGAAGCGGCATTCGCGGGCCGGGCGCAGACCCACGTCCTCTCCCTGTTCGGGCAGAGCCCGTGGGACTACCAGGACCCGGGCATTCTCGAAGGCATGGACCTCATCTACGTCGGCGGTGGATCGACGGCGAACCTGCTCAGCCTGTGGCGCCGGCACAGAGTCGACGAGGTCTTGCGCCGTGCCGCGGCCGGCGGAACGATCCTCGCGGGCATCAGCGCGGGTGCCAACTGCTGGTTCGAGGCCTCCTCGACGGACTCATTCGGCCCGTTGGCCCCACTGACGGACGGGCTCGGGTTCCTCACCGGCAGCACCTGCCCGCATTTCCACAGCGAACCCGGCCGGGAGGAATCCTTCCTCCGGTGGATCGCCGATGGGAGCCTGCCCAGCCCGGGGACCGCCATCGATGACCATGCCGCGGTCGTGTACGAGGACGGCAGAGCCACCTCGGTGATAGTCGAAGCCGAGGACGCGCAGGCTTTCGTCGTGGACGAGTTCGGTACGCTGCGGATCCTCGACGAACTCCGCCGGGTCAGGGCCGTCGATATCGACGGGTGAACCGGGGAGAAAATCGACACGGGCCGGCCGACGAATCACGCTCGTTGGGTCTGTAGGATTGGGAGTCAAACACGTCGCCTTCTCAAGGAGAGCCATGCGCCAGGTCGAACCGTCCGTTGAACTGCTCGCCAAGCCCAGCATCGATTGGGAGGCGATGAGGACTTACCTCGACGAGGTCGGCGGATCGTCCTGGGCGGACCGGGTCGAAGATGCGGAATCTCCCGACGCCGAGGATCTTCTCGAGTTCTCCGGACGCATGTGCTACCGGTCGTGGGAGCCGGGACTCAACCCGAACGTCTCACGGGTGCGCACCGATTCCGCCCAGTATCTGGGCAATGTCGTGAAGTCCCAGCACGGGTCCGTGCTCGAACACGCGAACTTCACTTTCGTCCTCCACAACGTCTCCCGCGTGCTCACCCACGAGCTCATCCGCCACCGTGCGGGATCGGCCTTCTCGCAGGAATCCCTGCGCTACGTCCGCCTGTCCGACATTCCGTTCTGGTTCCCGGAGTGGGCACGCGAAGACCCCGAGCTCATGGAGCGCAGCCTCAAGGTCCTCGACACGCTCGAAGAGCACCAGAAGTGGATGGCCGAGCACTTCGAACTCGACGAGGAGGGCACGAAGTTCTCCCACAAGAAGCACATGACCTCGTTCATGCGCCGCTTCGCCCCCGAGGGCCTGGCCACCGGCATCGTCTACACCGCGAACCTGCGGTCCCTGCGTCACGTCGTTGAGATGCGCACGGCCAAGGGCGCCGAGGAGGAGATCCGCCTCATCTTCAACAAGATCGGTGAGGTGATGCGCGAAGAGGCTCCCGCAGTCTTCGCCGACTACGAAGTCGTCGACGGCGAATGGATCCCCGGCACGCGCAAGGCCTGACCGACCCGCTACGAACATCCCCGACGCCGAAGTCGGGGATCCGACCCCAGACACCAGGAGGAACCGTCATGGCCGATATCTACGCAGCTCAGCTCAACCCCGGCAAACTCGATGTCGTCACCGAATGGGTGGCCGAACAGGACTGGGCGAGCGACCTCGACCTCACCTCGAACCCGCTGGAGCAGGTCACGTCCTACCGCTTCGATGACCCGGCCGGTGAGGTCGGGCTCGAGGTCCACATCGTCCGCAGCGGTGACACATACCTCCAGGTCCCGCTGAGCTACCGCGGGGCACCGCTCGACGGTGCCGACGATGCATTCGTCGCGAATATGGAGCACTCCATCCTCGGCAAGCGCTGGGTCTATGCCGGGATGGGCGACCCGGTGTTCCGGCAGCGCCTCGACGATGCGATCGCCACCGCCGGAACCTCGGCCAAACAGTACCGCGTCGACGATGCCGGAAACCGCGGAGAAGAGATCACCGAGGTGGCCCACGCCTTCGGGACCGGACCGCTGTCCGGTGCCGGTGACGTGGAGATGCTCTACCAGCTCAACCTTGACTCACCCGTCGAAAGCTCCGAAGGCGGCCTGCTGCTGGGCCGTTGGGCCGGGCAGGAGAACTCGGTTGTCCTCGCCGTCATGGTCTGAGGACCGAGTCGTGCCGGTCTGACGGTTACTGCGCGAGTCCGACGGCCACCTGGCCGGCCCGACTGCCGCCCAGCCTGACCGCTACCGCGCCAGGTCGATGATCGTCATCCCGGCTGCACCGGCCGGGGTGTTCATCGCCTCCATCGCCGCCGGCGCCTCATCGAGCCCGATGACGTTCGTGACGAGATCCTGCGGGCGCAGTCGGCCGTCGACGACAAGGTCGACGAGCTCCGGATAGTCCGCAGCAGCCATCCCGTGCGAGCCGAGCACACTGAGCTCGAGCGCGATCACCCGCGGCACATCGACGACCGGTTCGTCCGGCAGCAGCCCGATCTGCACGTGCCGACCGAGAGGAGCCAAGGCCCCGATCGCCGCCCGGATCGTGTCCGCCCGTCCCAGGGCGTCGACGGTCACGTCCACCCCGTCCGGGTTGGTCGACGCGAACTGCGCGACCACCTCGGCGCTCAGCGCATCGGGGTCGAGATCGCGGGCATTGACGCACTGTGCGGCACCGAGGTCTCGAGCAGAGGCCAGTGCGGCATCGCTGACATCGACGGCCACGACCTTCGCGCCGAGAGCATGGGCGATAATGATCGCCGACAGCCCCACCCCGCCGCAGCCGAACACGGCCACCGTCTCACCGGCGGCCAGTCGAGCACGCGTGCGCAGTCCGTGGAAGGCCGTGGCGAACCGGCAGCCGAGCCCGACGACCGCCGCTGCGGGCAGGTCCTCGGGAACGGCCACGAGGTTCGCATCGGCATTGTGGATGACGACCTGATCGGCCCACGACCCGAAATGTGTGAAGCCAGGCTGTGTCTGATTCGGGCAGACCTGCGCATTTCCCGAGACGCACCACCGGCACGTTCCGCACCCGCAGACGAAGGGCACCGTCACCCTCTGACCGACGGTGAAGCCAGTGACCGCCGCCCCCGCCGAGGCGATCCGACCGACGAGCTCATGCCCGGGGACGTGCGGCAGGGTGATCGTCGAATCGTGTCCTGACCAGGCATGATGATCGCTGCGGCAGACTCCGGTGGCTTCGACGTCGATGACGACTCCCGCATCAGGTGCGGTTGGAGCGTCGATGTCGAGCAGCTGAGGGCGGACGGAGAATTGGTCGAAGACGATGGCGCGCATACGGCACATCGTAAGCGGTGTGGTCAGGCAGGAGACAGCGTGTCCGGGTTGTGGCGCAGCCTCAGCGCGGATGGGCTCCAACGTCAGCGCGGATGGATTCCGGCGGCGGCCAGAGCATCGAGCAGCCGACGCCGCAGCCCCTGCGCCCTGTTCGAGAACTCCTTCTGCCGATCCATGTACTCGGCCTTGCCCGCAGCGGTCTCAATGGCGACGACACCGTAACCCCAC